>JBBINW010000045.1:0-42070 GCA_037443665.1 Betaproteobacteria bacterium
GGTCGAACCTCCCCCTTTGGGATCCAGTTCTTCCTCAGCGTCACGACGCACCATGACGCCATTCTAGGCAGCGGCCCGATCGTGCCTGCCTAGAATGGCCGCCGATGACGGAATGGCTGCTGCGCGCCTTCGGCGGGCTCGTGTTGCTGAGCGCGCTCGCCCTGGCGCTGTCGTACGCGCCCGACCGACCGGTGCAGACGCTGGTCGCACGCTGGGCGCCGCCGCCATCCGATTTCATGGACTTGCGAGGGCAGATCGTGCATTTCCGCGACCAAGGCCCGACCGACGATCCGCTGCCGGTGGTCCTGATCCACGGCACCTCGGCCAGCCTGCACACCTGGGAAGGCTGGGTCCGCGCGCTGAAGGACCGGCACCGGGTGATCACGTTCGACCTGCCGGGCTTCGGCCTGACCGGGCCGTTCACGGGCCCCTACCCGCCTGACGACTACAGCGGCGACGCGCTGGCCCGCTTCACGGTCGATCTGCTCGACGCGATGAAGCTGCGGCGCGTCGTGATCGGCGGCAATTCGCTCGGCGGCGAGGTCGCGTGGCGTACCGCGGCGCTCGCGCCGCAGCGGGTCGCGGCGCTGATCCTGGTCGATGCGTCAGGGCCCAGGGTCCGCCCGAAGTCGCTCCCGCCGCTGGGCTGGGTGATCGCGCGCATCCCGGTGCTCAACCGGATCAGCGAATGGGTGCTGCCGCGTTCGCTCGTCGAGCAGGGGCTGGCCCAGGTCTATGGCGACCCGGCCAAGGTCACGCCCGCGCTGGTAGACCGCTATTTCGAGCTCGCGCTGCGCGAAGGCAACCGCCATGCGCTGGCGCAGCGCCTGCAGCACCTGGACATCGGCCAAGGCGCCGCGCGCATCGCCACGCTCGAGCTGCCGACGCTGATCCTGTGGGGCGGGCACGACCGCTTGATCCCACCCGCCGTCGCGAAGGTCTTCGAGCAGCAGATCCACGGCAGCCAGCTCGTCGTCTTCGACGACCTGGGCCATGTGCCGCAGGAGGAAGACCCCGAGCGCAGCGTACGGCCGGTGCAGGCCTTCCTGGAGCGGCTGCCGGCGCCGTAACGACCCCGGGGAGCCGCCCGCGTCAGGCGACGACCGGCGAGGAGGGGCTGCCGGGCTCGCGGTCCGCGATGCTGCCGATCTGCGCCGCCGAACCGAAGCCGTGGCGCCGCAAGACCGCGAGCCGTCGGCCACCGCCGCCGCGTCGCAAGCGACGAGCTGGCCGCCGCTGGTCTGCGGGTCGCTGAGCAGGGCCGGGCGGCGGCCGCGAAGCCTGCAGGAAGCGCCACCTCGGCGCCGTACGTCGCCCAGTTGCGGCCCGACGCACCGGTGTCCAGCCCCTCGAGAGCGAGATCCCGAACGCCGCCGAGCAAGTGCATCCGCGCCCACTCGATGCGCACCTGACAGCCGGCGCCACGCTCCATCTCCAGTGCATGGCCGGCGAGCCCGAAGCCGGTGACGTTGGTCAGCGCATGCACGCCGGCCAGCGCCGCCGGATCGGGCCCCGGGGTGTTGAGCTGAGTCATCGTGGTCACCCTCTGCGCGTAGCCGCTGGCT
Organism: Betaproteobacteria bacterium; assembly: GCA_037443665.1. GTDB lineage: Bacteria > Pseudomonadota > Gammaproteobacteria > Burkholderiales > Burkholderiaceae_C > Rubrivivax. Next base: position 1,566 of record JBBINW010000045.1, read on the forward strand.
GGCAGCCGGTCCTTCTTCAGCGCCGCCGACATCACGCCCGCGCCCAGCCGCTTGCCCAGCACCAGCGCGTGTCCCGGCCGCGCGTCGGCGTTGCGGTTGACGCAACCCGGGTGGACGAGGCCGATCGCGACCAGGCCGTAGATCGGCTCGACAGAATCGATGGTATGGCCGCCGGCGATCGGGATGCCCGCGTCGCGGCAGGCCGCGGCCCAGCCTTCGAGGATGCGGCCGATGGTGGCGGTGGGCAGCACGCCGATCGGCATGCCCACGAGCGCCAGCGCGAAGATCGGCCGGCCGCCCATCGCATAGACGTCGCTGCTCGCGTTGGTGGCGGCGATGCGGCCGAAATCGAACGCCTCATCGACGGTGGGCATGAAGACATCAGTCGTCGCGACCAGCGCCTGCTCGTCGTTCAGGCGCCAGACCGCGGCGTCGTCGGCGGTCTCGATGCCCACCAGCCGCTCGGGTCGCACCGGCAGCGCCGAGGTGCCGCGCAGAATGTCGGCCAGCACGCCGGGCGCAATCTTGCAGCCGCAGCTGCCGCCGCCGTGCGAGAGCGAGGTCAGGCGGGGTTCGGGGCGGCGGGTCTGGGGTTCGTTGCGATGTCGGACATGCGGGCCTGCGACGGGCTGGCGCCAGCGTCGGTCTGGCCCGAACCCCGAGCAGAGCCGCCGGGCCCGGCCTACGCCTTGGCCGTGAAGATGCCGAACCAGCCGCGCGCATCGCTGAAGCGCTGCACATGGCGCCAGCCGGCATCGCGCAGCAGGGCCTCGAAGCCCGCAGGCTCCCACTTGTACGAATTCTCGGTGTGGATGCCCTCGCCAGCGGCGAAGTCGCGCCCGCCGCCGGGCCAGCGCACCTGCAGGTCGCGCCGAGCCAGCAGGTGCATCTCCACGCGCGATTCGGCGCCGTTGTAGAGCGCCTTGTGGGCCCAGTCGCGCAGGTCGAAATCGCTGCCGAGCAGGGCGTTGGCATGGCGCAGCAGGTTGCGATCGAAGGCGGCGGTCACGCCCAGGGGGTCGTCGTAAGCGGCTTCGAGCATGGCTGCGGGCTTGACGAGGTCGGCGCCGATGAGCAGCGCCCCGCCGCGCGCGAGCTCGCGCGCCTCGCAAAGCAGCCGCAGCGCTTCGCGTGGGGCGAAGTTGCCGATGCTCGAGCCGGGGTAGAACACCAGCGCCGGCCCCGCCGGCAGGCCCGTCGGCAGCGCCAGTCGGGCCGCAAAGTCCATCCCCACGCCGACCATCTCCAGCGCTGGGAAGCGCAGCTGCAGCGACTGCAGCGACTGGCGCAGGTAGGCCTCGGAGATGTCCACCGCGACGTAGCGCCCGGGCTGAAGCGTGTCGAACAGGCTGGCCGCCTTGGCGCCGTCGCCCGCGCCGAGGTCGACGAGGTCGAAGCCTGCCGGCAAGGCGGCGCGCAGGACGGCGGCGATCTCCCCGCCCCGCGCAGCGAAGATCGCCGCCTCGGTGCGCGTGGGGTAGTACTCGAGCAGCTCGGTGATGGCCGCGAACAGCGCCGAGCCCAGGCGGTCGTAGAAAAACTTGGGCGAGACCGCCGCGGGCCGGCGGATCAGTCCGGCGGCGAGCTCGGCCGCGGGATCGAGGCCGGACGGCGGCGGGCAGCTCAGGAAGGTGGGAACGCGGGGGTGCATCGGTACCTCGGTTGGACAGCGGCGCGGGGACGGCACCTGCAGCACCGGGTCGCACGGGCGCGCGCCAACCGGCTCAGGACAGGACTTCATCCTAGCGCGGCTGGACCGCGCAGGCGTCGTCCGGCCGGGTCGACCCTGATGGCAAGGTGACCGGGCGCCGGCAATCCGACCACCGCGCGGGCGCCATGGCGATATCGCAGGCTGCCGGCGTCATCGCGCAGACTCACACTGCGGCCACAATTGCTGGTTTTGCCCGCCCTGCCCCGCGACCCACGTCCAGCCGCGATGATCAACAAGACCTTCTTCCCGCGCCAGGTGGTCGAGGCCGGCGGCAACCGCTGGGACCTGGCGCTGCTGCCGCTGGTGCTGGCGTTGCTGTTCGCGCTGGCCTACGCCGGCTCGCAGATGGCGCGGCCCTACGCCGTCGGGCAGCAGCTTCCGCTCACGCTCGATCCTTGGATGCTGCCGTACTACCTGCTGCGCACCACGCTGCGGATGTTCCTGGCGCTGGGGGCGTCGCTGGTCTTCGCCTGCGCGTTCGCGGCCATCGCCACCAAGTGGCGCGCTGCCGAACGCGTGATGGTGCCACTGCTCGACATCCTGCAGTCGATCCCGATCCTGGGTTTCCTGTCGATCACCGTCACCGGCTTCATCGCCCTGTTCCCGGGCAATCTGCTGGGCGTGGAATGCGCGGCGATCTTCGCCATCTTCACGTCGCAGGCCTGGAACATGGCGTTCAGCCTCTACCAGTCGCTACGCACCGTGCCGGCCGAGTTGCAGGAGGCGGCGCGCGTGTTCCAGCTCTCGGGCTGGCAGCGCTTCTGGCGCCTGGGCATGCCGTTCGCAATGCCCGGGCTGCTGTGGAACATGATGATGTCGATGTCCGGCGGCTGGTTCTTCGTCGTCGCGTCGGAGGCGATCTCGGTCAGCAACCAGAACATCAAGCTGCCCGGCGTGGGCTCGTACATCGCGCTGGCAATCGAGGCCAAGGACATGACCGCGATCGGCTGGGCCATCGGCGGCATGTTCATCGGCATCCTGCTCTACGACCAGCTCTTCTTCCGTCCGCTGATCGCCTGGGCCGACAAGTTCCGCTTCGAGGAAGGCAGCAGCGAAGCCAGCCCGGACTCGTGGCTGCTGACCTGGGTGCGCCGCACCGACCGCCTGCAGAGCCTGGGCTTGGCGCTGGTGCGGCAGTTCGAGCGCACGCTGCTGCTGTTCCGTCTCGACCACGACGGCACCTCGATCCGCGCCCGCGCCCTGCCGCCCCACCCGACCGTCGCCCGCGTCGGCGACGCGGTGCTCGCCGCCGCGGTGCTGCTGGCGCTGTTCTGGCTGGTGCGCTTCGTCGGCAGCGGCGTCGGCATCGGCGAGGTGCTGCACGTCTTCGTGCTCGGCTGCTACACGATGGTCCGCGTCGTCGTGCTGATCGCGCTGGCCGCGCTGGTGTGGGTGCCGGTCGGCGTCTGGGTCGGCATGAACCCGCGCTGGGCGGGGCGGCTGCAGGCGGTGGCGCAGTTCCTGGCCGCGTTTCCGGCCAACCTGATGTTCCCGGTGGCGGTGGGGTTGATCGTGCACTGGCACCTGAGCCCGAACTTCTGGCTCTCGCCGCTGATGGTGCTGGGCACCCAGTGGTACCTGCTGTTCAACGTCATCGCCGGCGCCTCCACCGTGCCCACCGAGCTGCGCTACGCGGCGCAGAATCTGGGCCTGTCGGGCTGGCTGAAGTGGCGCCGCTACCTGCTGCCGGCGGTGTTCCCGAGCTTCGTCACCGGTGCCATCACCGCCAGCGGCGGCTCGTGGAACGCGAGCATCGTGGCCGAGTACGTGACCTGGGGCAACACGACGCTGGAGGCCGACGGCCTGGGCAGCTACATCGCGCACATGACCGCCGTCGGCGACTTTCCGCGCATCGCGCTGGGCATCTCGGTGATGTGCGTGTTCGTGATGGCGATGAACCATTTCGTCTGGCGGCGTCTGTACGAGATGGCCGAGGACCGGATGCATTTCTGAAAAGACATCGCCGAGAAGGAGCCAGTGCATGTCGGACGCGATCGTCGAACTCAAGGGCGTGGGCAAGTCGTTCCGCTCGGCCGACGGCCGCGCGCGCTCGGTGCTCGAGGGAGTGGACTTCCGGCTGGCCGAGGGAGAGATCGTGGCCCTGCTCGGCCAGTCGGGCTCGGGCAAGAGCACGATGCTGCGGATCCTGGCCGGGCTGGTCGGCGTCGACGTCGGCGAGGTCAGCTACCGCGGCCAGCCGCTGTACGGGCCGGCGCGCGGCGTGAGCATGGTGTTCCAATCGTTTGCGCTGTTCCCGTGGCTGACGGTGCAGCAGAACGTCGAGTTGGGGCTTGAGGCACGCGGCATGCCGCCTGCCGAGCGCGAGAAGCGCGCCGAGCGCGCGATCGAGCTGATCGGCCTGGCCGGCTTCGAGGGCGCGCTGCCGCGTGAACTCTCTGGCGGCATGCGCCAGCGCGTGGGCATCGCGCGTGCGCTGGTGGTCGAGCCCGAGGTGCTGCTGATGGACGAGGCCTTCTCGGCGCTGGACGTGCTCACCGGCGAGCGCCTGCGCGAGGACATCCTCGAGCTGTGGGGCAGCGGTGCGATGCCGACCAAGGCGATCCTGGTCGTCTCGCACAACATCGAGGAGGCGGTGCTGATGGCCGACCGCGTGCTCGTCTTCGCCAGCGACCCGGGACGGGTGCGTTTCCAGCTCGCCGTGCGGCTACCGCGGCCGCGCGACGCCGAGGGCGCGGAAGTGCGCATGCTGGTCGACGAGGTGTATGCGCTGATGACCGCCGGCCACACGCGTGCCGGCAGGCCGACCGCCGAGCCGGCCCGGATCAACCTCGCCGAGCGCCTGCCGCAGGCCGACGTGGCACGCATGGAGGGCCTGCTCGAGATGCTGCTCGACGACGAGTTCGCCGGCCGCGCCGACCTGCCCAAGCTGGCCGAGGTCACCGAGCTCACCGACGACGAGCTGCTGCCGCTGGTGCAGGCGCTGTCGCTGCTGGAGTTCTCGCGCCTGGCCGACGGCGACCTGCACATCACGCCGCTCGGCAGGCAGTACGTCGAGCAGCCGTACCACGCGCGGCAGGACATCTTCGGCCGCCAGTTGCTGGCCCGCGTGCCGCTGGTGGCGCACATCCGCCACAGCCTCGACCAGGAGCCCTCCGGAGAGCTGCCCGAAGAACCGTTCCTGCGCCTGCTGCGCCAGAGCCTGGACGAGGCCGAGGCCGAGCGCGTGATGCGCACCGCCATCGAATGGGGGCGCCACGGCGAGGTCTTCGAATACAACTACACCAACGGGCTCATCCATCTGCGCCGCGACGACGCCGAGGCCGAGTCGGGCGCCGACACGCGCACCGGTTGATCCGGGTGCCGGCAGGCGGCACGGGTCAGTCCAGGTCGCGCGCCAGGCGCAACCCGCTGAACTGCCAGCGCGTCGCGGCCGGAAAGAAGTTGCGGTAGCTGGCCCGGATGTGCGAACGCGGTGTCGCGCACGAGCCGCCGCGCAGCACGGTCTGGTCGACCATGAACTTGCCGTTGTATTCGCCCACGGTGCCCTCCCAGGCCCGAAAGCCGGGGTACGGCAGGTAGGCACTGGTCGTCCACTCCCAGAGGTCGCCGAAGAGTTGCATCGGCGGACCGGCCGCGCCGTCCGATGGCGCGGCCGGCAGCGCCATCAGCGCCTGCGACTCGACGAAGTTGCCCGCGGCGACGGCGTCTTGCGCCAGCGGCGCGGCCGCATGCTCCCACTCGGCCTCGGTGGGCAGGCGCAGCGGCTTGCCCTGCTGCACGGCGCTCCAGCGGGCGAAGGCGTCTGCCTCGTACAGGCTGAGTTGCGCCACCGGCGCCTGCGGGTCCAGCGGCAGCAGGCCGCGCAGCGTGAAGCGCTGCCATGCGCCGCACGGTTCCCCGGCTTCGCGCCGCCAGTGAAGCGGCGCCTCGACGCCGTTGGCGCGCACCCAGTCCCAGCCCGCTGCCAGCCACCAGCGCGGGTCGCGGTAGCCACCGTCGGCGATGAAAGCCAGCCACTCGCCCTGCGTCGTGAGCCGGTTCGCCAGCGCGTAGGGCCGCAGCCAGTGGCGGTGGCGCGCGGTCTCGTTGTCGAACGCGAAGCCGCCGCCCGCGTGCCCGATCTCGATTGCACCGCCTTCGAACGGTACCCAGGCCGGCGACGCTGCCTCGGCACGTGCCGTCGTCGGCGCGGCCGGACGGTAGGCAGGTGCCAGCGGGTTGCACGAGAACAGGTGCAGCAGATCCGTCAGCACCAGTTCCTGGTGCTGCTGTTCGTGCTGCAGGCCGAGCTCGACGACCGCCGCCAGTTCGGCCGCAGGCGGTGTGCGCAGCAAGGCCCCCATGCGCTCGTCGACTACCGCGCGATACGCACGCACCGCGGCCAGATCGGGCCGCGTGACGAGCCCGCGCTGCGGCCGCGGATGCTGCTCGCCGACACCGTTGTAGTAGCTGTTGAAGAGGACGCGGAACGCCGGATGGTGCGGCGCGAAGCCGGGCTCGAAGCGCTCGAGCACGAAGGTCTCGAAGAACCAGGTGACGTGGGCCAGGTGCCACTTCACCGGACTGGCGTCGGGCATCGACTGGACCTGGCAGTCGGCCTCGCTCAGGCCCTCGGCGAGGGCCAGGCTTTGAGCGCGGACGCGAGCGTAACGCTGAGCCAGCGGGTCGGTCGTCACGCGGCCGATGATATCGGCGCGACCCGCGGCCCGGCGCCAGGATTCAGAACGACTTGCTCACCGTGACGTACAGGCCGCGCCGCTGGCCATACTGCGGCGCGCCAACGCCGATGCCCGAGCCGTCGCGCAGCTCGTAGATGCGGTCGCCGACGTTGATCAGCGCCACCCGCGTCTCGAGTTTGCCGAAGACGGTGCCGAAGTCGAAGTCGTGCGTCGCCGACAGGTTCAGCGTCGCATACCCAGGCAGGTGCCCGGTATTGGCGAAGCCGTTGCGAAGGCCGGTGCCGAACAGCCCGTCGAGCGCGACGCCGGTGTCGGCCCCAAGGCGCCAGCTCAGCCCCGCCGAGCCGCTGTAGCGCTGCTCGTGGTCCAGGTGGACCCAGTGGTCTGCGATGTAGGCCAGTTCGTCGGCGTCGAAGTTGAACTGGCCAGTCTCGACCCCGAGCGCCATCGCGTGCGTGAATCCGAAGTTGACGTAACCGCTGAACGCCCGGTCCTTGTAGGTCGCCGACAGGTCCAGCCCGTAGATGCGGCCCTGGCTGTAGTTGAAGGCCGAGAAGATCAGCGCGTTGCCGAACTGGCCTTCGTCCTGCAGGTGCTCGACGCGCCGGTTGTAGCCGTCCAGCCCCATCGTCAGCTTCGGCGTGACCTGCCACGACAGGCCGGCGTCGTAGTAGTTCGACTTCTCCGAGCGCACCGCGGTGTTGGCGTCCGACGGCAGCGCGTTCGTCGTGCCGAGGAATTTCTGCACCGAGGTCGTGTCGATCAGCTCGGTCGGCGGCGGGGTGAAGTAGCGCGCGTAGCCGGCATGCACGCGCACCGTGGAACTCAGGTCCAGCACCAGACCCAGGCGCGGGCTGAGCTGGCTCTCGTCGACGACGGTGTTCACCTTGTCGTAGCGCAGGCCGTAGTTGAAGGTCAGCCCGGGACGGAGCTTCCACTCGTCCTGCGCGTACAGGCCCCACAGATGCCCCGTGATGCGCGTGTCGTCGGGGATCGTGATCGGCACGTCACTGGTCTGGTTGCCGTCGGCGTCGGCCGGGAAGACCTGCGAGGTGGTGGTCGCGTCGTAAGTCTCCTCCTGCATGAACAGGCCGGTGCGCAGCGTGTGCTGCGGATTCAGCCGCCAGCTCAGGTCAGCCTGCACGCCATTGGCCTTGTTGCTGCGCAGGATGTCGGCGGCCACGCCGTTGAACACGAGGTCGCCGACCTGGTCGGGCTGGTAGTGGACGTCGGTGCTGCGAGTGAAAACCGAGGCCTGGTAGTCCACCGCGGGTCCGAGCGTGGCCTGGTACGACAGCACCGCGTAGCGGTTGCGCTCGCGTTGGTTCGCGTCGAGCGTGGCCGAGTCGACCGGCGGCGCACCGGCGAGCGAGAACTCGGGCGTCTGCCCAGGCACGTCGGGGATCTGGAACCGGTTGTCGCTGACGCCGAACAGCACGCTCACTAGGCTGTCGTTGCTCAGCAGATACGAGAGATAGCCGAAGCCCTTGCCCTGGTTCGTCGTGTCGTGCAGCGCCTTGCGGTCGGGGGTCGGGTTCTCGATGCCCAGGCCGTCGTGCAGCGCCGAGCCGGTGAGGTAGTAGCTGAAGCCGTCGTGGCTGCCGTGCACCTCGGCGCTGGCCTCCTTGTGGTCGTTCGAGCCGCCGGTGAGGTCGACGCTGCCGCCTTCGGGCATCGCCTCGCCCTTGCTCTGGATGTCCACCACCGCCGCGGTGCGGTAGCCGTACTGCGCCGGCAGTGCGCCGGTGAGCACGCTGAGGTGGTCGGCGAAACGAGTCTCCAGCGACTGGCCGAAGCCGCTGATCGACTCGGGGATGATCACACCGTTGATGCGGTACTGCACGTTGGCGTGGTCACCGCGCACGTGGAGCTGGCCATACGAGTCCTGCACCACCCCCGGCGTCTGCAGGATGACCTGATTCAGCGGCGTGGCGTCGCCCAGCGGCAGGTTCTTGATGTCGGCCTGCTCGACGCGGTAGATGCTGCTTCCAGTGTCCGGCGACAGGCCGTTGCGGGCAGCATCGAGCCGCTCGCGCGCCGACTTGACGACCACGGTCTGGCTTCCGACGTCGGCGGCGGCGCTGCCGGCGGCAGGAGCCGACGCGGCGCCCGCGGGCGCCGGTGCGGATGCGGCGCTCGCGGGTGCCGACGCGTCGGCCCGCGCCGCCAGCGGCCACAGGGGAAAGGCGCTGGCCAGCGCCAGGACCAGGGCGCGCCGGCGTCGGCGCACGGGCAGCGTGGAGCGCGCCTGCAAATGCAGGGAATGGGGCAGGGGCATCGAGGACTCTCTAGGTCTGAGCATGGAATGCGCGCGCTGCGGCGCCCCGTTCCAGGGCGCGGCGCAACGGCAAAGCGGCGGTCGGACTAGAGAGCCCAGGGCGGACCGCGACTGCGCGGTGAGGGAGCGTCGGCAGCGAGCGTGACCACGTCGACGCGGCTCGGCACCACGTCGTGCACATCCGCCAGCAGCAGCGCCGGCACGGTTGGCTGGGCCAGCGCGCCGATGACCCCGTAGGCCAGGCAGGTCTCGCACACCCTGTCGGCGCCATGGTGCTTGGCCCCGGCCGGCGCTTCGGTGGGCGCCTGGCGCTGCAGGTGCCCGATCTCGTGCCGCAGCGCGCCCTGCTGCGCGAAAAGCAGCAACAAGGGCAGGACGAAGGACAGGCACCGCTTGCGCATCGAGGCGGACATTGTGCCGCGGCCTCGCGGCGTCGCGCGGCGCGCTGCGGATTCGGGTCTGCTTGACCGGGACGAGATTGGCACCGCACGGCACCCGCACCACGCGCTTGTGCAGCCCGGGCTCGACGACACCGGTCACCAGCGCTGCCAGCGGCAGCGCGGCGGACGGTTCCACCGCCAGCCCGCAGATCGCGCTACAGGCGGCACCGGGCAGCACGGATCGCAAAGGTGGGCACGAGCTGCGCGGCCACGACGAAGCGGCGGCAGATCGGCCATGCGATGGCACCGATGCGCCGCGCACCAGGGCCGGGCTGTTCCAAAGCGCCGGCTGTGCCACCATGGTCTTCGGGCAGGGATCGATCGCGCAGGCGCGTCAGCGGACGATTCCGTGGGCCTGGCTCAGCTCGCGCTGGCCCAGGCATTCATGCAGGCACTGGGGGCACCGCTCGAGACAGGCCAGCGTGGCGCGATGACCTCGTGCACTGCCCGTCTGCTCCGTGAAGCGAACCCGCAGGTCGGTGCCATCCCAGTGCCGTGGACGAGTTCCAGTGATGACAGCGAGGCCGTCCGAACATCTGTCAAGTTGGCTTGCAACGCAAACACTGCGGGAAACCAGAATGGAGCCGACAGCGCAGCGCATGGGCGCGAACCAGCGCGCGTTTCGTGCCGGAAAGCGCCGCCTTCTCTCCCCACGACCCGATACATGCGCTGGGTAGCATCGGTTTCCCGGGGTCTGGCGAGTAAGCCAGGTGGACGGTTTGGGACTGCAACAGGGTGACGCGCAGGGCGGCGCGGAATTGGCCGCTGCACCGCCCGATTCCGCATCAGAGCTGAGACAAGCGCAAATGCGCCTGATCGGGGCACGCTGGCCGACCCTGGCAGCCGCTTGGCCGCTCAACCCGACCCGCCCTGGCACTGGACCTGGTGCAGGGAACGGTCACTACCTTGCGGGTTGCCGGCATCCAGTTCGGCAGCCGCCATGCACCGCAGCGCGAAGCGCAGAGACAGGCGGCGCAATTGCCCGACGCGCCGGCGCTGCATCTCTACGGCGTCGGCCTGGGCGACCTGCCGCGGCATCTTCTGCAGAGCCGCCCTCGGTTGCAATGTCTGGAAATTCACTTGCTAAATGTCGCGCTGTTCGCGCGCCTGCTCGCTCTGGCGGATCACCTCGATTGGCTCCAAGACCCGCGCGTGCGCTTGAGTCTGGCTGGCGACGAGGACGACGTGAGTGCGCCGTTCTTCGCACATCCGGGCGAGTTGGCGCTGGTCGATGACACCGCCGCGCGAATGCGCGACCGTCTGATCGCCGAACTGACCTTGCCCCTCATTCGCAGGACTTTTCGCGCGGACCATCCATTGCTGATGCAGCGCCTGTCACAAAACCGGGTGCTTCTTGCCGAAGATCATGATGTCGCCGAGCTGTTGGGCACGGCAAGCGGTCGCGCAGCCTTCATCATCGGCAGCGGGCCGACCCTGAAGCAGCACTTGAACTTGCTGGCGCGACTTGCGGCCCGCGCCGAGCGGCCCTTGCTGGTCGCAGCTGACACAGCGCTCGCGCCGCTGGCGCATGCCGGCATCAGGCCCGACATCGCCGTGGCCTGCGACTAACGCATTGAAGCCAAGCACCTGGCCGCAGGTTGCGACGGCAAATCCGCGCTGGTCTACTCGCCATTGATCGTCGAGGAAGTGATCCGAGCATGGAGCGGCCCGCGCTATGCCGCGTACTCCACATCGCCGATCTATGACCAAGCACGCCAGCAATGCCACAAGGCAAGCCTGTTTGGAGGTGGAAGCGTGATCCACCCGGCGGTAGACCTTGCGGCTCAGATGGGCAGCCCCACCGTCACGCTGTTCGGCACCGACTTCTGCTTCTCCGGCGGGAAGACACACGCCCACTGGCCGGCCGGTGCACTGCGCGCCGATCTCGACGCCGCGCGGCACTGGGTACTCAATTGCCGCGGCGAGCGCAGCGTCACCAACAACGACTTCGCCCCTTACCTGGTCGAACTCGAGCGCTACGTCAGGCGCCGTGCCGAAGTGCACTTCTTCCAGGCCAGCTACGACGGGGCATGCTTCGCGGGCACCGCCCTGCATCCGGAGCACATGCAATGGATTGTGCAAGTCCTGTATGCAACCGACTTGCCGATCTCGCCCGACAGTTGCGCACCGGGTTCTTCACGGAGGCCTGCGTGGGCCTGCCGGCGGCGATGGAGCCACTCGCGGGGCAGTTGGCCGCAAGCCCTGTCAGCAGGCAACAGGCCTTTGCCCTGCAGCTGAATGACGCGCTACGGGACTGGCAAAGGTGCGACTGGCTGAGTTTGGCCGATACGCGGGAATACGACTTGCCCGCCGCGCTGGATCTGCCGGTCACTGCCACCGGGTAGGCGGCCGAAGCCGCTACGGCGCGTCCAATGGCACAGGCGGTTGGGCCGTCTGGCCGAGCACTACCTTCCGGCAATTGTCCAAGCGTTAGCTCGCTGGCAAGTGTTCCGGTGCCAGACCAGCCTGCCAGCGATTCACCATTCGCTGAAGCAGCTCCTGCAGCTCGCCGGTGTAGCGCGGCGTGTCGAACAAGGCAAGTGCAGCCCTCTGCTCGGTGAGGTGACGGCGATAAGGGGCCAACAGCGTCGGCTCCATGGCCAGAGCCAGAATGGCAAGTCGGTACGCTTCGGAGCTTGAAAATGCCATCTCTCCGAGGCCGACCGACGCCAGCACGCTGGCGGCCACGCGCGAGGCGAAGCTCTCGCCGTAGCGCGTCACCACGGGCACGCCGGCCCACAGCGCATCCGCGGCGGTCGTGTGGGCGTTGTAGGGCCACGTGTCGACGAAAACATCGGCCAGCGCCAGGCGCGAGAAATGCCGGTCGTAGGGCACGGCTTTGGCGAACACCACACGCTCGGCCACGATGCCGCGCGCCGCGGCTTCGCGCCACACATTCTCATGCAGCTGAGTGTTTGTCTCGCGCAACCACAGCACGGCCTTGGGCACCCGGCGCATCACCTCGCACCAGATGTCGAACGTTTCGGGCAGGATCTTGTAGGGATTGTTGAAGGCGCACATCACGAAGGCGTCGTTGGGCAGCCCGGCCTCGGCCCGCGTCATCGGCTGCGGCAGCGGACGGCCGCGGCCATTGGGCTGGAAGGTCAGCGGCATCTGGGCCAGCTTCTCGCTGTAGTGGTCGGCGGCTTCCAGCGGCGTGACGACGGGGTCGCCGATCAGATAGTCGATGAAGTCGGCGCCGGTGCTGCCCGGGTAGCCCAGGAAGCTGGCCTGCACCGGCGCCGGCCGGTAAGCAAAGATGCCCAGCCGGCGGCCGCGCGTATGACCCATCAGGTCGATCAGCAGGTCGATGCCGTCGGAGCGGATTCTCTCGGCCGCACGCGCATCGGAGACATCGCCCAGGTCGATGAAGCGATCGGCGGCGGCCTTCATGCGCGCACGCATAGCCGAGCCGTCGCCAGGCCCGATCGAGTACAGCACGACCTCGAACCGCGCCCGGTCGATCGTGGCCAGCATCTCATGCAGCAGCTGCGACACCGGGTGGTCACGGAAGTCGTACGAGAGCCAGCCAAGCCGCACGCGGCGCTGGCCCGCGACCCAGGGTTTCACCGGCGGCAGCGCGCGCACCCCCGCGGCCTGTGCCTGCGCTTCACCGCGCGCGGCCACCAGTTGCAGATCGGGCGGCAGCGGCAGCGACAGCAGGCCGAACACCGAGACGATGCGGGCCAGTCCGACCGGCGCGCATAGCAGGTCGTCGCGCAGGCGTTCGAGGTCCTGCTCGTAGTCGTGCCAGTCGCACAGATGGCGCTTCTCGTACGACAGGTTGGCCAGAGCCTGGATGTTGGAGGGCTCGAGCGCGAGCACGGTCTTCATGCACTCCACGGCCTCGCGCTTGAGGCCCTGCTCGCGGCAGGCGTCGGCCAGTAGCAGGTGCGCCGGCACCAGCGCCGGCTGCAGCGTCAGCGCGCGGAGCAACACCTTGGCGGCTTCGCCGGGCTGCTGCAGTGCCAGCAGGGCCGAAGCGTGGTTGACCATGGTCTCGGGATCGCTGTTGCCGCCGGCATCCAGCAGCGCGAAGGCCTCCACGGACTCCGCGTGGCGGTGCATGCCGGCCATGCATTCGGCCACCAGGCGCAGCGCGATCGGGTCACCGGGCTCGAGTTGCAGGCAGCGGCGCGCCGCGGCCACGGCGCGCGCCAGGGCGCCCGACCGGCGTAGAGCATTGGCCAGGTTGAGCCAATAGACGCGGTCGTGCGGCGCCACGCGCGTGGCCCGGGCGAAGGCGCGTGCGGCCTCGCCCCAGCGCTGGTGGCCAGCGAGGTCGACACCCTGGCGCCAATGCTGGTGGCCGACGAGGTTGGGCGGTGACGCGACGAGGGCGTTCATGGTCTTGAGGTCCTCAGGCGGCCGCCGCTGCAAGCAATGGCTTGCAGGCAGTGACGTTCAGGCTGATGGGCGTGCCGACAACGACGATCTCGCTTGTGTCGTTGAACAAGCCATGGCGCGACACACGCTGCACGCGCTCGTAGCCGGCAGCGGCCAGGAAGCCCGTCAGGAACTCTTGGTTCAGGCCCACGAGGTGGTAGTCGTGGGCGTCGACATGGCCGCCGAAGATCATGCGCATGACCAGGAAGCGCTGATCGACATCGAGCTTGTGGCGCTGCAGCAGCAGGTGGGCCAGGATGTCGATGTCGGGCACCGACAGCCGCAGCACGCCGCCCGGCGCGAGCACGCGGCGCCATTCGCGCAGCGCGGCCACCAGCGCCTCCTTGTAATCGAAGTGTTCCAGCACGTGCGAAGCGTAAACCTCGATGAAGGTGCCGTCCTCGAAGCGCGAGAGATCGATCGCGTTGCCGATATGGTCGACATGCGGGCCGGGATTGACGTCGAGGATCTCCCAACCCGCTCGCATTTCGCGTCCACCGATGTGCAGTCGTCGTTCCATGAGCCCGGCCTTCAGAGTTGGGTGTCTCGCGCGCCGACCCGCCGAGCCCGCAGACATGCGCCGGGGGCAGTGGGCCGTGCGCCAAATCATGGACTGGGTGCACCAGCGGCGGCGGCCGGAATTGACCCGGGGTGACGCCGCTTTTCCGGAAGACACGCGGCAGCCGCCAAGAAAAGCACTAAAGGTTGGGACCAGGCGGACGAAAAGAGCACCAACGCACTCGGCAAGCTGGGTGCGGGGTCCGGACCAAAGCGGGTCGTGAACGCTGCCAAAGAAGACAAAGGCAGCGGTCGCGGGCAGCGTGAGGCCCGGGCGAGTTCCGCAGAACGAGGCCTTGGTGCCGAAGGATGCGGAGTTGCAGGCGGGCGCCGCGAATTCCGAACAAGGGCGGTCGCGTCTCCTGCCAGGCATCTGCCTGTGGTCATCAACCGATCGGAGCTTCTCCATGCCTCAAATCCTGAATTCCAACATCAACTCTCTCCTGGCCCAGCGCAACTTGGCCATGAGCCAGAGTTCCCTCTCCACCTCGATGCAACGCCTGTCCTCGGGCTTGCGCATCAACAGCGCCGCCGACGATGCCGCCGGCCTGTCCATCGCCACCCGAATGAACTCGCAAGTGCAGGGCATGCAGGTGGCCAGCCGCAACGCCAACGACGCGATCTCGCTGTCGCAGACCGCCGACGGCGCGCTGGGTTCCGTGACCACACTGCTGCAGACCATGCGCCAGCTGGCCGTGCAATCGGCCAACGGTACCAACAGCACTGCCGACCGGGTCAGTCTCAACCAGGAGTTCCAGCAGCTCGCGCAGGAAGCCACGCGCACCCTGGGCGGCACGCAGTTCAACGGCCAGAACATCCTGGCTTCGACCAATGCGCAGACCTTCCAGATCGGCGCCAACGGCACGACCAACATCGACCAGATCAGTGTGGCCGGTTACGACTGGAAGGCCGACACCAGCGTCGCCGCCGTGCTCGGTACCGCGATCCTCACGGGCACGGACACCGCTGCGATCTCGATCGCCGGCACTGACGGCTCGGCCGCCTCGACGGCGATCAACACCATCGACACCGCGATCAATGCGCTGAACTCGCAGCGCTCGACCTACGGCTCGATCGAGAACCGCTTCAACAACGTGATCTCGAACCTGCAGACCGCCACCGTCAACCAGAGTGCCGCCTACAGCCGCATCATGGACGCCGACTACGCGTCGGAAACCGCCAACCTGTCTCGAGCCCAGATCCTGCAGCAGGCCGGCAACGCGATGGTCGCCCAGGCCAACCAGATGCCGCAGCAGATCCTGAGCCTGCTGCGCTGAGCAGTGCGGCAGCCGCGGCGACGCGGCTTGCAGGTCCCCGTCTTTCAGGGCCCGCCAGCAACGGCGGGCCTTTTCCGTTCCGGCGCAGCTCGGGTCCGAAATGGCCGCCTTCGCGGTCGCTTATCGGACCATCCTCGGCGCGCAGCGGACCGTAATCTCCTTGCCAGCGCTTCGATCGTCTTGGCGGTGCGAATCGCGACACCATCCAACCCGCCGACCCGCAAGGAGATCGCCCCGTGCCGCAGATCATCAACACCAATCTCATCTCGCTCGAAGCCCAGCGCAACCTGGCGATGAGCCAGAATTCGCTGTCGACCTCGATGCAGCGCCTGTCCTCGGGCCTGCGCATCAACAGCGCCGCCGACGATGCCGCCGGCCTGTCCATCGCCACCCGCATGAATTCGCAGGTGCAGGGCATGCAGGTGGCCAGCCGCAACGCCAACGACGCGATCTCGCTGTCGCAGACCGCCGACGGCGCGCTGGGTTCCGTGACCACACTGCTGCAGACCATGCGCCAGCTGGCCGTGCAATCGGCCAACGGTACCAACAGCACTGCCGACCGGGTCAGTCTCAACCAGGAGTTCCAGCAGCTCGCGCAGGAAGCCACGCGCACCCTGGGCGGCACGCAGTTCAACGGCCATAACATCCTGGCTTCGACCAACGCGCAGACCTTCCAGATCGGCGCCAACGGCACCACCAACATCGACCAGATCAGCGTCGCCGGCTTCGACTGGACCGCCGACACGAGCATCGGCGCGGTGCTGGGCACCTCCATCATCACGGGTACGAGCACGGCTGCGGTCTCGATCGCCGGCACCGACGGTTCGGCGGCCAGCGCCGCGATCTCGCAGATCGACACCGCCATCGACGCCCTGAACTCGCAGCGCTCGACCTACGGCGCGATCGAAAACCGCTTCAACAACGTGATCTCGAACCTGCAGACCGCCACCGTCAACCAGAGCGCCGCCTACAGCCGAATCATGGACGCCGACTATGCGTCGGAAACGGCCAACCTGTCTCGGGCCCAGATCCTGCAGCAGGCCGGCAACGCGATGGTCGCCCAGGCCAACCAGATGCCGCAGCAGGTGCTCGCGCTCCTGAAGTAGTTCGGACTCTCGCGCCGCCGATGCGGGGCTCAAGTTCGGGGCCCGATGGCCGATAGTCTCGTGAGGTGCGCCGGTCGACAGGCCGCTTGCCTTGCCGTCGATGCTTGGCCGGGCCCTTAAGAGGGTCCGCAATAGGGACTCCGAATGTCCACCCTCACACTTAGCAGCACCCCGCTCACGCCAACCATCACCTCGCTGGGCGTGGGCAGCGGGCTGAATCTGAACAGCATCGTCACCCAGCTGGTGGCGCTGGAGAAGCAGCCCCTGACGCAGTTGCAGGCGGCGGCCTCGACGCTGCAGACACACATCTCGGATTACGGCCAGGTCTCGAGCCTGCTCAGCACGCTGCAGACGGCCGCGACCTCGCTGCAGAACCCCACGCTTTGGTCACAGCAGACCGCGACCTCGAGCAGCCCCGGCGCGGTCGGCGTGACAGTCGGCACCGGCGCGGTTAGCGGCAACTACGCGGTCAACGTGCAGTCGCTCGCCAGCGCGCAGACGGTCTCGTCGAGCACCACCTACGCCAGCGCCACCGACCCGGTCGGCAGCGGCTCGCTGACGCTGCAGTTGGGCGCCTGGAGCGGCGGCGCCTTCACGCCCCAAGCCAACAGCAGCCCGACCACGATCACGGTGGACTCCACCGACACCGTGCAGTCGCTGGCCACCAAGATCAATGCCGCCGGCATCGGCGTCACCGCGACCCTGGTCACGGATGCCTCGGGCGTGCGCATCGCGCTCAGCTCGAGCAGCACGGGAGCGGCGAACGGCTTCCGCGTCCAGGCCAGCGACAGCGACGGCAACAACACCGACAACGTCGGGCTCTCGGCCCTGGCCTACGACCCGGCGGGCGGGGCCAACGGCATGACGCTCGCGATGGCCGCCAGCAACGCCAGCGCGACCATCAACGGCATCTCGATCGCCTCGGCCTCGAACACCGTCAGCAGTGCCGTCGCCGGTCTCACGCTGACGCTGAGCCAGACCACGACATCGCCGGTGAACGTGGCCGTGAGCAACGACCAGAACTCGATCTCGACCGCGATCAGCTCGTTCGTCTCGGCCTTCAACGCCGTCGCCTCGTACCTGGGCAACGCCACCGCCTACGATGCCAGCACGCAGACCGCCGGCGACCTGCAGGGCGACAGCGCCGCCAACAGCCTGCAGAGCCTGCTGCGCAGCACGCTGACCACCGTCACGGGCTCTTCCTCCGTGTTCAAGACCCTGTCCGACGTCGGCCTGCAGTTCACGCGCAGTGGCACGCTGTCGGTGGACCAGACGACGCTGAACTCGGCGCTGAACAACCTGCCCGAGCTGCAGAAGGCGTTCTCGACCATCGACACCACGACGCCGGGCAACAACGGCTTCGCCACCAACTTCGTCAACTTCACCCAGCAGGTGCTGGGGACGGACGGCCTGGTGACCACCGCCACCAGCAGCCTGAACGCGCAACTCACCGACAACGGGAATCAGCAGACAGCGCTGAACAACCGCGTCGCCGCCTACCAGAAGACGCTGGTGGCGCAGTACACGGCGCTGGACGCGCAGCTCGCGCAGCTCAATGCGCTCAGCACCTACGTGACGCAGCAACTGGCCTCGCTGAACGGAAACAGCTCATCGTCGTCCAAGTCGGGCTGATAGCGCCCGTCGACGATCGCCTTGCCCGCGAGTCGCGGGGGGCCTCATTGGCGCCGCGACGCGCGCGCGCACCCGAGCGCTCAATCCAGCATGGAAATTCGGGCTCATTTCGGGCCTCAAGCCCGAGCCCTGGCCAGTCGATAAACCAGGTATCCGCAGGTCACTCACCGCCCATCCCATGCTCTCCAGCCCCTTTGCCAGCCCGTACCAGCGCACGCTGAATCATGGCTCGCTGTACCGCGATGTCGGCATGGAGACGACGCTGACCGACGCCAGCTCGCACCAACTGGTGGCGATGCTGTTCGACGGCTGGATGGAGGCCGTGGCGCGTGCCCGCGGCGCGATCCGCGATCGGGATCGCGTGGCCAAGGGCAAGGCCATTCGCCACGCCGTCAGGATCGTCGACGAGGGTCTGCGGGCCGGCCTGAACCTGCAGGCCGGCGGCGCGCTCGCGCGCGACCTCAACGATCTGTACTCCTACCTAAACGTGCGCCTGACGTTCGCCAACCTGCGCGACGACGATGACGCGCTTGCGGAGTGCCAGCGCCTGATGAAGCCCATTCAAGAAGCCTGGGCAGCTATCGCCGACACCCCCGCCGGGCGCCGCTGAGCACCCACGCCGTCCCTTTCAGCTCGCAAGAGAGAACCGACGATGGACCCCCAACTGCTCACCTACTACGAGGCGATCGAGCGCGCCAGCGCCGACATGCTCGCCGCCGCCCGCATCGGCAACTGGGACGAGGTGCTCAAGCTCGAAGGCGCCTGCGTGCTGCTGATCAGCCAGCTCAAGCACGCGGCGCAGGATCAGGACGCCCCGGCCTCGCCGGGCGACGACAAGACGCTGGAAGCTGCGCGGGCCAAGTCGCGCATCATGCAGCGTATCCTCGTCAACGACGCGGAGATCCGCCACCTCGCCGAGCCCTGGCTGCAGGACCTCGACGACATGCTCGCCGGGCGCGAGAAGACCCTGCACTGACAGGCCGGTCGATGTTCCAGGACACCCGGCCCGCAGATCTCGACCCCCAGGGCGGCCCCGATCCCTGGGCCGAGTTCCGCGTCGGTCAGCCACAGGAGCGGCTGCGCCTGCTGCGCGAACTGCGCGATGGCAGCGTGCCCATCATCCTCAACGCCCCCGACGGCACGGCACTGACGACCCAGCTCTGGGCCGTGGACACCGCACAGGAACGGCTGAACTTCAGCACCGACGGCATGCAGGCGCAGCTGCCGCGGCTGATCGAGGCCGACGAGGCGGTGGCCGTGGCCTACCTTCAGAGCGTCAAGCTGCAGTTCGACCTCAGCGGCCTGATGCTCGTGCACGGTGCGCGCACCAGCGCGCTGCAATGCGCGCTGCCGCGCGAGATCTACCGCTTCCAGCGCCGAAACGCGTACCGCGTGCGGCCGCCCGAGCGCCATTCGCCGACCGCACGGCTGCGGCATCCCTCGCTGCCCGAGATGGCGCTGGCGCTGCGCGTCATCGACGTCAGCATTGGCGGCTGCGCGCTGTGGCTGCCGCACGACGTGCCGCCGCTGCAGGCCGGCACCCGGCTGGGCGAGGTGCGGATCGAACTCGACGCCGAGACGCGCTTCGCCTGCCCGGTCACGCTGCAGCATGTCAGCGCCATCGGCCACGGCGCCCAGGCCGGCCAGGGTGCGCGCCTGGGCTGCGAGTGGCAGAACCTGCCCGGCAGCGCCGAACGCGTGCTGCAGCGCTGGATCGACCGCACCCAGCAGCAGCGCCGCCGCCTGCTGCTTTGAGGACGGCACGATGGCCGTCCGATCCACCGGCTTCACGCTTGTCGAATGCGTGATCGTCTGCGCTGTGGCCGGCGTGCTCGCCGCAGTCGCCTTGCCCTCGTACCACCAGCACCGGCTTCGTGTCGGTCGTCTCGACGCAGTGCAGGCCCTGACCAAGGTTCAGATGGCGCAGGAGCAGCGGCGCGGCGCGATCGGCCTGTATGCGGCCGATCTGGCCAGCCTGGGCGGCGTCGCCGCCACCAGCGAGCAGGGTCTGTACCGCATCAGCGTCGAGTCCACCGGCCCCGACAGCTACCGCGCCAGTGCCACCGCGCAGGGCGCGCAGGCCGCGGACAGCGACTGCGCGACGATCACGCTCGGCGTCTCGCTGGGCTTTCCGCAAGCCGGCCCGAGCCCGGCCTGCTGGGACCGATGAACGCCCGCAGCCAGCGCGGCCTGACGCTGCTCGAGCTGGCGATCACGCTGGCGGTGCTTGCGGTGCTGGGCACCCTGGCGCTGCCCAGCATGGGCGCGCGGCTGCAGCGCCAGCGGCTGCAGTTCGCGGCCGAGACCTGGGCCGCCGACATCACCGACGCCCGCTTCGAGGCTGCCCAGCGCGGTCTGACCCTCTATGTCCAGGCCAGCGCCGGCGACGCCTGGTGCTGGGCGGTGGCGACCACCCCGGGGTGCAGCTGCGGCCAGCCGCAGGCGTGCCAGCTGCGCCGCGTGACCGTGGCCGACCATCCCGGCGTGCGCCTCGTGCAGGGCCCCGACATCAGCCTCGGCCCCGACGGGCTGACCATCAGCGACGGCATGGCCACCTTCGAGTCTCCCGGCGGGCAGCGCGTGCAGGTATCGGTCTCGCCGCTGGGCCGGCCACGGCTGTGCGCGCCGACCGGTGCCTGGCCGACGATGCCGGCCTGCTGACCCAATCCAGCAGGCTCATGGACACAACGAACTCCGCCGCCGATCGCGTTCCGCTGGCCAGCGTGCGTGACCTGCTGCGGATCAGTCATCCGCTGCCTTTCCGCGTGCTGGACGCGCAACACCGATTGCTGCTGAATGCAGGACAGGTCCTGTTGGACGAAGCGCAGTTCGAAACCCTCGTCGAGCGCGGTGCCTGGGCTGAACGGACGTTGGTGGAAGCCGCACGCGCGGCGCGCGCCACGGCCCAGCGGCCGACGTCGGGCGCGCCACCTGCATCGCTCTTCGACCGATGGGAGAGGCTCGTCTGGCAATTCGACAAGCTCGCCCGTGCGCTGGTCAAGGGCGCCGCACCGGGCAGCGCCGTGGCACCCTTCTTCGCCTCGCTCGAAGAACTGATCGGCCGGGATCCGGACGTCGCGCTGTTTCTTTGCGTGCGCCAGGACGACCGTCGGTTCGCCCTGTATCCGTTGATCCACTCGATTCACTGTGCCGTGGTGACGGTGCTCACGGGCCGCCAGCTCGGGTGGCCCGAGGCCCAGCTCACGTCCATGGGGTGCGCGGCGCTGACGATGAACCTCTCGATGCTCGACTTGCAGGCC
This sequence comes from Betaproteobacteria bacterium, assembly GCA_037443665.1. Lineage (GTDB taxonomy): Bacteria > Pseudomonadota > Gammaproteobacteria > Burkholderiales > Burkholderiaceae_C > Rubrivivax. The sequence goes on from JBBINW010000045.1 coordinate 22,854, forward strand.
CTGCTGGCCGAGCAGGACACGCCTGCGACGACGAAGCAGCGGGAGCGCATCCGAGCCCACCCCGAGGCATCGGTGACACTGCTGCGAGCCGCCGGCGTGGACGACCCGGCCTGGCTCACCGCGGTGCTCCAACACCATGAACGGCCCGACGGCGGCGGCTACCCGGCCGGGCTGACCGTGGTGGACGAATCGGCGCAGGTGCTCAGGGCCGCCGACGTTTACATGGCCAGGATCAGTCCGCGTGCGAAGCGGCCTGCGGTGCCGCCGCAGACGGCGGCGCGCCAGTTGTTCCAGCAACGCCCCGGCGACCCCTTGGCGATGGCGATGATCAAGGTGCTGGGCGTCCACCCTCCCGGCAGCCTGCTGCAGTTGCGATCGGGCGAGGTCGCCGTGGCCATCCGCAGGACCGTCAGCGGCACGGCTCCGGTGGTGGCCACCCTCAGCGACGTCGGTGGGCTGCCGAGCCTGCAGACCCATCGCCGCGACACGACCCAGCCCGAGTTCGCCGTCCAGGGCCCATTGCTGGACACCAAGGCCTATCCGCGGGTCCTGCCTGAGCGGGTCTACGGTTTCGTCGCGGGCTGAGGTCGAAGCCGGTTCCCGCGCTACGTGTCCGCCTTGACGGCCAGCACCGGGCAGCGGACCGACAGCAGGATGTCGCGCGAGACGCTGCCCATGATGAGCTTGCCCACCGGGTTGCGCTTGCGCAGGCCCACGATCACCAGCGAAACCTCCGGTGATTCGGCCAGGTCCACGATCTCGGCCACCGCGCTCTTGCCGCGCACGAATTGCTTGAACTCCGCTTCGATGCTGCAACCCGCGAGCCGCTTCTCGACGGCCTCGACGTCGATCGCATCCGCGAGCGACGGGTCCTTCTGGTTGTCGCCAGAGATCGCGTTGACGACCAGCAGGCGTTCCTTGCGCCGGGTGGCGATCTCGATCCCCTTTTCCAGGGCGGCCCGGCCTTCGGGACGGGGGGCGTAGGCAACGACGATGGTCATGAAGGACTCCCTGCAGCGGAACGGACACGATTCGACGGCACCCCTGTCAGGGCACGATCAACTCGCCTGCAGTTTAGCGAAACGTCGCGGCGCCGGGCCCGGCCCCACCGCGCTGGCACGACGCCCGGGCGTTGCACGCGGCCGGCCTTGCGCGACAATCGCGGACAGGGAAGCAAGGAGGCTTCGATGCCGATCTACGAATATGCCTGCCAGGATTGCGGCCGCGAGTTCGAGAAACTTGTGCGGTCGGACACCCTGCCCCAGTGCCCGCAGTGTCACTCGACCCGACTGGAAAAGCAGCTCTCGGTCTTCGCGACCGCCGGCGCTGCGCCCGACGCGGCGCCGGCGATGCCGGGCCCCTGCGGCAGCTGCGGGCATCCCGACGGTCCTGGCAGCTGCGCGATGCACTGACGGCACACGCGGCCCGCGATGGACGCCGACGCGGCGCGGTCGCTGCGCCGCCTGCTGGACGCACGGCCCGTGGCCGCGCTGGGCACGCTGCACGGCGGCGAGCCGGCGGTGTCGATGGTGCCCTTCGTGCTGCCGGCTGGCGGCACGCAGCTGATCATCCATGTCAGCGCCCTCGCGCCGCACACGCGCGACATGCGCGAGCACCCGCGCGTGAGCCTGCTCGTGATGGCCGAGCCGACGGCCGACGTGTCGCCGCAGGCATTGCCGCGCGTGGCGTTGCAGGCCGATGCGGTGACGCTGCCGCGCGATGGGAGCGACCACGCGGCCGCCCGCGCGGCCTACCTCGAGCGCTTTGCCGACGCCGCGCCCACCTTCGAGCTGGGCGATTTCTCGATCGTCGCGCTGCAGCCGCTCTCCGCGCGCCTGGTCGCCGGCTTCGGCCGGGCCTACGGCCTGACCGGCGAGGCCCTCGCCAACTGGCTGCGTCGCTGAGCGGCGCGCGCCCGCGACATTCCACCACAACCTCGGCCTCGAACAGGTAGGGCGCCAGGGCCTGCCCGACTGCCGGCGCTTCGAGCCGGTCCTGCTGCGGCAGGACCACCTCCACCCGCATGCCGCGCCGGCCGCGCTCGCTGACCTCCGCGCGCGCGTCGGCAAGCGCCAGCCGGTCGCGAACCACGCGCTCACCAGCCATGCCGCGGCATCGCAGCGCAGCTGCGGCTTGTAGATCTTGCCCACGGTGGTGCGCGGGATCGCCTCGACGACGTGGATCTGTTTCGGCCACGCCGGGCGCTCGGCGATCGTGCGCTGCGCATGCTCGTGCAGCTCGTCTTCGGTGGCGCCGGCGCCGGGCCGCAGGGCCACGTAGCACACCGGCCACTCGCCGGCGTAGGCGTCGGGCATCCCGACCGCGGCGGCCAGCGCCACGGCCGGGTGGGTGGCCATCGCGTCCTCGACCATCAGCGGGTCGATGTTGTGGCCGCTGCGGATGATCAGATCCTTGGCCCGGCCGGCGATGTGGATGCGTCCCTGATCGTCGACATAGCCGAGGTCGCCGGTGTTGAGCACGCCGCGGTCGAAGGTGCCGGCGTCGTGCTCGGCATTGCGCTAACCCGGCGACACGTGGGGGCCGCTCACGGTGATGATGCCGATCTCGTCGGTCGCGCAGAGCGCGCCCGGGGAACCGTCGGGCCCCAGCCGGCGCACCACGACCCGGGTGTAGGGCGGCGCCCCGCCCACCGAGCCGACGCCGCCATCGCCCGCGACGGCGTCGATCGCGATCAGGCCCGACGCCTCGGTCATGCCATAGACCTCGAACAACCCGCGGCCAGTCACCTGTCGGAAGCGCGCGCCCATGGCTGGCGGCAGCGAAGCGGCACCGCAGAAGCCAGCGCGCACCCCACCGAGGTCGGCATCGTCTGGCGGCACATCCAGAACGGCGCCCATGGACGTCGGCACCGCACCGACCAGGGTCGCGCGGTGCTGCGCGACCAGACGCCAGAAGCCCTGGACCATGGCCGGGTTGCGCAGCCCGCCCGGCGACATAAGGAAAATGCCGGCACCCGCCAGGAAAGGGCTCAGGGCGCAGAAAATCGTCCCGCCAACGTGGAACAGCGGCAGCGCGGCGGTGAGCGTGTCGGTGGGGCGCATGTCGTCCAGCACCTCACCGCCCAGCGCGGCGGCGAGCTGGCCGCGGTGCCTGTGCGCGGCCAGTTTGGGCGTTCCGGTCGTGCCGCCGGTGTGGAAGTAAGCCGCCAGGTCGCCGTCGCGGCCGGGCTCGCCGAAGCCCAGCCGGTCATCGGGCTGCGCCATCAGCGACGCATGGAAGTCGAGCACACCGGGCTCGACGGGCGAACTTGGCGGGGACACCCGCAGCAGCTTCAGTACCGGCACACGATCGCGCAGGGCGACGCCTTCTGTCAGATCTCGAGCGCCGGATGCGGACCCAGCGCGACCAGGATGCTGGCGCCCGAGGCCTTCAGCAGCCCGGCGACGTGATCCGGTTGCAGCAGGAAATTGATCGGCACCGCGTAGCCCGCCGTCTCGGCACCCCACAGCGTGGCGTGGGTCTCGACCAGGCTCGGCAGCATGTAGGCCACGCCGGGACGCGGGCCGGCGAGCGACACGAACAGGTTGGCAGCCCGCCGCACCAGGCCGAGCAGATCGCGGTAGCTGACCCGGCGCGGCTGCTCGTTGGCCACGCCGCTCCTCAGCATCGTGATTGCGGTGCAATCCGCCTGACGCGCCGCGCCGGCGGTGAACACGCCCAGGATGCGGCGCTCGGGCAGCCGCTGCTCGAGCGCCATCGCGGCCTCGAAGCGGACCAGGTCCTCGCGGCTGCGGATTCCGATGTCGCCCAGGAACGCCATGACCGCTGTCTCCAGGTGATGAGGCAAGGCCGACGTTACCCGGGCGGCCTGCCGGCCGGAACACAGGTCAACCCGGACCGGCGGCGCCGCGGCCCTCGGACCCGCATGTTCGTGATGTCGCGTCGCGGTCGGCACCGACCCTCATGAACATGCAAGTTCTGCCTGCCGTCGGAGCCGGCAGGCGTTCGCGAGGCGTGGGGCAGGACGCAGGTCCTGCCCCGCGTCGACGCTCACACCTGCATGTTCATGATGTCGGTGTAGGCCTGGGCAAAGCGGTTGCGGACCTGGACCACGGCCTGGAAGCCGATCTGTGCCTTCTGCATCGCGAGCATGGTCTGCTCGAGGCTGACGTTGGGGTTGCCCAGCGTCAGCTCCTGCTGCATCTGCTGGGCCTGCAGCTGGGACTGGCTCACGTCCCGCAGCGCGCTGGCCATCGCGGCGCCGAAGTTGCCCCCGGCAACGCTCTCCAGGCCCGGGGCGAGCGGCGTGCCGTCGGAGCGCAGCCCGGCGCGCGCCAGCGCGGCCTGGAAGTCGAAAGGCTTGGCTATCCTGAGGTCGGTCATCGCGGTCTCCCCGAGGCTGCCGCACGGCGGCCCGCGGCCAGCGCGGCCCCCGCCTGGCGACGGACTGCGGCATGCCCGCACTGTAGGCGCAGGCCGGCGTGAGAAACGCCAGATCAGGCGCGGGTTTGCTGGCCTTCTCGCGCCGACGGGCCGGCCCGGCACAACCAACAATGGCCGCGAATCCGGAAGTTCTTCCCATCTCATGGACAACGCCGTCGCCTCCATCGCCCCCACCCCGCTCATGCCTGCCAAGGCACCGCCGGCCGCTCCGCCCGGCCTGGGCGCGCGCTGGCAGGCCCTGCCCGGACGCACCCAGCTGATGGGCTTACTCGGCTTCGCCGCGCTGGTGGCGGTGCTGGTGGCGATGTTCATCGGCGCCCGCGACGCCGACTACCGGCCGCTGTTCCCGAACCTGTCGGAGAAGGACGGCGGTGCCGTCATCGACCACCTGACGCAGATGAACGTGCCCTACCGCTTCGCCGAAGGCGGCAGCATGATCCTGGTGCCTTCGGGCCGCGTCCACGAGCTGCGCATGAAGCTGGCCGCCGCCGGACTGCCTTCCACGGGCGCCAGCGGCACGGTGGGCTACGAGCTGCTCGACAAGAACAGCTTCGGCCAGACCCAGGGACAGGAGCGGATGAAGATGCAGCGCGCGATTGAAGGCGAGCTGACGACCACCATCCAGTCTCTGGAGTCGGTCAAGGCCGCGCGCGTGCACCTGGCGATCCCGCAGGCGAATGGCTTCTTCCGCGAGCAGCAGAAGCCCTCGGCCTCGGTCGTGCTCACGCTGCAGCCCGGACACACGCTGGACCGCAGCCAGATCGCGGGCATCGTGCGCGTGGTCTCGGGCAGCGTACCCGACCTCAGCGCCAAGGCCGTCAGCGTCGTGGACAGCACCGGCACCCTGCTCACCGGCGCCGGCGACGATACCAACGCCGACGGCCTGGATTCGCAGCAGCTGCAGTACCGGCGCGAGGTCGAGGCGACCCAGCTCAAGCGCGTGCTCGACCTGCTCGAGCCGGTGCTCGGGCGCGACAACGTGCGTGCCAGCGTCAGCGCCGACATCGACTTCTCGCAGGTCATGCAGACGGCCGAGGCCTACGGCCCCAACCAGGGCCCCGACGCCAAGGCCGCGGTGCGCGAGCAACGCAGCGAGGAGTCGAACCAGCCCGGCGGTGGCACGGTCGGCGGCATCCCCGGCGCCACCAGCAACCAGCCGCCGGTGCCGGCCACGGCGCCCATCAACGGCCCAGCGCAGGCACTGCAGGCCACACCGGGCAGCAGCGGCGCCGCCGGTGGCGCCGCGCGGCGCGAGGCGGCCACCCGATTCGAGCTCGACAAGACCGTCACCGTGACCCGCAACGCGGTGGGCGGCGTGCGCCGCCTCACTGCGGCGGTGGTCGTCAACAACCGCGTCAGCGTCGATTCGAAGGGCAAGACCGTCTCGACGCCGCTGACCCAGAAAGAGCTCGACCAGCTCACGGCGCTGGTGCAGGAGGGCATCGGCTACAACGCCCAGCGCGGCGACGTCGTCAAGGTCGTCAACGCGCCGTTCCGCGTCGAGGCCGCACCGGCGCCCGAAGTGCAGCCGCTGTGGCAGCAGCCGTGGCTGATCGACCTGCTCAGGAGCGCGGCCGCGCCGGTGGCGCTGGCGCTGGTGGCCCTGGTCATCGTGCTCAAGCTGATCCGTCCGGCGCTCACCGCGATGCTCGCGCCGCTGCCGCCGCCCGAGCCCGGCAGCCAGCTCGACGAGGTCGTCGCCGGCGACGGCGCCGCGGGCGTCGGCCACGTTCCGCTGGCGCTGCCGGCGGCGGCCCAGAACGACCGCGCCGATGCCGCGCGCGCGCTGGCCAAGAGCAACCCGGCGGCCGTGGCCCACATCGTCCGCGGCTGGGTCAACGGCGAGGCGGCATGACGCGCCTCGCCCGTCCCGCGCACTAAAACCCGGAGCCCGCGAACCGTGTCAGCCATGGACGAGCAAGGCCTGGAGAAGGCCGCCATCCTGCTCATGAGCCTGGGCGAGGAGGATGCGGCCGAGGTCTTCAAGCACCTCGCGCCCAAGGAGGTTCAGCGCCTGGGGGAGACGATCGCGCGCATGAGGTCCGTCACAAGCGAAGCCGTCAACGCCGTGATGGACAGCTTCGAGAAGGTCGCTGCCAGCGAGCGCATGCTGGTGGCCGACAGCAACGAGTACGTGAAGTCGGTGCTGCGCAAGGCGCTGGGCGAGGACAAGGCGGCGCTGCTGATCGACCGCATCCTTCAGGGCAGCGACGTCACCGGGATCGAGAGCCTGAAGTGGATGGACCCGACCTCGGTGGCCGAGCTGCTGCGAAACGAGCACCCGCAGATCGTCGCCGCGATCCTCGTCCACCTCGAGTTCGACCAGGCGGCCGACGTGCTCAAGCTGTTCACCGAGCGCCAGCGCAACGAGGTGATCGTGCGCATCGCCACGCTCGACGGCATCCAGCCGCTGGCGCTGCGCGACCTCAACGAGGTGATGAGCAAGGTCCTGGCCGGCGGCGACCGCAGTCGCAAGAGCAGCCTGGGCGGCGCGAAGACCGCGGCCGAGATCATCAACATGATGGGCAACGCGGTGGAGACCGCGGTGCTGGACTTCGTGCGCGAGACGGATCATGACCTGGCGCAGAAGATCATGGACAACATGTTCACCTTCGACGACGTCGAGAAGATCGACGACAAGGGCATCCAGGCCCTGATGAAGGAAGTGCAGAGCGAATCACTGGTGATCGCGCTGAAGGGCGCCACGCCGGCGCTGCGCGAGAAGATCTTCAAGAACATGTCCACCCGCGCCGCCGAGACGCTGCGCGAAGACCTCGAGTCGCGCGGACCGGTGCGGCTGTCGGAGGTCGAGTCCGAGCAGAAGGAGATGCTGAAGATCGTGCGCCGTCTGGTCGACGAAGGCCAGATCGTGCTGGCCGGAGGCGGCGATGAGCAGTTCGTCTAAGGCCGCCGGCTACAAGAACGTGCCGCCGCCCGCCGGCTCGAAGGGTGGCACGCCCTACCAGCGCTTCATTCCGCGCGAAGAACTCGGCAACTTCGCGAGCTGGCAGCCCGATACCTTCGGCTCGCCCCAGCCCGGCGCCGAGGCCGCGCCGCCGTCGCCGGCGGAGCCGACGGCTCACGAATGGCAGGAGCGCGTCGCCGCCGCGCGCCAGGCCGGCTACCAGGAGGGCTACCGCGACGGCCTGGTGGCGCTCGACAGCTTCAAGCAGAGCTTCGCCCAGCAGGCGATGGCCCAGGTCGGCGCGCTGCTCGATGGCTTCGACCGCCAGCTGCACGATCTGGACGGCGAGATCGCCGCCGCGCTCACCGCCACCGCGGTGCAGCTCGCGCGCCAGGTGCTGCGCAGCGAACTCGCCACCCGGCCCGAGCTCGTCGCCACGGTGGCCGCCGAGGCGGTAGGCGCGGTGATGCTCAGCGCCCGTCACATCTCGGTCCAGGTCCATCCGCAGGACCTGCCGCTGGTGGCCGAGGGCGCCGAGGAGGCACTGGCCGCCCGCGGCGCGCGGCTGGCCGCCAACGCTGCGATTGCGCGCGGCGGCGTCCTCGTGCAAAGCGACGTCGGCGACATCGACGCACGCATCGAGACACGCTGGGCGCAAGCCGCCGCCGCCCTCGGCTCGACCTTGCCGCTGGACCCCGACGCCGGGGACCGGCCATGACCCTGCTCACCGACCGCCTGCAGGGCCGCGGCGCGCGCTGGCGCCAGTACCTGGCCGACCTGCAGGGCTACGCGGCGCTGCCGCAGCCGCTGGAGTCGGTGGGCAGCCTGCTGCGCGTGACCGGGCTCGTGCTCGAGGCCGCCGGCGTTCGCGTGCCGGTGGGCTCGGTGTGCGAGGTGATCTGCGAAGGCCAGTCGCCGGTACTGGCCGAAGTAGTCGGCTTCAATGGCGACCGCGCGTATCTCATGCCCACCGGAGAACTGCATGGCCTGGCCAGCGGCGCGCGCGTGGTGCCACGCCCGGCGCCGACTGCGCCGCCGCGCTGGGGGCGCGAGAACCACCCCTGGCGGCGCAGCGAGGACCGCGGCCTGCACCTGCCGATGGGCGACGGGCTGCTCGGCCGCGTCGTCGATTCGCACGGCACGCCGCTCGACCGTCTGGGCCCGCTGCAGGGCGTGCGCACCGAGCCGATGGTGCGTCGCCCGATCAACGCGATGGACCGCGATCCAATCCGCACCCCGCTGGACACCGGCGTGCGGGCGATCAACGCCCTGCTGACGATCGGCCGCGGCCAGCGCATCGGCCTGTTCGCCGGAACCGGCGTGGGCAAGAGCGTGCTGCTGGGGATGATGGCGCGCTACACGGCCGCCGACGTGATCGTGGTCGGCCTGATCGGCGAGCGCGGGCGCGAGGTCAAGGAATTCATCGAGGACATCCTGGGCGACGAAGGCCGCGCCCGCAGCGTGGTCGTGGCCGCGCCGGCCGACGCGCCGCCGCTGCTGCGTATGCAGGGCGCAGGCTATGCCACCTCGATCGCCGAGCACTTCCGCGACCGCGGGCAGCACGTGCTTCTGCTGATGGATAGCCTCACCCGCTACGCGATGGCGCAGCGCGAGATCGCGCTGGCGATCGGAGAGCCGCCGGCGACGAAGGGCTACCCGCCGAGTTGCTTTGCCAAGCTGCCGCAGCTGGTCGAGCGCAGCGGCAACGGCCTGAACGGTGCCGGCTCGATCACCGCGTTCTACACCGTGCTGTCCGAGGGCGACGATCCGCAGGATCCGATCGCAGACGCCGCGCGCGGCATCCTCGACGGCCACATCGTGCTCTCGCGCGAACTGGCCGAGAGCGGCCACTACCCGGCGATCGACGTCGAGCGATCGGTGTCGCGGGTGATGACGGCGGTAGCTCCGCGCGAGCACCTGCAGGCCGCACGCCGCATGCGCCAGCTGCTGGCCAAGGTCAACAAGGCGCGCGACCTGATCCAGCTCGGTGCCTACCAGCCCGGGCACGACGCCGAACTCGATCTCGCGGTGCGCCTGCAGCCACGGATGAACGAGCTGCTGCAGCAGGACATGCACGAACGCGCTGCGCTGGACCGCGCCCAGGCCCAGCTCTGCCACCTGATGACCCCATAGGTCGCTACCACGCATGCCAACCCCAGCCCACCCATGACCCAAGCCCTGCACACCCTGCTCGGTCACGCCGAGCGCCAGCGCGACCAGGCCCTCGTCACTCTGCTGCAGACCGAGCAAGCGGTGCGCGGCCTGCGGCTGCAATCCGAGCAACTGCACGCGTACCGCAACGAATACCGCCACCGCCATCCAGCGGCCGGCGGGCGCAGCGCGGCCATCGAGCTGCTGCGCTGCCACGAGGACTTCATGGGGCGCCTGGAGCAGGCGCTGGCGCAGCAGTTGCAGCAGCTGCGCGCGGCCGAGGCGCGCGAGCAGGCGCTGCGCGCAGAGCTGCTGGCGCTCGAGCTGCGGGTGGCTTCGGTGCGCAAGCTGCTCGAGCGTCGCGGTGCCGACGCGGACCGCCACAGCCAGCGCCAGGAGCAGCGGCGCAGCGACGATGCGGCACAGCGCCGCCGCAACGATGGCAGCAGTGCCGACTGGCAGACCTCGGCCCTGCCGGCGACGCCCTAGCGAGCTCACGGATGACGATCGCCGCTCTGCCCGCTCTGCCCGCTCTGCCCGCTCTGCCCGTCCTGCCCTCGGCACCGCCGGCGCCTGCCGGCAGCGCGGCCCCGACCGCCTCGAGCGACGCGCAGCCGCACTTCGCGCAGCTGCTCGGCGAGGCCCACGCCCGGACGGCGGCGCAAGCCGGCGCCGATCCCAACGCCGGTCCCGTTGCCGATGCCGGCACGGCGGCACCAACCACCGCGGCACAGGGGCCAGGCCGGGCCGTCAGGCCCGGTGCCGGCGCGAAGGCGCCGCGCGGCGCCGGCGACGCCGATGCCGATGCCGCCGACTCGGCGCCCGCCCCCGACCCCACCGCATCTGCCATCGAAGCCGGCACGGTCGCCACGGGCACCGGCAGTCCCAACAGCAGCAACACGACGAAGGGCGCCGACCCCACGCGCGCCACCCGGCCAGCACGCAAGGATTCCGCGGACGACGCAAGCCAGCCGTTGCCGACCTGGCTTGCCGGCCCGGCCGCGCCGATGACCGCACCAAAAGCCGAAACAAATGCCGCGCCGACAGCCGCACCGGCCGGCTCGACCGCCGTCCGCGCCGCGCTGCACGGCACCGGCCTGCGCGGCACCCGTAGCGCCCAGACCGCGGAGGCGGCGACTGCTGGCAACGCGTTGTCCCCGGCTGCGACAGCGGGGAGCGCAGCCGATCCGGCGCCGAGCGCGGGTAGCACGTTCAGTGCCATCGCCGCCGATCTGGCGCCATCGACCAGCGCTCGCGCCGACACGACGCCTGCGCCCGCCGGTAGCGCCGCCGCCGGCGCCTCGGCCGCGGCAGCTCTCATGCCCGTGCCAACCACCGGCGCGAGCCCGGTGACTTCGGCGCCAGTCGTGCCTCTTGCGGCCGCTCCGGGCAGCGCAGAGTTCGCGTCCGAGCTCGGCTCCCGGATCACGACTTTCGTTCGCGACGGCGTCCAACACGCCAGGCTGGAGCTCAACCCGGCCGAGATGGGACCGTTAACGGTGCAGATAGAGCTCAGCGGCCAGACCGCGCAACTCCACCTGTCGGCCGTCCACGCGCAAACGCGCAGCGCGCTCGAGCAGGCGATGCCGCAACTGGCCGGCAGCCTGCGCGAATCCGGCCTCACGCTGACCGGCGGCGGCGTTTTCGAGCAGCCGCGCCAGCCGCAGTCCGAAGGCGGCGCACGGCAGCCAGGCAACGGTGGCGGCGGCGCCGATCGCAGCGCCAGCGCCGCCGGTCCCGTCGCAAGTCCCGCAACATCGGTCCAACGCCGCCGCGGGGTCGTCGATCTCGTGGCCTGATCCCCCGAGGGTGTCCGCAGGCGGCGCCGCCGGGCCTTGCGCAGGCGCAGCCGGCGCGGCATCGGCCGCTGCGCCGCCCTCGGCGAATGCGCCATCGAGGGCGGCCGGTTGATGGCCTCCTTTCGCCGCCCTTATCGAGGCTTCCGACGGCAGGGGCGGTCTCAATAATGGCCGCTACTCGCCGAAAGCAGCCGCGATGGCCGCCCTGGCGCCGACCCGCAGGAGCACGACATGTCCACCGCCACGGCCACTGCCACCGCCACCGCCGCAGCCGCAGCCGCCCCGACCACTCCCGCCAAGCGCAAGAAGAAGCTGATCATCATCATCATCGCCGCGGTGCTGCTGTTGCTGCTGCTCGGCGGGGTCGCGGCGGTCGTGCTGCTCAAGAAGAAGGCCGCGGCCGCCGAGGGCGAGGACGGCAGCCCCGCGCCTGCGGCGACCACCGCCGCGGTCAAGCACGAGGCCGAGGCGCCGCCCACGTTCGTGCCGCTGGACCCGTTCACCGTCAACCTCGCCGACCACGACGCCGAGCGTTATGCACAGGTGGGGGTGACGCTGGAGGTCGCCGACCCGAAGGTGGTCGAGGACATCAAGACCTACATGCCGGCGATCCGCAACAACGTGCTGATGGCCATCGCTGACCGCACCGCGGCCGATCTGATGGGCCGCGAAGGCAAGGCCCAGCTGGCGAGCAAGATCCGCCGCGAGACCTCGCGCGCACTCGGCTACGACGTTCCGCCCGACGATGACGCGGCTGCCGACACCGAGCACGGCGGCAAGGCCGGCAAGAAGAAGGGCAAGGGCGCCGAGCTGCCGATCAAGGCCGTGCAGTTCTCGAACTTCATCATCCAGTGACCGTCCCGGGCACTCTGCGACCGCGATGAACCAGCAGATCCTTTCGCAAGACGAGGTCGACGCCCTGCTGCAGGGCATCACCGGCGAGAGCCAGAAGCTCGAGCAGGACGACGCGCCGGCCACCGGCATCCGCGACTATGACCTAGCCAGCCAGGAGCGCATCGTCCGCGGTCGCATGCCGACGATGGAGGTTATCAACGAGCGCTTCGCGCGCAACATCCGCATCGGGCTGTTCAACTTCATCCGCAAGAGCCCCGAGGTCGCCATTGGCGGGATCAAGGTGCAGAAGTTCAGCGCCTTCCTGCGCGAGATCGTGGTGCCCACGAACTTCAACATCATGAACATCAAGCCGCTGCGCGGCTCGGCGCTGATCGTCTGCGACCCGAGCCTGGTGTTCGCGGTCATCGACGCGCTGTTCGGCGGCGCCGGCAAGTACCACACACGGATCGAGGGCCGCGACTTCTCGCCCACCGAGCTGCGCGTGATCCTGCGCCTGCTCGAGGTCATCTGCGCCGAGTACAAGAAGGCCTGGGTCGGCATCTACCCGGTCGAGCTCGAATACCAGCGCAGCGAGATGCAGCCGCAGTTCGCGAGCATCGCCACGCCCAGCGAGGTCGTGGTGGCGACCAACTTCACGCTCGAGATCGGCGAGACCACCGGCACCGTGCACTTCTGCGTGCCCTACTCGACGTTGGAGCCGATCCGCGACGTGCTGTACTCGACGATCCAGGGCGACGCGGTCGAACCCGACCGCCGCTGGGTCAACCTGCTCAAGCACCAGATCCAGGACGCCGAGGTCGAACTGGTGGCCGAGCTAGCGCATGCGGGGGCCACCGTCGAGCAGCTGCTGTCGTTCAAGCCGGGCGACTTCATCGAGCTCGACCTCGACCCGATGATCCAGACCAAGGTCGCCGGCGTGCCGGTCTTCGATGCCCACTACGGCACCAGCAACAACCGCTATGCGGTCAAGATCGACCGCTTGCTCACCGGCTCCAACCTGAGCTGGCTCGAGGGATCTCATCATGGCTGAACCGGAAGTGGGAATGTCCGAAGAAGACAAGATGGCCGCCGAATGGGCCGCCGCACTGGCCGAGAGCAAGCCGGGCGCGGGCAACGAGGTGGCCAGCGAGGTCAGCGCTCCGGCCGAGAGCGTGGCGCCGGCGGCGTTCACCAACTTCGCGTCCACCGGCACCGCCAACGCCGGCAACGACATCAACATGATCCTGGACATCCCGGTCCAGCTCACGGTGGAACTCGGGCGCACGCGGATCCCGATCAAGCACATCCTGCAGCTCGCGCAGGGCTCGGTGGTCGAGCTCGAGACGCTGGCCGGCGAGCCGATGGACGTGCTCGTCAACGGCTACCTCATCGCGCAGGGCGAGGTCGTCGTCGTCAACGACAAATTCGGCATCCGGCTGACCGACATCGTCACCCCGAGCGAGCGCATGCGCCGGCTGTCCAAGGTCTGAAGGCGCCTCTCGCATGCAACCGGGTCTGGGGATCTCCCTCCTGTGGTTCGTCGTCGTCATCGCGCTGATCCCGGTAGCGCTGTGGCTGCTCAAGCGGACCCCGCTGGCCGGCGTCGGCAGCGGCCGGCCGGGCGTGCCCCGCACCGTGGCAGTGCTGCCGCTGTCGGCGCAGCACAAGCTGGTGACGGTGGAGGTGGGCCGGGGGGATGAGCGCCTGTGGCTGGTGCTGAGCGTCTCGCCGCAGGGCATGACCACGCTGCACCAGATGGACCCCCAGGGGGACACCGAGGGCGCTGCGCCGGCACCGCCGAGCGCCGCCTTCGCCCAGCTGCTGGGTCGCCTGCGCGGCGACCGCGGCGTCTGAGGCGGCACGGCATGCACACGAGGACCCTGCTCGCCTTCACGCTGCTGGCCGCAGGCGCCGGAGCGGCCTGGGCGCAGCAGACCGGTGGCCTGCCAGCGTCGCCAGGCGGCACGCTGCCACTGGTCATCGGCCAGGGCGCGGGAGGCACGAGCTACTCGGTGCCGATCCAGACCCTGCTGTTCTTCACCGCGCTGTCGTTCCTGCCCGCGGTGCTGCTGCTGATGACCGCGTTCACGCGCATCGTGATCGTGCTGTCGCTGCTGCGCCAGGCGCTGGGCACCCAGGCCGCACCGCCGAACCAGGTGATCATCGGCCTGAGCCTGTTCCTGACCTTCTTCGTCATGTCGCCCACCTTCGATCAGATCTACCAGCAGGCCTGGACGCCGTACACCGCCGGCACGATGGCCGCCGACGAGGCACTGAAGAAGGGCGTGGAGCCGCTGCGCTTGTTCATGCTCAAGCAGACGCGCCAGAGCGACGTGCAACTCTTCTCCAAGCTTGCCAAGCTGCCGGCCGACGTGAAGGGCACCGACGTGCCCTTGATGGTGCTGGTGCCGGCCTTCGTGACCAGCGAGCTGAAGAGCGCGTTCCAGATAGGGTTCATGATCTTCATCCCCTTCTTGGTCATCGACATGATCGTGGCCAGCGTGCTGATGAGCCTGGGGATGATGATGCTCAGCCCGGTACTCGTGTCGCTGCCTTTCAAGCTGATGCTGTTCGTGCTCGCCGACGGCTGGAACCTGCTGCTTGGCTCGCTCGCCGCCTCGTTTGCCACCTGACCTCGGAAGATTACGCATGGACGCCCAGCAAGTCCTGGCCACCGGCCAGCAAGGCCTGACCCTGCTGCTGATGGTGGCCGCTCCAGTGCTGCTGGCGGTGCTCGTGGTGGGCCTGCTGGTGAGCATCTTCCAGGCCGCCACCCAGATCAACGAGGCCACGCTGAGCTTCGTGCCCAAGGTGCTGGCCGTCTTCGCCGTGCTGACGATCGCCGGCCCCTGGATGGTGACCACGTTGGTCGAATACATCCAGCGCATGCTGATGGCGATCCCGTCGGCGGTCGGCTGAAGGCTTCGAGCCGGCCGCCGAATCCGTGCCCTCCGTCGCCGCGCGCGCGCCGAGATGATCAGCTTCACCGACGCCCAGCTCCTGGGCTGGATCACGCCGCTGCTGTGGCCGTTCCTGCGCGCGCTGGCGCTGTTCACCTCCATGCCTGTGCTGGGTTCGCGCAACGTTCCGGCGCGCCTGCGCATCGCCCTGGCGGGATTCATCGCGCTGGCCGCGCAACCCACGCTGCCGCCCGCTCCTGTCGTGGCCCTGGACTCGCCCGCGGCGCTGATGCTGGTCGTGCAGCAGGCGGTGATCGGGCTGTCGCTGGGCTTCGCGGTGCAGCTCGTGTTCGCCGCGGTGGAGTTCGCCGGCGAGCTAATCGGGCTGCAAATGGGGCTGAACTTCGCCGGCTTCTTCGACCCCATGACGGCCAGCACCGCGACCGCCACGAGCCAGTTCTTCGGCACCACGGTGGCATGGATGTTCATCGTCGTCAACGGCCACCTGCTGGTGATCGCGGCGCTGGTGCAGAGCTTCGCCGTGTTCCCGGTCGGCCCCGAGCCCTTCGCTTTCCTGCACCAGGTCCAGCCACAGCGCTGGGGCGCCGAGATCTTCTCGACCGGCCTGTGGATCGCGCTGCCGCTGGTGACGATGCTGCTGTTCGTCAATCTCGTGCTGGGTGCGATCTCGCGCGTCGCGTCGCAGATCCACATCTTCGCGATCGGCTTTCCGGTCACGCTGGGCGTGGGCCTGCTCGGCCTGCTGCTGACGCTGCCGCTGATGCAGCAGCCTTTCGTGATGACGCTGGACCGGCTGCTGGACCAGTTCCGCTGACACGAGCGGGCGACGCGCCCGATCGGGTAGTCTCCGCGCCATGCTGCGCCGCCTTGCCACCACCAGCCCGCCGGTCAGAGACTGCGACGAGGCAATCGCGGTCCGCACCAGCGCCCCGCCTTTCACCGAGCCCAAGGACACGCCGCGGTCACGGACCGGGCGCCAGGTCTTGTTCGAAACCCGGGCCACGACATGAGCGACGCCCTGCTCGCCGGCGCCACCGGCCTCGTCGGCCGCGAGTTCGCGGCGCAATGGACCGGCCCCGGCCGGCTGCACCTGCTGGTGCGCCGGCAGCTGGCGCCGGCGCACGCCGTGCACCGAATCCACGTCGTCGATTTCACTGCCCTGCCCGACCTGCCGGCGGCCGACAGCGCCTACTGCTGCCTGGGCACGACGATCGGGGCGGCCGGCTCGCAGGCCGCGTTCCGCGCCGTCGACTTCGACGCCGTGCTCGCCTTCGCGCGCGCCGCACGCGCGGCCGGCGTGACGCGCTTCGCTGTCGTCTCCGCGCTCGGCGCGAACCCGACCTCGACCACCTTCTACAACCGCGTCAAGGGCGAGATGGAGGCGGCGGTGTCGGGCCTGGGCTTCGGCAGCGTCGTCGTCGCGCGGCCGTCGCTGCTCACCGGCGACCGCGCCGCCCTCGACCAACCGCCGCGACCCGGCGAGAGGCTGGCGCTGGCCGTGACAGCGCCGCTGGCCGGCCTGATCCCCAAGGCCTGGCGCCCGATCGCGGCGGCCACAGTGGCGCGCGCGATGCGCCGCGCGCTGGACGAGGCCCGGCCGGGGCTGCGCATCGTCGAGTCGGGAGAACTGCAAGTGCTGGGCGCATGAACATTCGCACTCGAGCTCGGCGCCGAGGCAAGCACCCGATCGATCCCGCGCGGGGTCTGGTGCACGACGGCAGCGGACCTTCAAGGGCACCCGGCCGCCACCGGCCCAGCTGCTAGACGAAGCGACCCTGGCGCAGCCATTTGGTGGCGACCCATTTCTCGCCCGCCGTCACCGGCGCGCCAGCGTGCAGCGTGCGCGTGGTGGCGTGCGGCCGTTCATAGCTGAAGAAGACGGCGTTGCCGCGGACCGGCGCCACTTCGAGCCCGACGTCGGGGAAGGTCGTCGCGCCACCGGCCTCGGGCGTGTTGAGGTACATCACCAGGGTGGCCACGCGCTGGCCGCCGCGCTGCAGGATGCGCGCAGTGCCCGGGTGCGCCGGGTCGAAGTAGTCGTTGTGCGCCCGGTACTCGGCGCCCGGCCGGTAGCGAAGGATCTGCAGGCCTTCGCCATGGTCCAGCGGCCAGCGCAGCAACTCGGCGATGCGGGCCTCGAGGGTGCGGATGAGCGGCAGCTCGCCGCGCTCGAAAAACATGCCGTCGCTGGTGCGCGCCTCGTTGACCTCGCTGCTGCCAGTGGTGTTGACCACCGTCTCCGAGCGCGCCAGCCGCGGCGCAGCCAGCGCCATCAGGCCTTCGCATTCGGCATCGGTCAGCAGGCCGCCGAAGACCAGCACCCGCGGCACGCTCATGCTGGCGAGCACGCGCACCTCGTGGCCGTCGGCCAGGCGCAGCAGCGGCCCGCCGGCCAGCAGCGGCTCGGGCACGGGCGTGGCTGGTGGCAGTTCCCCCTGCGGCTTGCCCAGTTCCTCCAGGCGCTGGCGCAGGGTCTGCTCCATCGCCGCCATCGCGGTCTCTTCGGCCCAGCCGCTGGCCTTCATCGCCTCGATCACGTCAAGCGGCCGGCAACCGGCCTCGGCCTGGACGACGATCCACCGGCGCAACTCGTCGGTGATCGACTGCGAGGCCACGGTGCTCGGATCGTTCGCGCTCATCTACACATTTTGGCTCAGGCCTGGGTCCGCGGAGCAGCTGAGCATGAGCACCGATCTCGGTGGGCTGACACCTGTTATTGATCAAGCTGCGTGATGGTCCGACCTCGTCGACCCTCATCAACGTGAACAGATCAGGGATGGTTGGAGGCAGCCTGGGGGCTGTCCTTGGGCTGTTCTGAACTTCTTTCAATTGGGCCCCTGCCAGGCCGCCGGAGGCGCCCCGGTTGAGCCATGTGCCCCATGGTTCAACCCCGGCCGGGCGGTGGGGTGCGACAACAGTCTCGTCTGATCGGCATCACATGGCCTGAAGAGAGTTGCCGGGGTAGCCGAGCGCGCTCGCGATGTGGGTGGGTCGGGGGTCGGTCGATCAGTGTCGTCAATCGGACCGTTCGATGTCGTTGACCGCACGTTCTGCCTCGGTCGCGCGGGCTTGGAGCTTGACGATGAGTTCGAGGAAGCTGTCTACGAACTCGGCGTCATAGTCCTCGGGATTGGCGCGGGCGAACTCGATCACCTTGCCGTAGTCGACGGCGGCCTCGCGGAACTGGCCACGGGCCTCGTGGACCATGCCGAGCCGAAGGTAGCCATCGTGCACCTCGGGGTATCGAACCAGCAACTCTCGGGCGGCTTGTTCGGCCTCATCAAGGCGGCCAGCATGGACCAGATCGACCACGGCATTGGACTCCGCGTCCAGGGCCTGGGATTCCAGCAACGCGGCCTGGTACTCCTTTCGCTGAGCAGCCTGCTTGGCCTGCTGAACTTGCAACGCGACGCGTTGGGCGATGGCGGGCGCGAGCTCGGTTGTCCGGTCCTTTTCCGGGCAGCAGTGCTTGTACTTTCTACCGCTGCCGCAAGGGCACGGATCGTTGCGACCTGTCTTGGGCACAGTACGCCCCTCCTCTCAAGACTCCGACAAAGTAATTCTTGGCGCATCGTCGCCCAGCACGGGCGCCGGGTCTGGCGCCTCGCATTTTGCGCCTGCTGCGGGCTTTCATGCTCTGGGGCGATGCGGCCAAATCATGAATGGTTAGCAGGCTGAGTCGCGTACCGCGAAGCAGCATGAAGCTCTTACCGAGAGGAGGACTTACGTGGCCGAACAGCAACCCGCATTCGACGCAGCGAAGCACAAGAAAGCGCAGCGAGAGCAATGGAAAAAGGACGGCGCAGCATGGCGGCGCTGGAATCCCACTCTGGATCGTTGGTACGGGGAAGTTACCGGCCAAATGCTCGACCTGGCCCTGATTCAGCCAGGACAGCGCATCCTGGACATCGCTGCCGGCGCAGGTGAGCCGGCTGTCAGTGCCGCCGAGCGAGTTGGCGCCAGCGGTTACGTCCTGGCGACGGACATCTCGGAAGGGATCGTTGAGCTTGCGCACCAGGTCGCCCATGAACGTGGACTCAAGCAGATTGAGACCCGCGCGATGGACGGCGAGAGATTGGATCTCCCTCACGCTTCCTTTGATGCGGTGTTGTGTCGGCTTGGTTTCACCCGATTAGGCACCAACCTCGGCCGCCCGGATGACCTGGCGGGTGTGCGGATTCGTCAAGCATGCGGCCCGCAATG
>JBBINW010000046.1:0-41513 GCA_037443665.1 Betaproteobacteria bacterium
AGCGCACGCCGCCGGCGGCGCGCGAGACCGTCGCACCCAGCCTGTCGGCGCGCGTCGGCGAGCGGGTCGAGCCCCGATTCGACGCCGAGACCGACCTGCGCCCGGCCCCGGCCACGCGCGCCGCGGTGCGCCACGATCCGCAGCTCGACAGCGATATCCGCCACGACGTCGAGCAGTTGCAGATGAGCACGCTGTCGTTCCAGGACTACGTGCGCGAACGCATGCTCAAGCGCCGCGCCGCCGAGGCCGCGACCGAGCCGGCGGCGCCCGCCGTGGCGCCTGCGGCGGCTTCTGCCCTGACGGCCGCGCCTGCGGCAACGGTCGTGCCCACGCCGCCGGTGGCCGCGCCGATCGAGGCCGCGCGGGCGCGCCACGCCGCGCGCCGCGACGTGCCGGTGCTGCGCGAGGAGATGCAGCTCGCCGAGCCTGCCGGAGCGGCGGCGGTGCCGGCCACGCATGGCGAGCAGATCGAGATGCTCAGCGAGCTGCGTTCGATGCGCGGCCTGATCGAACAGCGTTTCGGCGCCCTGGCGTTCATGGAAAAGCTGCAACGCCAGCCGCGCCAGGCGCAGCTGGCACAGCGGCTGCTGGACGCGGGCTTCTCGCCGGCGCTGATCCGCAAGCTGCTGCAGAGCCTGCCCGCGGAGGGCGACGAGGCGGGCTGGGCCGCCGGCGTGCTAGAGCGCAACCTGGCCACCGGCGAGCGTGAGAGCCCGCTGGAGGATGCCGGCGGCGTCTATGCGTTGATCGGCGCCACCGGCGTCGGCAAGACCACGAGCACCGCCAAGCTGGCGGCGGCCTTCGCCACGCGCCACGGCGCGGCCAACCTGGGCCTGATCACGCTCGACGCCTACCGTGTCGGCGCCCACGAGCAGCTGCGCACCTACGGCCGCATCCTGGGCGTGCCGGTGCACACCGCGCACGACCGCGCCTCGCTGGAAGACCTGCTCGAGCTGTTGTCGGCCAAGCGCATGGTGCTGATCGACACGGCCGGCATGGCGCAGCGCGACACCCGCACGCGTGAACTGCTGGAGATGCTCTCGCACCGCGCGATCAACCGCCTGCTGGTGATCAATGCCTCGGCCCAGGGCGAGACGATCGAGGACCAGCTGGCCGCCTATGCCGCGTCGAGCTGCCGCGGCCTGGTGCTCTCCAAGCTCGACGAGGCCGTCAAGCTCGGCCCGGCGCTGGACGCGATGATCCGCCACCGCCTGAAGGTGCTGGCGGTGGCCAATGGCCAGCGTGTGCCCGAGGACTGGCACCGCCTGTCGGCCCATGCGCTGGTGCAGCGCGCTCTGAAGAACACCGCCGGCACGGCATGGCGACTCGACGACCGCGACGTAGGTCTGATCTTTGCCGGCCTGCCGGCGATGACCGCCGCCCCGGCCGCGCTGCATGCCTGAAGCAGCGATGCGCGACTTCTACGCCACCTCCGCGCGGATGCCGCTGGACCAGGCAGACGGCCTGCGGCGGCTGTTCGCCGGTCGCCGCTGCCACTTGCTGGCGGTGGCGGCGAACCCGCACGTTGCGTTCGGCGGCACCGTGCTCGACCGCCTGGCGGCGGTGCTGGCGGCGCAGGGCCGCGAGGTGTTGGTCGTCGATGCTGCCAACGCATCGCCGCCGCCGCACGAGCTGGCCGGGGTGGACCTGGCGGCCTGCGTCGAGACCGTGGCCCCGCGCGTGTCGTACCTGGCCGCGCGCGGCCTGCCGCTGGTCCACGTGGACACCCGTGGCGCGGCCGGCGGCTTCATCGACGCCGTCCAGCAGGCCGCCCCGCAGGCCGACGTGATCCTGATGCACGCCGACGGCATCGACCTCGCGCGGCTGCTCAAGCACCGCACGGCGCGCCCCTTGGTGATCGGCGCCGACCATCCAGAGAGCATCAAGCTCGCCTACGCCAACGCCAAGCTGCTGGTTCGCCGCTGCGGGCTGATGACCTTCGATCTGCTGCTGGCCGCGTCGCCGCAGTCGCCGCGGCTGGCGAGCATCGTCGGAAGCCTGGCCGGCTGCGCCGAGAACTTCCTGGGTGCGCTGCTGCGTCACGCCGCGGTGATCGACCCCGCTGGCGACCCCGCCGCGGCGCCGGACGCCTCGTTGGCGCAACTGCTGCGCGCGCAGCTGGCGCTGGACGACAGCGCCAGCCCGGTGGCGCCGGCGCGGGCTGGCGTCACCGCCCATTTCGCCGATCTGGGCACCCAGCGCCCGGCCGCCGGCCCCGCTTTCAGCCCTGCCATCCGATAAAGGCACGCCATGTACACCGCCAAGGGACAACTCGACTCCGGCACGCTGCTCAAGCAGTACAGCCCGCTGGTGCGCCGCCTCGCGCACCAGATGATCGCCAAGCTACCGGCGAACGTCGAGCTCGACGACCTGATCCAGGTCGGCATGATCGGCCTGAGCGATGCACTCTCGCGCTTCGACGCTGCGCAGGGCGTGCAGTTCGAGACCTTCGCCACCCAGCGCATCCGCGGCGCGATGCTCGACGAGCTGCGCGGCAACGACTGGATGAGCCGCGGCGACCGTCGCCACCAGCGCAGCATCGAGGCCGCGGTGCACAAGCTTGAGCAGCGCAACGGCCGCGCACCCAGCGAAGGCGAGATCGCGCGCGAGATGGGCCTGAGCCTGGCCGACTACCAGGAACTGCTGGGCAAGGTGCGCGGCACACAGCTCATCTACCTCGAGGACATGAGCGGCAGCGACGGCGACGAGGACTACCTCGACCGCCATGTCGCCGATGCCGACGCCAACCCGATGGCGCGGCTTCAGGACCAGCGCATGCGCGAGGCCCTGGTCGAGGCGATCAAGAACCTGCCGGAGCGAGAGCAGTACGTGATGAGCATGTACTACGAGCAGGACATGAACCTGAAAGAGATTGCCGCTGTCCTGGGCGTCACCGAGAGCCGTGTCTGCCAGCTGCACAGCCAGTCGATCGCGCGCCTGCGCACGCGGCTGCGGGCCTGGTAGCGCGCGGCTTGCCATCGACCGCTGCGCGCCGGTCGGGGCGCGTCGCGGCCGAGCCCCGAGAGAGATGAACATGCTGACGATGTTGAGAAGGAACCCGACGCGCGAGCGGGCCGAGCCCGTGCCCGCGCAGACCTCCGATGCGATGGCCGTGGTCGCCGCGCTGGCGCGCCAGGCCTCGGCCCTGGGCCGCGAGGCCGCCGAGGTGCGCGGGGTGCTCGACGACACCCATAAGACCGCCGGTGCGCAGGGTGCTGCGGTGCAGGCGCTGGCGCGCCAGGTGCAAGAGGTGGTGACGGCGCAGACCGCCATCGCAGAGGAGACGGGCCGCGGACTGAAAGCGATGAACGACGTCGCCGACGCGGTGCAGGCCGTCAGCACCGAGGTCGGCGGCATCGTCGAGACCCTGCACCAGGTCTCCGAGGCGGCAGGTCAGATCACGCAGATCGCGTTGCAGACGCGGCTGGTCGCCTTCAATGCGTCGGTCGAAGCCAAGCGTGCAGGCGACGCCGGGCGCGGCTTCGGCGTCGTCGCCGACGCGGTCAAGGACCTCGCGGGCAAGGTCGAGAGCTCGTCCAAGGAGATCATGGGCACGGTGGCGCGGCTGGATAGCCGCATCGCAGCACTGGCGCGCGAGATCAGCCGCGACGGCGGCGCCGGCCCCGCCGTGGCGCAACCGAGCGAGTCGCAGCGCCAGGGCGCGGTCCACCGTGCGCTGGCCATGGTCGCCGAGGGCGTGCAGCGCATCCACCGGGCCAGCGAGAGCAGCCGTGCGGTTTGCAGCGGCCTCGACGGCCAGATCACGACGATCGAAGGCGAGATGCGGCGCACCACGGCGGCGCTGGACGCCGCGCTCGGTCGTACCGAGACCTTCCTGCGCATCTCCGAGACCCTGATCGAGAGCGTCGCTGAATGCGGCGTCGAGACCGAGGACACACCCTACATCCGCGCCGCGCAGCAGGCGGCAGCGCAGATCGCGGGCCTGCTCGAGGAGGCGCTGCGCGGCGGCGCGATCAGCCTGCCCGATCTGTTCGACGATCAGTACCGGCCGGTGCCGGGGAGCGAACCGGCCCAGCACCTCACGCGCTACACGAGCCTGGCCGACCGCCTGTTCCCGGCGGTGCAGGAGGAGCGGCTGCGCCTGTCCGATAAGGTGGTCTTCTGCATCGCGGTCGATCGCAACGGCTACGTCGCCTGCCACAACAAGCAATACAACCATCCCCAGCGTTCGGGTGACGTGGTGTGGAACACCGCCCATAGCCGTAACCGGCGCATCTTCAACGACCGCACGGGGCTGGCCTCGGCGCGCAACCAGCGGCCCTTCCTGCTGCAGTCCTACCGCCGGGACATGGGCGGCGGCAACTTTGTGGTGATGAAGGAGGCCGCAGCGCCGATCACCGTGAACGGGCGGCACTGGGGCGGGCTGCGGCTGGCCTTCAAGTTCTGAACAACCGCCGGATCCCGGGGCGGGCGCTACCGCCGCCAGCCTGAGATCGACCAAGGGGCTGGGCATGGGTCAGCGAAGTCGCCGCGGCGCGGCCGCGGTGGTGGACGTCGAGGCGCTGCTGCGCGACGGCACGTCGTCGCAGTCGCAGGGTCGGTTCGCCCAGGCCTTCGCGAGCTTTCAGGCGTCGCTCTCGGCCGCGCCGGGCCATCCTGGGGCGCTCGCTGGGTTCGGCACCGCCGCGGTCGCGATGGGGCAACAGGCGCTCGGTCTCGGGTGGCTGCGGAGGTGGTCACCGCGCGTCCCGGCGACGCCGTCCTGCGCGGCGGGCTGGGGCGGGCGCTGGCTCAGGCCGGGCAGTTGGCGGAGGCCGCAAACGAGTTGCGTGCGGCGCTCGAGGCCGGGGACGGGGTGCAGGATCCGCGCGACCTCGCCGCGGTGCTGTACCACCGGGGCGACTTGGCGGAGGCCGAACGCTGGTTCGCCGCCGCCGCCCAGTGGCAACCTCGCCGCTCCGACGTCGACGAGGCGTTGGCGCGGTTGCAGTACCGGCGCGATGCCGTCGAAGCCGCGGCGGCCAGTTGCGAGCGCGCACGGGCCGGCAACGCCGGCCTTGCGCAGCGGCTGAACATCGGCTTCGTCCGCTGTCGTACGGATGCGGGCGCGACGTCGGTGGCGGCATCCGCAGCGGCGGTCCGCGCTCCGGGCGCCGATGGCCCCGGTACGCACACCGATGCGTTGCGCCAGGCCTGCGAGGTGCGCTCGTTGCTGGTCTTCGGCGACTTCATCGCCGGCCCGGTGGCCTACCGCGAGCTCGCGCTCGCCTTGCCATAATCCCGCGGCGAAGTGCTCGGCCCGGTCAACATCCCCCGGTCGGCAGACCGCATCGCAGCCCTGTGCCGACCTCTTGCAGCGCATCGCCGACGTGCTGGGGCGCGACCTCAAGTGGGACTCGCCCGACCACGGCGCCTTTCGTCTCAGCGGCGCCGGCAACAGCGCGCGCTGCGACATCCACGTCGACAGCGAGGACGTCGCGACATCTACGCCGGCGTGCTCTACCTCAGCCTCCCCGAGCATTGTGAGGGCGGCACCAGCTTCTGGCACCACCGCGAGACGGGCTGGGAGCGGCGGCCGCCGCCCGCAGCGCTGGCGGGCCAAAGCTATGAGTCGTTCCGCGACTTCGAGCGGGGCTGGATCAGCCACGGGCCGGTGCGCGGGTTTGCCGACCTGCGCGCCCTGCGCGATACGCACTGGGACTGCGTGCTCGAGGTGCCGATGCGCTTCAATCGGCTGGTCGTCTACCGCAGCGACTTCTTCCATGCCATCGACCGGCTGTTCGGCGACCGGCCCGAGAACGCGCGGCTGGTGCCGCTGTTCTACTTCGAAGGGCTGGGTCCGCGGGCATTCTGACCGGACCGCGTCTGCCCTCGCTCAGCCGGCGGCGGCCACCAGCAGTTCGCCGCTGCGGCCCGGCACGGTGCCCCAGCGCAGCGGCAGGGTCGGCAGGCCGGCGAGCGCGCGCGGTGCCAGCGTGGCGTGAAGCGCGGCCAGCGTCGTCAGCGAATGGCCTTGAGCGCGCCAGCCGTTCAGCAGGGCCTCGAAGGCCGGCGCCAGCAGGCCGCCCTCGAGTTCGGCGTGGAGCGTGAAGACCTGGTCGCGATCGGACTCGGTCTGCCTCAGCAAGGCGCGGGCGACGTTGCCTTCGGTGATGCCCTCGGTGCCGATCAGTTCGTCGAGCGTCGGCAAGCTCGTCGGCCACTGCACGTGCGCGAGTGCGCGGCGGTCGATGCTCGGCCGGTACGGCCCGCGGCCGCGGCCGTCGCTGGCCCAGGCGATGCCCCAGTCGTCGATCTGCTGCAGCGCGGTGGCGTTCATCTGCCAGCCGGCGGCACCGTGGGTGCGCGGCGCGTGGCCGAAGATCTCGCCGAAACGGTCGTGGGCCAGCGCCATCTGGCGCCGCGTCCACGCCGCATCGCGGCTGCGGACCTGGTCCTGCCAGACGACATGGTCCCAGCAGTGGATGCCGCATTCGTGGCCGGCGTCGCGCGCGGCGCGCATCTCGGCGGCGGCCCGGCGGCCGATGTCGGGGGCCGGCAGCAGCACGCCGTACATCAGCGTGCGCAGGCCGTAGTGCCGGGTGACCGAGGTGCGCGAGACCTTACTCATGAACCCCGGCCGGAACACGCGCTTGAGCGCCCAGCCGGTGTGGTCGGGGCCGAGGCTGAAGAGCAAGGTGGCCTGCAGGCCGCGCCGCTCTAGCAGCCGCAGCAGCGTCGGCACGCCCTCGCGCGTGCCGCGCAGCGTGTCGACGTCGACCTTGAGCGCGATCCTTGCCAACGCGACCGCCGCCCGCGCCTTCAGGCCGCCGATTCGATGAGCTGGCGCGCCTGCGCCACCTGGTGCCGGTACGACTCGAAGATGCGGCGCAACGCGGTCGGCATGTCGACCTGCGGGGCCCAGTCCAGTGTGGCCATCGTGTCGCTGATCTTGGGCAGCCGGTTCTGCACGTCCTGATAACCCTTGCCGTAGAAGCTGCCCGAACTGGTCTCGACGATCTTCGTCTTCGCCGCCGAATCGGCGTACTCGGGATAGTCGGCCGCCATCGACAGCATCATCTCCGCGAGCTCCCGCACCGAGTAGTTGTTGGCGGGGTTGCCGACGTTGAAGATGCGGCCGCTGGCCACGCCCCCTTCGTTGGCGATGATCTTGACCAGCGCGCTGATGCCGTCGCTGACGTCGGCGAAGGCGCGCTTCTGGGCCCCGCCGTCGACGAGCTGGATGGGCTCGCCGCGAACGATCTGGCCCAGGAACTGGGTCACCACGCGCGAGCTGCCCTCCTTGGTGTCGAAGATCGAGTCCAGCCCCGAGCCGATCCAGTTGAAGGGCCGGAACAGCGTGTAGTTCAGCCCCTGCTCCTGCGCGTAGGCGTGGATCACGCGGTCCATCAGCTGCTTGGAGCAGGCGTAGATCCAGCGCGGCTTGTTGATCGGGCCGTAGACGAGGTTGCTGGTCTCGGGGTCGAACTCGGCGTCGGTGCTCATGCCGTAGACCTCGGAGGTCGAGGGGAACACCAGGTGCTTCTTGTACTTGACCGCGGCGCGGACGATCGGCAGGTTGGCCTCGAAGTCGAGCTCGAACACGCGCAGCGGCTCGCGCACGTAGGTCGCGGGCGTCGCGATCGCCACCAGCGGCAGGATCACGTCGCACTTCTTGACGTTGTATTCGATCCACTCCTTGTTGATCGTGATGTCGCCCTCGAAGAAGTGCATGCGCGGGTGGCGCACCATGTCGCCCAGACGGTTCGACGCCATGTCCATGCCGTAGACCTCCCACGAGGTGCATTCCAGAATGCGCTGCGTCAGGTGGTGGCCGATGAAGCCGTTGACACCGAGAATGAGGACTTTCTTCATGGGCTGGGTCTCGCGTTGGACGGGGTGAGGACGGCTTCGAGCGCGCAGGCGTCGATCTCGATGCCGCCGGACAGGAGTTGCTGCACGAGGATCGCCTGGCCATCGCCGCAGACGCCGACGATGCCGCCGCCGACGACGTGCAGGCCGGGATCGAGGCCGGCGACGTCGGGCTCGCGCCCCGGCAGCGGCCGGCGTGCGCGGCCGACGACGAGGCGCCGGCCGGCGAGCTCGGTGAAGGCGCCTGGGTATGGCGGGGCGACGGCGCGGACGAGGTCATAGACGCGCCGCGCCGGCTGCTGCCAGTCGATGCGGCCGTCCTCGGGCTTGCGGCCGCCGAAATAGCTGCCGCCGGCGATGTCGTTGGGCAGGCGCGGCGCGCGGCCGGCAAGGATCGCCGGCAGGCTGCGCCACAGCACCTGCTCGGCGGCCACGGTCACCTTGTCGAACACCTGCGCGGCGGTGTCGTCGGGCAGGATCGGCACCGCCTGCTGGTCGACGATCGCGCCGGCGTCCGGCTTGGCGACCATCTCGTGCAGTGTCGCGCCGGTCTCGGTGGCGCCCATCAGCACCGCCCAGTTGGTCGGCGCCCGGCCGCGGAACTGCGGCAGCAGCGAGCCGTGCATGTTGTAGGCGCCGTGGCGCGCCAGCGCCAGGATCGTTGCCGGCAGCATCGCCCGGTAGTAGAAGCTGAAGACCAGGTCGGGCGCGGCGGCCTGCACCGCGACGGCGAGCTCGGGCGCCTTCGGGTCGTCGGCGTAGATCCATGGCAGGCCGAGTTCGTCGGCGGTGTCGGCCACGCGCCGGAACCACAGCGTCTCGCCCGCATGGTCGCGGTGGGTGCAGACGAGCGCGACGTCGACACCGCGCGCGCGCAGCGCGCGCAGGCAGCGGTCGCCGACGTTGGAGTAGCCGAAGACGACGGCCTTCACGCGCGCGCCTCGAGGGCCGCCTGCGTTGTCGTGCGCGCGCCTTCGGCGCCGCCTGGCAACTGCTGCAGGACGGCCGCGACTCGGTAGCGCGGCCGGCTGCGCACCTCCTGCTGGATGCGGCCCACGTACTCGCCCATCAGCCCAATCCCGAACAGCATGATGCCGGTGAGGAAGAACTGCAACGCGAACAGCGTGAACACGCCCTCGACCTCGGCGCCGAGCACGAAGCGCCGCACCAGCAGCAGCAGGAACAGCGCCCCCGAGCCCAGTGACAGCAGCATGCCGATGAGCGAGAACCACTGCAGCGGCACGATCGAGAAGCCGGTGACGAGGTCGAAGTTCAACCGGATCAGTTTGTACAGCGAGTACTTCGACTCGCCCGCGAAGCGCTCCTCGTGCGCGACCTCGATCTCGGTTGGGCTGGCGGCGAAGGTATAGGCCAGCGCCGGGATGAAGGTATTGACCTCGCGGCAGGCGTTGAGAGTGTCGACCAGCGCGCGGTCGTAGGCGCGCAGCATGCAGCCCTGGTCGGTCATCTGGATGCGCGTGATACTCTCGCGCAGCCGGTTCATGGCCTTGCTCGCGATGCGGCGGAAGGCGCTGTCCTCGCGCTGGCGGCGGATGGTGCCCACATAGTCGTGCCCGGCACGGATCGCGGCCACCAGGCGCGGGATCTCCTCGGGCGGGTTCTGCAGGTCGGCGTCCAGCGTGATCGTGATCGCGCCGCGCACCTGTGCGAAGCCGGCCATGATCGCCATGTGCTGGCCGAAGTTGCCGTTGAAGAGCACGACGCGGGTGACGTCGGGTCGGGCCCGGAACTGCGCCGCCAGCATCTGCGGCGAACGGTCGCGGCTGCCGTCGTTGACGAAGACGACCTCGTACGGCTCGCCCAGGGCGTCGAGCACCGGGTACAGGCGGTCGAACAGCGCCTGCAGCACCTCCTCCTCGTTGTAGACGGGGATGACGATGGAGACGGCGGGCGGGGTCAGCTCAGAAGGCGCTTGCATGAATCGGCGAGGTGGCGGCAGACGCGGTCGGGGTCGGCATCGTGCATTTGCGGGAACAGCGGCAGGGTCAGCAGGCTTCGGCCCAGGCGTTCGGCGTGCGGCAGCATGCCTTCGCGCCAGCCGAGACCGCGGTAGTAGCTGAACAGGTGCAGCGCCGGGTAGTGCACGCCGGTGCCGATGCCGGCCTCGCGCAGCGACTGCATCACCGCGGCGCGCCCGCCGGCCAGGCGGTCGGCGGGCAGCGCGGCCTGGAACATGTGCCAGTTGGTGATGGGCCCGCGGGCGCTCGTCGGAAGCGGCAATTCGATCCCCAGGTCGGCCAGCTCGTGTCGCGCCGCGGCGTCGAAGTAGGCCTGCGCCAATTCGCCGCGCCGGCGCGTGATCGCGGCCAGGTGCGGCAGCTGCCCGAGCCCGATCGCGGCGTTGATGTCGGTCAGGTTGAACTTGCCGCCCGGCGCTTCGACGTCCATGCCGTCGAGGCCGCTGCGCACGACGCCCTGCAGCCGCAGCCGCTCGGCGCGCTCGGCCTCGTCCGGCGTGTTCATCACCAGGCAGCCGCCTTCGGCGCAGGTGATGTTCTTGTTGGCCTGGAAGCTGAAGCTCACGAGGTCGCCGAAGGCGCCGATGCGCTTGCTTCCGTGGTCGTCGCTCCAGCGCGAGTCGATCGCCTGCGCCGCGTCCTCGATCACGCGCAGGCCGCGCTGCCGGGCGATCGCATGGAGCCGGTCCATGTTCACCGGTAGGCCCGACAGGTAGACCGGCATCAGCGCCTTCGTGCGCGGCGTGATCGCGGCCTCGGCGGCGTCGAGGTCGATGTTGCGCGTGCGCGGATCGACGTCGACCAACACCGGCTTCGCGCCCACGGCGACGATCACGTTGGCGGTCGCGACCCAGGTGATGGCGGTCGTGATGACTTCGTCGCCGGGGCCGACGCCGGCCAGCAGCAGCGCCACCTCCATCGTCGCCGTGCCGTTGGCGAAGCTGCGCACCGGGCGGCCGCCGAAGAGGTCGGACAACGCGGCCTCGAAGGCCTGCACCTTGGGCCCGGAGGTGATCCAGCCCGAGGCCAGCACGCGGCCGACCTCGGCGATCGTCTCGGCGTCGATGTGCGGACGGGTTAACGGCAGGAAGTCGGTCAGGGTCATCGGCGGGCGGGCAAAGCCTCGATTCTCAGCTACGCGACATCACGAACACGCCGGCCAGGATCAGCACCATCCCCGCCCAGCGCATCGGGCCCAGCGCTTCGCCGAACAGCCACCAGGCGGCCAGGGCATTGACGACATAGCCCAGCGACAGCATCGGATACGCCAGCGAGACCTCGACCCGGGACAGGCCGACGATCCACACGCCGACGCTGACGATGTAGCAGGCCAGGCCGGCGACGATCGGCCATTGCATCAGCACGCGCGCGGTGGTGGGCAGCAGGTTGTCCCAGCCCACGGAGAGCGCGCCCAGCGGCTGCACCCCCGCCTTGAGCAGCAGTTGCGCGCCGGCGTTGAGCAGCACGCCGGTGAGGATGAGGCCGAAGGTGGACAGGTTCATCGGGGTGCGGCCACGGAGGGCGGGGCGAAGTTGGCGACGACGACGCGGCGTTCGTCCTCGGCCACCCGGGTCATCGGCAGATGGTCGCGCTGCAGCGTCGCGTAGGTGTCGTGCGACATCAGCGCCAGGGCATGCGGGCCGGTGGTCCAGGCCCGCTCGAAGGCGGCCAGCGTCGGCAGCCACTTCTGCGGCTCCTGGCGGGTGCCGAAGTCGAGCTCGTCGGGGTCCTCGACCATGATCGGCGTGCGCCGCAGGTAGAACGGTAGCGTGTGGTCGAGCAGGCGCACGGAGTAGATGGGCATCTGCGGTGTCAGCACGGCATCGATGGCCGGCACCACGTCGGCGCCCGACGCGGGGCGTCCGAGCGTCTCGTGGCCGACCAGGCCCAGCGTGGTCGCGCCGAAGAAGGCCAGCGCGTAGACGCCGATGCTGGGCATCAGGTCGGCGCGCCGGTTCAGGCGTCGCGCCAGCACCAAGCCGCCGAACAGCAGCGCGCAGGCCGCCGCCAGCCACAGGCCGTAGTCGCGCAACTGCGCGCTATCGCTGCCGCCCGCTGGCCAGCGCCCGAGCGATCCGCTGGCCGCGAAACCCGCCGCCGCCAGCGCCAACATCGCGCCGACCTGGCGCCGCCAGGCTGCCGCGTCGGACTGCGCCACCAGCCGCTCCAGTGCCGCTGCCGCCAGCAGCGCAAGCGCCGGGAACATCGGCAGGATGTAGCCCGGCAGCTTGGAACCCGAGAGGCTGAAGAAGACGAAGATCGAACCGGCCCAGGCGGCGCTGAACAGCAGCGGACGGAAGCTCGGCCCGGCGCCGTCGCGCCCCTCCTGCCGCAGCACACCGGCGCTGCGTGGCGCCAGCCCCAGCCACGGCAGGAACCCGCCGATCAGCTGCGGGATGAAGTACCACCACGGCTCGCCGCGGTGGTGCACGGTGGAGGTGTAGCGCTGCCAGTGCTCGTGGATGAAGAAGAACTGCGCGAACTCCGGGTTGCGCGACGACACCAGCACGAACCAGGGCGCGGCGACGAGCAGGAACACCGCTGGTCCGGCCAGCAGGTGCAGGCGCCGCCAGAGAGGCCAGTCGCGGGCGATCAGGGTGTGGACGACGAGGGCCAGGCCCGGCAGCACGATGCCGATCAGGCCCTTGGTCAGCACCGCCACGCCCATCGCGGCCCAGGCCAGCAGCATCCAGCCGCGCCGCGAGCGCGCCATAGCCTGCGGGTGCTGCGCCAGCAGCACCGCCGCCAGCACGCACGCCAGGGCGCCGGAGACGCTCATGTCCAGCGAATTGAAGTGCGCTGCGATGTTCCAGCTCGGCGCCGCCAGCAGCACGAGTGCCGCCAGCACCGCTGCGCGCGGCCCGTACCAACGCAGCGCGGCCAGCGCCGTCATGGCCACGCCGATCGCGCCGCTGGCAGCCACCCACAGTCGGGCCTGCCAGTCGCCGACGCCGAAGGCGTGGTAGGCCAGCACCGTCATCCACAGGTGGAACGGCGGCTTCTCGAAATACTTCAGCCCGTCATAGCGGATCGTCACCCAGTCGCCGGAGCTGAACATCTCGCGCGCGATCTCGGCGTAGCGGCCCTCGTCGGAACGCAACAGGTGGCGTGCATCGAGCGTCAGGAACCAGACCGCGGCGACCGCGAGCAGGCCGCACCAGAACACCGGCGCCAGAAGCCCGCCGATGCGCCTGGCAGGGCGCGCACTGGCGGCATCCGGGGCGGTGGTCATCGCGAACATCGGGGCGGGCAGGGGCAGGAGGGGCAGGAGGGGCGGTCGGCGCCGCGTGCCGGCGCGGTCGGGGGAAGGCGGCGCGGCTGGCGGGCAGACGCCTTCGGCGCCGCCGGGGACGCCATCGGCGCGAAGGCGGGCGCCGTGAAGTCAGGGCGCGGCGGTCCGGTCGCGCGGTGGGAACGAGCGCGGGATTCTAGCGATACGGGATGGTAGCGGGCCGGCGCGAGTGCCGGCGGGCCCGGGGTCGCCCGTCAGGCGAGCAGGCCGCCGCCCTGGCCGGGCGGCCGGTCGCTGGCGCCGGCGGCCGAATACAGGCCGCCGGCGACCTGCCGCGGCAGCAGCAGGTCGAGTGCGCGGTCCATCGAGGCGGTGGCGCGTGCCAGGGCCTCGCGCTGCGCGGCGACCTGGCCACCGGCCAGCGCCAGGCGCTGACGCAGCACCGGCGGCACGCCCCCGCGGCGCGCGGCGCGGCTGAAGTGATCGACGGCCGCCGATAGCGCGACATGCAACGCGGCGGCGGCGCTGTCCAGCGCCACGGTGTCGTGGTGCTGCAGCGCGGCGCCGAGTTCGGCGAGTCGGGCCTCGACCGCGGCCAGCGGACGCTCGAGATCGGCCGCATCCTGGACGGCGCGGCGTTCGGCAGGGGAACTCATCATGGGGTGGCGCTGGACGGCTGCGGGTCGGTCTTCAGCTGACCTTGCGACCGAGCAGATCCGATGCGTTGGCGATCAGCTTGTCGGCGATCGCCTCGGGGTTGACCTTGTACTGGCCATCGCGGATGGCCTGGGCGACGCCCTCGACCTTCTTGGCGTCGAAACTGCCGTCGGCGCTGCCCGCGATCGTCTGCGCCGCTGGCGAGAGCTCGACCTGAGTGCTCGGCGCGGTGCCGGTCTGGCCCGCCGCGGGCGTGGACTTGCGCTCGGCCGGTGCCGGGCTGACGGGTTTCGAGTTGAGAGGGCCGATCTTCATGGTGGACTCCTGTCTGGGGCGCGCGGAAGGCGCTGACCCAAGGACATGGATGGTCTATCGGACAGCAGCCGGACGAACTTTAGTCGTCCGGCGCAGATTCTCGCCCATCCCCCGTGAATGAGGGGGGCGAGGCGTGGGCGGACCGTCACAGCGACACCTCCACGCAGTGGTCGCCGACGGCACGGCCGACCACCACGCGGCCACCGTCGGTGCGCACGCGCGCGATCTGTCCGTCGATGCCGCGCGTCAGGGCCTGGCCCTGTGTGCTGACCGAGAAGCCTTCGCCGCCGAGGACGACGCGCACGGTCTCGCCGAAATCGAACCACTGGCGCGGCTGCAGATCGCCCGGGTGCACGGCCTGGCCCGCGGCGAGGGGGTGAGTCAGCGTTCGTCCCTCAAGTTGCGCCGGGTCGTCGAAGGCGCCGCCGGCGACCGCCCAGTCGACGGTCGCCGACTTCAGCTCCTTGCCGGTCAATCGAGCCCCGCCAGGCAGGGTGACGGCGCTGACGACGCCCGGGGCCCAGATCTGGATGTTGACGGGCAGGAACACGCGCCAGGCGACCGGGCCCCGGGTGCAGCGCAGGCCGACCCGGGTGGCGCCCCAGGCCGGCACGCCGGCCGGCAGGTAGGGCTCGATCGCCGCGCAGGGTGCGAGCGTGAGTCTGGGGTCCAGGACGCCGGGCTCGGCGACCACGCGTGAGTGCGGCGGCGCCGTCGCGCGCGCCGCGTCGCCGGCCAGCGTCGCGGCACGTGCCAGTACGGCGGGCGGGATGGGGCTGGGCGCAGCCGGCTGAGCGGCACTGGCCGCAGGCGGCAGTCCCAGGGCGCTGGCCAAGACGACCAGCCGCGCCGACCAGAAGCGCAGCGAGGTGGTCGAAGGCAGGCCTGGGTGGGGAATGTTCACGCCTTGCACTGTAGCCACGACGGGCGGCCGACTGCGGCACGAAAAGGCCGGGCTTCCTCCCGCTATTCCGGCTCACTTCGGTGCCGTGGCTGCCCAGAATGCCTTCCATGCCTCCGAGCGCCCCCATCGCCACGCCATCCATGCAGCCCCGCAGCCGGGGCGGGAGCGCGCCATGATTCCCGGACTCCTGGCCAACCTCGACTTCAACGGCCAGGCGCTGCAGTTGCGCGCGGAACGTCAGCGCGTGATCGCCAGCAACATCGCCAACGCCGACACCCCGGGCTATCAGGCGCGCGACTTCGACTTCGCCGCGGCCCTGCGCGATGCCACCGGCACCAGCGGCCTGGGCGGCGGCATCGCCAGCAACGTGCTGAATGGCAGCAGCCTGGGCGGCGACAGCGCGAGCCCCGAGCTGCGCTACGCGGTCCCGGCGCAGACGAACCTCGACAGCAACACCGTGGACATGGACCGCGAGCGTTCGGTCTCGGTGGAGAACTCGTTCAAGTACGAAGCCACGCTTCGCTTCATCACCGAGGACGTCAGGAATCTGACGACCGCGATGAAGAGCTTCACCCAGTCTTGATCCCGCCCCGTCAGTGAAAGGCCTCCGATGAGCCTGCTCAGCATCTTCGACGTCGCCGGCAGCGCTGTCAGCGCGCAGAGCCAGCGACTGAACGTGGTTGCGTCCAACCTGGCCAATGCCGACACCGCGGCCGGCCCGGATGGCACGGCCTACAAGGCGCGCCAGGTCGTGTTCCAGACCGAGCTCATGGGCCAGGGTGACCAGGCTGCGGCCAGTGCTGGCGTGCGCGTGTCCACCGTGACTGAGAGCCAGACCCCGGGGCGGCGCGTTCTGGATCCGTCGAATCCGAGTGCCGGACCCGACGGCTACGTCACCTACAGCAACGTCAATCCGGTCGAAGAGATGGTCAACATGATGTCCGCCTCGCGCTCGTATCAGAACGACATCGAAGTCATGAACACGGCGCGCAGCCTGTTGTCCAAGACCCTGCAGCTCGGTCAGAGCTGAGACCCCACCCACAGGCCCCCTCATGACCAGCTCCGTCGCTGCGAACTCGAGTACCAACAACCCCTTTGCCGCCCTCAACGTGAGCGGCGCCAGCAGCGCGGCCGCCACGGCGGCCGCGGCACAGGCCGCTGCCACCTCCGAGGCCGGCAGCGCAAGAGCCTTCCTGACCCTGCTGACGACGCAGATGCAGAACCAGGATCCGCTGAACCCGATGGACAACGCGCAGCTGACGAGCCAGATCGCGCAGATCAACACCGTCAACGGCATCCAGCAGCTCAACACCACCGTGAGCGGGCTGAACACGCAGCTGATGCAGATGCAGACCCTGCAGGGCGCATCGTTGGTGGGCCACAACGTCACGATCGACGGCAACCGCCTCGCGGTGTCCGGCGGCACCGGCGCGGGGGGGTTCCAGCTCGCCAACGCGGCCACCGACGTCCAGGTCAAGATCATGGACCCGAGCGGCACTGTGGTCGGCACGATGGACCTGGGCGCCCAGCCGGCCGGCAGCAGGTCGTTCAACTGGGCAGCCGCGAATGTTCCCGACGGCGCCGCCTACACCTTCAGCGTCTCGGCCACCTCGGGCAGCACGGCACTCGCCGTGACGCCGCTGATGCAGGACCAGGTGCAGTCGGTGACTTCGGGCAGCAAAGGCCTGAGCCTGAACACCGAGTACTCGGGCACGGTCCCGTACAGCGCCATCGTCTCCTTCGATTGACCCCACCAGGATCGCAGCCATGAGCTTCCAACAAGGACTTTCAGGTCTCAGCGCGACGAGCACCCAGCTCGACGTCATCGGCAACAACATCTCCAATGCCAATACCACCGGCTTCAAGTCGGCGACGGCCGAATTCGCCGGCCTGTACGCTGCGGCCATCAACGGCGGCGGCGGCAACGCCGTCGGCATCGGCACGACGGTCTCGACGGTGGCGCAGCAGTTCACGCAGGGCAGCATCACCACGACCGGCAACCCGCTGGACCTGGCGATCAACGGCGGCGGCTTCTTCCAGGTCGCCAGCAGTGCCGGCACGACCCAGTACACGCGCGACGGCCAGTTCAACGTCAACTCGACGGGCTACATCGTCGACGCGGCCGGGGACCAGCTGATGGGATACCCCGCCGACGCGGCGGGCAAAATCGCGCAGGGCCAGATGACGGCGTTGCAGCTACCCACCGGCAACGTGGCGCCGCAGGCGACGAGCAAGATTTCTATGTCGATGAATCTCGACTCGGCGGCTGCCGTCACGGCGCCGACTGCGCCGGCGGCGCAGACGATGAATCCGACCGATCCGACGACGTACAACAACGCCACCTCGGTGACGGTCTACGATGCGCAGGGCAACGCAGTGCCGCTGACCTACTACTTTCAAAATGCCGGCAAAAACAGCTGGAACGTCTACGCCAGCGCCAACGGCGCCGATGTCGGCAGCGGCGGCAGTGGCGCGCCCTCTCCGATCGGGACCCTGGCCTTTTCGTCCACCGGTACCAGCCCGACCCTGACCTTGGCCAGTGGTGGAACCGGCTTCACCATCCCGGCCAGTGCCGGCACAGCGGCCAATCCCGTGACCGGGGCGGCCGCCACGCCGGCGACGCTGGCGATCCCCATCACGACCCTCGACCTGTCGAGCTCGACCGAGTTCGGCTCGGCCTTCGGTGTCACGGCGATGACGCAGAACGGCTACGCATCGGGTCAGCTGACGGGGGTGGCGATCGGCAACAATGGCATCATCACCGCCAACTATTCCAACGGACAGTCGCAACCGGCCGGCCAGGTCGCGATTGCGAACTTCCGCAATCCGCAGGGGCTGCAGCAGATCGGCAACAATGACTGGATCGCCACCGTAGCTTCGGGGGCTCCGGTCGTCGGCGCGCCCGGCACCGGCAACCTCGGGGCGCTGCAGTCCGGCGCCCTCGAGTCCTCCAACGTCGGCCTGACGAGCGAGCTGGTGAACCTGATCACCGCGCAGCGCAACTACCAAGCCAACGCGCAGACGATCAAGGCGCAGGACACGATTCTGCAGACGCTGGTGCAAGGTCTCTGACGTGCGAGACCGGCACGAGTTCGCGCTGCGCTGAACTGCCATGGACCGTCTGATCTACCTGTCGATGTCGGGTGCCACGGCGACGCTGCAGCGCCAGGACTCGCTCGCCAACAACCTGGCCAACGTCTCGACCAACGGCTTCCGCGCCGAGCTGCAGGCGTTCCGCGGCGTGCCTGTGCTGGGCGACGGCGCGAGCACACGCGTCTACGCGCTCGAGTCCACCGTGGGCTACGACAGCAGCGCAGGACCGGTGCAGACCACCGGGAGATCCCTGGACGTGGCGATGCAGGGCAACGCCTGGCTCGCCGTGCAGTCGCTCGACGGCACCGAGGCCTACACCCGTGCCGGCTCGCTCCAGGTGGGCTCCGATGGCCAGCTTATGACGCCCGATGGTCTCCCGGTGCTGGGTGACGGTGGCCCGATCACGGTGCCGGCCAACGCGAGCGTCGAGATCGCCGCGGATGGCACCCTGACCGCCACCGTTCCCGGCGAACGGCCGCAACTAGCCGGTAAGCTGAAGCTGGTGAGCCCGACAGCGCCGCTGGTGCGTGGCACCGACGGCCTGTTCCGGGGCGCCGATGGTGCCGACCTGAGCAGCGACGCCTCGGCGCGCCTGCAGAGCGGTGCCCTCGAGGGATCAAACGTGAGCCCGGTCCAGACCATGGTCGCGATGATCTCGGCCTCGCGCCAATTCGAGCAGCAGATGAAGATGCTCGAGGACGCGCAGCAGCGCGACCAGGGCGCGTCCAAGCTGCTCGCGCCGTCGTAGCGGGCGTCGGCAATCGGACCGCAGCGCGCACCCGGCGATGGCGATCCGGCCGGCCAAGCCCGGAATAGGCAGCGCGCAGGCGGTCATTTCCGGCTCTCGTTCGACTCAAGCCCGGGCCAAGATGGACCCACCTTCTCGAGGATCATCACACCATGCTCCGTTCCCTGTGGATCGCCAAGACCGGTATGGAAGGCCAGCAGACCCAACTGGACGCCATCTCCAACAACCTGGCCAATGTCTCGACCAACGGCTACAAGCGATCGAGCGTGGTCTTCGAGGACCTGATGTACCAGGAACTGCGGCCAGCCGGCGCGGCGAGTTCGGCGCAGAGCCAGCTGCCCACCGGGCTGCAGGTGGGCCTGGGCGTGCGCGCCGCGGCGACCTCGCGCAACTTCAGCCAGGGCACGCTGCAGCAGACCGGCAATAACCTGGACGTGGCCATCAACGGCAACGGCTTCTTCCAGATCCAGATGCCCGACGGCATTACCGGCTACACGCGCGATGGCAGCTTCCAGACCGATGCCGCGGGTCAGATCGTCACCGCCGCCGGCTACACCGTGCAACCCGGGCTGACGGTGCCAGCTGGTGCCACCAGCGTGACCATCGCCGCCGATGGCACGGTCACCGCGACGGTCGCCGGGCAGACGGCACCGGCCAAGGTCGGGCAGATCCAGCTCGCCTCCTTCGTCAACCCGGCCGGCCTGAGCCCGGTGGGCGGCAACCTCTACGCCGAGACCGTGGCTTCGGGCTCGCCCAGCGCTGCGGCGCCGGGCGTCAGCGGCAACGGCTCGTTGCAGCAGGGGTACACCGAGGGCAGCAACGTCAACGTGGTCGAGGAACTGGTCGGCATGATCGCCACCCAGCGTGCCTACGAGCTCAACTCGAAGGCGATCCAGACCTCGGACCAGATGCTGCAGGCACTGACGCAGGTGTGAGCATGAACCGGGTCGCTCCCGCCCTGTGGCGCCCGTGGTGCCCGGCCTGCACGATCGCCCTCGTCGCCCTCTTCGCGCTCGGCGGCTGCAGCACCATCTTCCCGCGCGTGCAGGTCGCCGACACCACCCCACCGCTGCCGGCTAGCATGCCCGAGTCGGTGGTCGCACCGACCAATGGCGCCATCTTCCAGTCGGTGAGCTACCGGCCGCTGTTCGAGGACTACCGGGCACGCCTGGTAGGCGACACGCTGACGGTCCAGATCGTCGAGAGCGTCACTGCCACCTCGACCTCGACCAGCTCGGTGGCCAAGACCGGCACCGTGGCCGGCAGCGTCACCGCGCTGCCCGGGCTCAAGGCCTCGAGCCTGGCCAACCTGGGTGTCGGCGGCACCACCAACAACACGTTCGCGGGCCAGGGCGCGACCGCCAACAGTAACAACTTCACCGGCACCATCACCGCCGTGGTGCGCCAGGTGCTGCCGAACGGCCACCTGGTGGTGGCCGGCGAGAAGCAGATCGGCGTCAACGAGAACGTCGACGTGCTGCGCTTCTCGGGCCAGCTCGACCCGCGTGCGATCCAGCCCGGCAACACGGTGCAGAGTGTGCAGATCGCTAACGTGCGCCTCGAGCAGCACAGCCGCGGCCAGCAGGCCGAGGCTCAGGCCATGGGCTGGCTGGGGCGCGTGTTCATGAGCGTACTGCCCTTCTGAGCGAAGCCATGATGATCCTCATCCGAGATCTGCCGCGCTGGGCGCGCGCGCTGGCGCTGGCGCTGGCGGGCAGCGTGCTGGCCTGGCCGGTCGCTGCCACGGTGCGCCTGAAAGAAGTCGCCGGCGTCGAAGGCGTGCGCAGCAATCAGCTCGTCGGCTACGGCCTGGTCGTGGGTCTGGACGGCACCGGCGACCAGACCACGCAGACACCGTTCACCATCCAGAGCTTGATGGCGATGCTCCAGCAGATGGGCATCACCGTGCCCGCCGGCACCAGCATGCAGCTCAAGAACGTCGCCGCGGTGATGGTCACGGCCGACCTGCCGGCGTTCGCCCAGCCGGGCCAGAACATCGATGTCACGGTGTCCTCGGTGGGCAATGCCAAGAGCCTGAGCGGCGGGACGTTGATCGCCACGCCGCTGAAGGGCGCCGACGGCCAGATCTATGCGCTGGCGCAGGGCAATCTGATCGTCGGCGGCGCGGGCGCCGCGGCCGGCGGCTCCAAGGTGCAGATCAACCACCTTTCGGCCGGTCGCATCCCCGCTGGTGCCAGTGTCGAGCGCACGGTGGCCACCCCGCTCGCCCAGGGCAACACGCTGACACTGGGCCTGAACGCGAGCGACTACGCCACTGCGCACGCCGTCGCCGATGCGATCAACGCTGCCAAGGGTGCAGGGACGGCCGCGGCGTTGGACGGGCGCCGGGTGCGCGTGAGCGTGCCGCAGGCCGGCGATGCGCGCGTGGCCTTCCTCGCCGACATCGAGAACCTGCCGTTGCAACTGGAGGCGCCAGCGGCGCGCATCGTGCTCAACGCGCGCACCGGGTCGGTCGTGATGAACGACGCCGTGACGCTGAGCGCCTGCGCCGTGGCGCATGGCAATCTGTCGGTGACGATCAGCACGACGCCAATCATCAGCCAGCCTAACGCGCTGGCCCAGGGCCAGACGGTGCAGGCGCAGAAGTCCGACATCTCGATCCAGCAGCAGGGCGGCGCGCTCGTCAACATGGCCGCCGGCACCAAGCTCGCCGACCTGGTCAAGGCGCTCAACGCCCTGGGGGCGACGCCGATGGACCTGCTCGCGATCCTGCAGGCGATGAAGACCGCCGGCGCACTGCACGCCGAGATAGAGGTCATCTAGCGATGGACCCGAGCTCGCCCAGCGCCTCGGTGGCGACCGGCCTGGCCGCCGACACGCGCTCACTGGCGGCGCTATCGACGCTGGCGGCGAAGGATCCGAAGGCGGCATTGCGCCAGACCGCCAAGCAGATGGAGTCGCTGTTCATGAACGAGCTCATGAAGAGCATGCGCGCGACCACGCTGTCGACCGGTTCGATGGACGACGCCGGCAGCCAGATGGCCACCGAGATGCTCGACAGTCAGTTCGCGACCCAGCTCACCGGTCTGCCCGGTGGGCTTTCGGACGCGATCATGAAACAGCTGCAGCGCCAGATGGGACTGAGCCCGGGGCCGATCCCGGCCACCGGTTCAGCCAACAATAGCCCGGCGCCCCTGTCCAGCACGCCGGTGCCGACGGCGATTCCCCAGACCGGTGCGGCCGACTTCGTGAAGCAGCACAGCGCAGCGGCGCAATCGGCCGAGGCCGCCACCGGCATCCCGGCCAGTTTTATGCTGGCGCAGGCGGCGCAGGAGACGGGCTGGGGGCGCAAGGAGATCCGCAACGCCGACGGCTCGCCCTCGTACAACCTGTTCGGCATCAAGGCCAGCCCGAACTGGACAGGTCCGACCACCGACATCACGACCACCGAGTACATGCACGGCCAGCCGCGCAAGGTGGTGGCTCGCTTCCGTGCCTACGGCAGCTACGCCGAGTCGTTCGCCGACTACGCGCAGCTCATGAAGACCAGCCCGCGTTACCAACGGGTGGTGGCCAGCGCGGGCAGCGCGGTCGGATTCGCCCAGGGCCTGCAGCGTGCCGGCTACGCCACCGACCCGGCGTACGCCGACAAGCTCACACACGTCATCAACACCACGCTGCGATTGCAGCGCTCGGTGGCCTGAAGGGACACTAGGCGATGGGCAGCTCCTCCCTCTTCTCGATCGGCGTGTCGGCGCTGTCGGCCAACTACGCCGCCCTGCAGGCCACCAGCAACAACATCTCCAACGCCAACGTCGCCGGCTACTCGCGCCAGCAGGTGAAGCTCGTCACCGCGCCGGGGCAGTTCACCGGCTCGGGCTACGTCGGCAACGGCGTCGACGTGAGCACGGTCACGCGTGCCTACAGCGCCTTCCTGACCGCCAACGCGGCCACCGCGCAGTCGCTGTCCTCGATGGACAGCACCGCGCTGAAGCAACTGCAGAGCCTGCAGAACTCGTTCCAGATCGGCACTGGCAGTCTGGGCGACTCGGTGAACCAGCTCTTCAGCTCGATCTCGGCCCTGGCCAACAACCCGGGCGACTTGCCCACGCGCCAGGTCGTGCTGGGCCAGGCCAGCGCGATGGCCGCGAACTTCAACGCCGCCGGCAGCGCGCTGAACGCGCTGCAGACCAGCGTCAACCAGCAGATGACGACCACCGTGGCCGAGGTCAACAACCTGACCCAGAGCATCGCAAGCCTGAACACCCAGATCGCCGCGGCGACGGCCCAGGGGCAGCCGCCCAACCAGCTGCTGGACCAGCGCGACATGCTGATCTCGAACCTGTCTAAAGACATCCAGGTCTCGCGCGTGGACAACGCCGACGGCACGACCTCGCTGTTCATCGCCGGTGGCCAGACCCTGGTGCTGGGTTCGAATGCCACCACCCTGAGTGCGCTCCAGGATCCGACCGACCCCTCGCGCAGCGCGCTCGCGGTGGGCACCGGCAGCAGCGCGCGCCCGCTCGACCCGAGCACCTTGGGCGGTGGCTCGATCGCCGGCCTGCTCAACTTCCAGAACAACGAACTCGTCAGCGGCATCAACGCCGTGGGCCAGCTTGCCGCGGCCGTCGGCGGCGCTCTCAACCAGGCCCAGGCGAAGGGGCTGAGCCTGACGCCGCCAGCGGGGCAGAGTGCCGGCGCGTCGATGTTTAGCATCGGCGCGCCGCAGGCAATCGCGAATGCCAACAACGCCAAGGCCCCGGCCACCGGCCAGCCGCTGGGCAGCGTCTCGCTGACCGTCACCGACCCCTCGGCGCTACGGGCCAGCAACTACACGCTCATGCAGAGCTCCGGCGGTGGCTGGCAGCTCACGCGCCTGTCCGATGGCACCGTCACCTCGGTCAGCAACGGCTCGGTCGTCGACGGCATGCAGATCAACATCAGCAATGCGCAACCCGGCGACAGCTTCCTTCTCAAGCCGGTGGCGCAGGCGGCCACCGGGCTGACGGCCCTGCTGCAGAACCCGCTGGCCCTCGCCGCGGCATCGCCGCTGATCGCCAGTACCGCGACCGCCAACACCGGCACCGCCAGCGTGGCCAGCCTGTCGGTGGCCAG
Organism: Betaproteobacteria bacterium; assembly: GCA_037443665.1. GTDB lineage: Bacteria > Pseudomonadota > Gammaproteobacteria > Burkholderiales > Burkholderiaceae_C > Rubrivivax. Next base: position 23,817 of record JBBINW010000046.1, read on the forward strand.
CGCCACCGTGCCGACCCCGGGTGCCACGGCCCGGATCACCTTCACCGACGCCAGCGGCGACTACAGCTGGCAGCTACAGGACGCCAGCGGCAACACCCTGAGCAGTGGTACCGGCACGTGGCAGGCGGGCCAGCCGATCCCGACGCCGCCGCAGGACATCAACGGGTTCTCGCTGCAGCTCAGCGGCGCACCCAAGGCGGGCGACGTGATCAATGTCGCGCCGACTCCCGCCTCGGCGCTGAGCACGAACAACGGCAACGCCGCGAACATGCTCAACCTGCAAAACGCCAATATCGTGGACGGGCAGACGCCGACCAACACCTGGGCACAGGCAATCGCCCAGGTCGGCGTGCAGGTGCAGAGCGCGCAAGCTGCGGCCAACATGTCCAGTGCCGCCGCTACGCAGACCAGCGCGGCGCAGAGCTCGGTCTCGGGCGTGAACATGGACGAGGAGGCCGCCAACCTCATCCAGTTTCAACAGAGCTACCAGGCAGCAGCCAAGATCCTGCAGGTTGCGCAGGCCGTGTTCGCCACCATCATCACCACCGTGGCCAACGGCTGAGGTCGCGGTCCGGAGGATCCAGCAGTATGCGCATCGCAACCTATCAAGCCTACCAGGCCTCACTGGTCAACCTTCAGGCGCGCTCCGAGGCCCTAGCACAGACCCAGAGCCAGATGACCAGCGGCCTTCGCGTGCAGGTGCCCAGCGACGATCCAGTGGCGGCGGCGCAGGTGGTGCGCTCGATGGCGGCACAGTCGCAGAACACGGCGCAGACTACCGCGCTGAGCGCCAGCCAGAACGACACGAAGCTCGCCGAGGGCGCGCTGGGCAGCGCCAGCACCATGTTGCAGCAGGCGCGCTCGCTCATCGTGAGCGCCGGCAACGGCAGCCTCAACGACGCCGACCGGGCGACGATCGCGCAGCAGTTGCAGGGAATCCGGACCGACCTGATCTCGCTCGCCAACACCACTGACGGCAACGGCCGCTACGTGTTCGGCGGGCAGGGCAGTGACACCCAGCCGTTCGTCGATGGCACGAATGGCGTCACCTACAACGGCCAGCCCGGCCAGCAGCGTGCCGTGAGCAGCCAGCCGATGCCGCTGACAGTGGATGGCAACGCGGCCTGGATGCAGGCGAGCAACCCCAACAACCCGGGCAGCACGCTGTCGGTCTTCGCGACCCTGACCAACACGATCAACGCCCTGAACACGCCCGGGCAGAGCAGCACGCAGATCGCCCAGACCGTCTCGCAGGGCCTGGCCGGCATCGATGCCGTCAGCAACAACATCCTCTCGGCGCAGTCGGCCGCCGGGCAGTCGCTGGACACCGCCGACACGGTGAGCAACCAACTCAGCCAGAATATGCTCAATGAGCAGACGGCGCGGTCGAACGCCCAGGACCTGGACATGACTTCGGCGATCTCCAATTTCACCAACCAGCAGACCGCCTACCAGGCGGCCCTCAAGACCTACTCGCTGATCCAGCAGATGTCGCTCTTCAACTACGTCAGCGCCTCGGGCGGTTGAAGCGACCGAACCCGCGGGTTTTCCCGCACAGCGCCCTTCCGCCGCTCTCCTCCCCTGCATGCAAGACCATCCCGTCCTGGCCCAGGTGGCCCTGGGCTACAGCCCGATGATCGACCGCCAGCGCGCGGTCGTCGCGACGCGCCTGACCGTGTTCCCGCAGCGCCCCGATGCCACGCCGGACGCACACGACCTGCTTCAGGCGATCGGCGAGGTCTGGCCGAACGAGGACACGGCCCAGCCGCTGCGCCTCGCGCCGCGCCCGCTCGACCCCTCTGCCGTCAGCCAGCGCACTGCGCCGCCGCCGCCGGTCGTGCTCAATCTGGCGGGCGAGCAGCTGCTGCGCGCCGTGCTGGAGGCCGCACCCGGACCGCATCTGATGATCGAAGTGCCGGCGTTCATGGCCGGTGACCCGGCGCACGTCGCGGCACTGCGCGCCCTGCGCGACGAGGGCACGCTGCTGATCGTCAAGGGCCGGCCGCTGGCCCCGCTGCCACCCGAGGTGCTGGACCTGTTCAGCCACTCGATCGTCGAGACCGCGGACGACCGCCGCTCTGCCACCCCGCCACCGCCCGGCGTGCGCCGCGTGAGCACGGTGCAGGCCGGTGCGCGTACCTCGGCCGAAATCGACGCCGCGTTCGCGCGCGGCTCTGTGGCCGTGCTCGGCTGGCCCTGGGGCGACGCCCCGCCCAAGCCTTCGGGCCGCGCCATAGTGGCGGCCGACGTCGGCGCGGTCATGGAGCTGATCAGCGGGGTCGATCGCGAGGCGCCGTTGGCCAAGCTCGAGGCCGTGCTGCGGCGCGACCCGACGATCGCGTTCCGGCTCATGCGCTACCTGAATTCGCCTGCGTTCGGGCTGTCGGTCGAGATCAACTCGTTCGGCCATGCCTTGATGATGCTCGGCTACCAGCGCCTGAAGCGATGGCTGGCGCTGCTTCTCGCCTCCTCGACCAAAGGTGCGAACGCCAAGCCGCTGATGTACGCCGCGGTGCGCCGCGGCGTGCTGATGGAGGCTCTGTGCCCCGAACCCGGCGACACCGAGCTGCGCGGCGAGATGTTTATCTGCGGCGTGTTCTCGCTGCTCGACCGCCTGCTCGCGCAGCCGTTCGGCGAGCTGCTGCGCAGCGTGCCGGTGCCCGAGCGCGTGCAGCAGGCGCTGCGCCGCGAAGGCGGGCCGCACGAGCCGTTCCTCGACCTCGTGCGGGCGATCGAGGAGGAGGCGCTGTTCGACATCCGCGAGCGGTCCGAAGCGCTGATGCTCGAGCCGGTAACGGTCAACCGTGCGGTGCTGACCGCGCTCGCGGCGGCGCGCCAGCTTGACGGCTGAGAGCCGACTCGGTGCCGTGCGGCCGACCGGAATTGCCGGGTTGGGCGCCCTGGGACGCCTGACCTCGCCGTTGACGTTGCAAGGTGGCGACTTCCGGCTGATCGAGACCAACGACGCGTTCGCGGTGCTCGTCGGCCGCGCGGTCAGCGCGCTGCCCGGCCGCGACCCGATCGACTTCGAGGTCCCGGACGACCGTGACGAACACCGCCGGCAGCGTCGCGAGTGGGCCGCCGCCGCGCGCGCTGGCCAGCCGCTGCCGCTGCTGCGGCGCCGGCTGGCCGATGCACGGGGGCAGATGCGCTGGTTCTCGACCGAGATGCTGAACGTCGGCACGCCGACGGCGCCACAGTGGTTGACGTTGTGGCACGAGACCAGCGCCGAGGTCCTGGCCCGCGAGCAGGCCCGACGCGCCCAAGACGAGATGGCGCAATGGTTCGAGCTCAGCGGCAGCGGCATGCTGGTCTATGACCCCGACGGGCTGATCGTTCGCTGCAACGCCGCCTTCGAGGCGCTCGTCGAACGCGTGCCGGAGGTGCTCTCCGACGCGCCCGACGATCTCCAGGTCCTGCTCGGATGGCAGGGCGGTTCGATACTGGCGGCACTGGTGCCCGGGGCGCCGGCGATCGAGCGCCAGGCCCTGGTGCCGCTGGCCGACGGCCGCCGCCGCCGCCTGAGCGCGCGCCTGGCCTGCCACGCGGGCGACGAGGGCACGCGCCGCGTGATGGCCGTCGTGCAGGACCTCAGCGCCGAGGACGAGCGCGACCTGGCGCAGCTCGAGATGGGCATGCTGATGGACACCGCGAGCATCGGCGTGGCCACCTACGACCCCAGCCGGGGCTGGCTGGCACCGCGGCGCACGCGTCGATCGGCCTCGGCGCCGGCACCGGCATCGGGCGGGCTGCAAGGCATCAACCGCGAACTCGTCGAGCCCGAATCGCTGCCCGAGTTCGAGCGCCTGCAGCGTGCGCTGCGAAGTGGCGAGCGCACCGAGGTCCGCTATGCCGTGCGCCACCCCGAGCTCGGCCCGCGCTGGCTGCTCACCCGCGTCGAACCGGGTGCGCTGGCCGGTGGCCGCACGACGACCTCGGTCGTGACGCTGGACGTGACCGACCAGCAGCACGCCCAGCGCCGCAACGAGCAGCTGCTACGCGAGCTCACTACCATCCTCGACAGCTCCACCGCCGGCATCGCCTATCTGCGCGGGCCGGTGCTGGTGCGCTGCAACCGACGCTTCGAGCGCATGCTCGGCTTCGCCGCCGGCGGCGCAGCGGGCGCTTCGCTGGAGGAGATCTTCGGTCGCAGCATCGGCGCGCTGCAGGGGGCACCGAGCGCGGCGCAGGCATTGCAGGCCCTGGCCGCGGGCAAACCGTTCGAGGCCGAGCTGCCGCTGGCGCGCGACGAGGGGCCGCCGCAGTGGTATTCGCTTTCGGTGCGGCGGGCCGAGGCGGCCGGCGAACACAGCGAGGCGGTGGCCGTGCTCACCGACATCACGCGGCTCAAGACCCAGCAGACCGAACTCGAGCAGCTGCTGCGCGACCGGGAGCTGATGTTCAGCCTGTCCGAGGTCGGCATCGTCTACCAGCGCGGTGCGCGCATCGAACGCGCCAACCAGGCGATGGCCGAGCTCACCGGCTGGGCCAGCCCCGAGCTGAACACCCTGGATGCCGCCGAGCTCTACGCCAGCGCCCGCGAATGCGTGGACTTCGAGGCCCTGATCGCGCAAGGTCTGCGCGAGCATGGCCGCTTCAGCGGCGAGCGCCGGCTGCGCCGGCGCGACGGCAGCCTGGTCTGGGTCCAGGTGGCGGTGCGCCCGGTCGATGCCGACGTCGCCACGGCCGGCGTGATCTGCTCTTTCGTCGACATCGACGAGCGCCGCCGCGCCCGCGAGACGCTGGCCGTGCAGGCCGACCGCACGCGCGCCATCCTCAACTCGGTGCTCGTCGGCATCGTCACCGTCTCGGCGCAGGGCATCCAGTGGATGAACCGTTCGGCGCGGCGGATGTTCGCCGGCGAGTTGGCCGATTTCGTCGGCGAGCCGATGAGCATCGTGGCCACGCCCGAGCCCGACCATCCGCTGCGCCGCACCGACTTTATGCACCGGCTGAACGAGGGCCAGAGCGAGACCTTCGAATGTCGCCTGAAGGGGCGTGACGGGCGCGAGTTCTGGGTCGTCGGCAACGCCGTGCTCACCGGCCACGGCGACGAGGGCGAGCCCGAGCTGACCTTCGCCCTGCTCGACATCGAGCGCCGCCGCCAGGCCGAGGTGCGCATCGCGCAAGCCCAGGCCTCGCTGCAGCGGGTGATCGAGACCGCGCCGCTGGCGATCGTGCTGTTCGACGCCCGCAGCCTGCGCGTGCAGCAGACCAACCAAGCGGCGGCCGCCTTCTTCCGCCGGCCGCTGGCCGAGTTGCCCGGCGCGACGCCCGAGGACTGCGCCCCGCCGGCGCTGGCCAGCGCACTGCGCGAGTGGCTGCGATCGGCCGCGGAGGGCCGGCGCGACTGGCAGCAGGAGTGGCACGACGATCCGACCGAATCGCTGGCGCTCGTCGGCGAGACGCGGGTCTGGGACTGCCGGGTCACGCCGGTCGACGATGGCGCCGGCCATGTCGAGCAGATGCTGCTGGTGGCCAGCGACGTCACCGGCCAGCGTGCCGCCGAGCGCGCGCGGCTGCAGGCCGCCATCGCCCAGCGCGAACTGCTGGTGCGGGAGGTGCACCACCGCATCAAGAACAACCTGCAGGGCGTGGCCGGGCTGCTGCAGCAGAACGCGGTCCGCCACCCGGAGCTCGCCGGCGCGCTGTCGGAGGCGGTGGGCCAGGTGCAGGCGATCGCCCAGGTCTACGGGCTGCAGGTAGGCTCGACCGGGCCGCTGCAGCTGGCTGGTCTGCTGCGGGCGATCGCGCAGTCGGTGCAGCGCACCTTCGGGCGCGAGATCGTGGTCGAGGTCGCCGACGTGCCGCATTTGCTGCCGGAAGCCGAGGCGATCCCGGTGGCGCTGACGATCAACGAGCTGCTGACCAACGCCATCAAGCACGGTCATGGCGAGCTGGTGCGCTGCCGCGTCGCGGCCGAGGGCGAGGCGGTGCGCGTGCGCATCGCCAACCGGGGCGCGCTGCCGGCGGGCTTCGACCTTGCGCAGGTGCGCGGCGGCGTCTCGGGCCTGGGGCTGGTGCGGGCCTTGCTGCCGCGCCGCACCGCCACGCTGCGGCTGAACGGCCAGGGCGACGAGGTGGTCGCCGAGGTCGAGTTGCGTCCGCCCGGCGTGCAGCTCCCGGTGCCGGAGGATGCGCCACAATCGGCCGCATGAGCGCGCTCACCGCGAGCAAGGGCCGGATCCTGGTCGTCGATGACGACCGGCTGGTGCTGGCCACCGTCACGCACGGCCTGGCGGAGGCCGGCTACGAGGTGGTCGATGCCGACAACGGCGACGACGCGATCCTGCTGGCGCGCGAGCACCGACCGGCGCTGGCGCTGCTGGACATCCGCATGGAAGGCAAGAGCGGCTTCGAGGTGGCGCAGACGCTGCGCGACGTCTATCGCATCCCGTTCATGTTCCTGTCGGCGTTCGCCGACGAGGCCACGCGCGAGAAGGTGCGCTTGCTCGGTGCGCTGGACTACCTGATCAAGCCGCTGGACGTCGGCCAGATCGTGCCCGCGGTGGAGGCGGCCCTGGCGCGCGTGCGCAGTGCCGCCGCGGCCGCTGCGCCTTCGCCCGCGGCGGCAGACACGCCGTCCACCGCCGCGGCCGTCGCCGCCAACGTCGAGGCGCTGGCCGACCCGCTGCCCTTGGCAGTGGGCGTGCTGATGTACCGCCATTCACTGGGCCGCGTCGAGGCACTGCGGCGCCTGCACGGCTTGGCGCAGACCCGGGGGCTGACCCCGCGGGCGCAAGCCGAACGGTTGCTGGGCGCGGTCGAGGAACTCGCCCGCACGGCCGGTTGAAGCCGGGCGCCGACACAAGGCGGCCGCAGGCCGCTTCAGGCGGCCAGCGTGAAGAAGAACGCCGCGCCGCGGCCGGGCTCGGCCTCGGCCCAGATCCTGCCGCCGTGGCGGGCGATGATGCGCCGGACCGATGCCAGGCCGACACCGTGGCCCGGGAACTCGCTGGCGCTGTGCAAGCGCTGGAACAGGCCGAACAGGCGGTCGGCCGAGCGCATGTCGAAGCCGGCGCCGTTGTCGCGCACGACCAGCGCTCGACCGCTGCCGACCGGCACCGATCGCAGTGCGATCTGCGCGCGAGGGCTGCGCGCGCTGTACTTCCAGGCGTTGCCCAGCAGGTTCTCGAGCACCAGGCGCAACAAGGTGGGGTCGCCCTGGGCGGTCAGGCCCGGCTCGATGTCGATCTCCACTTCGCGCTCGGGCGCGGTGCGCCGCAGGTCGTCGATGACGTATGCGGCCAGCTGCGACAGGTTCACTGGCTGTTGCGCCAGCGGCTGCGACGACAGCCGGGCCAGCGTGAGCAGGGCGTCGATCATCAGGTTCATGCGCGCCGCGGCCCCGAGCACGCGGTCGAGGTGGTCGTTGCCGACACGGTCGAGCAGGCGGCCGTAGTCCTCCTTGACGATGCGGGTGAAGCCTTCGACGACGCGAATCGGCGCCCGCAGGTCGTGCGAGACCGTGAAGCTGAAGCTGTCGCCCTCGGCCAGCGCGGTCGCCGTGGCAGTGGCAACGTCGACGGCGGGGCGATGCGTGATCAGCAGGGCGGGCGCACTGCCCGGCAGTGCCGCGAAGGGCTCGAGCCGCCAGCCGTCTTCCTCGGCAGCGACGTCGACGGCTGCGGCCTGCAGCGCTCGGCCCAGCGCGTCCGGCAGATCCGGGGCGACGACGTCGAGCGGCGTGCCCGCGGCCAGCGCCGGCCATCGCGCCCGCGACGCGTCGTTGAAGAGCCGGACCTGCCAGCCGGCCGGCGTGGGCAGCGCCCACAGGGCCGGTCCGGGCAGGGCGGCGAGCAGGGGCGGCATCGCCGCCGCGGCGGCGCGCAAGGCCTCGATCTCGTCGGCCGGCTTCGCGCTGCCGACGAACCCGCTGAAACGGCCTTCGGCGTCGTGGTGCGGTACACCGGCCAGGATCCAGGTCTGCGTGCCGTCGATCGCCTGCGCCGACGCGATGCGCAGGCCTGCGAAGGCCTGCTCGGCGCGCAGGCGGTCCGACAGCGCGTCGCGCCGCGGCGAAGAACCGGGTGCGGTCTCGTCGGCAAACAGCGCGCAGTGCGAACGCGCCGCGCGCCCCGGGCCGCACCAGGCGACGAGGCAGTGGCGAGCATCGGTTTCCCAGCGCCAGGCGTCCTGCAACTGGCGCAGGTCGCGCGCTTCGGCGCGCGCACTGCGCAACGCTTCGGCGTCTCGGGTGCGTGTCCGCGCTGCGCCCAGCGCGTAGGCGGCAGCGGCCACCGCCAGCAAGGCGAACCAGACGAAGCCCCACGCGTCGACACCCGCCGGGCCGTCGGTGCAGCCGGCGATCATCGGCCACGCGAGCATCGCCGCCAGGTGACCGGCGGCCAGAGGTCGGCGGCCCGTGCGCGAAGCGAACATCACGGAATTGTACGGAGCCCCACCGCCTCGGCGGCCACCGCGGCTCAAGTTCGGTCGTGCATCGCCGAAACTCCGGTCAACGCCCATCCGGAGCGTGCCTGCCATCCGACCGTGGGGCGAGCCGGTCAGAGGAAGATCGCGATGTTTCTCCACCGCCATGCCCTGATGTTCGCTGCCTTGACGTCCCGCCGCCGCGCTGCGCATCCTCGCGAGTTCGCCACATTCTGCCCGCCTGCCCGCGGGCTCGTCACCATGGGCGTCTTCGCTCCCGCGCTCGCCTGGCCTGCCTTCGTGCCCGCGGCCGCCCGGTCCGGTGGCCGCGCAGAGTCCGGCGCATGAGCGACGCCGCGCGTGCTCCGCGCAACACCACGCTCGACGCCGCGGCGTTGGCGCGGCTGCGCGAGCTCGACCCCGATGGCCGGCACGGCGTGGTGGTGCGCGTGCTCGCAGCCTTCGAAGCCTCGCTGTCGCGCATGCTCGCGCAGCTGCGCGAGCAGCGCGAGAACGCCGATGCGACCGCCGTCAAGGACATCGCCCACACGCTGAAGTCGTCGTCGGCGAGCGTCGGTGCGCTAGAGCTGACGGGTGCCTGCACCGAGATCGAGCGCCGCGTGCGCGGCGGCGACACCTCGGCCCTGCGCGCCGATGTCGAGCGGCTGCTCGACGAAGGCGAGGCCGCGCTGGCCGCGGTTGCCGCTATGCTGCGGCCGTGAGTCGCGAGCCCATGATCGTTCAGCACCCATTCGCCGACGCCAGCCAGCCGGAAAAGCCCGAGGTGCTGCTGGTTGACGATGATGAGGTCAATCTGCTGCTGACGGCGCTGGCCCTGAGGGACCGCTGCTTCGAGCTGCGCGAGGCGAGCAGCGGGGAGCAGGCGCTGCAGATGCTGCGCGACCGCACGCCCGACATCATCGTGCTCGACGCGATGATGCCCGGACTCGACGGCTTCGACACCTGCCGGCGCCTGCGCCGCATGCCGGGCTTCGAGAACGTGCCGGTGCTGATGCTCACCGGCCTGGAGGACGATGCCTCGATCACCCGCGCCTACCAGGCCGGGGCCACCGATTTCTTTGTCAAGTCCACGCAATGGGGCCTGCTCGAGGGCCGGCTGCGCTACCTGCTGCGCGCGTCGCGCACGCGGATCGAGCTCGAACGCAGCAAGAGCAAGCTGGCGCGCGCGCAGGATCTGGCGCGCATGGGCAGCTTCGACTGGCGGCGCACCGATCGCGGCGACGCCACCGGGTTGCTGCTGTCGCCCGAGGCGCTGCGCGTGTTCGGCTTCGGACCGCAGGACCGGGTCGGCCTGCGCGCGCTACTGCGCATGATGCCGCGCGAGGAGCGGCGCGCCTTCCTGCGCAAGCTGCACCAAGCGCTGCGCCAGGCCTCAGTGCTCACCACCGACGTGCCCGTCGTGCTGCTCGAGGCGGGACGCCAGCGCATCATCCACGTCGAGGCCGAGCCCGAGTTCAACGAACACGGCCAAGGCATCGGCTACACCGGCATCGTGCAGGACGTGACCGACCGTCGCGTGGCCGAGGACCAGATCCGCAAGCTCGCCAACTTCGACGCCCTGACCGGCCTGCCCAACCGGCGCCAGCTGATCGACCGTGCCGAACGGGCGCTGGACCAGGCCCGGCGGCTGCAGCACCAGTTCGCGCTGCTGCTGATCGACCTCGACCGCTTCAAGATCATCAACGACACCCTCGGCCACGGGGCCGGCGACGACCTGCTGGTCGAGGTCGGCCGCCGTCTGCGCGCCTGCGTCCGCCACAGCGACCAGGTACTCGACAGCGCGCTGGAGAGCACCGGTGCGCGTTCCCACCGCTCGCTCGAGGCCGTGGGCCGCCTGGGGGGCGACGAGTTCGTGGCCCTGCTGCCCGAGGTCGGCTCCGAGCAGGACGCCGAGCGGGTCGCGCAGCGGGTGCTCGAGGCGCTGCGCGAGCCGATCTTCGTCAGCGGCCAGGAGTGCTTCGTCACCGCCAGCGTCGGCGTGGCGATCTTTCCGCGCGACGGAAGCTCGGTGGTCGAGTTGCTGCGCAACTCCGACGTCGCGATGTACTCGGCCAAGAAGCAGGGACGCAACGCCTCCGCGATCTACGGCCCGCAGCTGGCCGGCAGCGGACGCGAGAAGCTCGAGCTGGAGACCGCGCTGCACAAGGCGATCGAGCGCGACGAGCTGGTGCTGCACTACCAGCCCAAGATCGACGTGCGCGCTGCCCGCATGGTCGGCGTCGAGGCGCTGATGCGCTGGTCGCGCGGCGCCAAGCTGGTGCCGCCGGGCGACTTCATCCCGCTGGCCGAGGAGACCGGCCTCATCGTGCCGCTGTCGGAATGGGCGCTGCACGAGGCGGCGCAGCAGGCCCTTCGCTGGCAGCAGGCCTTCGGCTTCGCCGACTCGATCGCCGTCAACCTGCCTAGTCGCCTGTTCGAGCGCAGCGACCTGGTGGAGCACATCCACCAGTGCACCGCCTCGCTGGGCCTGCCGCACCACGCGATCCAGCTCGAGATCACCGAGAACAGCCTGATGAACGACCGCCAGAACGTCACCCCGACGTTGCAGCGGCTCAACGAGGTCGGGGTCGAGATCGCGATCGACGACTTCGGCACCGGCTACTCGTCGCTGGCCTACCTGACGTCGTTGCCGATCTCCGAGCTCAAGATCGACCGCACCTTCGTGCGCGATCTGGGCATCACGCACCAGAGCGCGGCGGTGGTCACCGCGATCATCGCGCTGGCGCGCGCGCTCAACCTGCGCGTGGTCGCCGAGGGCGTGGAGACGCTGCGCCAGCAGGACGTGCTGCACAAGGCGGGTTGCTGGCTGATGCAGGGCTTCCTCTTCAGCCGCGCCGTCCCGGCCGACGAACTGCAGCGCTGGAACGAGCAGGACGTGGTCTCGCGCAAGGCGCCGTGGATCGGGGCGGGCGGCGATCGCGAGTCGGCCGAAGGGTTCGCCCGCGCCGCCGGCGGGCGGCCCTACCGCTAGTGGCCACACAGGCAGCGCCGTTGCCGCCGGCCCAGGTGGCCAAGGGCGCGCTGCGCCGGCTGGCGCAGGCGCAGCTCGAGCCCACGCCGGAGAACTACGCTCGCGCCTATGCCGAGGAATCGGGCCAGGCGGCGCCGCCTTCGGCCGCCACTCCTGACGCGCGGGCCCAGGGTGCGGCCTGGGCTGCGCTGGTCGAGCGGCTGGCGCGCAACCTCGAGCGTGGCGGCCGCCAATGGACCGGCGCACGGCGCAAGGAAAGCCTGCAGCGCGTGCTCGACGGCACCCGCAGCGATGCGCAGCGCCTGCTGCAGCGTCTGCAATCGCTGATGGGCGCCTGGGAGAGCGACCTGCCGGCTGGCGCCGCCGAAAGCGGCGTCGAGGCACCGCCGCCGGAAGCCGGTGCGGCGCTGGCCGCCGATGGCGCGGACTGGCCGCCGCTGGTGCTGGCGCTAGAAGGCACGGTGCGGGCTGGCCTGGGCGCCCAGGAGCCGCGTGCCGCCGACCTCTCAGCGCAACTCGCGGCGCTGGCCGATGCCGTGGCCGCGGAGGGCGCGACACCCGCCCGCGTGGCCGAGATCGACGCCGTCTGCCAGCAGGCCAGGCGCCTGTTCGCCCACCGCCATCACCTGATCGACGAGCTCGGCGCGCTGTGCCAGGCGCTGACCGCCGGTCTGACCGAGCTGGTCGAGGACGACAGCTGGGTCCGCGGCCAGTGCGAGAACCTGCAGGCGCGGCTGGGGGCCGACCTGCGCGAGGGGCTCAGCGTGCGCGGCGTGCGCGCGGCCGGCGCGATGCTGGCCGAGACGCGGCTGCAGCAGCAGCGCGTGCGCGACGAGCGGCAGGCGGCGCGGGCCGCGCTCAAGCAGTTGATCCAGGACATGCTGCACGAGGTGGGCGAACTCGGCGAGCACACGGGCCGCTTCCAGCTCGCGACCGCGCGCCACGCCGAGGCGATCGAGCGCGCCGACAGCCTGCAGGGCCTGGCCGGCGTGGTCAAGGCGCTGCTCGACGACGCGCGCACCGTGCAGGTGGCGGTCGATCAGTCGCAGCAGCGGCTGCAGGCCGACCGCGCGCGTGCTGGCGAACTGGAAGCCAAGGTGCGCGAGCTCGAGGCCGAACTGCGGCGCTTGTCCGACGAGGTCTCCACCGACGCCCTGACGCAGGTCGCCAACCGGCGTGGCCTGATGCAGGCCTTCGAGGCCGAGAGCGCACGCCAGCAGCGCCTGCAAGTCGAGGGCGGCGCCGCCGTGCCGCCCCTGTCGGTCGGCCTGATCGACATCGACAACTTCAAGCGTCTGAACGACAGCCTGGGCCACGCCGCTGGCGACCAGGCGCTGAAGGCCCTGGCGGCCGCGGTGCGCGAGCGGCTTCGTCCGGCCGATCACCTGGCGCGCTTCGGTGGCGAGGAATTCGTCGTCCTGCTGCCGGCCACCGAAGTCGGCGAGGCCCAGCAGGTGCTCACGCGGCTGCAGCGCAGCCTCAGCGAGGCGCTGTTCCTGCACGGCGGCCGCGAGGTATTTGTGACATTTTCTGCCGGGGTCAGCGCCTGGCGTGCGGGCGAGCCGCTGCAATCCACGCTCGAACGCGCCGACGAAGCCCTATACGAAGCCAAGCGAACGGGCAAGAACCGCACCTGTCTGGGCTGAGCGACGGGCCAGCGGCCGGGTCCTCGTCTGTCGCCTCCGGTCACAACCTGGGCTCAAGTTCCGGGCCCGCAGGGCCGATAGTCAACGCATCCCGTATATCCGGGGTGCCGCCGGTCTGGTCGCCCCCGCCGCCAAGGTCCGACCCCGATGAATGCCCTCGTCCGTCTCGTCCAACCGCTGCGGTCGGCCATGGCCGCCTTCTTCAGCCACGACCTAGCACTGCGCCGCGCCGAGGATGGCGTGCGCATCGTGCTCGAGGAGCGACCCCGACCGGGCCGGCCGCGGCCGCCGACGCGCGCCGAGGTCACGGCCGCCAAGGACGCCCAGGACCTGGCACTGATGCGCGAGCAGCTCGCGGCGCTGCTCGACGAGTTGCCCGAGACGCGGGCCACGATGCGTCATCTGGTCTTCGTCGAGCAGGCGCTGAAGAAGAAGGGCCTGCGCACTCTGCACAAGCTACCACTGGACGTGCTGCAGCGGGCGCTTGACCAGCTCGAGGGCCTCGTCACCAACTGGTCGCCGGTCGGTCTGGCCAGCCTGCGCTCGAAAATGGCCGTGGCGATCATCGACCGCGAGCACATGGACCCCGACGCCGAGACCGACGCCTACAACACGGCCGCGGTGCTCGAACCACTGCAGGTCGAACCGGCGGCAGCGCCGGCGGTCTCGGCCCGCTCCGACGACGAAGCCCTGGCCGCAGCCTACGCCGCGCTCGGCGACTTCGCCGTGGCGCCGGTCGAGAGCGCGTCCGACCCAGGTCCGGAGACGGTCGCGATGCAGGGCGACCTCGGATCGCCTTCAACGCGCGCCCTGGCGCGCCAGGCCCTGCGCCCGCTGGCCCGGCTCGCCGAGCCGGTGGACATCGAGTTGCGCGCGCTGCAGGACTGAGAGCCTGAGAGTTTTTCTCTGAGCCCCGCAATCTGGCATGCGTCTGGCTTGGTTTCTGGCATGACGACGCCTACCGAGCGAGAGACCCAGGCAACCGGGGCGAGCCTGTTCGGGGACTTGCCCTTGCCCGGCGCCGAGCAGGTGCAGCAGGCAAAGGCCAAGGAGGCGGCCAGGCGCCCCCATGAGCCACCACGGCTGCTGGAACCCAACCGCTTGCAGATCGAGATGCAGGCCTCTGAGCTGGAATCGCTGCTGCCAGTGGACCACCGGGCTCGCCTGGTCTGGGGCTATGTCGTGCGCCAAGACCTGAGCCCCTTGGCGCTCACCAGAACTGACCCAGGTCTGCTCACCATAAGCTGACCCAGCAAGTGCGCACCCATTTGTGGGCGAGGGACCGTCAACGGGCTCGCCGTGTCGATGGTGGTGGGGCGCGCTCGGGGTTCGTGCTGGCGCCTCGCGCACACCGCCGGCGCGACCAGCATCGATCGAGGCGGTGGCCGTCAGGCCGGCTTGCGAGAGGCATTCTTGGCGCGCTGGTCGCCACCTGGCATTGCAACGCCGGTCACCGGCGGCGTGGCGGCTTCGGGGGACGGCATCGGTTCGCGCAGCGACGGCCCGTCGATGCGGATGGTGATGCATTGGTGGCGCAGCCGATCGAGCAGCGCGTCCGCCAGCGGCTTGTTGCCGAACATCTCGTACCAGGACGGGTAATCGAGGTTCGTGGTGATCACCGCACTGACCCGAGCGTAGCGCTGCTCCATCAGCCGGAAGAACGCATTGACCTGCTCGGGCTTGAGGGTGAGGTACCCGACAAATTTCGAATTTCCCGGCCAACATGCCCAACGCCTTTCTTTTTGAGCGATCTACCACGGCCGGTGAACCCGCGGCGCAGCAATCCGAGCAGGTTCAACGAGTCATCTTGACGATCCGCACATTGACCATCGACGAGAAGCTCAACTCGAAAGTACCGCCAGCGGGCAGGTTCGCCGTGAAGACCGTTGCCTTGCCGCCTTGCAGGCGCATCGCAACGACCTGGCGCTTGCCGTCAGCGGCGACGTGGATCACGGTGGCGAACGGGGCGGCCCGGTTGTCCCAGGTCAGGGTCAGCACGCCGCCCGACTCGCTGAACGACTCGGCACGGAGCGCCGAATCCGTCGCCGAGGCGCTCAGGGCCTGCGCACGACCGCCCTGCGACGCCAGGGCGACGCCGTGTTTGAGGACTTCCACGTTGGCGACCTGGCCGGGGTTGGGAATCGACAGCGTAAAGTGGCCGGTCGACTCCTCGCCATCCTCCACCTCGTTGACTGCCACCGGGTAGCTGAAAGTCTGGCCGGTAACGATGGTCACACGCACGGTGTAGGGCGTGGCGGCCTGAGGCACGGCGGCGCTGGCACGCGGGGCAACTTGCGCGGGGCTGAACACCACACCTTGCACCGTGACGGCGCCCGAAAGGAGCATGAAGCCGGCCGCGGTCGGCGCCACATCGGCGGCGACGCGGGTATCGCCAGCCATGTCAGGGGCTGCGCCGGCGGCCGAGGCGCCCAGGGCCGCCATGCGGGCCTCAGCGAACGCCTGGACCTTGTTGTAGCTGTAGTCGCTGAAATACACACCCGAGCAGTAGCCCATCATGTCCGTCATCACTCCGCCGGCGGGGGTGGTCGAGCCCAGCGCGCCGATGCTGGAATCGCTGTCGTACAGGCTGTCGTATACAGGTTGGCTGGCGTTGAGCGCACCGCCGGCATATGGGAAGTTGGCGTCGACTGAGGCCGGGTTGCCGCAAGGGGCGTGATTCAGAGAGTGAGTGTGACCAACTTCGTGCATCATGACCTGGGCGTAGGACGGAATCGCCAGGTCCAGCGAGTCGTGCGTGGCGAAGAAGTCTTGGTCGTCGTATCCGACCGCGGACATGTTCGCTTGAGCCGCCGTCGCAACCGAGTTCACGTAGCTAAGGCCAACGATGTTGCCGGCGATGAGCGCAGATGGCATCAGGCCGTAATAGATCGCCTGAGAGCCCTCTTGCTGGCGTAGCTGCTCCACCGACTGCAGAAGCACAGCCATGCCGGTTGTGGTGAGGCCGTTGCTGACCGAACCCTCGTCGACCGGCGCATGGGTGTCGATGGCGATGTCGGCGTTGGCCATAGGGTAGGTGCGGGCGAAGAAGTCATGCACCTGAGCCGGGTCGGGCAGCTTGGCGGTGATGCCGTTGACCTTCAGCGGGACCATCACAATATGCAGCTTGGTGGCTAAACCAACGGCAGGAGCAGCGGTCGCCACGGCTGGCGCGCTCATAGCCGAGGTGGCCGCCACTGTGACCTTGAAGGTGACGCCAGGGGTCACCCAGGCGGCAGGCACTTCGGCGTTGTAAGTGGTCGACAGGCTGTTGACGTCAGGGGAAGTCGGCACCGTGCCGGGACCCGTCATCGGCAGGGTGCCCAAGGTCGTGGCGCCGTTGGTGACCAGCAGCAAGACGCCAGGGTTGGTTGCGCCGGCAACGCCGGACGACACCAGAGCGCGCACCAGCAACGGCTTGTTCGGCGTCAGGCGCAGGCCGACCTCAGAAGCAGTGCGGTTGATCACCTGCACAAAATCGATCTGGGGCGCGGCGACTTCAGCAGAGATCGGCAGTGATTGGATGGTCACTGTCTGCCCGCCACCGGTCGGGGCTGACGTGGCGCCGCCTCCACCCCCGCACGCCGCCAGTGCAAGGCTGACTAGGCCAGAAATAACAATCGAGTTGAGGGTGTGTTCCCTCCCGAAGTTACTGGTATGGGTAATATTATTCACTTTGCAATTTCTCTGAGATCACTGCGCGGGCGTTGTGGGGCGGCGACCCCTGCATGCCTCGCGGCTTGCCCGTCGGTGCGGGTCCTACCAGTCTTATCGGACGTCCTCGAGGACAATTTGAGCTGCAACTTCCTATGCGGATCTCGCGCCTGCGGCCTGAGGTCGGCGTCGAATTTCATAGGGCGGCGCCGACAATCGAGCGACCCAGAACCTCCGCGGCAAGACCTTGCCTGCATTCGGAGAGCGTCCCGTTCCCCGGGGCACTCCACTACCGGCGCCGCGGTTTACAGACGTGTTGGCGCCGACACATCAGGATCTCGGCGGATCTCGCGCAGCGTGTCGACGCCGTCAGGCGATTCGGCCCGGTTGGGCGTCACTCCACCGAACTTAAGCGTCACCCCTTGTAGACGGCAGACGGATGCGGCTTGATGTGATGCACCGGACGAGGCAGAGATCGACCAGGGATGAAGCGCTGATTGGTGGCGCCCAGCAAGCGCACCGCTTCCGCGAAGGTGGCGAAGGAGTCGCCGATCAGAAGGACCAGACGTGGCAGGGTGCGCTGCAGCAGCGCGGCTGCGCGGGCCCAGTTGCCGCGCCTGGACGCGCCCGGCAGGTAAGCCTGCTGCGCAGCGGCAATGCAAATCAGCGAAGCCAGGTTGTCAGCCAACACCTTGGCTGCCACATCGATTAGCAGCAATTGCTGTGGGCGCCGGCTTGAATTTGTCTTCTTTCTGCCGGTCTGAACGTGCGTGTTCTTGCTGATCCGTCTTCTTCGGATCACGGTCTCTGACGGTCTTCTTCGGTACCGCTTTCCGTCTTCTTCAGACTCCGTTCCGACGAGTGTTCGGTCGAGGTGGTCGTCGCGCTCGACGGGTTCGTTGGGGAGCGACGATGGCCAAGGCGGGACAGCACAAGTGCGTGTCGTGCGGGGAGTTTTTCATCCCTGACCATCGCAGGGGTGAGCGCCAGCGGTATTGCTGCGCTGCCGATTGCCGGCGCGCGAGCAAGGCCGCC
>JBBINW010000047.1:0-40657 GCA_037443665.1 Betaproteobacteria bacterium
GATTGGACACTTGAAATCCGATCACAGGATGGACCGTTGCTGGCTGCAAGGCACGTTCCGCTCAGTCATCACACCGGGCCGCCTCATTGAGGACGCCAGAGCCAAAGGCGCACGCCCCGCTCGTGCAGGCCGGGACGGCTCAAGCCACCAGTGCGAATAGTGGCTCGACGGCGCCATCGAAGGCAGCGACCGTCACGCCAGTACCGACAGGTACGACAGCCGCCCCGCCCTGCCCCCTGTGCTCAAAGGCTATGGTCCGCAGCACAGCGAAGCGCGGGGCGAACGCGGTTGCGGCGTTCTGGGGGTGCAGCGGCTACCCGGGCTGCAAGGGAACGAGACCGGCGGACCACGACGGCACAGTCAAGTGACCAGCTCGGCAGGGTCACCGGCGCGGAAGATGGCGCTTGAGCCGCCCTTATGCTGAAGAAATTCCCTGCCCCATAGCCACGCCCCATCCAAGGCTCCCCGATGTCCGAGGTTCTGATCTCAGGCTGGCGCTTCAAGGCGCTGCTCCTCGTGGGCCTGGCATCCGTCGCCGGCTATCTGCTGGCCTTCGCCATCGGCGGCTGGGCACCAGTCTGGGCGGCGCTGGGCGGAGTCAGCGCCAGCGGCCTGGCGGTACTCCTCGGGCTCAGCATTGCTAACATCGGCCTGCGGTTTCTGCGCTGGCATCTATACCTGCGGGCGCTCGGCCACCGCGTGCCCTGGCTGGTCAACCTGCGCATGTATCTCGCCGGCTTTGCCCTCACGCTCACCCCGGGCAATGCCGGGGAGGCGGTGCGCACGGTATTCCTTAAGCGGCACGGGGTGCACTACACCGACGGTCTCGCCGCCCAGTTAAGCGAGCGGCTGTCCGACCTCGCTGCGCTGTTGCTACTCGCCGCCGTGGGGCTCAGCCAGTTTCCACGACTGCGGCCTGCGTTGCTTGTCGCGGCGGCGGCTCTGGGGCTGGCGCTGGCCCTCCTTGCTCAAGGTCATTGGCTGCAGCGCTATGCAGACGGGGCTTCCACCCGGCCCGGCCGGCGCTGGACGCTGCTGCGGCACGCCTCACGATTGATCGAACAGGCACGCCGGTGTCACAGCCTGCCCCTACTACCTCTGGCGTTGACCCTCGGCGTGCTGGCCTGGACCACCGAGGCGCTGGTGCTCTATCGGATCCTGCAGCAGATCGGACAGGCCGTCACAGTGCAGACCGCCATATTCGCGGAGGCCTCCGCCATTCTGGCCGGTGCGCTGACGATCGTGCCGGGCGGCGTTGGCGGCACGGAGGCCACCCTGGTCGCGCTGCTTGCTCTTTCGGGCGTGGCCGCGCCGCAAGCGCTGGCCAGCACGGCCCTCTTCCGTCTTGCGACCTTGTGGTTCACTGTCGGCATCGGCCTGATGGCGCTGGCCGCCAGCCGCCGTGCGACTCAGCGTCCCTGATCGGTCGGTCGCATCAGCACTTCGTAAATGTTCACATGCGCCGGCTGCGCAATGCAGAAGGCGATAGTGCGCGCAACATCCTCGCTTTGCAGTTGCCGCATCCTGCCGGCTCAGGCATCGAGCGTGGCCTGGGTTGGGGGGTGGGCAATGTGCTCGCGCAGATCGGTTGCCGCTACGCCGGGCTCGATCACGGTGACGCGGACGTTGTCCTTATAAGTCTCGTGCCGCAGCGATTCGCTGAAGCCCAGTGCGCAGCGCGCAGCGCGCAGCGCGCAGCATCGGGTGACCACACGCAGTCAAGTGAAATTGACCACCAGGCCGTCCAGCGCCTCGCTGTAGGCCGAGGACCATGTCTGGCCACTCCGAACCGGCCAGGCGTCGGTCCAGGTGCCGGTGGTGACGAGGTCGCCAGCCGCCAAGTTGGGAGCGCCCTGGCAGGGGCGCAATGCGTCGATGAAGTGGAGAAGCGCCCGCAGCGGACTGTCAAGCACGTTGGACCCGGCACCGGACTCGACCGGCATGCCGTCGCAGCGCAGTTCGACGCGCGCTGACGCGAGCTGTTCTGACAGCTCGCTGGCATTGGTCGCCAGTTCGCGCACCGGTACGGGCCGACCCACGAGCAGGCGTCCATGCAGGCCACCGTCGGCCACTGTCTCGGGTGCGCTGAACTCCAGTCGGGCAGGTGCGATTGCACGATCTCGAATCCCGGCGCGACCCAGTCCAGCGCATCGAACAAGTCCTCCAGGTTCGCGCCTGCCTGCGGAGACCGGCGCAGACACGACCAACACGGCGTCAAGACTGGCGATCCCACGAGTAGGCAGTCCGCCAGTCGGGCCGCATCCCCGCTCTGTACCGATTGTTCGAAGGTCGCCTTGTGGCCGCAGTCCAGCGGCCCTGAAGAACCGCTTTGTGACCGGATCAGTGAGGCGCGCCTGAGCCTTCATTCGCTCGACCTCATGCGCGGTATGGCCGCGAACATACGGGTGTGCGGTAGGTTCCTGGGGGGGGGTCGGAAAGCTCATCGTTGAATTTCCTGGAGGAAATTGCCTGCTGCGAGGCGAGTGACATGCATGGCCACTCCGGTCACGGCCGAGCACGCGCCGGTTCACCCGCCGGACCCCAGATCGAATCAGGACGAGTACGAGGGTCGCGCACCGGCCAGCGCCCAAGCGCCACCTCATGCAGAAAATCGTCGAGCAATCGATTGAAGCGCTGAGGCTCTTCCAGGTTCACCGCATGACCAGTATTCGGAACGATCGCCAGGCCGGCCTTGGTCATGACTCGCTTCATCAGCAGTGCTGGCTCAAGGCACTGGTCGTCTTCGTCCCCCGTCACGACCAGCACCGGCACGTCGATCGCGGCCATCCGGTCCGTCAGGTCGTAGAGGCATGGACGACGAGCCAGGCACCCCTCCATGACGTTGGCGGATCCGACCGCGGAATGTTCGATCAACTGCGCCTGGAATTCGGCAAACCCGCGCGGATCCTTGTGGAGAAACTGCAGGCGCACCGGACCGTACCCATAGCTGGTGGCAAAGCCGGCCATGCCATCGCGCCGTATGCTGGCCGCGCGCTCCAATGAGGCCTGCTTGAAGGAACCGTACAAGGCCGGGTGTGCGCCTGATCCACAGCCCACCAGGGTCACGGACAAGGCGCGTGCTGTAGCCGCGGCCGTGCAGTAGACCATCCCGAAATGCAGCGCAGCGAAGGCGCCCATCGAGCAGCCGACGACGTGGGCGCGCTCGATACCAAGTCCGTCGAGCACCGCGAGAAGATCGTCCCGCATGCGGTCTTGCGAATAGCGCTCGAGGCCGGTCGGCACCGAAGATGGCGGGTAGCCGCGGGCGCAGTAGGTGATGCAGCGGTAGCGGCGCGCGAAGTGCCGCAGCTGTGGCTCCCAGCTGCGGTGATCACCGGCGAACTCGTGCACGAAGACGATGGGCGCGCCGGCACCCGCCTCCTCGACATAAAGCTCAAATGTCGTCATCGGTTCGGATCATTGCCATGCACGTCTCCGTCGGTCGTCTTAGGCACGGCCCGGGTGCAGGGTTGTTTCGACCACGGTCACGACCGGCACGTCAGGCATCAGCCATGTCCCGCGGCACCAGCCCGGAGACATCGATCGCCGAGGCCACCAGGACATGGGGAATGAACACAAAGGCAAGCGCGCGCTCCCCGCGATGCTGTTGGCGCAGCAGGTACTCGGTGTGAAGCGACGGCACGCTGGTGGGCTCTCGATGGCTTGCCGCATCGAAGGGCGAGAAGTCAGCAAGTGGCGGCTCGGCAGCTGCCGTCGGATCGTGGGGCGAGCTGTTGATCCAGTGGGCCGAACTTGAATAGGCCACTGCCTTGAGGCCGGACAGCCGCTCCAGTGGTATCTCCAGAACGCGCCGCGTCAGCAGGTTCGAGAATGGCACGCCAAGGCGACGACGCTCGGCCACCAGATGCCTGGGATGCAATGCGGAGAGATTGACCGTCTCCGTCCAAGTGACGTCAAGCCCGGGGACGACGTACCGAAGCACGCCCTCCCGACCGTCGTACTTGACACGCTCCCTCTCATACAGGTCAGGGTGGACGGACTTAAGTCCATTCAGCGGATAGATGTGTTCACCCCGAAAGTCGGGTGCACACATGTGATACAGGCAAGCAGCCACCCGACCTCCCCCATCTGAACGCGCGCATCGTGCCAGATGACGGGCGCATTGGGAATACATCGGAGCTGCCCCTCGAGGCAATGGCGAACCGTTCGCGCTGGTGCAGAACGCCCTCCTACGGCCCAATGGGCAGAGGGGGGCATTTCAGAACGTTTAACAACGCTTTATGAATGCCTGAAGCCATTTTGGCGCACTGTCGCGAAAGTCGAGGCATCGATAGCAGACCACCGCACGCACCACGCCGCCATGAACTCCAACATGCATGACGCTGTGCTATCAGCTTATGGGCCGTGGCGGCTCTCAGCCTGGGGCAATCGTCCATCTCAACCGACACCTGCGAGCCGAGGCAAGTGCCTGAACCGATGCTCGGCTTCCACGTGGCCGTCGGCGATGGCTCCGGGATGGCATGACTCGCGACTTCGGACCTCGATCCGACCGAACTCGGCGACTTCGTCCGCGGGCTCGCACGGGGCACGCCGCGCCGCCGAACTGAACGATGGTCCGCCAAGGCTCCGCGCCATACCGAAATCGAGGCGCGCGAGGCCGGGCCGGAACACCGATACCGGGTTGAGCGGCGCGCTGTTAGGGATGCCCTGGGCTTACCCCCACGGGAATATTCGGACACCTCATTCGATCTGACAGACACCGGGGCACGTGCCAGGCTGGTTGCGCGGTCCTGGTCGCGAACTGCGCAGGGGAGGCGAAGATGAACAAGGCGAAAAGCTCACGCTCGGACCGGCGCCATGCCGACCAGCACCGGAGGCGCGAGACCGCGGCGCCCCGCCTGGAGGTTGAGACCCTGGAGCCACGGATCCTGATGTCGGGCACCGGCCTGGGCGGCGTGCCGGCCAGCGTTAGCCAGCCCCTCGCACCAGCCATCACCGCCCTGGTCATCACGCCGACGCCGACCATCTCATGGGTCGGAAGCAGCAACGGATTCTGGGACGAGGCGTCGAACTGGCGCGACAGCAACGGCGTAGCGCGCACCCCGACGGCCGGCGACGACGTGCGGATCGATGTCGCGGGCGCCACGCCGACCGTCACCGTGCGCAACAACGAGACCGTGCACAGCCTGCTGTCGCGCGACGGCCTGTCGCTCACGGGCGGCACGCTGACGCTGACCGCGAACTCCGAGATCGACGGCACGCTGAGTGTGGCCAACGCGGGCCTGGCGATCGGCGGCACGCTCGCGACGACCGGCAGTTCTAGCTTGAACAACGCGATCGTCAGCGGCGGCGGCAACCTGCTCAACGCCGGCACGATGAGCTTCGCCGGCACCGACTACACCGCGGCGGCGATCAACAACAGCGGCACGCTGGACGGTACGGCCGGCACCCTGCAGCTCGACTACTACAGCGCTGGGTCGCTCAACAACACCGGCCTGGTAGACCTTCAGGGCGACGCCTCGATCACCAGCCAGGCCTGGGACACCTTCAACAACAGCGGCATCTTGCGCAAGTCCGGCGGCACCGGCACCTCGTCGGTGACCAGCACCTTCAACAACAACGGCGGCACGGTCGACGCCGAATCTGGCACGCTGGCGATCGGCGGCGGCCTTTACAGCGGCGCAAGCACCCACAGTGGCGGCGTTTTCACGGCTGGAGCTAGCGCCGTGTTGTCATTCGGCGGCCGCACCACCCTGACCGGCAGCTTCAGCGGCGGCGGGGCCGGGCAGATCCGGTTCATCGCGGGCAACGACATCTACAGCTGGTGGACAGCGGGCGCCGGCGGCGCGACGTTCAACTTCTCCAGCCCAGCCGTGCAGCTATCAGGCAAGTTCAACGCCAACGGCGCGACCATCAGCAACACAGGCTACCTGAGCGTCTCGCCTGCCGGGGGCGCGGCGACACTGCTGGGAAACTGGACCAATAGCGGCACGATTGTCCAGCTTGGCGACACCCGGCTGGACTACGCCGCCGTCGTCGACAACACAGTCACAGGCGTCTGGGACTTCCAGAGCGACAGCAATCTCTACCCGGGGGGCGCAGCCAACAGCACCGCGGCGAGCTTCATCAACCACGGCACGCTGCGCAAATCCGCCGGCACCGGGTCCTCGACCCTCGTCGGCGGCGCCTTCAGCAACGCCGGCGGCACCATCGACGTTCGCAGCGGCACGCTGGCGCTGGGCAGCAACGGCGGCCAGAGCACGGGCGGCAACTTCCAGGTCGCGACGGGCGCAACGCTCGACCTCGCCAACAGCGCCGACACCTCCGGCAACGTGGTGGTGTCCTATGGCGGCCTGTACACCGGCAGCGGTGGTGGCACCGTGCAACTGGCGGGCAACGTGCTGGTGGCGACGGGTTCCGGCATCACCTTCGACCTGCCCGCCGGCATGTTCCAGTGGACTGGCGGCGGCATCGCGGCCGGCACCGCGGGCGTGCACAACGTCGGCGCGATCGACATCGCCGGGTCCGCCACCAAGACCCTCGGCGGCACCTTGCGCAATGACGGCACGATCAACCTGAAAGCAGGCACCCTGCAGTTCGACGACCTGGGCCTGGGCACCCTCGACAACCACGGTCTCATCGACATCGAGGGCGACTTCGGATTCACGCATCGCTATGCCGATGCCCCAGTCATCGACAACAGCGGCACGCTGCGAAAGTCCGGTGGCACCACGGTCTCGCTCGGCTCCGTCGGATTCAACAACCAGGGTGGCACCGTCGACGTGCAGTCCGGCATCCTGCGCATCACCGGCGGGACGCAAACCGGCGGCACCTTCAATGCCGCCGGCGGCACCGAGCTCCAGCTGGCCGGCACGCACACCCTCTCGGGCACGTTCACCGGCTCGGGCGCCGGCATCGTTCGCCTCGACGGCGACCTGTACACGGTGTCCCCCGCGGGCGCCACGTTCAACTTCCAGCCCGGGCTTCTGCGCTGGAACAACGGCGTCATCGATGGCGGCGCCGCCGGGCTTCTCAACCTCGGCAGCTTCACCCGGTCCGATGACGATCTGACGCCCAGCCTCACGTTGCCCGTGTTCGCGGGCCGGATCGACAACGCCGGCACGTTCACATTGAACGGCTACGGCTTTGGGATGTACCTAGGCAGCGTATTCACCAACCGTGCCGGCGCCCTGTTCGACATGCGGCAAGGCAATGAACTTGTCACCACCAATGCCGAGAAGGGCACCGGCGCCGCACCGTCGTTCATCAATCAAGGAACGCTGCGCAAGTCGGCCAGCGGCACCACCAAGTTCGCCGTCAGTAACGTCGATTCTTCCGTTGGAACCATCGATGTCGAAGCGGGCACCCTAACGTTCGACCGCGGCACCGTCACCGTGACTGGCGGCAGCCTCCAGCTCGCCGCAGGCACCACCCTGGACCTCGCCGACAGCTCGGACACCTCCGGCAACGTCGGCGTGACCTACGACGGTCATTTCACCGGCAGCGGTGCCGGAACGGTGCTCCTGGCCAACAACGTGCTGTACGCGGGCGCCTCGGGCGTGAGCTTCAACCTGCCGGACGGCATGTTCCAGTGGAGCGGTGGAGTCATCAACGGCGGAGCAGCAGGTTTCGACAACCAGGGCAGCCTGAGCATCGTCGGCAGCGCCACCAAGGCCATTGGCGGCCTGATCGTTAACGACGGCACCGTGCACGACCAGTTGGGCAACGTTCAACTGGATTACACCAGCGGCAACACCACCATCGGCGGCACGCTGCAGAACAACGGGCTGTGGGACCTGCAAAGTGACGGCGGCTTCACGCGCCAGTACCTGGTCGGCGGGGTTGCGGTGAACAACGCCGGGACGCTCCGCAAGTCCGGTGGTACTGGCGTTTCGGGCAGCGGCTATGGCACCCCGTTCAGCAACACGGGCACGGTCGAGGTGCGCTCGGGCACGCTCAACCTGCTCGACGCCAGCATCGCCCAGCTCAGCGGTACGACGCTGACCGGTGGGCGATGGATCGTCGGCGCGAATTCGTCGCTGCAGCTGCCAGGGACGATCGCAACCAACCAGGGCGACGTGACGCTCGACGGCGCCGGCTCGACGCTGAGCGCCCTCAGCAGGTTGAGCGCCAACGCGGGCAGCCTGACGGTCACGGGTGGGCGCAGCTTCACGACCGCAAGCAACTTTGCGAACACCGGGACCCTGACCCTCGGCGCCGGCAGCACGCTGAACGTCGCCGGCGCCTACGTGCAGGGCAACACGGCGACGCTCGCGACCCAGATTGCCGGCAACCCTGCAAGCGGGCAGTTCGGACGGCTGGTAAGCAGCGGCAACGCGACGCTCGACGGAAGCTTCAACGCCGCGCTCACTAACGGGTTCGGTCCGACCAGCGGCGACAGCTTCGCGGTGATGCAATTCCCTTCTCACACTGGCGCCTTCGCCAGCGTCACGCTGCCGACCAGCACCGGCGGGACGCTGTTCGGCTCGACATTGTCGAAAACGGGCTTCACTTTGAACGCGCAGGCCAGCGCCGCAGACCTCGCGGTCGGCGCCATCACCCTGCCGAATGGCACACTCGCTCCCGGGCAGAACGCGACCCTCGACATCACCGTCAACAACATCGGCGGGCTGCCGGCCTCCGGCAGCTGGACGGACTCGGTGTACCTGTCCACCGACGCCACCCTCGACCCGAGTGACATCCTGCTCGCGCGCGTGCAGCACAGCGCGGACGTGGCCGCCGGCGCGAGCTACCACGACATCGTGAACGCCGCGCTGCCCGGGGTGCCCGACGCCGCCTACCGCGTGATCGTCGTGGCCGACAGCCGCAGCCAGATCAACGACTCGAACCGTGGCAACAACACCGGAGTGTCTGCTGGGGCGCTCGCGACCAGCGTCCCGGCGCTTCAGATCGGGCAGACCGCCACGGGCCAGTTGGGCGACGGGCAGGACACCTGGTACCACCTGGTCGTGGCGCCGGGCGCGAACCTTGACATCTCGGCCACCGCCGGGGCTGCCGGCGCCGAGGTCTACCTGCGCTACGGCGCCCTGCCGAGCCGCAGCGAATTCGACCAGACCACGAGCACCACGGCCGCCAACGCCGACCTGCAACTGACCAATGCGCAGGGCGGCGACTACTACGTGTTGCTGCACGGCCTGCCCAACGGTGGCGCGGCGCAGTCCTACACGCTGAGCGCGAACGCGGCCAGTTTTGCCGTGACCGACTTCGGCCCGGACCACTACGTCACGCCCACACCCAACCGGTACCTGCTCGTGCAGGGCAGCCAGTTCACGCGAAACACGACCGTGAGCCTCCTCGCGAGCGACGGCACGGTCTACAACCCGGGATCGGTGAACCTCGTCGACTCGACACGCGTGGAGGCAACCTTCGACCTGAGCACCGTGCCCCTGGGCAGCTACACGGTGCGTGCCACCGACGGCACGCAGGTCGCTACCGCCTCCTCGACGCTGGACATCGTCAGCGTGCCCGTCGGCAACTTCGCCAGCAGCACGATCCTGACGCCTGGCGCCGTCCACGTCGGCGCACCGATTCCGATGACGGTCACCGTGCACGGCATCAACGGGCTGGCCGTGCCGGTGCCCTTCCTGCAGGTCGACTCGACCAATGTCTCCTCGGACAAGCATCTGGACCTGGTCGACCCGCAGCTGCCGGAGCTGCTCCCACCAGGCGGCAAGAAGAACTTCGGACACATCTTCACCCCGTCGCCCAAGGCTGCCGGGGTCACGAGCGACTTCAACCTGTCGCAGGTCAACCTGCTGCAGACGATCAACTGGGACGCCCAGAAGGACAGCATCCGGCCGAAGAGCATCACGCCCGAAGCCTGGGATGCCATCTGGGCCAACCTGCGCCCGCAACTCGGCAACATCGTCGGCGACTACTACCGCCTGCTCGAGATCGACTCGGCAGCGCTCGGCGCCAACGGCTTCCAGTCGAAGGACATCGGCGACCTGTTCAGCTTCGAGATCATGAAGGCCAACGACCAGATGCAGTCGCCGGTCACGCCGTCAAGTGTGGACCTGTCGTTCCCGGCGCCGGGCCTGTCGCTGGACTTAGGCCGCACCTTCCTGGGCGATTCGATCGCGGGCCGCTACACGCTCGGTCGGCTCGGCCGCGGCTGGGTCGACAGCTTCGACTTCTCCGCCAGCACCGACGCCGCTACCCAGGTGGTAACGATCCACGAGGGCGGGACGACACGCTACTTCGCGCCGGGTGCGAACGGGTCCTTCGTCGGCATGCCGGGCGACAGCGGCACCCTGACGCTCGTCAACGGCGGCTACCAGTTGCGCGAGAAGACCGGCGACGTCGCCGCGTTCCACGCCGACGGCACGCTCGACTACCTGCAGGACGCCAATCACAACCGCATCACCGCCGGCTACACCAACGGGCAGATGACCAGCCTGACGCACGCCGACGGCGATGCGATCACGCTCGCCTACAACGCCCAGGGGCGGCTGTCCAAGATCACCGATCCCGTGGGGCGCACCGCTGTCTACGGCTACGACGCCAGCGGCCAGGAACTGCTGAGCATGACCACCGCGGCCGGCTCCACGCGCTACACCTACACCGCCGACGCGTCCGGGCCCCGCGCGCACGCGCTGGTGTCGATCACGAATCCCGATGGCACCCACGTCTTCTACGACTACGACACCCAAGGCCGGCTGAAGACCACGCAGCTCGACGGCGGGGCGCAGGCCCTCACCTACAGCTACGACGTGGCCAGCATGCGCATCACCGATGCGCAGAACAATTCCCAGACCCTGAAGTTCGACGACGCTGGGCGGATCATCCGCACAAACGGTCCCCAGGGCCAGGTCGGTCTGGCGCAGTTCAACGTCAACGGGCAGGTGGCTGCGGTGGCCGAAGTGGGCGGCGGCGGCGCCACGTTCGGCTACGACGCCGCGGGCAACACCAATCAGTCGACGGACCCGACCGGGGCCAGCCAGACCCTGGCCTACGATGCCACGGCCAACGGGCTCGCGCAGTTCACGGACGCCAAGGGCAACGGCTTCACGAACACCTTCGATGCCAACGGCAACGCGGCAAAGACGACGATGGCCGACGGCAGCACGGCCACGTACGGCTACGACGCCAACGGCAACCTGATCCAGTCGATCGACCGGAACGGTCTGGTCACCCGCACGAGCTACAACGGCCGCGGCCTGGTGACGCAGGTGGTGGCGGCCGACGGCTCGACCACCAGCTACACCTACGACACCCACGCGAACCTGCTCACTGCGACCAACGCGAGCGGCACCATCACGATGAGCTACGACGGTGCCGACCGGTTGACCCGCATCACGTACCCCGACGGCCGCTTCCTGCAGTACGGCTACAACACCGGCGGCCAGCGCACGCAGATGGTCGACAACACGGGCTTTACCACCAACTACAGCTACGACGCCGTCGGCAGGCTGTTCACCGTCACCGATGCGTCGGGGCAGCTGATCACCCACTACAGCTACAACACCCTCGGTCAGCTCGCGCGCAAGGACGAGGGCAACGGCAACCATACCGATTACAGCTACAACGCCAGTGGACAGCTGACGTTGATCTCCAACGTGGCAGCGGATGGGAGCGTCAACTCGAGCTATGCCTACACCTACGACCTACTCGGCCGGCGCACGACCTTGACCACGCTGGAGGGCGTGACGACCTACGGCTACGACGGCGACAGCCGCCTCAGCTCGGTGACACTGCCCGATGGGCGGGTCATCACCTACAGCTACGACGCGGCCGGCAACCGCGTGCAGGTGAACGACGCCGGCAGCGTCAGCGCGTACACCACCAATAACCTCAACGAGTACACCAGCGCCGCGGGCGCCATCAACACCTTCGACACGGCGGGCAACCTGATCTCCTCCACGGGCCCGTCAGGCACGACCACGTACACCTACGACGCGCTCGGGCGCCTTGCGTCGCTGACCAACTCGGGCGGCACCTGGAGCTATGAGTACGACGCGCTCGGCAACCGCTCGGCCAGCGTACACAACGGCCAGCGAACCGAATTCCTGGTCGATCCAAGCGGGCTCGGCAACGTCGTCGGCACCTACGACGGCAATGGCGCCTTGACCGCGCATTACACCTACGGGCTCGGGCTGACGAGCCAGGTCGGTGCGGGCAACCAGACGAGCTACTACGACTTCGACGCCACCGGCTCGACAGTCGGCCTGAGCAGCACGGCGGGCTCGTATGTCGACAGCTACAGCTACCTGCCGTTTGGCGAACTGCGCTCGGCCACTCAAGGTGTGGCGAATCCATTCCAGTTCAACGGCGAAGTCGGCGTCCAAGCCGATGGGTCTGGCCTGAACTTCATGCGTGCACGCTACTACGACCCTTCCGTAGGCAGATTCACCCAGGCCGACCCGGCCGGCTTGGCGGGCGGATCCAATCTGTACGCCTATGCGTACAACAACCCCGTGAGCTTGGCGGATCCGACCGGCCATTTCCCGTTCAGCCCGCTTGCAGTCACGGCCGTCGACGCACTCGCCACTACGGTGTCCTCTTTGGAACTCGCGCAGACGATGTCGGCGCTGCAGTACGCCATGGAAGTCAACCTCAGCCCAGGGCTTTCGCCGCTTGCGTACGAGGCTGCGGCCCCTGCCACCGAAAGCGTCGCAACGTCGGTAGGCGGAGTGGCGCTGGACTCCGGGAATATCCTGGCCACCAACATCACCAACCTAGGACTGAACTACTCGCAGTTCGCTCCCCAAGTTGAAGCCGCTCGCACTGCGCTGGCACGCGCCCAAATGCTTGGCGAATATGCCGAAGCCGGGTTGTATGGAGTGCTTGGCGCCGAGATCGCGATCATCGGGTGGTCCGTGGGATCGATCGGTTATGCCGCTTGGTACAAGTCCCAGCACAACGGGCAACTTCCGCCTTGCCCAACCAGCGGCTCGAACTTCTTGACTAACGCGCTCAACTACATCACCGCCTGCGACAGCACCCCCGTCGTGAGCGCGGACCAGATTGCTGCCTCACACACGACGCAGAAGGATCCAACGGATCCCAACTTCATCTCCGGCCCCGCCGGCTTTGGCGCTGGCCAGTTCGTGCGCAACGACGACACTCTGCCCTACCAGATCGGCTACGAGAACAAGCCCAGCGCCAGCGCGCCTGCGCAGCAGGTCGTCATCACGCAGCAGCTCGACCCCAACCTCGACCTCTCCACCTTCCAGCTCGGCGGCTTCGGCTTCGGCAGCGTCAATGTCGACGTTCCGACGGGACGGCAGTTCTACAGCACTCGGCTGGACGAGCGGGCCACGCTGGGCCTGTTCGTCGACGCCACCGCGTCGCTGGACACGACCACGCGCACGGTGACCTGGACGCTGACCTCGATCGACCCGAAGACGCTGGACCTGCCGGCCGATGCGAACGTAGGCTTCCTGCCGCCGGACGACGCGACCGGTCGCGGCCAGGGCTACGCCAACTACTACGTCCAGCCCAAGGCGGGCCTCGCTTCGGGCGCGACCGTCAGCGCCCAGGCCAGCATCGTCTTCGACACCAACGCCCCGGTCGCGACCAATGTGTTCACGAACACGATCGACGCCACGCCGCCGACCAGCAGCGTCAGCGCCCTGCCGGCGACGGCCAGCGGGGCCAGCTTCGCCCTGTCGTGGTCGGGCAGCGACGGCGCCGGCTCGGGCATCGCGAGCTACGACATCTACGTCTCGACCGACGGCGGCGCCTTCGTGCCGCTGCTGCAGGCCACGACCCAGACCTCGACCACCTTCACCGGCAGCGACGGCCACCGCTACGGCTTCTACAGCGTCGCCACCGACAACGTCGGCCGGCAGGAGGCGGGCAAGAACGCCGCCGATGCGAGCACGACCGTGCCGCTGCAGCCCCCTGTGATCGGCGGCACGTCCAGCACGGCCACCTTCACGCAAGGCGGCGCCGCCGTGCTGGCCGCGCCGCTGCTGACGCTCAGCGCTCCCGACAGCGCCAAGCTCGCGTCGGCGACCGTGGCCATCGCATCGGGTGCGCTGGCGGGGGATACGCTCTCGGCGACGACCGCGGGGACGGCCATCACCGCGAGCTACGACCCGAACGCGGGCGTGCTCACGCTGTCGGGCAGCGACACGCTCGCCAACTACCAGGCCGTGCTCGACTCCGTCGCCTTCGCGTCCAGCAGCCAGAACCCGACTTCGTACGGTGCCGACACCAGCCGCAGCCTGCGCTGGCAGGTCAGCGACGGCACGCTCTCATCGGCCGTTGCCCAGAGCACCATCGGCGTCGTCGGCGTGGATCAGGCACCGGTGCTCTCCGGCGCGGGCAACACCGCCACCTTCACCCAGGGCGCAGCCGCGGCCATCGCGGCGCCGGCCATCGCGGTATCGGACGTCGACAACCTCGCGCTCGCTTCGGCTCGCGTCGCCATCAGCGCGGGTTTCCTGCCCGGCGACACGCTCACGGCGAACACGACCGGCACGAGCATCGCCGCCAGCTACGACGCCAGTGCCGGCGTGCTCACGCTCTCGGGCAGCGACACGCTGGCGCACTACCAGCAGGTGCTGGAATCCGTGACCTTCGCCTCGACCAGCGCCAACCCCACCGCATCCGGCAGCGACCTCGGCCGCCAGATCGCATGGCAGGCCAGCGACGGCACGCTCTCGTCGAAGCCTGCCGCCGCGACGACGTTCGTCAGTGTCCAGCCGACGCTGCTGCAGGTGACCGCGCTCACGCCGACCGCGGACGGTTTCCATGTCGCGTTCAGCGAGCCGATCGCGGCCGCGGCGCTGAACCTCTACGACGGTCAGGGGGCGTCCTTCGGCGCACCCGATCTGGGCCTGTTCGACGCCACGGGCAAGCGGATCAGCGGCAGCCTCGTCGTCGATGCCGACCGGTTCGGACTGACCTTCGTCAAGACCGGCTCGGTGCTGGCACCCGGCAGCTACACCGTGAGGCTGGATAGCCGCAGCAACGCCTTCACCGACACCCAGGGCCGGCTGCTCGACGGCGACGGCAATGGCACGGCCGGCGGCAACTACGTGGGCAGCTTCAGCTTGGCGCCGGCAAGCGGGGCGACACTTTCGGTCGGCGAGATCGCCCGCGGGCCCGGGCAGACGCTGGCGATCCCGGCCGTCGGCTACGGCTTCCCGGTGGTGCTCGACGGGGCTGCCGGCGCGAGCGCCGTCGCCTTCACGCTGCAGTACGACCCGTCGCTGCTGCACGTCAACGGGTTCGCCGCCGGTGCGCTGCCAGCAGGCAGTTCAGTGCAAGTCGATGCTTCGACACCCGGCCTGCTGCGCGTCGGCATCCAGGCCGGCGCGCCGCTGCCCACTGGCCGCATCGTGCTCGGCACGCTGGACGCCACCGTCCCACCGACGGCCTCCTATGGCACCGACGGCCTGCTGCACCTCACCGGCCTGCAGCTCGACGGTGGCGCGCGTCCGGTGGTCGGCGCCGACGGCGTGCTGGCCGTGGCCTACATCGGCGACGCCTCGGGCGACGCCGCTTACACCAAGCTCGACTTCACGCTGATGAACCGCGTGCTGCTGAAGCAGGACAGCGGCTTCGGCGCCTGGCCGCTGGTGGATCCGACGGTGATCGGCGACATCGATCGCAACGGCGTGCTGCAGTCGGCCGATGCCCTAAAGCTGGCGCTGCAGATCGCGGGCACACCGCAGAGGGACATTCCCCCGATACCGGCCGCCACCGGCCCGTCAGCGGCTGCGCGGAGTGCTACCGCGGCGCGCGTCGGCGTCATGACGGCGCCAAGTATGGCGCCTGTTGCCACTGCGTCCACGCTGGCCGCGACGAGGCCGGCGGCGGCGGGTCCCGCGCCTGGCTCGGCCCACGCCGTCGTAGGGGCCGTTCCGAAGGTGCCTCACGCGGCCATGCCGTCGTCTGGGTTCGACGCCGCTCGGTCCCGGGCCGTTCACACCGCGCCAGGGTCGACCGCGCCAGCGCGTCCGACCGCGAAGCTGGCACCGGCCCTGGCCTCAGCGGCAGCGCCAAAGATCGCCTTCGACGTCCATGTCGCCGACTTCGGCGTCGAGCGCCGCGTCGGCCAGCCCTGGCTCGCCGCATGGCTGTTGCCGCCGCGCGAAGAGGCCGCGCCGGCGAACCCATGGCCGGTCAAAGCCCGCCGCCCGGCTCGCGTCCCTGCACCCTGATCGACCCCAATCCCCGCACTCCAGGAGGCCGCATGAGGTCCACCACCCGTCAACGACTTCTCGGGCACATCGGCGCGTTGCTGCTCGGATGCGCGGCGCTCGCGGCTCGGGCGACGCCCGTGACGACCACCGACGTCACCGGCGCGCCCGGTCAGCCCGTCGATGTCGTGTTCGACATCGATTTCGGAACGCTCACCCAGATGAGCAGCTTCCAGTTCTCGCTCGACTGGGACCCCACGCTGCTATCGCTGACCGGCGCCAGCGTGACCCAAGGCGGCACCCCCTTCGACGCCCTGAGCGCCCTGAGCAGCAACGGACTTCTGTCCACCGCCACCTCGGGCAACCCGCAGCTGACGGCCACCTGGTTCGCGATCGACCCGGCGACCTTTGCCCAGCTGCCGCCG
The DNA here is from genome assembly GCA_037443665.1 of Betaproteobacteria bacterium. Classification (GTDB taxonomy): domain Bacteria; phylum Pseudomonadota; class Gammaproteobacteria; order Burkholderiales; family Burkholderiaceae_C; genus Rubrivivax. The sequence goes on from JBBINW010000047.1 coordinate 16,502, forward strand.
CTCGCGCTGACAGGTTCGGTCAGGCTCGATTTCAGCTTCGATCTCGCGCGGGACTTCCCGGCTGGCGCGTCCAGCCCAGTGGCGCTGTCTCTGGTCTGGTCGGACGAGAACGGGTTCCAGCCGATCGACCCCCAGGTCGAGGCCACCGCCTTGGTCTCGACGGCCAGCATTCCCGAGACCCCCACGGCCTGGCTGGTGCTTATGGCCCTGGCACTCCTGGTCCGGTCGCGCACCGGGCCGCGCTCACACGCCGGATGACTCCAGTGGCTCGCGAGGCGCTGGCGGCAACGCCCGGGACCGCATCCTCGGGGCCGGCCAACGATGATGTGCCGGCCACGCCGCCGGCCGATCTCTGGTCGCAGCTGGCCGGCGCCCGCAGTTCGACGCAGCTGTGCGCGGCCTGGCTGGCCCTGCTGTGCGAGTGGCTGGCAGGGGCGCGATATGGCCTTGTGCTGTTGCGCGAGACGGGCGACTCCGATCGCTTCGCCCCCGCGGCGGTGTGGCCGGACGCCCGGCGCGACGTGTCGTTCCTGTCCGAGGTCGCACAGACGGCGCTCACCGAGGGCCGCGGTGTCACGCGGCAGGCGGAGGGTTCGGTGCAGTGCGCCTACCCTCTGGCCGTCGGCGATACGAGCTTTGGCGTCGTGGTGATCCAGCTGACGGCGCGCGGCGACGCCGCAGTGACCCAGGCGATGCGCCTGCTGCACTGGGGCGCAGGCTGGCTCGCGGCCCTGCCGGACCAGCGCGAGCTCGCCGAGCGCGGGCACAGGCTCGAGCGCCTGGCCCTGGTTCAGGACCTGCTGCTGGGCGCTCTCGCCGAACCACGCGCTGACGACGTCGCCCGCTGGGTCGTGAACCGCCTGGCCCAGGCCCTGCCATGCCGGACCGCGATGCTCGCGCTGGTCAGGCCCGGCTCGCGCGGCAGCCTGCGCGTCGCGATGGTTTCGGGCAGCGCCGGGTTCGATCGAACGGCGAACCTGCTGGCGCGTGGCCGCGATGCCATGCGCGCCGCGCTTGCCAGCGAACGCCCGTTGCAGAGCGCCGCAGACGCGCCGGCCCCGGCACAGACCGACCCCGCGGTACAGGAGTACTGCCACGAGGCCGGTTCGCGCGCGGCGCTGGCCCTGCCCCTCCTCACTCCAACGGGTCCAGTCGGCGCGCTGCTGCTCGACTTCGATCGCGGGATCGACCCTGAGCTGGCGCAATTCGCGAGCGCCATTGCCGCGGCGTTGGCAACCTGCCTGGGCGTTCAGCTCGCGGCCCAGCGCTCGCTAGGGGCGCACCTGCTCGACACCACGGTCGCCGCCTCCCGCACGCTGGTCGGTCCGCGACACCCCGGGCTGAAGCTGGTCGGTGGCGCGGCGCTGCTGGCTCTCGCAGGCGCCGCGGTGCTGCCCATCGACGATCGGGTGAGCGCACCGGCCACGGTCGAGGGCCGAGTCCAGCGATCGGCGGTCGCACCCTTTGATGGCTACGTGGTCGAAGCCCCGCTGAGGCCCGGCGACACGGTGCGCCGGGGCGACATGCTCGCAAGGATGGATGATCGCGACCTGCGGCTGGAAGAGGCGCGATCCCGCGCCGCGACCGAGGTGGCCGAGCGTAAGCTGCGTGAAGCCCTGGCACGCGGCGAGGCCGTCGCGGTTCGCGTGGCCGAGGCCGAGCGCGACGAGGCGGCGGCCGCGCTGGATCTGGCGCGCGACCGGCTCGCCCGCACGGTGGTGGCGGCGCCGCTGGACGGCTTGATCGTCAAGGGCGACCTGTCGCAACAGATCGGCGCACCGGTCGAGCAAGGCAAGGTGCTGTTCGAGGTCGCACCAGCGACCGGATGGCGCGTCGTGCTGCGTGTGGATGAACGCGACGTCGTCAGGCTCGCCCAGGGCATGGCCGGCGAGGTCGTCTTCACCGGCTTGCCGGGCGAGCACTTCGCGCTGCACGTCAGCAAGGTGTCGCCGGTGGCGCAGGCCGAGGAGGGCCGCAACGCGTTCCGAGTCGAGGCCGATCTGCCCCAGCGCGCCGCCGGCGTGCTGCCCGGCATGGAGGGCGTCGGGCGCATCGCTACCGGGCGAAGCAGCCTGTTGTGGGTCGGCTTGCGCCGGATCGTCGACAGCGTGCGCTTCGGTGCATGGACGCTCGGCCTATGAGCGCCCTCGTGACCCCGCTGCCCGGGGCGAGCCACTGGCATCGGGCGCAGGCACTCGCGCCGCGGCTGCGGGAACACATACGACTGCACGTCATCGAGTACCGGGGGCAGCCCTGGTCCGTGCTCGAGGACCGAGTGAACGGCCGCTATCACCGCTTCGACCGCCGTGCCGGCCGGGTGATCGGACGGCTCGACGGACGTCGGTCGTTGCGCGAGCTCTGGCACGGGCTGCTTGCCGAAGGGCAAGATGCACCGAGCCAGGAAGAGCTCCTGCAGCTGCTCGGTCAACTGCACGCGCTCGACCTCCTGGCCAGCGACGGGCTGCCCGATCTGGACGAGCAGGCCCGGCGCCAGAGATCGCAGGCCGGGCAGCGACGCCGGCAGCGCTATCTGAATCCGCTGTCGATGCGCTGGCCGCTGGTCGACCCCGACCGCTTCCTCGAGCGCCTGACGGGCGGCATGTCGCCTCTGCTCGGCCGCGGCGCCGTGCTGCTGTGGCTGGCCTGGGTGGTTCCGGCGCTGGTGCTGGCGCTGCTGCACTGGCCGGAGCTGAGCCGGAACTTCGTCGAGCGGAGTTTGGCGCTCGACAGCCTGGTGCTGATGGGCCTGATCTACCCACTCATGAAGCTGTTGCACGAGATCGGTCATGGTGTCGCCTGCAAGCTTCGTGGCGGCGCAGTGCACGAGATGGGTCTGCTGTTCCTGCTCTTCGTGCCGGTACCGTACGTCGACGCGTCGAGCGCCTGGGTCTTTCCGCGCAAGCGCGATCGCATGCTGGTCGGCGCCGCGGGCATTGGCGTCGAGCTCGCGATCGGCGCGGCGGCGTTCTACCTGTGGCTCTGGCTGGAGCCCGGCGTCGCCAAGGCGATCGCCTACGACACGGTCGTGCTCGCCAGCGTCGGCACGGTGCTCTTCAATGCCAACCCGCTGATGCGCTACGACGGCTATTTCGTCGCCGCCGACGCCCTGGAGATCCCGAACCTGGGGCAGCGCGCGGGACGTTTCTGGGGCTGGCTGTTCGAGCGTGGCGTGCTGCAGCGGCGCCTTGCGGCGTCGCCGGTCCGGGCACGGGGCGAGGCCTTCTGGTTCGCGGTCTACGCGCCCGTGTCGTTCGTCTACCGGATCGTCGTGACGCTGTCGCTCGCCCTCTTCGTCGCCACCCACTACCCGACGGTCGGCGTCGTCATCGCACTGTGGAGCCTCGTAGCCAACCTCGGCATGCCGCTGTGGCGCAGCGCCATGACACTGCGCAGCCTCGTCCGAGACGAACACGATCCGGGCCTGCGCTGGCGGCTGGCGGCGCCTGGGCTGGCGCTGGTTGCCGCGCTGGCGATTCCGCTGCCCCACCACACGCAGGCCGAGGGCGTGCTGTGGCTGCCAGATCGCGGTGTGCTGCGGGCGCCCGAGGCCGGCTTTGTCGAGCGCGTGGTCGGCGCCGATGCGTCATGGGTCGGATTGGGACAGACGGTCGTCTCGATGGCAGATCCCGCGCTGGTCGCGCATGCGCGCACGCTCCAGGCCCGCGAGGCAGCGGCCCGCGCTCGCTACGAGGCTAGCGTGCTGATCGACCCCGTGCAGGCCGAACCCTTGCACAGCGCGCTCATGAGCCAGTCCGCGCAGAGCCGGGATGCCCAGGACCGCGTTGCGACGCTCGAGGTGCGCACGCAGGCCGCCGGACGACTCTGGCTGAGTCTAGGCAATGACCTGCCCGGGCACCATGTGCGGCAGGGGGAAGTCCTCGGCTACGTGATCCCGGATCAGGCGCCGCTGGCCCGTGTCGTCGTTGAGCAGTCCGAGGCCGAATTCATCCGCGACGACGCGCGGCGTGTCGAGTTGCGACTGCCGGCGGCACCTGAACAGGGCTGGCCGGCCCGAATCGTCCGTGCCCTGCCTTCGGCCTCGATGGAGTTGCCCAGCGCGGCGCTGGGGCACTTCAGCGGTGGCGATGCTCCGAGCGACCCACGCGGAGGCGACGGACGTCGCTCGCTCCTGTCGCACTTCGAGTACGAACTGGCCTTGCCGCCGGCGTTTCCGTATCGCCTCATCGGCAGCCGCGTCAGCGTCCGCTTCGAGCACCGGTGGCAGCCGCTGGCCTGGCGGCTGTGGCACGGACTGCGGGTGCTGTTCCTGTCGGAGTTCAGGACATGACCGGGGACGCGATTGCCGCCGGTCTGCACGGTCGCTGGCCCCCTCCCGGTCTCGAGCTGGCACCGACGCCCTTCCCTGAACGCCGGGCGGCTGCGGAGACGATCCTCGATCGATGGGTGCGGACCTTGGCATCGAGACTGCCGCGGCGGTCCGGTGTGGACAACGCGATCGCGCCGCAGCTGCGCGCGGAGCTCACGCAATGGCATCGGCGTGACGACGACGCGCTGCGGGCTGCCGCAATCGCGGCAGCCGGCCCAGCCTTCAGGCTCGGCCATGCCGATACGGCTTCGGTCTCGACCGCGCTGGCCGCCGTCTGTGTCGCCGCGCACCGGGTGCTGGGCTGGGAGCCGCATCCGCCACAGCGCGCGGCTGCAGCCCGGCTGTTGGACGGGCGGCTGGTGGAGCTGGACACTGGTGAAGGCAAGACCTTGGCCGCCGCGCTGGCGGCGTGCGTGTCGGCGATGGCCGGCGTGCCGACGCACGTAGTCACTGTCAACGATTACCTCGCAGAACGCGATGCCCGCGCGATGCAGCCACTGTTCGGATTCTTCGGCCTCGGGGTCGGACTGGTGCATGCGGGCACCCCTCAGGCGCAGCGCCTGTCGGCGTACGCCCAGCCGGTCACCTACTGCACGAACAAGGAGCTCGTTTTCGACTACCTGCGGGACCGCATGTCGGCGCGCGAGGCGCGAAGCCCCGCGCAGCTGGCCCTGCAGCCATTCTGGCGGGCATCGGCAGGCGGCGGCCCCGTACGCCTGCGCGGACTTCACTTCGCGATCGTCGACGAGGCCGACAGCATCCTGATCGACGAAGGACGCACCCCGATGGTGATCGCGTCGGCGCAGGACCCCGCAAGTGAAGATTCGACCTTCCGCGAACTGCTCGGCCTTGCGCGGGGCATGCGCCACGGCGAGGACTTCAGACACCGCATGGCGACGCGCGAGATCGAGCTGACCGAAGCCGGGCGGGCGCGGGCGCGCGAGCATGCCAGTCAAGCGATCGCCTCGGGTGATGCGAATCCGATCTGGGCCCTGGCTTGGGCGCGCGAACGGACCCTGAGCCAGGCGCTGCGCGCCCTGCATCTGCTGCATCGGAATCGTCACTACGTCGTCCGCGAGGGCCGGGTGGTCATCGTCGACGAGTCGACGGGCCGCCTGCTTGCCGACCGGAGCTGGGAGCAGGGCCTGCATCAGCTCGTGGAGGCCAAGGAAGGCCTCGCCCCGACCGGGGCCAACGACACCCTCGCGCGGATCACGAGCCAGCGTTTCTTCTCGCGCTACCTGAGGCTTGCCGGCATGAGCGGAACCTTGCGCGAGGTCGCGCACGAGACCTGTGCGAGCTACCGGCTGCGAACCGAACGCGTGGCACCGAACCGGCCCTGCCGCCGTCGCGTGCTCCCACCTCAGCTCTGGCCGGACCGGTCGTCGAGGAACGCTGCCGTCGTGTGCGAAGTGCGACAGCGGCTCGCCCAGGGCCAAGCCGTTCTGGTAGGCACCGCGTCCGTCGCCTCGTCGCAGGCCCTGAGTCAGGCGCTCGAAGCCGCCGGCATTGCCCACCGTGTGCTCGACGCGCTGAACGACGCGAACGAGGCCGAGCTGGTGGCGCGCGCCGGCTGCCGCGGCGCGGTGACGGTTGCCACCGACATGGCCGGACGCGGCACCGACATCGCGCCGGATCCGGCGGTCGTCGAGGCCGGAGGCCTGCACGTCGTGCTGACCGAATGGCACGAGTCCGCCCGCATCGACCGGCAACTCTTCGGGCGCTGCGCACGCCAGGGAGACCCGGGATCGTGCCGCGCGATTACGTCGCTCGAGGATGAGCAGGTTGCGAGCCATGCGCCGCGGGAAGCCGCCTGGGTGCGCGCCGTCTGGCCTGCCAGCAAGCCACCCGGACCGATCATCGACTGGTTGCGCAGGGTGACCCAGCAGCGCGCGCAGCGCGCTGCTGCGCGCCAACGCAGCGTGACGGTGGCGCAGGATCGACAGCTGCTGGGGCAGCTCGCTTTCACGGGAGTCGCGGAATGATGAAGTCTCAAAGGCCCAAAACGGCGCCGGTCCGGCAGCCAAACCGCGGTCGGTTGAGGTTGCTGGCGCTTGCCGTCATAGCGGGGCTTTCTGGATCGATGTGCGCGGCAGTCGCTGCCGACGGCAAAGCCGACTTCGACTGTCTGCTGGAGCCCTCGCTGACGCTGGAGATCCGCAGCCCGGTAACCGGTCTGATCGAGCACGTCCACGCGGAGCGGGGCGGTGTCGTCAGACGCGGTGCACCCCTGGTGACCTTGGTCTCGACTGTCGAGCGCGCGGCGGTGGACCTGGCCCGGTTCAAGGCGCAGATGGAAGGGCCGCTCAAGTCGGCGGCCAGTCGGATGGAGTTCGCGTCGCACAAGCTGCGTCGGCGGACCGATCTGGCGCAGAGCAACTACATCTCAGTACAGGACCGCGACGACGCCGCTAGCGAATTCGCCGTCGCCCAGGCCGACACGACCTCCGCCAACGAGTCCCGGGAACTCGCCAAGCTCGAACTGGCGTACGCTTCTGCGCAGCTGGGCCAGCGCTTCATGCAAAGCCCGATCGACGGCGTGGTGGTCGACCAAGTGCTGCACGCGGGGGAGCTGGCAGAGGTTGGCGAGAACAAGCCTTACATCCTCAAACTGGCACAGATCAATCCGCTTCGCGTGAAGTTGCTGTTGCCGGCGGCTCTGTATCCCAAGGTGAAGATCGGTATGCGCGGCGACGTCGTGGTCGAGCAGCCGGCGCAGGACGTGCACAGCGCCGTCGTGACCCAGGTGGACAAGGTCATCGACGCCGCCAGCGGCACGTTCCAGGTGCGGATGGACCTGCCCAACCCTGCCGCCGCGCTGCCGGGCGGCCTGCGCTGCCGTGCAAGCCTGAAGGGCCTCTGACTCGGGGCGAAGCCCACTCGCCGTGCGCCGTCGACCGACGGGTCGGCCGCCGCGTCGCCTCCATGGCCATCGCGGGCGATTGCAGAGTTCGACGACTGCCGCCGGCGTCCCGTCGCGGATGCGGAAGCCGAACTTCAGGCGCCGCGTGTAGCCGTACCGGCACGTCCGGCACGACGGCCAGAGTTCATCGACCAGGTGGGCGACGACGACCAGGCGCTGCTCGCGGTTGCAGGCAGCTGATGTCGCGCGACGCCTGCGCGGATACGCGCAGCGCGTCAAGCCAGACTCACCCGTCAGGCTGACCGCCTCGGCCGGTGCTACCGCGCGAAATGCCGCAAGCGCACGGGCCATCGCCCCGACGCGGCACGACATGAGCGAACTCTGCAAAACCTGCCACGACAAGCGCGGTGCTTCATCGGGGACACGCAAGGAACGCCGCCCGTCTGTTCCCGGGGTGTAGAGGCCATGACCGGGTTGGTAAGATGAATAACACAGCCTCCCCACTTTTGCCCACCCATGGATGTATATCGATTCGCTGGGTTCGAAATGCGTCCACGACAGAGGACTCTCTGGGCCCACGGTTCGGCTGTGGAGATCGGTTCGCGAGCCTATGACGTGCTACTTGCGCTGGTGCAGCGCCCGGGCGAGCTCGTCACGAAGGATGAGTTGTTGCGCGAAGTCTGGCCGAGCGTTGTCGTTTCCGACAACAACCTGACGGTTCAGATCTCGACCCTACGCAAAGTGCTTGGCACCCAGCTGATCGCGACGATTCCGGGGCGTGGCTATCGACTAGCGGCCGACGTTGAGTCGGGGACGGAACCCGGGCCCGTACCGCGGTCCGATACGTCCGCATCGCTCCACACCGATGCTTCGTCAGGCGGACTCTTGCCCTTGATCGGACGCGATGACGAACTGATTACGTTGCGCGCACTGGCAGACGAGCATCGAATGCTGACGATCGTCGGCGCTGGCGGAATCGGCAAGACGCATCTTGTGCGTCACCTGATTTCCACTTCATCGCGCGGCACAGCACTCGCAGGCCGATTCGTTGACCTGTCCGATGTCGCGCGAGAGGAGTCCTCGCGGCTGGCGCATCGGGTCGCCACGAGGCTCGGAATTCAAATCGGACCGGGCCCCGCGGCGCTCAGCCTTGGCCAGGCGCTGCGAGGACACCCCCCCATGCAACTGGTGCTGGACAACGCAGAACACCTCGTCGACGACGTCGCTCGCCTGGCGCAGGCGTTGCTCGAATGCGCACCGGACCTGCGCCTGATCGTCACCAGCCAAACACCCTTGAACGTGCCCGGCGAGCGTGTGTTCAGACTGGGAGGTCTGGCGCTGCCCGACGGGCCGGTCAACGCCGAGCAAGCGATCGAATACGGCGCTATCGAGATCTTCGTCGACCGTGTCCAGGCGCTCGACCGGCGCTTCACCATCAACTGCGACAACGTGGACGCCATCGTGAACGTCTGCAGTGATCTCGACGGCCTGCCTCTTGCGCTGGAACTTGCGGCCGCGCGCGTGCCGTCGATTGGCGTGCGAGGCGTTGCCGCCGCACTGGAGCACAGATTCCAGGTACTGGGTGGCAGTCGTCGGCTCGCCCCACCTCGCCAGCAGACTCTTCACGCAGCGCTCGAGTGGAGCCATGACCTGCTGGCGCCTGACGAGCGCACGGTATTTCGGCGTCTCGGCGTCTTCGCCGGACCGTTCCCCTTGGACCTCGCGCAGCAAGTCGCACGTGACGATGCCATCGACGAATGGGAGGTGCTGGACGCCCTGGGCGGCCTGGTCAATCGCTCCTTGGTGGTCGCAAGCAGCGACGATCCGCCGGACTACCGGATGCTCGAATCCCCGCGCGCGTATGCGCGCGAAATGTTGTCACGATCGGGCGAGGAGTCGGGAGTATCGCGTCGCCATGCGCGCGCCCTGCGCGAACGACTGTGGCAGGCTGACTTGGAATGGATGGCCGGACATATGGGTGTCGACGCCTACCGCACGGCCGTAGGGCAGATGCTGGCCGATGCAAAGGCTGCGCTCGCATGGGCCGTGAAGAACGAACCCGCAAGTGCTGTGGCACTGGCCCCCTGCCTGGACTGGGCACTCGTCAACGAGCCTCCATCCGAACGTGGCGCCCATTGGGCATCGACTTACCCGTTGGTGGGCGACGATGTCCCAAGCGAGGTCCGAGCGCGATGGTGGACCGGATGGAATCACTGGGCACTGCAGCGAGGCGACCTGCACTTGGTCGAGGACCGGGGTCGCGCCGTCGAGAATGTTCGCGCGCTGAATTACATGCCTGGCCTGTACTGGATCCTGCAGACGCGACTTTGGCTCAGCGCGGCGCAGATTCAGGCTGGCGCCGCCATCCCGGTCGATGTACATCGTTACATTGAACAGCTGCAAGCCATCGAGGATCCACGGTGGTCACCGGCATTGCTCGCCATGGGCGAGCGCGGTAAGAGTGACTACTGCCGCATGAAGGGGGATTGGGACGGTGCCATTGGGCACTTGCGAAATGCTGCTCGGCTGGCCCACGCCGGCGGGGACTCGAGAGGGAGGTGGTCGGCCCTGGTTGCACTGGTCGATGCTGAGTTGTCGATGGAGCGCTATCGGGAGGCGGCAGCTGTAGGTGCGGAGGTGGTTGATGGCTTGACGGGATCTCACTTCGAGTCGACTCTGTTTCACGCAAGGCATAACCTCGCGCTTGCACGTCTCCATCTTGACGACCACGAGTCGGCGCGGACGCTCATCGCCCAATCAATGCAGGTCGCCTTGCGTTTCCGGATGCTTGCAATCTTGACGCCTTCAATGGCATTACTCTTGGCCAAAGAGGGGGATTGCGAAAGGGCGGCAATTCTCTGTGGTTATGCGGGTCGACAAGCTGCCACCAGCTTCCAAATTGGGCAGTCGAATGAGGCGCGTGCACTGCGTGAGGCCGAACGCATCTCGTGCGAAGCGCTTGGCATGACCGAGGTCGCCCGCCTGAAAGCGCAGGGATCCAGCCTTGACGAGGCCGACCTGAAACTGGCAATTTCAGAAGCAGTGGCTCGGTGAGCGCTGTTTTTCCGCGGTGCGGATGCCCAGAGCATTCGTCACGCCCGGAACCCGCCGCTCGCACTGTGTAGCAGATCGTCGTAGCGCTGCGACTGTAGAGTCTGCGCGGTCTACGACTGCCCTACAGCCTTTGCTCTTCAAGCGCTTCATCGCGCTGCGCCACCTGCAGGGAAGTTCTGCGTGACGCGGGGCGCCGAGGACACTCCCGACCCGACCAACTGATCCTCTCCAGCTCTTGCCGGTCGGGGTAGACCGACTCGCGCCCGTCCAGCGAATAGAGCGCCACTCTCCGGAAGTCGCGTGCACGCATGTGATGCAGGCAAGCAGCCAAGCAACCTCTCCCCTTCCCGAACACTTTGCGAGCGGCAGGCCGATCGTGACAGCCGACGGCCGCGGCAGGCACGCATGGCGGGCATGCCGCGGCGCCCGGCGCCCGGCCTGGCCGAAGCCCAGTCCTAGGGGCGGCAGCAGCCTCCACCGGCCTGATACGATGTCTCTCCCTTCGCCCGGAGCTTGCGGCGACTGGTCCGCGCATACTCTCATGCCACCCCCGCCGCCCGAGTCCGATCAGCGCGAGTCCTCTGGGCTTCGCCACCAACTGCGCGCCATCCTGGCCGCCGATGCGGTGGGCTACTCCCGGTTGATGGCCGTCGACGACCGCGGCACGGTGATGTTGCTGGACCGCGCCCGTGCGGTGTTCCGGCGCGAGGTCGGTGCGGTCGGTGGTCGCGTGATCGACACAGCCGGCGACTCGGTGCTGGCCTCGTTCGACAGCGCTGGCGCCGCGTTGCAGGCGGCCGTCGCAGTGCAGTCACAGCTGGAGCCAGGACTGCCGTTTCGGATCGGCCTGCACCTGGGTGACGTAATCGAGAAGCCCGACGGCAGCGTCTACGGCGACGGCGTCAACGTCGCGGCACGGCTGCAGTCGCTGGCCGAGGCAGGCGGCATCCTGGTCTCGCACGCCATCCATGCCATCGTCGCCGGGCGGCAGATCGCGGCTTTTGACGACCTGGGCGAGCAGACGCTGAAGAACGTCGCCCTGCCCTTGCGGGTGTGGCGGGTCAGGACTGCACATCCATCGGCCCCGCCTGGCGGAATGCGCTTCGGGCCGGGAAGCCGGTTCGAGTTGCAGGCGCTGGAGCGCCGGCTGCTGGTGGACGGCGAGCCAGCCGTGCTCGGTGCTCGAGCCTTCGACGTCCTCCTCGCGCTCGCGGCTCAGCCCGGGACCCTGGTCAGCAAGAACCAACTGATGGAGCAGGTCTGGCCGGACGTGGTCGTCGAGGAGAACAACCTGTCGGTGCAGATCAGCGCGCTGCGCAAGGTGCTGGGCACCGAGGTCATTGCCACCATCCCGGGCCGGGGCTACCGATTCACGGCTAGGATCGGGAGCGAGCAGAGCTCCCCGTCGCCTGCCGCAGCGGCGCCCGCCCCGGCGCCTGGCCCGGCGGCGGCGCCAACGCCGAGCGCAGCCGCTCGCACCACCGACCTCGTCCAGCCGCCACATGCGCTGCTCGGGCGCGCCGACGACCTGGCAGCCCTCGGAGCAATGCTCGAGCAGCATCCGCTCGTCAGCATCGTGGGTGCCGGCGGCGTCGGCAAGACCTCGATCGCCCGGGCCGTCATCGGGCAGCAAGCTGGCCTTTGGCGCGACGGCGCGCACTGGATCGAGCTCGCCCCGCTTCAGGAAGGGTCGCAGCTGCCATTTCAGATCGCCAACAGCCTCGGCATCGATCTGGGCGGCGCCATACGTGCCCGCGACAGCCTGCTCGGCGCCCTGACCCAGACCCGAGCGCTGGTCGCGCTGGATAACTGCGAGCACCTGCTGGAGGTCGTGGCTGCCCTGGTGCGGGATGCGCTCCATCTGGCGCCGGGCATCCGCTGGCTGGTCACCTCGCAAGAGCCCTTGCGCGTGCCCATGGAAGCGGTGTACAGGCTCGATACGCTGGCGGTACCACCATCCGGATCGCCTGTCAGCGAGGCCATGCGCTACGGCGCCGCGGCCTTGCTGGCGCGGCGCGCGGCCGATGCAGACAGGCGGTTCGCGCTGACCGACGGCAACGTCGACGCAGCCATCGACCTGTGTCGGCAGCTCGACGGGCTGCCGCTGGCCATCGAAATGGCGGCCTCCCGCGTTGCGACTCTGGGCCTGCGGGGCGTCCAGGAGCGCCTAGACCAACGCCTTCGGTTGCTTGCGGGCGCACGATCGGCACCGCCGCGGCATCAGACCCTGCGCGCGGCGCTCGACTGGAGTCACTCGCTGCTGTCCGAGCACGAGCAGAGGGTATTTCGGCGTCTGGCACCCTTTGTCGGCGGGTTCACGGCCGACTTGGCACAACTTGTCGGCTGCGACAGCCCATCCGCTGACGATGGGCTGGACGATTGGGCGGCCCTGGAAGCGCTGAGTGCGCTCGTGGACAAGTCGCTTGTGCAGACGACGGCCACGGATCCACCGAGGTACTACCTGCTGGAGAGTGCGCGCGAATACGCGCGGGAGCGGCTCGTGGACGCGGGCGAGGCCGGAGACGCCCGTGCTCGTCATGCCAAGGCCATCGCCGCAGACTTCTCCTCAGCCGCCGCAGACGCCAACAGGATGACCGACGTTGAATGGCTCGCGCGCTACCAGCCGGAGCGGGACAACGTGCGCGAGGCGCTGGCCTGGGCTTGTCAGTCCGATGACGCCGATACGCTGGCCGTGCTGGTGACGGCGCTCGCGTTGGTGGACTATTTCGTGCTAGGGCCGAGCACCGTTGTCGACTTCGACATCCCGCCGGGAGTGCTGGCAATGGCAGCCCCTCTACCGCGGGCCACGGCGTACATGCACCTGGGGTGGGCGCAGCACTTGAGCGGCAGCCGACGCCGGGGTGCCTTGCTGTCCGAGCAGGCCCTGCACGTGTTTGAATCGCTGGGCGACAAAGCCGGCGTGTACCGCTGTCTTGCGCAGCTTGTACGGCTTTATCCGTCTTCCATGGGTCTAGAAGCCAAGGCGGCCGAGAACTTGGCCCGATTCAGGATCATGGATGACGGGGGAATTCCTGAGCGAATCCGACTCTTCGGCGCCACGGTCGGGACCATGAGCGGTCCGTTGGAGACGGGGGAACAGGCATGGTCAGCGCTGATGGCGGCGGCACTCAGGTGTGGATTCGGTGTACTGGCGGCTGCCTGCAAGATCAATAAGACCAACTACTACCTGGAAGCCGAGCGCTTCGAGGACGGTGTCATCGAAGCACAACGTTTCATCGATGAGGGCGAGATGCGTCCTCGGGCGCGTGCCTTCATTTTGGGCAATCAGGTCAAGGCGCTCGTGCAGCTGGGCCGCATCGACGAAGCCTTCGAAACGGCGAGCCGTGCGGTGCGCGCACTTCCAGACGCCATTTTTCGCCTTGGCGACGCGCTCGCGATGGCAGCCATCAAGACCGGGCGGCCTCGCGACGCGGCGCAGTTGATTGGCTACATCGAGTCCGAGCAAGAGAAGCGAGGTCTGGTCCCGGATCCGGCAGAAGCGAAGCTGCAAGCCGCGATCGGTGCGCAGCTGAGTGAATTGATGCCTGCCGGAGAAGCCGAGGGTCTCAAGAGGGCGGGCGCAATGCTGTCGCTACCGGAGCTCTTTGCCTTGGCCATGCTGCCTGCGGAGCCAATCGGCTCGGTGAGGTAGGAAGTGTCGCCATGGGGCGCTCCAGCGCCTCGACCGCTCGGCGCGGCGGGTCGGCACGGGCTGGCCGTCCGCCGCTGGCGGCAATAGCCCTCGGCCCGCTTGCTGCCCAGCCGGATTTCAGAACGTTTAGGAACGCCTCAGACGCGCCAAAGGGCATTTTGGCGTGTCGTCGCCACAGTCGAGCCATCGACAACACATCCATCGATGCACCACACGGCGAAGGGGTTCCACCATGCAACACGTTCCGCAATCCGCGTCGGGCTCAGTGCATCAGTGCATGTACGCTGCAAGGTCGCCGTTCTCGCTTATGGCGAGTGCCTACGCCCAGGCGAGTCGGTATGAGCGTGGCCGTTCTCCGGCATCGAGGCACGGCGAGCACACGCGAATCGAGCCCGAAGGTTCGGCGCGACCCACCAGGCCGACTCTGATCGAGCGGTGCTTGGCGATGGTGCTGCACATCGTTGCGGCTGGCCGTCGTGCTGGCTGCTTTCGTTAAAGCAGGCCGAAATCGAGTCGCCCCACCTGGATCAGCAGCCATGAATTCCATCACCTGGGCACGCGGATCGATGTTGGCGGCTCACCCCGTCGGAGCGGCGTCAGTCAGGTGGACGGCCGGGGTTGCGCGAGGGCGCCTGATTCAGACGTTGTGCTATGAGTTGATCGGGATCCTTGCGATAGCGCCGCTGTACCGAGCAGTGACTGGCTCTGCGCTCTACGAATCGCTCACCTTGCTCGCGTGTGTGAGCGTGGTAGCCGCGCTATGGTGCTGCACGTTCAACGCCGCCTTCGACCAATTCGACGCATGGGCGGCGCAGCGTGACGCCTGCGACCGGCCTCATCGGGTCAGGTGGCTGCAATCGGCGCTGCGCGAGTTGGCTGAGGTGCCGCTGACCCTGCCGGTCATCCATGCGCTTGGTGGCGCCGACCTGACGCGTGCGTTTCAGATTGACCTGGCGCTGGCGGGTGTCTACGCCATCTATGGCTTCGCGTTCTTCCTCATCGCCGACAAGCTGAATTCCAGATGGGGAGCCCTGGGGGTACCCGCAGGGGTGCGCAACCGCCATCGGATCTTCTGGCGCACACCGACCGGCGTTTTCTCGGTGACCCTGCCGATCAACGGGAAGCCCGCCACGCCGGGCAGCGGCAGCACGATCGGGTTTGCCTGCCAATCGGCCGAGCAGGTCGATGCCTGGCATGCCGCCGGCGTCGCCCACGGCGGCTCCGCCTGTGAGGACCCGCCCAGGGTGCGCGAGGGCGCCAGCGGCAAACTGTATCTCGCTTACCTGCGCGACTCGGATGGGAACAAGATCTGGGGGCTGTACCGCGTGCCTCGGGGCTGAGCAGCCTGCCCTGCTGTAGGCGTCGGGGGGGTCTGGGTCATGTCGGCAGGGCTCGGCGGTTTGCGGCAGTCACCGCCTGGCCGAGCGGCAGCTCAGACCGGGAGCTGCCGCTCAGAGCCGACAGCTGAACGACAGCCGCCGCCGGAACCTGCGCTTCGTTTCGTGTCCAGGCATCCGGCAGCCGCCCACTCCGGAACCGGCCAGTCAGTGTCGATCGAACCGTGTGACTGCCAGCTCCAAAGGGGGCGACCGGCCAGCGACAGCCTTCTATCGCTGTGAACTAACCCAACCGAACCCAAGCCGACGCCGAAGGTGTCGCATCGAACACCCGAAAGCGGCCGCCACCTTGCAGGCGCAAGCGTGCGCGAACAAGCCGCGACCTTGAGTCGTCAGCTCTGCCGGGTTTCAGGCGCTACTGCGCGGGAGCGGAAGCGGGCGAGGCCAGCGGCTTGCCCTTCTCCGCGACATATACGCCGACGAGCTTTGCTGCGGTCCCGCCGTCACTCTTGGCGTTGTGTACGACTCCAGCAGGAATCACGATTCCTTCACCGGCGGTGACCTTGCGCGGCGGTTGGCCGGCAATCATCAACGTTGCTTCGCCCTCGGTGACATAACTGATCTTGGGCCCGCGACGGCGACGGTCCGGACCTGGCCGAGAGTGAAGTTCGACCGTTCGCTTTCTTCCCACGCCAGAGTGCTCACCTGGGTCGACGTGCTATCCGCGGATCTCGAGACCGGGCGTTGCTGGCTTGCGCGAACCTGATCGCGGCGATCTGGCCGGCTGCGAGCGACCGCTGACAAGCGGCGGCTGCGGGCCGCTCACCGAGGCAGGCCGTGCAAGCTGGGCGGAAAGCGATGCTTCACCGCTCCAAATCGACCCACTGCCGCCACTCCAGATCAGCAAGACCGGCCGCTGGCGATCAGTCCTCAACGGCCACCGCGGCTGTAGCCCGGCGCCGGTCGAACATTCCCCCCCGATGGAAGGGGACTAATCGTGAATGGACCCTGGACCAACACCTAGCGCCCGGCAGGGCGGCCTCACGCCGAGATCCCAAGTCGCTTCATCTTTTCCCACAATGTCTTTCGGCTGATCCCGAGAATCTCGGCCGACTTGGTCACGCTCCGACCGGAGCTTTCCAGCGCTCTTCGGATGTGACGCCGCTCGGTCTCCTCGATCATGGCGTGCAGCGGCGCAAGAGGATGCTTCTCCTCGTCGTGCGTCGGGCCGGGCGTCACGCTGCTCGTGCTCTCATCCAGGTCCAACATCCCGGCCTCGCTCAGGACCACGGCTTGCTCAAGATGGGATCGCAGTTCGCGTGCGTTGCCTCTCCAGGGCCTGCCGAAAAGGTCGCGCATGAACGACTCCGATACTGCCAGCGGGCGAGCATGGTCCGCGGCCATCTGCTGAAGCATCCGCTCGGCCAGCCATCGGATGTCCTCTGGACGCTCGCGCAGCGGGGGCAATGTGATTCGAATGACCGCGATCCGGTAGAAAAGGTCTTCCCGAAAACGCCCGGTGGACATTTCCGCGTAAAGGTCCCGGTTGGTCGCTGCCACGACCCGAAAATCGCTTTGTGTCGTCTTCTCCGCTCCAAGGCGGAAGAAGCAGCGCTCCTGAAGTGCACGCAGAAGCTTGGCCTGCATGCTGGCGGGCAACTCGCCGACTTCGTCGAGGAACAGCGTGCCGCCATCGGCTCGCTCGAGGAACCCGCGATGCTGTCGCTGGGCGCCGGAGAAGGCACCCTTCTCGTAGCCGAAGAATTCCGCCTCGAGCATCGTCTCGGGCACCGCCGCGCAGTTCACGGCGATGAAGTCGCCCTGCGCGCTGCGGGGGTCAAGGGCGTGGATGAGCTGTGCGGCCACTTCCTTGCCGACGCCGGACTCACCGGTCAACAGCACCGAAATCCTCTGCCGCGCAACCTTGCGGACCGTTGCCTCGACGCGTCGCATCGCCTGCGAGATACCGAGCACTGCGACATCGTGCTGTGATCCTCCAGCCGCGACGGTCGACTCGATCAGCGCGACCAGGCGCTCGATGTCGAAGGGTTTGGTCAGGTATTCGCGAGCACCTGCCCGGATCGCCACGACGGCGTCGTCGACGCTGCCATACCCCGTGAGGAAGAACCAGGGCATGGCGCGGACCGGAGCCGCGAGGCGCGCGAACCAGTCCGTCGCCAGCCCATCGGGCAGCCTCACATCGCAGACGATGGCGTCCCAGCCAGCGACCCGATCGACAGCGGCCTCTCCAAGTCGGCGCACCCAGGAGACCTCGTAGCCGTCGAGCTGGAATCGCTGCATCAGCGATTCGCCCATGATCGGATCGTCCTCAATCAGCAGCAGGGACTTCATGTCGCTCCCGGTTGGGAATCCAGAACATCAGCTGGGTGGCGAACTCGTCGGAGTCGGCCGCGGCAAACCCGCCGCCGAACTGCGTCGCGATCTCGCGGCAGACCCACAGGCCGAAGCCGGCCGGGTCGGTGCCGCTCTCGGCGGCCAGACGAGCCTCCAGGCCGCCGCTGGCCAGGCGCTCCCCGCTGTTGCCGACGACGAAGCGCACTTCGCTCGCGTCTGCCGACAGCATGGCTCTGACGCGTCCATCTTCACCGGCGGCCTTCAGAGCATTCATCAGCAGGTTCAGCATGACCTGACGCAGGACCGAGGACGGCACGCGTGGCAGCGCTGAGAGATCGGTGTCCGATCGAAGATCGATGCGCCAGCGAGCGGCCATCGGCAGCACCAGCGTGACCACGTCGGCGAGATCGTTCGCCTCGAGCGGGCGATCCTCGATGCGCACCTGCGGAACCAGAGCGGCGACGGTGGACCGGATCTGCTGCAGCCCGCGCTCAAGAAGCCCCAGCGTCTGCGCGCGGGCGGCGGGGTTGTCGCCATGGACCCGCAACGTGCGGGCGGCGTTGAGAAGCCCGCCCAGCGGATTGTTGATCTCGTGCGCCACCGCGGCTGTCAGGCGACCTACCGCGGCCATGCGTTCGGCCGACAACGCGCGCAGCTCGGCCTGCTGACGCACCTGGGTCTCGGCGATGAGCCTTTCCACTGCATGGCTTATCAGTGCCAGTTCGGGGTTGCGCGTCCGGGGCACCAGCGTCAGCAGGGCCTGCGGATCCTCGCGTCCGACACGCACGATGCACTGTGCCACGATGGCCAACGGCCGCATCATTCGGCGACCCACCAACCAACCAACGGGTACCAGCAACAGCACCGCCAGCAGCACCCCAATCAGCGCTGGCCGGCTCAGCGCAGCCCAGTCGGGGACGAACGCGCCCGCGTCGATCTCCACGTAGACGAAGCCCTGCAATTGGCCGTCGTCGCTGCGCACCGGCTCGACGAGCGTCATGCCGCCGTCCGCGCGATCCCACTGGCGCGGAGCGACAACTGCTGCCGGCGCCGGCAGCGTCTGACCGCGCACCCGCTGTCCCAGAACCGTGCTTCCTGTCGGCAGCATCCCGGGCATCGAAGCGGCAACCACAGTGCCCTGGGTGTCCAGGATCGCGGCGCGCGACTGGTCTGCTGCTGCGCCCGGCAGCAGCGCGGCCGTGTTGCGCAGCAGGGTGAAAACGCGCCAGGTGTCGTCGGCGGCCAGCAGTGAGCGCGATTGCGCGGCCAGCAGGACCATGGCACGACCGGCCGTGGCGATGACGCCCTGACGCGCCTGATGGGCCCCGATGCGGGCGGAGACCACGGTGACCAGCAGAGCCGCGATCACCACGGCGCCGGCGAGGCCCAGCGGTATCTGCAGGCGATAGGGCAGCCGCTCGAAGAACATCAGCTCGCTTCGACACCCGAACCTGGAACACTGCATGCCAGGCGGTAGATGGACTCGAAGTCCGCGAACGAGCCGGCGATGAAGCCGTCGAGGTTGAGCTCCTTCAGCAGCGCACGGCCCTCGGCATCGTTGGCCATCTGCAGCAGCGTGGCCTGCAATGCACGCGCCGGCTGGCCCCAGCCGTCGGAGGCCGTCACCAGCGGCGGGAACCCGTGATGCATCGACTTCCAGATGACCTCGGTCTGGGCGGCAGCGGGCATCCCTTGCAGCCGCATCGTCTCCCACACGTAGCCATCGATGGAACCCGCATCGGCCAGCCGCGCCGCCACGGCCTCGGCCACGTGGCTGTGACCGTGGGCGAAGAAGGTTCGCTTGAAGTCGTGCGGCCGGATGTTGACCTTCGCGAGCTCGCCTTGTGCCACCAGCCAGCCGGAGTTCGACAGCGGGTCGGAATAGGCGAAGACCTTGCCGCGCACGTCCGGCCAGCCGCGGATCGAGGGATCGCCCTTGTGCCGGATCAGGTACGACTGGTAGGTGGGTTGTCCCTGGTACAGCGGAACCGCCAGCAGATGGAGTTGCTTGCGGAACCGGACGTACGGATAGCCGCAGGTCCACAGGGCGTCGATCTGCCCGGCGTTGAGCATGTCGTGAAGCCGCTGGTATTCGTCGCGGCTGAGGAAGGCCACTTCGCTGCCCAGTCGCGGCCCGAGGTAGGCGGCCCACCGCGCCAGGAAGGCCGCTTCGTCCGCCAGGATCACGGCCGTCAGCCCGATGCGCAGTCGGCCGGCAGCAGGGGTTGGTCGCCAACAAGCCGCCATGCCTGCCGCGGCGGTCGCGCGCAAGAAGAGCTGACGCTTCATCGATCGATCTCCTGGTGTTCCGATTTCGTAACGTAGGGCGAAAGCGGGCGTTTCCGAATCCGGACAAACCTGGGTCTATCGCGTGCAAGTCCTTGATTTGCATAGGAAGCCATGCTGGCACGGCGGTTGCGCTCTGGTTGGGAGGACTCGACCCAAGACCTCGACCAGGAGACAACATGGAAGAGCTCAAGCTCAGCCGGCGGATATTCCTCAAGACCACCGGCGGCGGCGCCGCGGCGGCGGCCGGTGCCGCGGGAGGCCTGCTGGCCCCTGCCGCGGCACAGGCGCAACATGCGCCCGGCGCGACCGGCCTGACCCTGCCCTACCCGCGACAGCCGGTCGGCCGCGCGGGTGGCATGCCCGTGAACGAGGCGGTGGCGTTCAGCTACCCGGACAGCAGTTCCCCCTGCGTGGCCATCCGCATGGGCCACGCGGTGCCCGGCGGTGTCGGACCCAGCCAGGACATCGTCGCCTACAGCTCGATGTGCACCCACATGGGCTGCCCGGTGCAGTACCAGCCCGACAGCCAAGTCTTCAAGTGTGGCTGCCACTTCTCGATGTTCGATGCCGGTCATGGCGGCCAGATGGTGTGTGGCCAGGCGACCGAAAACCTGCCGCGCGTGCTGCTGAGCTACGACGCCGGCAGCGACACCGTCAGCGCCGTCGGCATCGATGGCCTTATCTACGGCCGCCAGGCCAACCTGCTGTGAGGAGGGCCGCACCATGAGCACCCGCATCGACGACCGCATCGCCCTGCCGCCTGCCGACGCGCAGAAGTCCAACATGACCTGCCACTTCTGCATCGTGGGTTGCGGCTACCACGTCTACAAGTGGGACGCGCTGCGCGAAGGCGGACGCGCGCCCGATCAGAACGCACTCGGCGTCGACTTCCGTCAGCAGGTGCCGCCCCTGCAGCTGACGATGACGAAGGCGATGATGAACACGATCACCGACCAAACCGGCAAGCGCTGGAACATCATGGTCGTACCCGACCGCGAGTGCGTCGTCAACAGCGGCCTGTCGTCTACCCGCGGCGGCAAGATGGCCAGCTACGTGTATGCGCACGACGGCATCGGCCGCGAGCGGCTGAAGAGCCCGCGCATGGCGCACGGCGACCAGCGGCTCGACACGAGCTGGGACGCCGCGATGGCGATCTACGCCGGGCTGACGAAGAAGATCCTCGACAACGACGGCCCCAGCGGCATCCTGTTCGACTGCTTCGACCACGGCGGCGCCGGTGGCGGCTTCGAGAACACCTGGGGCACCGGCAAGCTGATGTTCTCGGCGATCCAGACGCCAATGGTACGCATCCACAACCGGCCGGCGTACAACAGCGAGTGTCACGCGACCCGCGATATGGGCGTCGGCGAACTCAACAACAGCTACGAGGACGCGCAACTCGCCGACTGCATCCTCGCCACCGGCTGCAACTCGTACGAGACGCAGACCAACTATTTCCTCAACCACTGGGTTCCCAACCTCAACGGGGGCACGGTGGATAAGAAGAAGAAGTGGTTCCCGGCCGAGGCGGCATCGGCGGCACCGGCGAAGGTCGTGATCGTCGACCCGCGCCGCTCGGCCACGGTCGTGATAGCGGAGCAGGTGGCCGGCAAGGCCAACGTGCTGCACCTGGACATCCAGCCCGGCACCGACACGGCGTTGTTCAACGCGCTGTTCGCCTACGTCGTCGAGCAGGGCTGGCACGACAAGGCCTTCATCGCTGAGCACACCACCGGCTTCGACGATGCGGTGAAGACCAACCGCATGTCGCTCGCCGATGCCGAGAAGATCACCGGTGTGCCTGCGGCAAAGATCCGCCAGGCCGCGGAATGGGCCTACAAGCCCAAGGCCGGCGGACACCGCCCGCGCACCTTCCACCCTTACGAGAAGGGAATCATCTGGGGCAACGACAACTACGTGATCCAGAGCGCGCTGGTCAGCCTGGGCCTGGCGACACACAACGTCGGCCGCCGCGGCACCGGCGTGTGCCGTATGGGGGGACACCAGGAGGGCTACACGCGGCCACCGTACCCGGGCGACCATAAGATCTACATCGACCAGGAAGTGATCGCCGGCCGCGGCCTGATGTACACGCTGTGGGGAACGAACCCGTTCCAGACGACCCTCAATGCTGAACAGCACCAGCAGGTGCTGCACCGGCGCGCGGCCATCGTCAGCGAGGCGATCACGCGCGCCCGCGGCGCCAGCCCCGAGCAACTCGTCGACGTGATCTACGACGCCTGCAAGTACCACGGTGGCATGTTCGTGGCCGCGATGAACCTGTACCGCACGACCATCTCGGAGGAAGCCCACCTGATGTTCCCGGCGGCGCAGCCGGGTGAGATGAACCTGACTTCCATGAACGGGGAGCGTAGGCTGCGGCTGTCGGAGAAGTTCATGGACCCGCCTGGCTCGGCCAAGCCGGATTGCCTGATTGCAGCCGATATCGCCAACACACTGAAAGCGATGTACCAGAAGGAAGGCAACGCGGCGATGGCGAAGCGCTTCGAAGGCTTTGACTGGAAGTCCGAGGAAGACGCCTTCGACGACGGCTTCCGTCGCGCCGGACGTCCCGGTGTCGGTCCGATCGACAGCCAGGGCGGCGACACCGGCTATTTGGCCACCTACGCGCTACTGCGCAAGGCCGGCACCAATGGCGTCCAGTTGCCGATCAAGCGCGTCGAAGGCGACAAGCTGATCGGCACCGAGATGATCTACGAGGACAACAAGTTCAGCACCAAGGACGGCCGTGCCCAGTTCAAGCCGGCGCCGTGGAACGGTCTGCCGGCGATGGTCGCCGGGCAGAAGGCCAAGTACAAGTTCTGGATCAACGGCGGGCGCGCCAACGAGGTGTGGCAGACCGCGTACCACGACGAGTTCAACAGCTTCGTGCGTGACCGGTATCCGCTCGCGTTCCTTGAGATGAACCCCGACGACGCCAAGGCGCTCGGCGTCGCGCCGGGCGACGTGGTCGAGGTCTGGAACGACTTCGGCAGCACCTATGCGATGGCCTATCCGCTGCCCTCGGCGAAGCCGGGACAGACCTTCATGCTGTTCGGCTACATCAAGGGCGTGCACGGTCACGTCGTCACATCCTGGGTGGACCGCAACGTGGTGCCGTACTACAAGGGCACCTGGGGCGACATCCGCCGCGTGGGGACGGTTGACGAGTGGAAGTCAACGGTCAGTCTGAAGGACAGGCGCTTCGCCTGAGCTTGTAGCTCGACCAAACGAGGTCTCCTCGCGGCGCGGCGCGCCGTGTTTACCGGGGGTGCCACCGGCACCCCCGCTCTTGCCCATCCATCATGACGACGACCCACCTGGCCATGGCAGCCGCCGCATCGTCGCAGCGTCCCTTCGGTGACGAAGACGATGGCCGGAACGATCTGCTCCCGCTTGCGTCGACACTGATCACCACGCGCCGAAACGTGTCTCCCCGGCGGCTCGAGGCGCCTGGCCCCACACCCACCCAGCTGGAAGCGTTGCTGGAACTCGCCGCCGCGGCCCCCGACCACGGGTTGTTGACGCCATGGCGCTTCGTCGAGGTGCCCGTCGACCAGCGGCATCGCCTGGCCGAGACCTTCGCCCTCGCGCTGATCGACCGCGATCCCGGCGCCACTCAGGCACAGATCGAGGCGGCGCGAGAGAAGGCGCTCCGCGCGCCCTTGCTGCTGATCGCGGTCGCCCGGCTGATGCCGTGCGAGCCCGACACGCCGACGCTCGAACGGATGGTCTCGATGGGCGCGGCGGTCCAGAACATCCTGCTCGGTGCGCATGCCATGGGCTTCGGTACCGGGCTGACCAGCGGCCAGGCCATGTCGTCGCCGCGGCTGCGCGAGTTGCTTCAGCTGGCGGTGGGCGAGGAGGCCGTGTGCTGCGTGAATTTGGGCCGCGCGACGCGCGTCAAGTCGCAGACGCGACTGCGGCCGGCGCCGTCCCTGTTGCTCAGCGTGCTCGGAGCCACCTGAAGGGAAATGGTGGCAGCCACTCGCGTTCGAGCACAGAACGAGGCGACGTTTGAACCGGACCAGAGTCGATTTGTCGGTCGCTCGGCTCGGCAACAGTTTGGCCGCAGCCGCTGGCGGGCCGCCGCGTCGTTTGGCCGGCGCTGAAGCCATCGATGCACGATGACGGAGACCCTGATCGGGACCGGAGGAAGCCGCGTCATCGAGTCGCTCCCTCAACTGCTTTGTTTCCGGCGCGACCCGGCGGGCACTCGAAGTGCTCGACGACCGTCGGCTCGACACCGCTGTTGCGAATCAGCGCCAGCGTATTGCGC
>JBBINW010000048.1:0-38930 GCA_037443665.1 Betaproteobacteria bacterium
GCTCCAACCGAACGCGTAGGCTTCGCGGATTTCTGCCGCCCACACTCCTAGGGCAAGCACTCCAAAGCGGCGCCGCCGCGCTGGCTAGCATTTCGACATGAGGATTCCGATGCGCCAGCGGCATGCCGACTCAGCGCCGGCGGCACCCAGGCCGTTCGCGCCGGTGAATGGCGAGGAGCTGGCGGCTGCTCCGGGTCCGCTGCTGATGCTGCTGGAAGCGCGCGCACCGTGGGAGTACGCCGCGATGCTGGCAGCCGCAACGTGGCTGGCCCGGCTGCCCGTGGGCGACGGTCACCCGGTGGTGGTCTTCCCGGGCCTGGGTGCCTCCGACTTCACGACCGCGCCGCTGCGCAGCTTCCTTCGCGACCGCGGCTACACAGCCTATGCTTGGCAGCGGGGCTTCAACTTCGGTCCGCGGCAGGGCGTGCTCGACGCCTGCCGCGATCGCGTGAAGCAGGTCGCGCGCCGGCACCGCGAGAAGGGAAGCCTGATCGGCTGGAGCCTGGGTGGGCTCTACGCCCGCGAGATCGCTAAGGAACAACCCGAGAACGCGCGCAGCGTGATCACGCTGGGCACGCCCTTCACGGGCCACCCGAGTGCCACCAATGCCTGGCGCTTCTACGAACTGGTCAGCGGCCAGGCGACGCAAGACCCGGCCTCGCTCGAGCAGCTCCGGCTGCCGCCGGCCTGCCCCACGACCAGCATCTACAGCCGAACCGACGGCGTCGTGGCGTGGCACTGCAGCCTGAACCCCAAGCTGCCGCAGGCTGAGAACATCGAGGTCCACGCCAGCCACATCGGCATGGGCATGAACCCGCTGGCGCTGTACGCCATGGCCGACCGGCTGGCGCAGGATCCGCGGCACTGGAAGCGCTTCGACGCCGCAGGTGCCAGGCGCTGGTTCTACAAGGTCACCCACCATTCGCCGGTGCAGGCGAGCGAGGCACTCTAGATGCGGATCGTCTCGAGCGGCATCGGCATCGAAGTGGACGAACAGGGTCTGGCCACGGGCGAGCCTCTGCTCCTGATCATGGGCCTTGGCATGCCGCTGGTGGCCTGGCCGCAGGAGTTCGTGCAGTTGCTGGTCTCGCGCGGCTTCCGCGTGCTGCGCATGGACAACCGTGACGCCGGGCTGAGCCAACAGTTCGACCACCTGGGCGTGCCGGCGCTGGCCTGGGCGGGCATGCGCTACGCGTTGCATCTGCCGGTGCACACGCCCTACGGCATTGCCGACATGGCCGGCGATGCGCTCGGCGTGCTCGATGCGCTGGGCATCCCGCGGGCCCATGTCTGCGGCGCGTCGATGGGCGGGATGATCGCGCAGCACCTGGCCGCCGGGCACCCCGATCGCGTCAGGAGCCTGACGCTGATCATGACCACCAGCGGGTCGCGGCGCCTGCCGCAACCGGCCTGGAAGGTGCGGCGTGCTTTGCTGGCGCGGCCGGCCAGCAGCGCCACCGCCGACGTGGTGGCGCATCTGCAGCGCATGCTCGCGATCATCGGCAGCCCGGCCTACCCCAGCGAGCCGGCATGGCAGCGCGCGCGCCTGCAGGCCATGGTCCAACGCGCGTGGAACCCTGCCGGCACGGTGCGGCAACTGGCTGCGGTGATGGCCGACGGCGACCGCTCGGCACTGCTGCCGAGGATCACGGCACCTACGCGCGTCATCCACGGCGCGGCCGACCCGCTGGTGCCGGCCGCTGCCGGCCGCGATCTGGCAGCCCGCATCGCCGGCGCGGTGGCCGACATCGTGCCCGGCATGGGGCACGATCTGCCGCCACAGCTGTTCGAGCGCCTTGCCGACGGCATCGCTGAGAACGCGCGCCGCTTCACGGCGCAAGGCGAGCCCGCGCCGCCGCTAGCCCGCTGACCGGGGACGGCGGCATTCGCGGCCCCGGCACCGCTGCGGTCGAAGCGGTATCGGCGCCGGCGCCGGCGCTGAAGGCGCCGCCGGTTCGGAAAGCGAACGCGGCGACAATCCTCGCTCCAGTGCCCGCCCGCTGCAACGCCGGCTCCGACGACGCCAGCACCCCGAATGTCGCCCACCCGAACCGCCGGCCCCTGGCGCCTGTCCGTTGCCCCGATGATGGAATGGACTGACCGCCATTGCCGCTTCCTTCATCGCCTGATCACGCGCCGCGCGCGCCTTTACACCGAGATGGTCACCACCGGCGCGCTGCTGCACGGCGACGTGCCGCGGCACCTCGACTTCGACCCCGTCGAGCGTCCGCTCGCACTGCAGCTCGGCGGCAGCGAGCCAGCCGATCTCGCGCACTGCGCGAAGCTCGCCGAGCGTTGGGCCTACGACGAGGTCAACCTCAACTGCGGCTGCCCCAGCGAGCGCGTGCTGCGCGGCGCGTTCGGCGCCTGCCTGATGGCCGAGCCGGCGCTGGTGGCCGACTGCGTGAAGGCGATGCGCGACGCGGCGGCGCTGCCGGTGACGGTCAAGCACCGCGTCGGCCTCGACCGAGGCGAGAGCTACGACTTCGTGCGCGACTTCGTCGGCACCGTCGCCGAGCGCGGCGGCTGCGAGGTGTTCATCGTCCATGCCCGCAACGCCTGGCTGAAAGGCCTGTCGCCGAAGGAGAACCGCGAGGTGCCGCCGCTGCGCCACGAGACCGTCCACCGGCTCAAGCGCGACTTTCCGCAGCTCACCATCGTGGTCAACGGCGGCATCACGAGCGACGCCCAGATCGCCGAGCAGCTGCAGCATCTCGATGGCGTGATGGTCGGCCGCCACGCCTACCATGAGCCGTGGGCGATGGCGGACTGGGACGCCCGCTTCTTCGGCGACGCCGCTCCGGCGCACGACCGCGATGCGGTGGAAGACCTGTTCGTAGCCTACATGGAGCGGCTGGCGGCTGCCGGCGTGCCGTGGGGCTATGCCTCGCGACACATGATGGGCCTGCGCAACGGGCAGCCGGGCGCGCGCCGCTGGCGCCAGGTCTGGTCCGACCCGAAGCTGAAGGGCGGGTCGCCGGCGGCGGCGCAGCGCCTGGCCCGCGCCGCGATGGCGATGCAGAATCCCGCGGCGACGAGGCATCCCGCGGAGACCCTGAAATGAGCGACGTCGTGATCGGCATCATCGGCGGCAGCGGCCTGTACGACCTGCCGGGCCTGACCGAGACCGGATGGGTGGCGGTGGAAACCCCCTGGGGCATGCCGTCGGACGAGATCTTCGTCGGCCGTCTCGCGCAGGCCGGCGGGTCGGCGCGGCTGGCCTTCCTGCCACGCCACGGACGTGGCCACCGCGTGCCACCGAACGAGGTCAACTACCGCGCCAACATTGCCGCACTCAAGCAGCTCGGGGCCACCGATGTGCTGTCGTTGTCGGCGGTGGGTGGCCTGCGCGCCGACCTGCCGCCGGGGACCTTCGTGATCGTCGATCAGTACATCGACCGCACCTTCGCCCGTGCGAAGAGCTTTTTCGGCACCGGGCTGGTGGCGCACGTGGCACTGGCCGAGCCCGTGTGCCGGCGCCTGGGCGACCACGTGCAGGCGGTGCTGGCGGCGCAGCGCGTGCCGCACGTGCGCGGCGGCACCTACGTCGTGATGGAAGGGCCGCAGTTCTCGACCCTGGCCGAGTCGCAGCTGTACCGCTCGTGGAACGCCAGCGTGATCGGGATGACCAACATGCCCGAGGCCAAGCTCGCGCGAGAGGCCGAGCTGTGCTATTGCTCTGTAGCAATGGTCACCGACTTCGACTGCTGGCACCCTGGTCACGACGCGGTCACGGTCAATGCGGTCATCAAGGTGCTGCTGGGCAACGCCGAACTGGCCAAGGCGATGGTCGCCGCGGTCGTGGCGCCCATCGCCAGCGACGAAAAGGGATCGGCTTGCGCCTGCCGCCACGCGCTCGACCACGCGGTGATGACCGCGCCCGCGGCGCGCGACCCGGCGATGGTGCTGCGGCTGCAGGCCATCGCCGGCCGCGTGCTCGGGACCGCCGCATGATCGTCGGCGGCCGGCCGATGCGCCCGCTGCGGCCGGCGTCCGAGTCCGACGCGGTATGGGTCATCGACCAGCGGGCGCTGCCGCACCGGCTGGCCCTCGAGCGTCTGGCCACGCCGGCGGCGGTGTCGACCGCGATCCGCGAGATGTGGGTGCGGGGCGCGCCGCTGATCGGCGCCACCGCGGCCTACGGGCTGGCCCTGCAGATGCGCGCTGACGCGTCGGATGCCGCGCTGGAGGGGGTCGCCGCGATGCTGCTTTCGGCGCGCCCGACCGCGGTCAACCTGGCCTGGGCGCTGGATCGCATGCTGGCGCGGCTGCGGCCATCGGCGGCGGCTGAACGTGCCGCGCTGGCCTGGGCCGAAGCCGGCGCGATCGCCGAGGACGACGTGCGCGCCAACGAGGCCATCGGCCACCACGGCCTGCCGCTGTTGCGGGCGGTCGCCGGGCGCAAGGCGGGGCCGGTGCAGGTGCTGACGCACTGCAACGCCGGCTGGCTGGCGACGGTCGACTGGGGCACCGCCACGGCGCCGATCTACCAGGCCCATGCCGCCGGCCTGCCGCTGCACGTGTGGGTCGACGAGACCCGGCCGCGCAACCAGGGCGCGAGCCTGACCGCGTGGGAGCTGGGCCAGGCCGGCGTGCCGCACACCCTGGTGGCCGACAACGCCGGCGGCCACCTGATGCAGCGCGGGCAGGTCGACCTGGTGATCGTCGGCTGCGACCGCGTGACGGCGCGCGGTGACGTCTGCAACAAGATCGGCACCTACCTCAAGGCGCTGGCGGCGCACGACAACGGCGTGCCGTTCTACGTGGCGATGCCGACCTCGACGCTGGACCTGGGTCTGCGCGACGGCCTGGCCGAGATCCCGATCGAGGAACGCAGCGGCCGCGAGGTGACCCACATCAGTGGCCGCAGTGCCGCCGGCGATGTCGTCGAAGTGCAGCTTGGCGCCGACGGCACGCCAGCGGCCAACCCCGCCTTCGACGTGACGCCGGCGCGGCTGGTGAGCGGCCTGATCACCGAGCGCGGCATCGTCGCCGCGGAAGTGGGCGCGCTGCGCCGGCTGATGGAGGACGCGCGATGAGCGACGACGAGACCGTGCTGCGCGAGCAGGCCGTGGCGGCCCTGGGCCGCCTCGACGCACTGGGCATGAACCGCGGCAGCACCGGCAACCTGAGCCTGCGAATGGGCGCGGGCATGCTAATCACGCCCACCGGCATGGGCGCCGACAAGCTGCAGCCGCAGGACCTGGTGTGGCTGGGCCACGACGGCACGCTGAGGGGCGGCTGGCAACCGTCGTCCGAGTCGCACTTCCACCAGGCGATCTACGCCGTCCGCCCCGGCCTGCACGCCATCGTCCACGCGCACTCGGTGCATGCGACCGCACTGGCCTGCCTGCACCGCGAACTGCCGGCCTTCCACTACATGGTCGCGGTGGCCGGCGGGGACTCGGTGCCCTGCGTGCCCTACCACCTCTTCGGCACCGAGGCCCTGTCGACCGCGGTGGCGCACGCGATGCGAGACCGCGACGCCTGCCTGCTGGCCAACCACGGGCTCGTCGCAGCCGGGGCGACGCTGGCGCAGGCGATGAAGGTGGCGCTCGAGATCGAGTCGCTGTGCGAGACCTACCTGAAGGCGCTGGCGGTGGGCGAGCCGGCGCTGTTGTCGCGCGAGGAAATGGCGCAGGTCGTCGTGCACTTTGCCCGTTACGGCAAGACCGCCCGTACCGGAGCCTGAAGCCACCTGCAACGGCCGTGCTACCGGTCCGGCGCAGCGCGCTCCGGCCAGGTCGCCAGCAGCAGCCCGGCGATGCCGAGCACGAGAGCCGCCACGTGCACGGTGCCGAAGGGCTCGCCGAGAACGACGATGCCCACCATGGCCGCGCTTGCCGGCAGCAGCACCGTGAAGACGCCGGCGCGCGACGACGCCACGTGGCGCAGCCCGCGCATCCACAGCCAGACCGTGACCACGCTCGCCGCGATGGCGTAGAAGACAAGCAGGGCCCACATCGACGGCGCCACGCCGCCGAAGCGAAACGACCAGGCCTGCCAGAGCCCGAACGGTGTCACCAGCGCCAGCCCCCAGAGGTTGATCAGCGCGCTGATGCGCTGCGGCGAGACGCTCCCCGTTAGTCGCTTGCCGATGACGACGTACGACGCCTCGCACACCACCGCGCCCAGCAGCAGTGCATAGCCCAGGAGCGGGTTCGATTCGCTGCCGGCCGGTGGGCCGTCGTGCCGCGCCGCGCCCAGCAGCGCAATGC
Organism: Betaproteobacteria bacterium; assembly: GCA_037443665.1. Classification (GTDB taxonomy): domain Bacteria; phylum Pseudomonadota; class Gammaproteobacteria; order Burkholderiales; family Burkholderiaceae_C; genus Rubrivivax. Next base: position 6,219 of record JBBINW010000048.1, read on the forward strand.
CGATTGCCGCGCAGGCGATCGCGATCGCCACGCGCGGGCGGATCCGCTCGCCCAGGAAGACGCGCGAGAGGAGCGCCACTGCGGCCGGAATCGCCGCCATCGTCACCCCGGCGGCAACCGCCGAGGTCAGCGCCACGCCGTACAGCATGCAGATGCTGAACAGGAAGTTGCCGAGAAAGCTTTCCCAAAACAGCAGCCACCGGTCAGGGCGCGAGAGGGCCGGCTCGTCGGCACGACGCCGCACCCAGCCCGCCATCGCAACGGCCGCGATGCCGAAGCGCAGCCAGGCCAGCAACAGCACCGGGAAGGCGGCCACCAGCAGCCGTGACAGGCCGACATAGCTGCCAACCAGCGCCATGCTTGCGGCCAGGCTGGCATAGGCGAGCCAGGGTAGGGCGCGGGGTGGCGCCACTCCGGGCGTCAGAAGGTGTAGGTCGCGCCGACGTTGAGGTAGCGGCCGATCGCGCCGTCCTGGTGCAGCGCCGGGTTGTAGGGCGCGCCACCGTTCTGCGCGCCGTTGCCCGCCGAGCCGAAGGTCTGCAGGTCGTACGGTGCGTGGCGGTCGAACAGATTGACGATCGAGCCGTGGACGCTGAACTTAGGCGTCACGTCATACCGGACCGCCAGGTTGAAGGTGGTGAACGAGGGAACCCGGCAGAATTGCTGCGCCGCCGGCCCGACGCCGTTCGGGAAGGTGTAGCTCAGCGCGGTGTCGCAGTCGTCGATGCCGTAGGAGGGATCGAGCACGCTGATGCCGCTGGTGTAGTTGAGCGTGCCGGTCAGCTCCATCGGGCCACGACGGTAGGTGGTCGCCCAGACCATGCGGTCGCGCGGCGAGCCGGTGTCGCCCGAGACGAACCCCGGCCCGTGCGTGCCGGCCAGCACGTAGGTCGTGCCGAAGTACGTCGCGTCGTAGCGGAACATGTGCGTGACGTTCAGATCGCTGGTCAGCCGTTCGCCGTCGCCCAGCTTGAAGGCGAAGCGCATGTCCAGATCGATGCCGTTCGTGTGGGTCTTGTTGCCGTTGACGAACTTGTAGGTCTCGTACAGCATTGTCCCGTTCGCGTCGCGGTAGATCTGCGCCAAGTACGGGTTGTTCGGCGACGTGGCCGGATTCAGCGGGTCATAGGCGGCAGCCACCTGGATCGAGCCGAGCAGGCCGGGCGAGCTGATCTGGTTGCTGATGGTGATGTCGTAGTAGTCCAGCGAAAGGTTCATCACCTCGTTGGGCTCGAAGATCATGCCCAGCGTGTAGGAGTTCGACTTCTCCGGCTTGAGATCCGGGTTGGACAGCTGCAGCTCCGGGATCTCCACCAGCACCTGCTTCACCGGGTCGAACACCGGCGACAGCACGCCGGAGGTGGAGCCGGAGACACCCATCTCGGCCGCATTCGGCGCGCGGAATCCTTCGGCGTAGGTGCCGCGCAGCGTGAACGACTTGAGCGGCGTGAACTTGAAGCCGACCTTGGGCGTGGTCGAGCTGCCGTAGGTGTTGTAGTGGTCGGTTCGCAGTGCGGCGTCGAGCTCGAGCGCCTTCGTCAGCGGCGCCACCGCCTCACCGTAGATCGCTGCGATCTGCTGGCTGCCGACCGCGAACGAATAGATCGGCGAACTCTGATCGCCCGATGCGAACGACGACGGGAACTGCTCGTCGGTCGACTTGTGGATCAGGTCGACCCCGATGCCCACAGACAGCGCACCGCCTCCCAGCGCGAACAGGTCACGCGATGCATGGATGCTGGCGAAGCTCAGGTTGCTGTACGAGTTTGCAGCGGCGGGTGGTGCGATCAGCGCATAGGTGGCCGCACTGACGCCGGGCAGCGGCTGGTACGGTTTGTCCAGCGGCGTGGCTGGTATCGCGTAGCTGCCATTTGCCACTGCGGCGGCGAAACCGCTGGCGCTGACGAAATTGGTCTCGCTCAGTTGCGTCTGGGCACGCGTCCAGCCCAGCGACGCGGCAATGTCCCAGTCGCCCACCGATCCGTTCAGCTCCACTACGAGGCGATACGAAGTGGTGTTGGACTTCTGCGTCTGCGGCCCCACGTCGGTGAGGGTCAGGGCGCCGGCATCGATGATGGCCTGGGGCACTGGAACGTTGATGCTGCCGACGACCGGGCTGTTGTAGGTCGCTGGGCCCCATTGCAGCGTGGGGATCGAGAGCAGCGAGCCCGAGGCGTCGAGACGGTAGGAGTTGAACACGCCGACCTGCGTGGCCTGGCTGTTGAACACCGACGCCTGGACATTGGCATTCCAGTCGGCGTTGATGCGCTTGGACACTCGCACGAGGCCGTTGAGGCTCTGCGTCTGCGGCTGCACTTGGTAGTAGGGGCGGCCCCCACCGCTCAAGTCATCGCCGCCGAACGGGGTCCAGTCGGTGATGGCGAGGTAAGGCCGGCGGCTCAACAGGATCGAGTCCTGGTGCCGGTATTCCAGCGAGCCGTAGGCGTTGTAGCCATCGGTGTCCAGATCCCCAAAACCGCGGGTCAGCGCCACGTGCACGCTGTTGCCATCGTGCTTGGCCGACGTGCCGACCTCGCCCAGCACGCTGGTGCCGACGTAGCTCTTCTTGAGGACGACGTTGACCACACCGGCCATCGCGTCGGAACCGTAGACCGCCGAGGCACCATCCTTGAGGACCTCGATGCGCTCGACCGCCTCGAAGGGGATGGAGGAGAGGTCGACGAAATCGCGCTCGCCGTCGTCGGGCATGGGGTACGGCGCCATGCGGTGCCCGTTGATCAGCACGAGCGTGGCGCCGACGGTCAGGCCGCGCAACGACACGCCGCCACCGCCCGCCGCGAAGGCGCTGGCGTTGGCCTGGGTCAACGAGCCCATGTTGTTCGCCGTGATGCCCTGCAGCACGTCGGTGATGCTGGTGTACCCGGACTGCTTCAGGTCGTCAGCGGTCAGCACTTGCACCGCGCTCGGGGTCTCGGCCGAGATGCGCCGGATGTTGGAGCCGGTGATGACGACCTTGTCGGACGCCAAGTCGTTGGGCGTCGCTGTGGTGACTTGGGCGCCGGCCGGCACGGCCAGCAGAGGCAGCAGCGCCGCGGCCAACCAGGCAGTCTGGCGCGCTGCGAACGAAGCAATTTCACGCATGGAAACGTCTCCTTGGGTTCGGTCTTGGGCGGCTTGCCCACAAGCAAGTCGCAAACCAGTGCCTTGCGGGGCGGCGCGTAACCGGCTGGCCTTAGGCCGGATCGATGCGCAGCCAAGTCGTCTTCAATTCCGTGTACTTGTCGAACGCGTGCAGCGACTTGTCGCGGCCGTTGCCGCTCTGCTTGTAGCCGCCGAAAGGCACCGTGATGTCGTCGTCGTCGTACTGGTTGACGTGCACGGTTCCTGCGCGCAGGGCACGCGCGACACGGTGGGCACGGTTGAGGCCGTCGCTCCAGACGCTGGCCTGCAGGCCGTAGGGGCTGTCGTTGGCGAGCGCGATGACCTCGGCTTCGGTCTTGAATCGGATCACGGTCATGACCGGCCCGAAGATCTCCTCGCGGGCAATCTTCATGCCGTGGGCGGCATGGTCGAAGACTGTCGGCTCGACGTAGAAGCCGCCGCTGTCGGCGCGGACCTGGCGTCCGCCGGCGACGCAGGCCGCGCCTTCGGCCCGACCGGCCTCGATGTAGCCGAGCACGGTGCGCAGCTGCCCGGCATCGACCAGGGCGCCCATCGCCGTCCCCGGGTCCAGCGGGTCGGCCGGCAGGTGCTTGGGTGCCTCGGCGGCCACGGCGGCGACGAAGGCATCGGCGACGCGCTCGTGGACCAGCACCCGCGACGGCGCATTGCAGCTCTCGCCCTGGTTGAAGAACAGGCTGCCGGCGGCGGTGCGGGCGGCGCGCGCGATGTCGGCGAAGTCGTCGAAGACGACGAAGGCCGACTTGCCACCGAGTTCGTTGTAGACGCGCTTGAGGTTGCTGCGGCCCGCGTACTCGAGCATCCGGCGGCCGATGCGAGTGCTGCCGGTGAACCCGATCGCATCGACGTCCATGTGCAGCGCCAGCGCCTCACCGGCCTCGTGCCCGTAGCCGGGCACGACATTGAACACCCCCGCTGGCAGGCCAGCCTCGACCGCCAATTCGGCCAGGCGCAGCGCGGTCAGCGGGCTCTTCTCGCTCGGCTTGAGGACGACCGAGTTGCCGCTGGCCAGCGCCGGCCCGAGCTTCCAGGCGGCCATGATCATGGGGTAGTTCCACGGCACGATGACGCCGACCACGCCCATCGCCTCGCGCGTGATCAGGGCCAGCGCGTTTGCCCCGGTCGGCGCGATCTCGTCGTAGAGCTTGTCGACGGCCTCGGCGTACCAGGCGATGGTGCGCGCGGCGGCCGGAACGTCGACCGCGAGCGAGTCGCGGATCGGCTTTCCCATGTCCATCGTCTCGAGCAGGGCGAGTTCGTCGCGCGCGCCCAGGATCTTCTCGGCGAAACGTTGCAACGTCCTCTTGCGAGCCGCCGGCGGCTGCTTGGCCCAGCGACCGTCGTCGAAGGCCTTGCGCGCGCTGCGCACGGCAGTGTCCACGTCGGCCGCCTGGCCGCGGGCGACGGCAGCCAGCGCGCGGCCGTCGACCGGCGAATGCTTGTCGAAAGTCTGCCCGTAGGCGCTGTCCAGCCGCCGGCCGTCGATGACGATGCGGCCGTCCGGACGCAGTGCGCTCGCGCGGGCGGTCCAGTCGGGGGCAGGGTGGTTCATGCGGGCCTCCGGGCGGTCTCAGCCGGCTTCGCGCCTGGCGTCTGCGATGTCGCGCGCACGTCGGACCTCGGCGCGGGCGATCGACCAACTTGCCAGCACGACGCCGATCGAGACCACCGTGATGATCAATGTGGCCACCGCGTTGACGGTCGGGTTCAGCCCCAGCCTCGCGCGCGAGAAGATGACCAGCGGCATCGTGGTCGCCCCGGGCCCCGACAGGAACGCAGCAAGCACGACATCGTCGAACGACAACGTGAAGGTCAGCAGCCAGGCCGCACCCATCGCCTGGGCGATCAGCGGCAGCGTGACCAGCATGAAGACCTGCAACGGCTTCGCGCCGAGGTTCATCGCCGCCTCCTCGAGCGCCGGATCGAGGTCGTGCAGCCGCGCCTGGACGACGACAGTCGCGTAGGCCATGCCCAGCAGCAGGTGCCCGGCCCAGATCGTGAGCGCACCGCGGTCCGGCCAGCCGAAGGCGCGCTGCGCCGCAACCAGCATCAGCAGCAGCGACAGGCCGATGATCACCTCGGGCATCACCAGTGGCGCGTTGATCATGCCGCCGAAGAGCAGTCGGCCGGTGAAATTGCGGTACTTGACGAGCGCGAAGGCGGCCAGCGTGCCGAGCAGGAGGGCGGCGCTGGCGGCGAAGAAGGCCACCTTCAGCGAAAGCCCCAGCCCGGCGAGGATCTCGCCGTCGCCGGCGAGCTTGGCATACCACTTCAGCGTGAACCCGGCCCACAGGTTGGGCACCGGCGAGTCGTTGAACGAGTACAGGATGAGCGAAACGATCGGCAGGTACAGGAACAGGTATCCGGCCGCCAGCCAACCGCGGCCGAAGATGCGCGCGAAGCCGGCTCCTAAGGGCGTGGCGCGGCGGCGATTCATGAGGCGGCGCCGCGCGCGCGTTCCTGGTAATGGTTGAAGAGCGCCAGCGGCACGATGATCAGCAGGATCATCGTGATCGCCACCGACGAAGCCATCGGCCAGTCGTTGTTGCTGAAGAACTCGTCCCACAGCACGCGGCCGATCATCAGCGTCTGCGGCCCGCCCAGCAGCTCCGGGATCACGTACTCGCCGACGCAGGGGATGAAGACGAGCATGGTCCCGGCGATGATGCCGGCGCGCGACAGCGGCACCGTGATGCGCCAGAACGCGACCCAGGGCGTGGCCCCGAGATCGGCGGCCGCTTCGAGCAGCCGCAGGTCCATCTTCGACAGGTTGGCGTACAGCGGCAGGACCATGAAAGGCAGGTAGCTGTAGACCATCCCGACGATGAGCGAGAACGGCGTGTTGAGGAACCGCCCCGGTGTCGGGATCAGCCCGGCGACGAAAAGCAGGTGGTCGATGTGCAGGCCGCTCAGCAGGTCGGCAACCCAGCCGTTCTCGCCGAGCAGGCCCTTCCACGCATAGACGCGCAGCAGGAACGAGGTCCAGAATGGCAGCATCACCATCATCAGCAGGGCCGGCTGCACACTCGCGCGGGCGCGGGCCATGAAGTAGGCGAACGGGTAGCCGATCAGCAGGCACAGCAGCGCGGTCAGCGCGGCGAACTTCAAGCTCGACAGGAAGGTCGCGAGGTACAGGTCGTCCTGAGTCAGGAAGACGTAGTTCGAGAACTTCAGCGCAATCTGCAGCACTCCGTCCTGAACCGTGACCAGGTCCTTGAACCGGACCAGGTCCATGTCGGAGACGCTGATCTTCAGGACAATCAGGAACGGCAGCAGGAAGAACAGCAGCAGCCAGGCGTAGGGAATGCCGACCACGACGCTGCGGCCGTGCCACCAGGCCGGGCGCCGCAGCGCGGGGAGCATCGAAGGCCATCGCATCGCGGCCCCTAGCGGCTGAGCACCACGTGCGCCGAGCGCGACCAGTGCGCCCAGACGGTGTCGCCCCAGGTCAGTTCGTCGTCGCGGTGGCGCTGCATGTTGCTCTGGCTGACCTTGAGGACCATGCCGCTGGGCAGGGCCAGGTGATAGATCGTGAAGCTGCCGAAGTAGGCGATGTCCTGGACCTTGCCGTGGACACGATTGAACGCGTCGTCGGGCTCGTGGCGGCTGAGGTGGATCTTCTCCGGCCTCAGGGCCACGCCGACCGCCATGCCCTGCGTGCCGGTGATGCCATGGCCGACGAAGTGCCGGCAGTCGGCGCAGTCGACGACGACATGGTCGGGCTCGTCGACGCTGACCACGCCGTCCATGATGTTGACGCTGCCGATGAAATCGGCCACGAAGCGCGTCGCCGGTGTCTCGTAGATCTCGGCCGGTGGGCCGACCTGCAGGATGCGGCCCTCGCTCATCACCGCGAGCCGCGAGGCCATCGTCATCGCCTCTTCCTGGTCGTGCGTGACCATCACGCAGGTCACGCCGACCTGCTCGATGATGTTAACGAGTTCGATCTGCGTGGCCTCGCGCAGCTTGCGGTCGAGCGCGCCGAGCGGCTCGTCGAGCAACAGCAGCTGCGGCTGCTTGGCCAGGCTGCGCGCCAACGCGACCCGCTGCTGCTGCCCGCCGGACAGCTGGTGCGGCTTGCGGCGGCCGTAGCTGCCGAGCTGGACCAGCTTGAGCATCGCCTCGACGCGCTGCGCGACCTGGTCACGCGGCATCCCTTCGCGGCGCAGACCGAAGGCGATGTTGTCCCAGACGCTGAGGTGCGGAAACAGCGCGTAGGACTGGAACATCATGTTGATCGGCCGCTGGTACGGCGGCAGCCCTGCGAGGTCCTGGCCGTCCAGCACGATGCGGCCCGCGCTGGGCGTCTCGAACCCGGCCAGCATGCGCAGCAACGTCGTCTTGCCGCAGCCCGACGAACCCAGCAAGGCGAAGATTTCTCCCTTGGCGATCTTCAGGCTGACGTGGTCGACCGCGAGGTGGGCGTCGAACGCCTTGACGACGTCGTCGATCTGCAGGTAGGCCTGCGCCTGAGGCGCGGTGTCGAAGGCTGTCATCCCGACTTCCTCTCTTCCGCTGATCGTCGCCGCCGCACTCAGAAGCCCGTCTTGAACTGCGTGAACAGGCGCGTCATGGTGCGCCGGATGTCGGCCGTCAGAGCCTCCGGGTTGGCCATCGTCGCCATCGCCGCAGAGCTGAGGAAGACCGTGGGATCGTTGGCGATGGCCGGGTTGATGTAGCGGCGCGCGGCCGGCACGGGGTTGGCGTAGAAGACCTTGTTCGTCAGGCCGGCCTGGACCTCGGGGCGCAGGATGTAGTTGATCCACTTCTCCGCATTGCGCGGGTGCGGGGCGTCAGCGGGGATCGCCATCGTGTCAAAGAAGAGCACGCCGCCGATCTTGGGGATCAGGACCTGGATGTTCTGCCCGGTCTTGCCTTCGATCGCTCGCCGGCGCGCGATGTTGATGTCGCCCGACCATCCAATGGCCAGGCAGATGGAGCCGTTGGACATCTCGTTGATGTAGCCCGACGAGCTGAACAGCGTCACCGCGGGGCGCACCGCCTTCAGCAGCGCCGGCACGCCGGCGTAGTCGGCGAGGTTCTTGCTGAATGGCGGCTTGCCAAGGTAATGGAGCGCGGCCGGGATGATGTCGGTCGGCGCGTCGAGGAACGAGACACCGCAGGACTTCATCTTGGAGATGTATTCGGGCTTGAAGACGAGGTCCCAGGCGTTGTCGGGCATCGGCATTCCCTTCAGGGCCGCCTTGACCTTGTCGACGTTGATGCCCACGGTCGTGAAGCCCCACAGCCAGTCGACCAGGTACTGGTTGCCCGGGTCCATTTGGCCCAGGATCGCCTGGATCTTCGGGTCGAGATTCTTCAGGTTCGGGATCTGGTCCTTGTCGAGCTTGCGCAACAGGCCGCCGTCGAGCTGGATCTTGGCCCAGTACGACGAGGGCACAACGATGTCGTAGCCGGTACGTCCGGCGACGAGCTTGGCGTGCAGGATCTCGTTGCTGTCGAAGTTGTCGTAGTGGACCTTGATCCCGGTTTCCTTCTCGAAATTCCTGACCGTGTCGACCCCGATGTAGTCGGACCAGTTGTAGACGTTGAGCACCTTCTCCTCGACCTGCGCGCGCGCCGCGCCGCCCAGCGCGAGCAGGCAGGCCAGGGAAAGCGACAGGATCGGGCGCAGATGGGTTGACTTCACGATGGGACTTCCGGTTGAAAGGGACGCATGCGGGCCGGAACGGCGTGCGGGTTTCGGATCGGTTCGGGTGTCGACACTGGGCCGCGAGTCTAAAGGGGGACGGGGCTCACTGGCCCACTGGACTACCCGCGCTGCGGGCTCCGGCATGAGCGCCTCGGAACGATCGGGCGCGCTCGTGCACGCTGGCCGGCGGGAGCCGACGGCGCAGGCACCCCGATGCCGCTCACAGCCACGCGTCGCGCCGCCCGTCGGCCAGCGTCAGGCCCAGGCAACGGCGGATCAGCGCCATCATCTCGTCGATCTGGGCCCGCGTGATCACCAGGGGCGGCGCGACGATCATGCGGTCGCCGACCGCGCGCATGATCAGGCCCTCGCGGAAGCAGTGGCCACGGCACACCATGCCGATCCCGATCTCGTCGGGAAACGGCGTGCCATACGTCTTGTCCTTCACGAGCAGGATCGCCCCCATCAGTCCGCAGGTCTCGGCGTCGCCCACAAGCGGGTGGTCGCGCAGCGTCGCGAAGGCCTCAGCAAGATACGGGCCGACGTCGTCGTGCACGTGCTCGACGAGCTGCAACTCGCGTATCAGCCGGATGTTGGCCAGGGCGACGGCGCAGGCCACCGGGTGCCCGGAATAGGTGTAGCCGTGGGCGAACTCGCCGCCCTCTTCGATCAGCACGCGGGCGATGCGGTCGCCGACCATCACACCACCCAAGGGCACGTAGCCGCTGGTGACGCCCTTGGCGAAGGTCATCAGGTCGGGCTTGAAGCCCATCGTCTCGCAGCCGAACCAGCGGCCCGTGCGGCCGAAGCCGCAGATGACCTCGTCGCTGACCAGCAGGATGCCGTACTTGTCGCAGATGCGCTGGATCTCCGGCCAGTATGTGGCCGGAGGGATGATCACGCCGCCTGCGCCCTGCACGGGCTCGCCGATGAAGGCGGCCACCTTCTGCGGTCCCAGCTCGAGGAGCTTGTCCTCCAGCCAGCGCGCCGCGACGATGCCGAATTCGTCTCGTCCCAGGCCCTTCGGCCGGCCGTGCTGCCACCAGTACGGCTGCTCGATGTGGACGATGCCGGGGATCGGCAGCCCGCCCTGGGCGTGCATGCCGCTCATGCCGCCCAGCGACGCGCCGGCCATCGTCGAGCCATGGTACGCGTTGTGGCGGCTGATGATGACCTGGCGATCGGGCTGGCCGAGGATGTCCCAGTAGCGACGCACCATGCGCACCACGGTGTCGTTGCCCTCCGAGCCCGAGCCCGAGAAGAACACATGCCGGAACTGCGGTGGCGTGACCTCGGCCAGCAACTCGGCCAGTTCGATCGCCGGCACGGTGGCGGTCTGGAAGAACGCGTTGTAGAAGGGCAGCACCTGCATCTGCCGCGCCGCCGCGTCGACCAGGGCCTGCTGGCCGTAGCCGACGTTGACACACCACAGGCCGCTCATCCCGTCGAGGATCCTGTGGCCGTCGGTGTCCCAGAGGTAGATGTTGTCGGCGCGCTCAATGATCCGCGAACCCTGGTTCGCCAGCGCCCGGAAGTCGGTGAAGGGGTGCAGGAAGTGCGCCGCGTCGGCGGCCTGGAGCTGACGGGTGGTTCGGGTCATGGCGGACTCTCTCAGACGTGGAGCAGCAGGTGCTCGCGTTCCCAGGGCGAGATCACCTTCATGAATTCGGCGTACTCGATCTCCTTGACCTCGGTATACACGGTGATGAAGGACTCCCCGAGCGCGGCGGCGAGGTCCCGCTCGTCGCGCAGCAGCGCCAGCGCCTCGCCCAGGCTGCGCGGCAGCGCGAAGTCGCCGAGATACGCATCGCCCTTGCACTCCGCCGAGGCTTCGATGCGGTTCTTGATGCCGAGATATCCGCAGGCCAGCGTGGCGGCCAGCGCGGCATAGGGGTTGGCGTCGGCGCCGATGACACGGTTCTCGATCCGCCGCGACGCCGGTGTCGCCACCGGCGAGCGGATGCCGACGGTGCGGTTGTCGGTGCCCCACTGGATGTTGATCGGCGCCGCGTTCGATCGCACCAGCCGACGGTACGAATTGACGTAGGGGGCGAACAGCGCCATCGCCGCCGGCACGTACTTCTGCAGGCCGCCGATGAACCAGAAGAACTCGGGGCTCGCCGTGCCGTCTTCGTTGCTGAACAGGTTGCGGCCCGTGGACTTGTCGACGATGCTCTGATGGATGTGCATCGCGCTGCCCGGCTCGCCGGCGATCGGCTTGGCCATGAAGGTCGCGAACATGTCGTGGCGCATCGCCGCCTCGCGCACGGTGCGCTTGAAGAAGAACACCTCGTCAGCCAGGCTCAGCGGGTGTGCATGGAAGAAGTTGATCTCCATTTGCCCGGCGCCGACCTCGTGGATCAGGGTGTCGACGTTGAGTTCCATCAGCTCGCAGTACTTGTAGACATCCTCGAACAGCGGGTCGAACTCGTTGACGGCGTCGATCGAATAGGCCTGGCGCGAAGTCTCCGCGCGGCCGCTGCGGCCGATCGGCGGCTTCAGCGGCATGTCGGGGTCGGTGTTGCGCGCGACGAGATAGAACTCCAGCTCGGGTGCGACCACCGGCTCCCAGCCCTCGGCGGCATACAGCTCGCAGACGCGGCGCAGCACCGACCGCGGCGCGAACGGCACCAGCACGCCGGCCTTGTCGAAGCAGTCGTGGATGACCTGTGCCGTGGGGTCGGTCGCCCAGGGCACGATGCGCACCGTCGAGGGGTCGGGCCGAAGGTGCATGTCGCGGTCGGTGGGGCTGATGACGTCGTAGTACGGTCCTTCCTCGGGGAACTCGCCGGTCACGCCCATCGCCACCACGGCCTCGGGAAGCCGCATGCCGCGGTCCTCGGTGAACTTCTCGCGCGGCAGGATCTTGCCCCGCGCCACGCCGGTAAGGTCGGGCACCAGGCACTCGACCTCGGTCACGTGGTGTTTGTCGAGCCACTGCTCGAGTTCGCTGAATGTGAATGGCTCTCTGACCATCATGTGGCACCTGTCTGCTTTGGCGTGCCGCGAAAGGGCGGCAACGGTTCCCCGCTCAAGCGTTGACGGCCACGCGTGGCAAGGGGCCTCGCACGCGGTCGCGGTAGGCCCGGACCGCGACGCCGAACGCAGCGAACAGCCGCAGCGACACCGGGTTGCTGCTCGCCCGCCACTCCGGGTGCCACTGCACGCAAAGGTTGAAGCCGGGCGCGGTGGGCAGGGTGAAGGCCTCGACCAGGCCGTCGGGGGCGCGCGCTTCCACGCGCAGGCCGTCGGCCAGCCGCTTGATGCCTTGTCCATGAACCGAGTTGACCTCGAAGACGGCCTGTTCGGCGATGGCCTCGAGCAGGCCGCCGGCAACCGCCTCGACGCGATGGGACGGGGCGTACACAGTCTCCGCCGGCGCGTCCGGCTCGCCACGGTGGTCGGCATGACCACCCACCTCGTGCACCGCCTGGTGCAGGCTGCCGCCGAGCGCGACGTTGACCTCCTGCGCGCCGCGGCAGATCCCGAACAGCGGCATGCCGCGCGCCAGCGCGGCGCGGATCAGCGGCAACGTCCAGTCGTCGCGCTCCGGGTCCAGCGGTAACGCGGGGTCGTGGACGTCCTCGCCGAAATGCGCCGGGTGCAGGTTCGACGGCGAGCCGGTGAGCAGGACGCCATCAGCCATGTCCAGCAGCGGCTCGATCTCGTCCGGCCGAGCGCTGGGCACCACGAGCGGGAACGCGCCTGCCAGGCGCACCGCTTCGGTGTACTTCCGGCCCGCGACGTGAAAAGGGTGATCGCCGAGCTGCCGGTTGCAGGCCGGGACGAGGACGATGAATGGGTGCGTCATGAGCGGATCAGCCAAGCATATCTCTCAACCGGTACCAGGCCATGCCCAGCACCAGTGCCGGCGTGCGCAACCGGCGGCCGCCGGGGAACGGGCGATGCCGCAGGCGGGCGAAGACATCGAAGCGCGCGGCGTCGCCGGTCATTGCCTCGGCCACCAGGCGCCCCGCGAGGCCCGCCAGCGCCAGGCCGTGGCCCGAGAACCCCTGCAGGTAGTAGACGGCCGGCGAGGATGGCAGGCGGCCGAAGTCGGGGGCTCGGTTCAAGGAGATGTCCACGAAACCGCCCCAGACGTATTCGACCCGGGCCGCGGCCAATTGCGGGAAGGTCTGCACCATCCGCCGGCGCATCGCGTCCGCCAGGTCTGCTGGTGTGCGGGTGCTGTAGCTCACGCGGCCGCCGTAGAGCATGCGCTGGTCGTCGGTGGTGCGGAAGTAGTCGAGAACGAAGTTGGTGTCGCAGACTGCCGACCGGGACGGGATCAGGCTGTCGGCGAGCATCGCATCCAGGGCTTGGCTGCACGCAATGTACGTGCCGACGGGCATGATTCGCGACTCGAGCGCCGGCGCGATGCCTTGCAGATAGACGTTCCCAGCCAGTAGCACCTGGCGCGCCCGCACCTCGCCGGTGGCCGTGCGCAGCACCTGGGCCCCGTCGGGCGCGGGCGAGGCCTGCAAGGCCTGTACCGGCGTGCGCTCGTGCAGCCTGGCGCCGGCCGCGGCCGCGGCGCGCGCGATGCCCCGCGTGTACTTCAGCGGGTGCAGGTGGCCGGACCGCGGATCGTGGATGCCGCCGTGGTAGCGCGGGCTGGCGATCCATTGGCCGATCTCGGCCGGCCCGATCCGCGTCAACGGATAGCCATAGATCGATGCGACTCGATCGGCCCATGCGGCGAGCACGGCGCCCTTGCGCGGCGTCGTCGCCAGGCCGAGGAAGCCGTCGCGCCACTCGCAGGCGATCGCGTGGCGGGCGATGCGCTCGCGGATCAGGTCCAGCGCCTCGATCGACATCGCCCAGACACGGCGGGCATCGTCGAGCCCGAGTTGGGCCTCGATGGTCTCGTGGTCGCAGGCCAGGCCGTGGATCGCTTGGCCACCGTTGCGCCCGCTGGCGCCGGAGCCGATCTCGCGCGCCTCCAGCAGCACGACGTCGAGCCCGCGCTGCGACAGCTCCAGCGCCGCCGACAGGCCGGCCAGGCCGCCGCCGACGACGGCGACGTCGCAAGCCGTGCTGCCCGCGAGCGCCGGATGCGCCAGGCCCCGCTCCGCGGTGGCAGCGTAGTAGGAATCGCGGGCGAGACTCTCGTCGGTGGCGAGCAGGCGCATGAACCAGGGTGACGCGGCCTGTCGCCGACCTTCAGGCCGCGCGACGGATGGCGCTGCGAAGCATCTCGACGATCTGGTCGATCTGGGTGCGCTCGATGATCAGCGGCGGCGACAAGGCGACGATGTCGCCGGTCGTGCGCAGCAGCAACCCCTGCTGCCAGCAGTCGAGAAAGATGTCGAAAGCGCGCTTGGTCGGCTGGCCCGGCAGCGGCGCCAGCTCGATGCCCGCGACAAGGCCTATATTGCGCACGTCGATCACGTTCGGCTCGCCACGTAGCGAATGCACGGCCTGGGCGAACTGGGCCTGCAGATCGCCGGCGCGCGTGAGCAGCCCCTCTTCGGCGTAGGTGTCCAGCGTGGCCAGCGCGGCGGCGCAGGCCAGCGGATGCGCAGAGTAGGTATACCCGTGGAAGAACTCGATCAGGTGCTCGGGTCCGGTCATGAAGGCATCGTGGACATGCTGGCGCGCCACCACCGCACCCATCGGTACGCTGCCGTTGCTGATGCCCTTGGCCAGCGTCATCAGGTCAGGGATGACGCCGAAGGTCTGGGCGGCGAAGGGCTGCCCGGTACGGCCGAAACCGGTGATCACCTCGTCGAAGATGAGCAGGATGCCGTGGTGGTCGCAGATCTCGCGCAGGCGTTGCAGGTAGCCCTGCGGCGGGATCAGCACGCCGGTGGAGCCAGCCACCGGTTCGACGATCACGGCGGCGATCGTGCTCGCGTCATGCAGCGCGACCAGGCGCTCTAGATCGTCCGCCAGTTCGGCGCCATAGGCCGGCATGCCGACGCTGAACGCGTTGCGTGCCGGGTCGTGGGTGTGGCGCAGGTGATCGACGCCGGCCAGCAGGGTGCCGAACATCTTGCGGTTGGAGACGATGCCGCCGACCGAGATGCCGCCGAAGTTGACGCCGTGGTAGCCGCGCTCGCGCCCGATCAGGCGCGTGCGGCTGCCCTCGCCGCGCACGCGGTGATAGGCCAGTGCCATCTTCAGCGCCGTCTCCACCGCCTCGGAGCCCGAGTTGGCGAAGAAGACCCTGTTCATGCCGGCCGGGGCGATCGCGGCGATCCGCTCGGCGAGCTCGAAGGCCTTGGGATGACCCATCTGGAACGTCGGCGCGTAGTCCAGTTCGGCCGCCTGGGCCTGGATCGCCTGCACGATGCGCGGGCGTCCGTGGCCCGCGTTCACGCACCACAACCCGGAGGCGGCGTCGAGCACCTGGCGGCCGGTATGGTCCCAATAATGCATGCCCTCGGCGCGCACCAGCAAACGCGGCGTCTTCTTGAACTGCCGGTTGGCGGTGAAAGGCATCCAGTGCGCGTCCAGGCGCTGGCTGCCAATGGCCTCGGCGGCCTCCATCAAGGCCGGTGCGACGGGTTTGTTCATGGCGTCTCCTGACGACTCGGTGACGTGAGCCGGGGCGCCCACGCCGTCAAGTCTAGCCAGGTGTTGCGGCGCCGCGTGCGCTTTCGCCCTTCTTCAACGCCTGCTGCTGCTTGCGCGCCGCCGGATAGACCAGCGATTCCTCGAGCGCGATGTGTTCGTGGTACAGCGCGCTGAACACCGGCACCGCCAGGCGCAGCATGGCCAAGTCGTACCAGTTGTACCCGTTGGCGATGGCCTCGACCTGTGGCGCCAGCTCGAGCCAGTCTTCCTCGATCCAGCCGTGGTCCTGCTGAAGGCGGCGCACATGCTGCACCAGATCGGGGTCGCCGGCCGCGAGCAGACCGGGAAACACCAGACGCTCCTCGTCGGCATGGTGATCACGGCCGGGGCCGGCGAAGAAAGCCATCACCTCGCGCGCGGCAGCGCGGGCCTCGTCGTCCAGACCCTGGTCGTCCAGATGATCGAGCAGGCGCTCGAAGGCGCCCAGCATCTCCAGCGCGGCACGGTGGGTGCTGTCCAGCCGATCGAACGAGGGCAGCGGCGGCGCCGGCGGACGCGGGGCGCGCTGGGTGCGGGCAGCGGTCATGAAGGACTCCTCGCAATGCCGCGGTCGGGCTGGGCGGCAGTGCGGTCATTGTTCCCCTCGACCCGGCCCGGGCTTTGCGCCGGATCAAGGACCGGTCAGCCCATCGGGCCGGGCGAACCCGACGCGTCGCGTCGCGCAACCTGGCCGCAAAGATAGGTCCAGATGAACGTGGCGGCGGCATGGCTGGTCAGCTCTGCGTGGTCGAAGGGCGGCGAGACCTCGACGCAATCCATCCCGACGAAGGGCAGGTCGGCCAGTTCCTCGAGCAGGGTCAGGACCTGTGCACTGCTCAGGCCGCCCGGCTCGGGCGTGCCGGTGCCGGGGGCGAACGCCGGGTCCAGGCAATCGATGTCCAGGCTCAGATAGACCGCAGGCATGCCCTGCGCGGCGAGCCGCTCGCGGATCGACGCGATCACCGGCGCGAGCTGGGCCGGCGACGCCAGTCCGCGCAGGTCGCGCGCGGTGAAGATCTGGCCGCCCCGCGTCCGCACGTGGTCGCGGGCTTCGCGCTCTGCCGCGGAGCGCAGGCCCAGTTGGGTGAAGCAGGCATCGACGACCAGGCCTTCGTGCATCGCCTCGCTAACCCAGGTGCCGTGGCCGCTGGGCTCGCCGAAGTGACTGCTCCAGGTGTCGCAGTGGGCGTCGAAATGGATCACCGCGAGCGGCCGGCCCAACCACTGCCGGTACGCGCGCAGCAAGGGCAGGGTGATCGAATGGTCGCCGCCGATCCAGGCCATGTGGTGGCGCGCGACCAGGTCGGCTGCCAGCGGCGCGAGCGCGGCGCGCATGCCTTCGAGCGAGGTGTTGGGCAAGGCCAGGTCGCCGGCGTCTCCCAGCCGATGGGCGAGGCTGAGATCGAAGAACGGATGGGTTCCGTCGCACAGCATGTGGCTGGCCTCGCGCACCGCCCGCGGCGCCAGGCGGGCGCCCGGGCGGTGGGTGGTGGCGCCGTCCCAGGCGATGCCGGCGACCGCGAACGGTGTCGCCTCGGTGGGCGGGCCCGCGCGGAGGAATCGCTGATCGGAAAGGAAGGCGAAGCTGGACATCGCGCGGGCCGTGAGGGGAGGGGCCGGCGATGATACGGAGTCGCAGCGTCGCCCGGAGCATCGGATCGCCATGAAACCCATCCTCGTTCTGCAGAACCTGTCCGCCGACGGCCCGGCCTACCTGGCCCGGTGGCTGGGCGAACGGGGCCTGCCCTTCGCGGTCTTCGACAGCGAGGCCGGGCAGGCCTTTCCGGAGCAGATCGAGCCCTATGCTGCGCTGGCGATCCTGGGCGGCGAGATGAGCGCCAACGACGATCTGCCTTCGCTGCGCCGGGCTGCGGACCTGTTTCGTCAGGCGCTCGCACGCGGCGTGCCGACGATCGGCCACTGCCTGGGCGGGCAGTTGATGGCGCAGGCGCTGGGCGCGCGCATTGCCGCGGCGCCGGCACCGGAGATCGGCTGGCAGACGATCGAGGTTCGCGACACCGCAACCGCGGCCGATTGGCTCGGTGCCCCGGGCGTGCGGACGGTCTTTCAGTGGCATTACGAGGCGTTCGACCTGCCGCCGGGGGCCGAATGGCTGGCCCGCAGCACGGCATGCCCGCACCAGGCCTTTGCGCTCGGACCGCACCTGGGCCTGCAGTTCCATGTCGAGGGTGATGCCGAGAAGCTCACGCGCTGGTCGCATCACGACGACCCGCGCGCCGCCGCGGTGGCGCCGCGGCATCCCGGCAGCGTGCAGGCCGGCGCGGCGATGCGCGCCGGGACGGCAGAGCACCTGGCAGCGCAGCAGGCGCTCGCGGCTCGGCTCTACGCAAGGTGGCTGGCAGCCTGCGTCTGAAATCCGCTTTCGCATCGCAGCGAGGTCGTTCCGGATTGTGAAAACGCTCGCGCTGCATCGCAGCAAAAATCCACCATATGGAAAAATGCCATTTCATGTTGCGAAAGGCAGATCTAAGTCTTTGTTTTCATTAAATTCAAAAGCATGTCTTATATAAGACAGAAGTCTTTCCTGTTCCGACAGACGGCGCTACGCTGAAGCCTGATTTCCACCCTCGCGACCTCACGGAGAAGACGATGACCCAACCGACCCGCCAGCAACAAGCCGCCGCCCTCGCCAAGGAGTGGGCGGAAAACCCACGCTGGAAAGGCATCCAGCGCAACTACAGCGCCGCCGACGTCGTGCGCCTGCGCGGCTCGGTCGCCATTGAGCACACGCTGGCCAAGCGCGGCGCCGAGAAACTGTGGAACCTGATCAACACCGAGCCCTTCGTCAACTCGCTGGGTGCGCTCACCGGCAACCAGGCGATGCAGCAAGTCAAGGCAGGGCTGAAGGCGATCTACCTCAGCGGTTGGCAGGTCGCCGGCGATGCCAACAGCAACGGCGAGATGTACCCCGACCAGTCGCTGTACTCGGTGGATTCGGTGCCCAAGGTCGTCCGGCGCATCAACGCCACGTTCCAGCGCGCCGACCAGATCCAGTGGAGCGAGGGCAAGAACGACATCGACTACTTCGCGCCCATCGTGGCAGATGCCGAAGCCGGCTTCGGCGGCGTGCTCAACGCGTTCGAGCTGATGAAGAGCATGATCGACGCCGGCGCCGCCGGCGTGCACTTCGAGGATCAACTGGCCAGCGTCAAGAAGTGCGGCCACATGGGCGGCAAGGTGCTGGTGCCGACACGCGACGCGGTGGCCAAGCTCACCGCCGCGCGCCTGGCCGCCGATGTGATGGGCACGCCGACGATCCTGCTCGCGCGCACCGACGCCGAGGCTGCCGACTTAGTGACCAGCGACGTCGACGACAACGACAAGCCGTTCCTCACCGGCGAGCGCACCGTCGAGGGCTTCTTCAAGTCGCGCAATGGCCTGGAGCAGTCGATCAGCCGCGGCCTGGCCTACGCGCCCTACGCCGACCTGATCTGGTGCGAGACCGGCAAGCCCGACCTCGCGTTCGCCAAGGCCTTCGCCGACGCGATCCACGCCAAGTTCCCGGGCAAGCTGCTGGCCTACAACTGCAGCCCGAGCTTCAACTGGAAGAAGAACCTCGACGACGCGACGATCGCCAAGTTCCAGCGCGAACTCGGCGCGATGGGCTACAAGTTCCAGTTCATCACCCTGGCCGGCTTCCACGCGCTGAACTACTCGATGTTCGACCTTGCCTACGGCTACGCGCGTAACAACATGAGCGCCTTCGTCGAGCTGCAGGAGAAGGAGTTCGCCGCCGCCGACAAGGGCTTCACCGCGGTCAAGCACCAGCGCGAGGTCGGCACCGGGTACTTCGACGCCGTGACGACGACGATCGAGCGCGACGCGTCCACCGCCGCGCTGAAGGGCTCGACCGAGAACGAGCAGTTCTTCGACGGCACGCACCACTGATCGGGCGTCCACGCGGCGACGAGACAAGAGGCCCCGCGGGGCCTCTTGTCGCTTCTCGTCGCTTGCGGCCGCGGGATGCTCAGCTGCCGGCGCCGGCGCCGGCGCCTCGCTGCCGCCATGCCACCAGCAGCGCGAAACAGCCAGCCGCAAACAGCAGCCCGCCGGCCAGCAGCGGCGACGCGAGATCTCGCACGGCGATGCCGAAGTCGAACACCACCCAGGCGGGCACCGCCTGCAGGGCGTCGAAGGCGTCGGCCGTGTTGCGGATCACGAAGCCGGGCTCGTGGCTGCTGACCATGGCCCGAACGGCGTGCAGCAGCAGCCGCGTGGTCACGTCCGAGAGGAAGGGCTGGCCGAAGACCTGCTTGAGCAAGAACCCGCCGAGGCCCATGCCAACGGTCAGGATGGCCCAGGCCCAGCGCTTGAACCAGGCAGTCATCAGCACCACGAGCAGGATCAGCGGCGCCAGCCACAGCGTGGCCAGCGGCAGCCCGGCGAGAAAGCGCAGCGTCAGCATCAAGGAGGCGGTGACGATGGAGCCCCAAGGCAGGCTCAGCCAGACGCCGAAGCCGGCCGCGCGCGTGACCAGCACCAGCGAGATCACGTAGCCGCCGGCCAGGCCAGCCAGCAGCGCCGCGGCCGGCACCAGGATCAGGTGGACGAGCAGCGGCGCGGCAAGGCTTTCGGCGTGGCCCGTGGGCAGCGAGAGCCAGAACTCGATCGACCGGTCGCCAATGTCGCGCCGGGCAAGGCCGAACACGATCACCAGCGAGCTGAACCACAGCACCAGGAACAGCGTGGCCATGGTCGCGGCAATCGCGCCCATGGCCAGCGCCGCGGGCAGGGCCGCGCCGACCGCGCCGACTTTGGCGCCGTCGATCTGGACCTGGCCGAACATGGTCAGCAGCAGCGCCAGTGCCAGCGGCACCAGCAGTAGCAGGGCCCAGCCGAAACGGTGCTGCAGCCATTCGCGCTGCATCAGGGGAATGAGTCTCTTCATGGGGGGCTCCGGAAGGCGCTGGGCGAATCAGAACTGCGTGCGGTCGAGTTCGGGCTTGCGCGTAAGCGCGAGGAACAGATCGACCAGGCTGGGTCGCATCGGCTTGCCCAGGGCCTGCACCTCGGGGGGCGGCGGGCCGTCGAACAGCGCCGCGTTGCCCATCGGCCCGGCGCCCGTGCGGTAGCGCAGCAGCGGGTGCGCGGCCGCCATCTGCTCGGCGACGGCGGCGTCGTGGCTCAGCGCGACGAAGCGGCGGTCCATGTCCTCCAGGCTGATCGAAAGGACCAGCCTGCCCTCGTTGAGCATCAGCACGTCGGACAGCAGGGACTCGATTTCCTCGACCTGGTGGGTGCTGATCAGCACGCTGCGCTCGCCATCGCACCACTCGTCGATCAGCATCTCGTAGAAGGCCTTGCGCGAGAGCACGTCCAGGCCCAGCGTCGGCTCGTCCAGGATCATCAGCCGCGCGTCGATGGACGCCACCAACGCCAGGTGCACCTGGACCATCATGCCCTTGGACAGCGTCTTGACGCCATCACGCAGGCTGACGCTGGTGCGGCGCAGCAGCTGGCGCGCGCGATCGGCCGAGAAGCGGGGGTGCAGTCCGCTCATCAGCCGCACCAGTTCATCGACACGCGCCCAGCGCGGCAGGATCGCGACGTCGGGGATGTAGCAGGCCGACTCGAGCAGTTCGACGCGCTGCCGCTTCGGGTCCAGGCCCAGCACGCTGAGCTTGCCTTCGCCCGCGACCAGCCCGACCATCGCCTTCATCAGCGTCGTCTTGCCGGCACCATTGTGGCCGAGCAGGCCGACGACGCGGCCCTTGGGAATCGTGAAACTCAGATCATCGACGGCGCGCTTGCTGCCGTAGCGAACGCTCAGACCGCGCGCCTCGACCAGCGCACCCCCGAATCGACTGCCGGCGGCGTTCATGCGCGCTCCTCCCAGACAAGTTGTTCCGCACCGATGTCCAGCCTGCGCAGCCGCTCGCGCAGCCGCGGCCATTCGGTGTGCAGAAAGCGCTCGCGCTCTACGGCCTTCAGCCGTTCGCGGGCGCCTGCGGTCACGTACAGGCCCAGGCCACGCCGGCTCTCGAGCAGACCTTCGTCGCCCAGTGCCTGCAGGGCACGGTTGACGGTGAGCGGATTGAGCAAGTAGCGACCCGCCAGGGCCCGCACGGATGGCATCGCTTCACCTTCCGCAGGGTCGCCGTCGAGCAACTGCGCTGCCAGGAGGTCGGCGAGCTGCCGGTAGATCGGCTGCTTCTGGTCCCAGGTCTGCATCGGGCGTTGCCCTCGGTGTGTTGTTGATGTAGCACACCATAGCAGCTGTCGTGGCGCCTGGTCTCGCCAGCGGCGACGGACTGCATCCCCGCGCGACGAACTGCAGCGCCGGCGGTCGGCGCCGGACGGCGCCCGCGCAGCCCTGCGACTGGGCTCAGCGCGCGAGCTGGGCGTATGCGGCCTGCGCCAGCGCCATGGCCTGCGCCGGCGAGAGCTCGCCGCTGAACGCGTAGCCCATGCGATCGTCGATCCAGTAGAACGACTCGACCGAGCCATCGCGCACGGAGCGGAACGCCGTCTCGGCCGGCACGTTGCTGGCCCGGAACACGGTCACGTAGAGCGTGACTCGGCGCCCGCCCGCGTCCTCGTACATGAACTGCGCGCGCGGCCCCTGCGCCCCCGGGAGCAGCCGCCCGCCAAGCAGGCGGAAGCCCTGCGCTTGCAGTGAAGGCGGCCGCAGCGGCACGCCCAGGCGCTTGGTCAGCCACTGCACCAGGTGGGCCTCGTCGGCAGCGCCGACCTCCACCGGATGACGAACCTCGGGCGCATAGACCGCATAGGCGATGGCCGCGTCGCGGACGAAGCCGGGCCCGGCTTCGGCGAGTTCCGGCGCGGGCTGCGGCGCGCGGGCCGGCCACATCCAGCCGCCGACCAACCCGACAGCCAGCAGCACGGCGGCCGCCGCGGCCAGCTGCCAGGTCTGCCGGCGCCAGGCGCGCGCTGCCAGGGGCGCCAGTGGTCGCGTCAGAGCCGGCGGCGTTTCGCCGAGTTCCAGCGAGCGGTGCAGCCGGCGCAGCCCCAGGCGCTGAGCCTGCCATTCGCAGACGCGCACGGCATCCTGCGGATGCCGCTGCAGCCAATTCAGCACCGCATCTGCGCGCTGCGGGTCGAGCTGGCCGTCGACGAGGGCGTGCAGATCCGCGTCGCCAACGTCCGGGCTGTCGGGGATCTCGGTCCTCATCGCCTCACCAACTGCAACCCCGGGGTGGAGCGAACGGGGTCGTCGCGCATCAGGCCCCGCAACTGCTCGCGCGCGCGATGAAGGTGCGACATCACGGTGCCCACCGGCAGCCCCAGGATCATGGCCGTCTCGGCATATGTGTACTCCTCCATCGTCACCAGCAGCAGAACCTCGCGCAGCGCCGGCGAGATGCGGGCCAGCGCCCGCTGCAGGTCCAGGCGCTCACCCGCCAGCGCCACCGGCTCGTGCGACGGCTCGGCCACGTCCTCCAACGCCGGGTGACCCTCGTCATGCCGCCAGTCGCGCCGCTGATTCAGGTACAGGTTGTGCATCAGTGTCAGCAGCCAGGACCGCAAGGCCGATCCTGGCTGCCAAAGCGACCACTTCAGGCAAGCTCGCTCCAGCGTGTCCTGCACCAGATCGTCGGCGCGCGTCGCGTCGCCCGTGAGCAGCCGCGCGTACCGGCGCAGCGCCGGGACGTGGGCCAGCGCCTGCTCGACGGACATCGCGGCGCGCGCGTCGAACCGTCAGGGCTTGGCGACGTGCCAGGCGCCGATGACGCCCTCGCCGGTGCGATCCCCGGGCTTCTGGTCCTTGGTCCAGGCATAGACCGGCTTGCCCTTGTAGGCCCACTGGCGGCTGCCGTCGTCGCGCGCGACCACGGTCCAGTCGCCGTGGCCGGTGGCTTCCGCGGCGGCGGCCAGCGGCGGCCAGTTCTTGGCGCAAGCGCCGTTGCAAACGCTCTTGCCGCTGCCGGCGGCGTCCTTGTCGAAGGTGTAGAGCGTCATCCCAGCGGCGTTGACCAGCACGCCATCGTTGACGCTGGCCGGGTCAGCGGCCATCGCGGTGGCGCAGCCGGCGCCGAGGATTGCCGCGGCCGAGAGAAGGGAGACGAGACGGGAAGAGATCATGGAGGCCAGTGGCGGTGATGGGAAGTTGTCCGACCCCGGCGTAAACACGCCCCGCGCCCCAACTATTCCCTTCGCGCACGAAAAGGGTCGCCGACCGAGGTCGCCGGCACCCCGGCGCCGAGTCCGCGAGGTCGGAGGAACCCTTTGTCCGCAGGACGCGCCCGCCTTCAGAGCGAAGCCTCGAGCATCGCGCGGTAGTCGTCGCGGCTTGCCAGGCGCGGGTTGGTCTTGTGGCAGTGATCGGCCATCGCGCCGTCGATCACGCGCTCGAAGACGTCCGCTGTCACGCCCATCGCGCCCAATCCAGCGGGCAGGCCGAGGCGGGCGTTCATCGCGACGATCGCCTCGGCCACCTCGGTGCCGGCGGCGTCGCAGCCGGGCAGGCCCATCGCCTGCGCGATGCGCTGCAGGCGCCCGTCCTGCTGGATGCTCTCCGCTCCGGCGTTGAAGCGCACCACGGCGGGCAGGAACATCGCGTTGAGCGTGCCGTGGTGCAACCGCGCGTCGACGCCTCCCAGGCTGTGGCTGAGCGAGTGGACGCAACCCAGTCCCTTCTGGAACGCCAGCGCGCCCTGCATGCTCGCGCTCATCATATTCCAGCGCGCCTCGCGGTCGCTGCCGTCCCGGGTGGCGCGCTCGATGTGCGCCCAGCCGCGGGCCAGGCCGTCGAGCGCGATGCCGTCGGCCGGCGGGTTGACGGCCGGCGCCATGAAGGTCTCCACGCAATGCGCGATGGCGTCCATGCCGGTCGCCGCGGTCAGGCCGGGCGGCAGGCCCAGTGTCAGATCGGGGTCGAGCAGGGCGGCCTTGGGCATCAGATGCCAGCTGTGGAAGCCCAGCTTGCGGCCATCGTCGACGATCAAGATGGCGCCGCGCGCCACCTCGCTGCCGGTTCCGGCGGTGGTGGGCACCGCGATCAGCGGCACCACGCGCTCGCTGATCTTCGGGCTGCCGCCTTCGATGGTCGCGTAGGTCTTCAGCGAGCCTTCGTGAGTGACGGCGATGGCCACGCCCTTGGCCAGGTCGATGCTCGATCCGCCGCCGACGGCCACCAGACCATCGCAGCCCTCGCGCCGGAACACTTCGACTGCGGCGCGCACGGCCGCCTCGTTGGGGTTGGAGGGCGTGCCGTCGAAGACCGCGTGCGGCACCGCGCCGAGCGCATCCAGCGCCTGCTGCAGCACGCCGGCGGCACGCACGCCGGGGTCGGTGACGACCAGCGGCCGGCGCATCCCGCCGCGCTCGCACTCGGCGGGCAGCAGACGGACGGCGCCGTGGTCGATGTCGATCTGGGTGAGATAGAGGATGCGGGCCATGGCAGACGGGGTCGGGGACGTGCCGACGACGGGGTGGACGGGCTGAAAGTATGCTCTCGCCGCTTTGGAACCCTTGCCGTGAGACCGCCCCTGCTGACACCGCGGATGGCCGGTGTGCTGGATCGCATCCGGCGCGCCGGCCGCCCACCCTGGCACGCGATGACCGTGTCCGACGCGCGCCGCGCCTACGCCGCCGGTGCCGAAATGCTGGACCTGCCGCGCGCGCCGCTGGCCCGCGTCGAGGACTTCAGCTTGCCGGCGTCCGATGGCACGCCTTTGCCAGCGCGGCTGTATGCCGCTGTCGCCGGTCCGCTTCCCACCTTGCTCTACCTGCACGGCGGCGGGTTCGTGATCGGCAGCCTGAATACCCACGACAGCCTGTGCCGGCAGCTCGCGCTGCGCAGCGGCCGCGCGGTGGAGGCCCTGGACTACCGGCTCGCGCCGGAGCATCGGTTTCCGACCGCGGTCGACGATGCCTGGGCCGCGATGCGGGCGCTGTCTGCCGACCCGCAGCGCCACGGCATCGCCGCGGTGCCGCTGGCCGTCGGCGGCGACAGCGCCGGCGGCACGCTGGCCGCAGTGTGCGCGCTGCATGCGCGCGACATCGGCCTGCCGCTGGCCTGGCAGCTGCTGATCACGCCCGGCACCGCGGCGCAGCCAGACACCGCCTCGCACCGGATGTTCGGCAGCGGCTTCCTGCTCGACGGCGCGACGATCGAATGGTTCTTCGAACAGTACATCGCCCGCGGCGAGCGCAGCGACTGGCGGTTCGCACCCCTGAACGCCGACCCCGACGGCGTCGCCCCGGCCTGCGTGATCCTGGCCGAATGCGACCCCGTGGTCGACGAAGGCCTGGCCTACGCCGACCGCCTGCGGGCCGCAGGCGTAACGGTCGAACTCGACCTCGTTCGTGGGGTGACCCACGATTTCATCAAGATGGGCCGCGCGCTGGCCGAAGCCGGGCAGGCGCTCGACTTCGCCGCCGCGGCATGGAAGAGGGCCACCCCACCATGAAGCGCAGCGACTTCCGCCATCTCGAACGGCTGCGGGTGTGCTGGGCCGAGGTCGATCTGCAGCGGATCGTCTTTAACGGCCACTACCTGATGTACTTCGACACCGCGGTGGCCGGCTACTGGCGCGCGCTGGCCTTGCCATACCACGACACGATGGACGCGCTGCAGGGCGACCTCTTCGTGCGCAAGGCCACGCTCGAGTACGAAGGCTCGGCGCGCTACGACGAGCAGCTCGAGGTCGGGATCCGCTGCGCGCGCATCGGCAAGTCGTCCATGATCTTCGCTGCGGCGGTCTTCCGTGGCGAGCAGCGCCTGGTGCATGGCGAACTGGTCTATGTCTTCGCCGATCCGGCCTCCCAGACCAGCCGCCCGGTGCCGCCGCCGCTGCGCGCGGTGCTGGAGGGCTTCGAGGCCGGGCAGACGATGGTCGAAGTGCGCGGCGGCGACTGGGAAACGCTGCAGCGTGGCGCGCGCGCGATCCGCCAGGCCGTGTTCGCCGACGAGCAGGGCATCGCCGCGGATCTGCTCGTCGATGGCGCGGACCCGGGCGCGCGGCACGCCGTGGCTTTCAACCGGATGGGCATGCCGCTGGCCAGCGGCCGCCTGCTCGCGCCCGCGCCCGGAGTGGCGAAGATCGGCCGCATGGCGGTGCTGGCCGCCGTGCGAGGCGCCGGCGTCGGACGCGAGGTCCTCGACGCCTTGATCGCCGCCGCCCGCGAGCGCGGCGACCGGCAAGTGGTGCTCGACGCCCAGGCCAGCGCTGCGCCGTTCTATGCCCGCGCCGGCTTCGCCCGGGCCGGTGCCGACTTCTTCGAGGCCGGGCTGCCGCATGTGCCGATGAGCCGGCCGTTGTGAGGGCTTGCGGCGTGCGCACCGGCCTCATGGCCCGACCACGTCGAAGACTTCGAGATGTCGCTCGCCAAGACACCAGGCGGCGAGGTCGTTCGCCGCGGCAGCGGCGATGGCGGCCTGCAGCGACTGGCCCACGCCCGCCGGATGGGCATAGGTCTCCATCAGTGTCACCGTGCCATCGTGGCTGTTGGCGCGGCGATACAGGCGCGCGACGAGCCCGGGATGCTCTTCGCGCAGTGCGGCCTGGACCTGCGCCGCACCGGCTTCGGCGCGAGGTGCGTCGGCGCGCGCGGCACGCCAGTAGATGAAGAGCTCGCGCGCCACGATCGGCGAAGCTGGCCCCGTCAGGCGGCTTCGGCCGGAAGTTCGTAGGGCAGGGCGGCCGGCGTCAGCAGCGGGCCCTGTGCCGAGCCGGCGTGCAGCGTGCCGCCGACGAGCGCAGAGACCTTCAGTTCGACCAGCGCGGCATGGGTGACGCCGTCGAGCGTGCCGGCGAGGACCACCATGCCGGCCGGTTGCGCGGGGTCTTCGCTGTGGAAGACCTCCTGCCCGGGATGCATCGCCTGCGCGCCGACGAGCACCTGGCTGCGCCGCTTGATCGTGCCGCGGTACTGGCTGCGGGCGACGACCTCCTGCCCCGGGTAGCAGCCCTTCTGGAAGCTGACCCCGCCGACCAGTTCGAGGTTGACCATCTGGGGGACAAACTGCTCTACCGTGGCGCCGACCACGCGCGCGACCCCGCTCATCACCTCCAGCCAGGCCCACGCCGCGAGATCCAGCGGCGGCAAAGCCGGCGGCGATTCGCCGGCCCACAGATAGCGCGCCACGCGGGCGCCGGTCGTCACGGCATCGGGCAGGCGAATCAGCTCGGCACTGCCGAGCGCGCTGCGGCTCCAGACCGCAGCCGATGCGGCATCGCCGAGGGCGGCCTGCGCCGCGTCGCCGGACAGGCCCCACAACGGTACGTCGGCGCTGGCGTCGGTCAGCCTGCAACGCGCGCGCAGCACGAACATCGACAGCCGCTTGAGCGTGGCCGGCAGCAGGTCGGCACTGCACGCGAGCAGCACCTCGTCGGGACCTCGCTGCCAGCCGACGAAGGTCGCCAGCAGCCGGCCCTTGGCCGAGCAATAGCCGGCCAGATGGGCCTGACCTGCCTGAAGGTGCTCGAAGTCCTGCGTCAACTGGCCGTGCAGGAACTTGCGCGCCTCGTCGCCCGTGGCGCGGATCACGCCCCAGTCGGCCAAGCGGGTGGCGCCTTGCGGCAGGCCGGGTTCGATCGGGGATCGGCTCATGCGTTGATTATCATCAGCTGCCATGTCGCGCCGGTTTCTGGGGTCTCGCTCGTGGACGCCCCTGGTGGGCGCCTTCATTGTCGGCGTCGCGCTGCTCGCCACGGCCGTGGTGTGGTGGCTGCAGCGGCCGCTGACGCTGGCCGGCGCGAGCGCCGAGTTGTCGATCGAATCCGGAACCTCGCCGCGCGAGATCGCGCAGGCCTGGGTCGATGCAGGCGTGCAGACTTCGCCGCGACTGCTCTACGAATGGTTCCGCTGGTCCGGGCAGGCGCGGCGGATACGCGCGGGAAGCTACGAGATCGATGCCGGCACCTCGCCACGCCGCCTGCTGGCCAAGATGGTCCAGGGCGACGAGTCGCTCGAGCACGTGCGCTTCATCGAGGGCTGGACGCTGCGCCAGCTGCGGGCCGAACTCGCCCGCGCGCAGCACCTGAAGCCTGCCAGCGCCGGCTTGACCGAGGCCGATCTGATGGCCGCGATCGGCGCCCCCGGCGTGCCGGCCGAGGGCCATTTTTTTCCCGACACCTACGCCTACAGCCGCGGCGTTAGCGACCTCACCGTTCTCCGGCGCGCGTACCTGGCGATGAAGCAGCAACTGGCAGCGGCTTGGGCCGAGCGCCCACCGGACACGCCGCTGAAGAACCCCGAGGAGGCGTTGATCCTGGCCTCGATCGTCGAGAAGGAGACTGGGCAGGCCAGCGACCGCGCCCGCGTGGCCGGCGTGTTCATCAACCGCCTGCGCATCGGCATGCCACTGCAGACCGACCCCAGCGTGATCTACGGCCGCGGGCCCGGTTTCGACGGCAACCTGCGCAAGAAGGACCTGCTGGAGGACACACCGTTCAACACCTACACCCGCGCCGGGTTGCCGCCGACACCGATCGCGCTGCCCGGCTTGGCGGCGCTGCACGCGGCAGTGCGGCCGGAGCCTACGAAGGCGCTGTACTTCGTCGCACGCGGCGACGGCACCACGGCCTTCAGCAACGACCTGGCCGAACATAATCGAGCGGTGAACAAGTACCAGCGCGGCCCATGACGAACCCTCGCAGCAGCGAACACCGGCGATGCGGCAAGCCAGGATGAAGCAGGGCCGCTTCATCACGCTCGAAGGCATCGACGGCGCCGGCAAGAGCTCGCACCTCGAGGCCCTGGCCGACTGGGTGCGCGCTCAGGGCGTCGAGGTCCTGATCACCCGCGAGCCCGGCGGCACGACGCTGGCCGAGCGCCTGCGCGAGCTCGTGCTGAACGAGCCGATGGACACGCTGACCGAGGCGCTGCTGGTGTTCGCCGCGCGCCGCGACCACCTGGTGCGCCAGATCGAGCCGGCCCTCGTGCGCGGCTCCACGGTGCTGTGCGACCGGTTCACCGATGCCACGTTCGCCTACCAGGGAGGCGGGCGCGGCGTCGACCTGGCGGTGCTTTCACAGCTCGAGCAATGGGTGCAGCAGGGCCGGCAGCCCGACCTGACGCTGTGGTTCGACGTCGCGCCCGGCATCGCCGCCGAGCGGCGCGCGGGCGCCCGTGCCCCCGACCGCTTCGAGGCCGAGGACCCAGCCTTCTTCGACCGTGTGCGGGCCGCCTATGCGCAGCGTTGTGCGGCGGCGCCCGACCGCTTCGTGCGGCTGGATGCCAGTGCGGACCGCGACGACGTCTGGGCGCAGATCCGCGCCGCGATGCAGGCCCGAGCGTGGTGGTAGGCGCAGACGGGGCGCTGCCCCTGCCCTGGCTGCAAGCGCCACTGCGGGCTGCGCTGGACGACCAGCGTGGTCACGCCTTGCTCGTCCACGGCGCCGAAGGCAGCGGCGCACTGCCGTTCGCGCTGACCCTGGCCCAGGCCTGGCTGTGCGAGCACGGCGCCGACCCGCGGCCCTGCGGCCGTTGCGCCAGTTGCCGGCTTGTGCAGTCGCGCGTGCACCCCGACCTGGTGGTGCTGTTGCCTGAGACGCTGCGCCGACTGCACGCCTGGCCGCTGCCCACGGACAAGGCCGAGGGCGACGATGGCAAGCGCAAACCCAGCCGCCAGATCCGCATCGACGAGGTCCGGCTGGTGATCGACTGGGCCACCCGCACCAGCGGGCGTGGCCACGGCAAGGTGGCCGTCCTGCACCCGGCCGAAGCCCTCAACCTACAGTCGGCCAGCGCGCTGCTCAAGACGCTGGAGGAGCCCGCGGCGGGCACGCGCCTGTTGCTGACCTGCGCCGACCCGGAGCTGCTGCTGCCCACCGTGCGCAGCCGCTGCCAGCGCCTGCGCCTGGCCGACCCGTCGGCCGCGGCGGCTGCCGAATGGCTGCAGGGACAGGGCGTGGGCCAGCCGGAGGTGCTGCTGGCCGCTTGCGCCGGGCGCCCGCTCGACGCTCTTGCCTTGGCGCAGGGTGGCATCGACGCCCAGGCCTGGTCGGCCCTGCCCGCACGCGTGGCGCAAGGCCAGGCCGACGTGTTCGCCGGCTGGCCGGTTCCGCGCGCGCTGGACGCCTTGCACAAGCTTTGCCACGATGCCCTGGCCATCGCCTGCGGCGGTCCGCCGCGGTATTTCTTGGCCGCCGGCGTGCCGGCCGGCGCGGCGCCAGTCGCTCTGCTGGCATGGTCGAGGGAACTCCAGCGAGTGACCCGCCATGAAGACCACCCATGGCACGAGACGCTGCTGATCGAGGCACTCGTGCGAAGTGGCGCATGCGCGCTGGCGCCGGCGGTCCCGCCGCGCGATCTCGGCGGCCGCCGCTTCGATACACTGCCGGCATGAACGATCGCATCACCACCCGCGCCGGCGGCCTCAGTCCGCCCGTGGCACCGGGCGCGGCTGCGACGGCGCGGCCGAGCGTGATCCAGCTCGTGTTCCGCGAAAAGGGCGCGCTGTACGCCGCCTACATCCCGCTGTTGACCGACGGCGGCCTGTTCGTGCCGACCACGCGCGAGTACCGGCTGGGCGATGACATCTACCTGTTGCTGTCGCTGCCCGACGACCCGCAGCGCTTCCCGGTCGCCGGCAAGATCGCCTGGATCACGCCGGCCAATGCGTCGGGCGGACGCACCCAGGGCGTGGGCGTGCGGTTTCCAAACGACGACAAGTCGCGCCAGCTCAAGCTCAAGATCGAAGAGATCCTGGGCACGAGCATTTCGTCAGCCAAACCGACGCAGACCCTCTGATCCTGAGCCACCGTCCGCCCCGGTCGGTGGCTTGACGGGTCTGCCGTTCGCATGTACGTCGACTCGCACTGCCACCTGAGCTTTCCCGAGTTGCACCAGCGGCTGCCCGAATTGCGCGAGCAGATGCGGGTGGCCGGTGTGGACCGCGCGCTGTGCATCTGCACGACGCTGGAGGAGTTCCCGCGCGTCCATGCGCTGGCCACCAGCCACGACAACTTCTGGTGCACCGTGGGCGTCCACCCGGACAACGAGGGCGTGGCCGAGCCGACGCTGCACGACCTGACCCAGCGCGCCGCGCTGCCGCGGGTCGTGGCCATCGGCGAGACCGGCCTGGACTACTACCGCCTGGGCACGCGCAGCATCGAGGACATGCGCTGGCAGCGCGAACGCTTTGCAGTGCACATCCGTTCAGCACGCGCCACCGGTCTGCCGCTGGTGGTGCACACCCGCAGCGCCAGCGCCGACACGCTGTCGCTGCTGCGCGATGAAGGGCAGGGTGCCGTGCGCGGCGTCTTTCACTGCTTCGCCGAGACCATGGATGTAGCTCGCGCGGCGCTCGCGATGGGCTTTTACATCTCGTTCTCGGGCATCCTGACCTTCCGCAACGCGCAGCTCCTGCGCGAGGTGGCTCGGATGGTGCCGCTGGACCGTTGCCTCATCGAGACCGACAGCCCCTACCTTGCGCCGGTGCCGCATCGCGGCAGGACCAACCAGCCGGCGTGGGTCGTCCATGTCGCCGCCGCGCTGGCCGAGCTGAAAGGTGTCGACACGCTGGAAGTGGCCCGCGCCACCAGCGGCAACTTCGAGCGGTTGTTCGGCTTGTCGCCCCTGGCCGAGGCCGAGGCCGGCGCCTGAGCTGTGGCTCGCCGCGCGGGTTGCACGCGCGCCCGCGCCACACGTCAACCATCTAGTCGTGCCCGACATCCGTGTCAGAAGTCATCCGACGCGGTGTTTGGTGCCGCGCCGACTCCGGCGCGCCTATACCCGAGCTTAGAGTTTCCGATATCCGCTGAGATCTCAGCTCAAGGAGTCTTCGAGATGGCCCAGCAAGCGACTGTACGCAATCCCTTCCTGCTCATGATCAGCCCGGAGGTCGTCCTCGCCGCGATGGAGAAGTCCGAGCGCCTGGGTCAGCTCAACCGGCATCTTTGCCGGCCGCTGGATCGACTCACGCCAGCGGTCCCTGGGCAGGCCCCCGGCGGACTGCCCGAGTTCGAGGCCGGAGGTGCGGTCGAAAGCGACGAGTCCGACGTGCGCTAGCCAGTCGCCGGCTCCGTCTGGACGTCGCACTGGCGACGTCGCACCTGCAGGCCGTCACCAGCGCCTCCGGGACACGATGATCGACCCGCCCGACATCGCGGCCAGCACCGCGATCGCCCCGGTCAACACCATCGGGTGGTGTCGCCGGATGAATGCGATGACCTCCTCCGGGATTTGCAGCAGGCGCAGGTCGCCATCGGTGTCGCGGCGCTGAACCTTTCCAGCAGTGGCGCCGAGATCGTTCGATATCGACCAAGCGCCGGCGCCACTTGGGCGCAAGCCATTGCTCGGGCTGTCCTGCACGCTCACCGCGGACGCTACCCGACGGTCATTGTCAACTCCAGCGACGGCATTAATTGTGTACGATGTATATTATGTTAAGTACATGCTGCGAAAAGATTGATGCCATGGCGAACCGG
>JBBINW010000049.1:0-15770 GCA_037443665.1 Betaproteobacteria bacterium
ACCTCCGGCCTCTACGTCCCGAACGTAGCGCTCTACCAGGCTAAGCTACACCCCGTTTCGGCCTGCCGGGGCTGTGGAGCCCGGCACCGACATTCAATCGGTCAAGCGGCGCCGTTCAGGAAGACCGGTGGACCGACCGAGCGCACAAGTCTAGCAGAGCCTCGCGTGCCCGCGAGGGCGGCAGGATCGCCGCCGCCGCGCGCGCCTTCTCCGCCTCGCACCGCGCCGCCTCGCGGGTGGCGTCCAGCGCGCCGGTGCGGCGCACGATGCCCAGGATCTCGGGCAGGCGGTGCAGTTCGCCATGCTCGATCGCATGGCGGATCAGCGCACGTTCGGCCTGTGGCGCGCGCTCCATCGCCACCAGCAGGGGCAGTGTCGGCTTGCCCTCGCGGAGGTCGTCGCCGACGTTCTTGCCCAGCTGGTCGCTGTTGCCGTCGTAATCGAGCAAGTCATCGACGAGCTGGAACGCCGTGCCCAGCGCCCTCCCGTAATCGGCGCAGGCACCTTCCAGCGCCGATTCGGCGCCGGCGAGCACGGCGCCTAGCCGCGCGCTGGCCTCGAACAGCTTGGCCGTCTTGTAGCGGATCACCTGCAGGTAGTCGTTCACCGCGAGGTCGGGGTCGTGCATGTTCATCAGCTGCAGGACTTCGCCTTCGGCGATGACGTTGGTCGCATCGGCAAGCACGTCCAGCACACGCATGCGGTCGACCGAGACCATCATCTGGAACGCCCGCGAGTATAGAAAATCGCCCACCAGCACGCTGGCGGCGTTGCCGAACATCGCGTTGGCGGTGGCCCGGCCACGACGCAAGGCCGATTCATCGACGACGTCGTCGTGCAATAGGGTGGCGGTGTGGATGAATTCAACGATCGCCGCCAGTTCGAATCGTTCCGGCCCCTCGAAGCCCAGGGCTTCGGAGAACAGCAGCACGAGGCGCGGTCGGATCCGCTTGCCGCCGGCGTTGACGATGTAGCGCGAAATCTGGTCGATCAGCACGACGCGCGACGACAGCCTCTCGCGGATGACGGCGTCGACCCGCAACATGGCCGCGTCGATCGGATCCGCGGCGGCGTTCGGGTGGGCGGTTGTGTCGAGCACGGAAGCGCTGCTGAGGAGTGGGGTGATTATAGGAACGTGGACACGCCCCGTGCCCAGGCGGCGACTGCGCGGCAGGAAGATGCTATACTGAAAGGCTGTTTCTCGCGGACGCCAGTCCCCTTCGGGGTTGTTGCTGGCGCCTCGTCGTGGGGCCGCGGTTCGGAAAATGCGCGCGACTCGATCCGGCAGTCCGGTCGACGGCCAGGTCGCGATCGCGCCGCTGGCTGTGCTGCGAGGCAGGGCATTCTTTGAAAGGTCTCACATGTACGCGGTCATAAAAACCGGTGGCAAGCAATACAAGGTCGCTGCCGGCGAGAAGATCAAGGTAGAACAGATTGCTGCGGACGTGGGCCAGGAAGTCGTGATCGATCAGGTGCTGGCCGTGGGCAACGGCGCGGATCTGAAAGTGGGCACGCCCTGGGTCGCGGGTGCGAGCGTCACGGCCACCGTGGTGGCGCAGGGCAAGCACGACAAGGTGCGCATCTTCAAGATGCGGCGCCGCAAGCACTACCAGAAGCACGGCGGTCATCGCCAGACATACACCGAGCTGCAGATCGGCTCGCTCAACGTCGCTTAGGCGGCCCTGATCCAGGAAGGCATCCAAGATGGCACAGAAAAAGGGCGGCGGGTCGACCCGCAACGGCCGTGATTCGCAGCCGAAGATGCTCGGTGTGAAGGTCTTCGGCGGCCAGACGGTCACCGCCGGCTCGATCATCGTGCGCCAGCGCGGCACCAAGTTCCACCCCGGCGCCAACGTCGGCATCGGCAAGGACCACACGCTGTTCGCGCTGGCCGACGGCGCGGTCTCCTTCGAGACCAAGGGCGCGCTCAACCGCCAGACCGTGTTCGTCAAGCCGGTCTGAAGCGCCTCGCGCCCGGCTCGAAGCCCCGGCCTGTCGGGGCTTCTTGTCTGGGGGGCCGAAGCCGGCCCTTTAAGATCGGTTGACCATGAAATTCGTCGACGAGGCGCTGATCGAGGTCGCCGCCGGTGACGGCGGCCCCGGTTGTGCGAGCTTCAGGCGCGAGAAGTTCATCCCCTTCGGCGGCCCCAACGGCGGCGACGGCGGGCGTGGCGGCAGCGTCTGGGCGATCGCCGACCGCAACATCAACACCCTGATCGACTATCGCTACGCGCGCCGGCACATCGCCAGAAACGGCGAGGCCGGGCGCGGATCGGACCAGTACGGCGCGGCGGCGCCCGACATCGAGCTGCGCATGCCCGTGGGCACGATCATCTCCGATGCCGAGTCGGGCGCGGTGCTGGTCGAATTGCTCGAGCATGGCCAGCGCGCCCTGCTCGCCAAGGGCGGCGATGGCGGCTTCGGCAACCTGCATTTCAAGACCAGCACCAACCGCTCGCCGCGGCAGAAGACGCCCGGCTGGCCGGGCGAGGCGAATAAGCTGCAACTCGAGTTGCGCGTGCTGGCCGACGTGGGGCTGCTGGGCATGCCCAACGCGGGCAAGTCCACCCTGATCGCGGCGATCTCGAACGCGCGGCCGAAGATCGCCGACTACCCGTTCACGACGCTGCACCCCAACCTGGGCGTCGTGCGCGTGGGGCCGGAGCGCAGCTTCGTGGTCGCCGACATCCCAGGGCTGATCGAGGGGGCCTCCGAGGGTGCCGGCCTCGGCCACCAGTTCCTGCGCCATCTGCAGCGCACGCGGTTGCTGCTGCACATCGTGGATGCGGCACCTTTCGACGACAGCGTCGATCCGGCCGCCCAGGCCCGCGCCGTCGTCGCCGAACTGAAGAAGTACGACCCGGCGCTGCATGCCAAGCCGCGATGGCTGGTGTTCAACAAGCTCGACATGGTGCCGGCCGAGGCGCGCGAACAGCGCGTCAAGGACTACGTGCGCCGGCTGCGCTTCAAGGGGCCGGTGTTCTCGATCTCGGCACTCGCGCGCGACGGCCTGCAGCCGCTG
Organism: Betaproteobacteria bacterium; assembly: GCA_037443665.1. Classification (GTDB taxonomy): domain Bacteria; phylum Pseudomonadota; class Gammaproteobacteria; order Burkholderiales; family Burkholderiaceae_C; genus Rubrivivax. The sequence goes on from JBBINW010000049.1 coordinate 3,023, forward strand.
ATCGAGGCGATCTACGCGCATGTCAGCGCCGAGCAGCGCGAGGCGCCCTTGCCCGATCCGCGCTTCGACGCTCCGCTGCCTGCCGATGGCTAAGCCTGTGCTGGAGGGTGCGCGCCGGATTGTCGTCAAGGTCGGCTCGAGCCTGGTCACCAACGAAGGGCGCGGCGTCGACGCCGAGGCGATCGGCAACTGGTCGCGCCAGCTGGCCGACCTCGCGCGCGCAGGGCGCGAACTGCTGATGGTCTCCAGCGGCGCCATCGCCGAGGGGATGAAGCGCCTGGGCTGGACCGTGCGGCCGCACGAGCTGCACGAATTGCAGGCTGCCGCGGCCGTGGGTCAGATGGGCCTGGTCCAGATGTACGCGACCAGGCTGTCCGAGCACGGCATGGCCAGCGCGCAGGTCCTGCTCACGCACGCCGACCTGGCCGACCGCGAGCGTTACCTCAACGCGCGCTCGACACTGCTCACGCTGCTGTCGCTGAAGGTCATTCCGGTCATCAACGAGAACGACACCGTCGTCACGGACGAGATCAAGTTCGGCGACAACGACACCCTGGGCGCGCTGGTGGCCAACCTGGTCGACGCCGACGCCTACGTGATCCTCACCGACCAGCGTGGCCTGTACGCCGCCGACCCGCGCAAGGACAGCAGCGCCCGCTTCATCGACGAGGCCACGGCCGGCGACCCGGCGCTGGAGGCGATGGCCGGCGGTGCGGGCAGCGGCATCGGCCGCGGCGGCATGCTGACGAAGGTGCTCGCCGCCCGGCGCGCGGCCGGCAGTGGCGCGAGCACCGTGATCGCCTGGGGCCGCGAGCCCGACGTGCTCCTGCGTCTGGCCGCCGGCGAGCGCATCGGCACCACGCTGCGCGCCGGCACCGCGAAGCTGGCGGCGCGCAAGCAGTGGATGGTGGACCAGCTGCAGCTGCGCGGATTCCTGGTCGTCGACGCGGGCGCGGCGGCCAAGCTGCGCGACGAAGGCAAGAGCCTGTTGCCGATCGGCGTGGTCGAGGCCCAGGGGGACTTCGTGCGAGGCGACGTGATCGCCATCCGTACCGGCGGCGGCGTCGAGATCGCGCGTGGCCTGGCCAACTATTCAGCGGCCGAGACGCGGCTGATCGCGCGCAAGCCGTCGAATCAGATCGAATCTCTGCTTGGCTACGCCAACGAGCCGGAACTCATCCACCGGACCAACCTGGTCCTCGTCTAGTGCCGGCGCGGCGGCAGACTACTTGGCGGCCGAAGACTCGGCGTCGGGCGGCAACGCGCGACCGCCGGCGTCGGCGTCGAAACGCGGGCCGCGGGGGCCGGACCGCAGGTAACGGTTGTACGGGCTGGTGCGCGGCAGGAAGCGAGCGAGTTCAGTGAGCGCCATCTCATAGACATTGCGCTTGAACTCAATCACCAGATCCAGCGGCACCCAGTAGTCGTTCCAGCGCCAGGCGTCGAATTCTGGGTGGTCGGTGGCGCGCAGGTTCATGTCGCTGTCGCGGCCGACCAGCCGCAGCAGGAACCAGATCTGCTTCTGGCCGCGGTAATGACCGCGCGCTTCCCGGCGAATGAAGTGGTCGGGCACCTCGTAACGCAGCCAGTCGCGGGTGCGGGCGATGATCTGCACATGCTCGGCCAGCAGGCCGACCTCTTCGTGCAGTTCGCGGAACATCGCTTGCTCGGGCGACTCGCCGTGCTTGATGCCGCCCTGCGGAAACTGCCATGAATGCGTTCGCAGCCGCTTGCCCCAGAACACCTGGTTGCGCGCGTTCAGCAGGATGATGCCGACGTTGGGCCTGAAGCCTTCCCGGTCGAGCATAATCGGACCCCAATTTTTGACTGTTTTCATTATTGCACCGACGCTGTGCGGCGGGCGCACTCTCGATAACCCGCATGCTTCACCCGAGACCCTCTCGGTCCACGCCAGCCCTCCAATGGCGCCGGGTGTCGCGTGCAGACCGCTGCCCATGAAAGCCACAGCGACCTTCATCTCCACGCTCAAGGAAGCGCCCGCCGACGCCGAGATCGCCAGCCACCGCCTGATGCTGCGCGCCGGCATGATCAAGCGGCTGGGCGCCGGCATCTACACCTACATGCCGCTGGGCCTGCGCGTGATCCGCAAGGTCGAGGCCATCGTCCGAGAGGAGATGAACCGCGCCGGCGCGATCGAGCTGCTGATGCCGGTGGTGCAGCCGGCCGAGCTGTGGCAGGAGTCGGGGCGCTTCCAGAAGTACGGGCCCGAACTCCTGCGCGTCAAGGACCGGCACGACCGCGACTTCGTGATCCAGCCCACCAGCGAGGAGGTCGTCACCGACATCGCGCGCCAGGAGCTGCGCAGCTACAAGCAGTTGCCGCGGAATTTCTATCACATCCAGACCAAGTTCCGCGACGAGCGGCGGCCGCGCTTCGGTGTCATGCGCGGGCGCGAGTTCACGATGAAGGATGCCTATTCGTTCGACCGCGACTTCGACGCCGGCCGGCGCAGCTACGACGCGATGCACAAGGCGTATTGCGCCATCTTCGATCGCATGGGCTTGCGCTACCGGGCCGTCGCCGCCGATACCGGTGCGATAGGGGGCGACGTCTCGCTTGAATTCCAGGTCATCGCCGACACCGGCGAGGACGCGATCGTCTATTGCCAGAGCAGCGACTACGCGGCGAACATCGAGCTCGCCGAAGGCGTGCCCTTGCTCGCCGAACGTGGCGCGGCGACGGAGCCGTTCGCGAAGACACCAACGCCGGGGAAGGCCACCTGCGCCGACGTGGCGGCGCTGCTCGGCCTGCCGGTGGCCCGGACCGTGAAGTCGCTGGTGCTGGCCACCGACGAGCGTGGCGACCGCGGCGATGTCGTGCAGACCACCGTGTGGCTGCTGCTCGTGCGCGGCGACCACGAGCTCAACGAGATCAAGGCCGGCAAGACCGACGGCCTGAAGGCCGGCTTCCGCTTCGCGACCGCGGCCGAGATCGAGGACCATTTCGGCTGCAAGCCGGGCTACCTCGGGCCGATCGGCTTGAAGCGGCCGGTGAAGATCGTCGCCGACCGCACCGTGGCGCGGATGGCCGACTTCGTCTGCGGCGCCAACGAGGCCGACTTCCACTTCACCGGCGTCAACTGGGGCCGCGACCTGCCCGAGCCCGACCTTGTCGCCGACATCCGAAACGTCGTTGCCGGCGATCCGTCGCCCGACGGCCGCGGCGTGCTGGCGATCCAGCGCGGCATCGAGGTCGGCCACATCTTCCTGCTCGGCACCAAGTACAGCGAAGCGATGGATGCGAGCTTTCTCGACGAGACCGGCAAGCCGCAGCGCTTCGTGATGGGTTGCTACGGCATCGGCGTGACGAGGCTGCTGGGCGCGGCGATCGAGCAGAACCACGACGAGCGTGGCATCGCCTGGCCGGCGGCGATGGCACCGTTCGAAGTCGTGATCTGTCCGATCGGCTACGACCGCAACCCCGAGGTGCGCGCCGCCGCCGACCGGCTGCACGACGAACTGGCGTCCGAAGGAGTCGACGTGCTTCTCGACGACCGCGGTGAACGCCCCGGCGCGATGTTCGCCGACTGGGAACTCATCGGCGTGCCGCAGCGCGTGGTCCTGTCCGAGCGCGGACTGAAGGCCGGCACGGTGGAATTGCAGGGCCGGCGCGAACCGGCGGCTTCGGCCATGCCGCTGGCCGACGTGGTGCCCAGCCTAAGGGCGCGCCTGGCGGCATGAGGTCCGTCCGGCGGGCCCTGCTGGCTGCGCCGCTGCTGGCCTGGCTGCGACCGGCCCGCGCGGGGGCGCAGATCGAGGAGCCCCTGGCGGACGCGGTGCGCACGGCGCTGGCCGCCGCGGTGGCCGACGACGCACCGCCGCGGCCGCAGTTCCAGCGCCTGGAGGACCGGCTGGCCTATCTGCGCTGGCTGGGCGCCGCCAGCCAGCACCTCAAGCCACGCAAGGCCGACCCCCACACGCGCCTGGAATTCCTGCAGACGGCCTGGTACGAAAGTCATCGCGCAGGGCTGGAGACGGCGCTGGTGCTGGGAATGATCCAGGTCGAGAGCGGATTCCGCAAGTACGCGATCAGCGCCGCCGGCGCGCGTGGCTATATGCAGGTGATGCCGTTCTGGGCGCGCCAGATCGGCGACGGCGATGCGCGCGCGCTGTTCCACCTGCAGACCAACCTGCGCTTCGGCTGCGTGATTCTGCGCCACTACCTCGATGTCGAGCGCGGCGACCTGTTCATGGCGCTGGGCCGTTACAACGGCAGCCGCGGCCGACCCGAGTACCCGACCATGGTGCTGGCGGCGCGGCGGGGATGGGAGATCGCGCCCGATTGACGGCTGTCGGGCGGTCCGGCCTACAGACCGCCCCAGGCCCGTGGCGCCGCGCCTTGCAGCCCCAGCAGCGCCAGCACGCGCTCGACGCTTTCGCCGACCATCTCTTCGATGCTGCCAGGTCGCAGGTAGAACGCGGGCAGTGGCGGGAACACGATACCACCCATTTCGGTCACCGCGGTCATGTTCCGCAGGTGCGCCAGGTTGAACGGCGTCTCGCGCACCATCAGCACCAGCCGCCGCCGTTCCTTGAGCGCGACGTCGGCGGCGCGCGTCAGCAGGTTGTCCGACAGCCCGTGGGCGATCGCCGCCAGCGTCTTCATCGAGCAGGGGGCGACGACCATTGCTGCGGTCTCGAAGCTGCCGCTGGCCAGGCAGGCTCCGACGTCGCCCGGCGCGTAGGCGCGGTCGGCCAGTCCTTCCAGCGCCTTGCGGTCCAAGCCGAGCTCGTGGTGGGCGTTGAGCACACCGGACGGCGTGACGACCAGGTGTGTCTGCACGCCCAGGCTCCGCGCCCGTTCGAGCAGCCGGGCGCCATAGATCGCGCCGGTGGCGCCGGTGATGCCGACGACCAGACGCTGCACGTGGACGTCAGGCCTTGGCCAGCAACTGCTGCAGCTCGCCCGACTGGTACATCTCCATCATGATGTCCGAGCCGCCGACGAACTCGCCGTTGACATACAACTGCGGGATCGTGGGCCACTGCGCGTAGTCCTTGATCCCCTGCCGCACTTCCTCGTCCTCGAGGACGTTGAAGGTCTTGACGTCGTCGGCGCCGCAGGCCTTCAGGACCTGGATCGCACGGCCGGAAAAGCCGCACATCGGAAACTGCGCCGTCCCTTTCATGAACAGCACGATGCGGTTGTTCTTGACCAGATCGTCGATGCGATGCTGCGCGTCGCTCATGGGCACTTCCTCCAGCAATGGGCAATGCCGTCAAGTATGCGGCATCGCCCGCACCCGTGCTGGCGCGGGGGCGGCGCGGGGCTAGAAGCTGTAGCGCATGCCCAGCCGCACCATGCTCGACAGCCGAGCGTCGTGCAGCGCACTCGCCAAGTCCTGGTTGCCGAAGATGGCGCGGCCCACGCCCCACGCGGCGCCAGGGTTCTCCGCGATCATGCCCAGGTCGGCGCTGATCGACAGGCTGCTGTGCCAGAGCACGCTGCTGTATCCCAGGCCGAAGTAGGTGACCGCGCCGGGGCCGTCGATGCCCGGCCCGGGGAGTGTGGGTCCGCCGCTGTTGACGGCCAGCCCCAGCGGGGTTCCGGCCCCGGCGCTCGCCAGTGGCGCGCCGCCCTGCCAGCCGGTCATCACCCCACCACTGGCGCGGAAGTTGCCGAACCAAGGGCGGGCGAAGTAGTAGTCGCCCAGCAGCGCACCGCCTTGAAGACCGCCGGTGGCGGCTCGATCATCGGCAAGCTGCGTGAGGCCGAACGCGAGCGGACGCGCACTCTGCAGCGTGATCCGCAACTGCCAGCGTGGCCACAGCGAATCGGCGGCGGGCGGTGTCAGGCCGTCGGCGGCGACGGCGGCCAGGGATGCGGCGGTCAGGACCAGGGCGAGGCAGGGCATCCGGGGATTCATCAGCGCCTCCTTGCGGGAACGATCTGGAGCCGATGATGCGCTCCGAGGGTCGCCAGCGCATCCCTCGGCCGCGCTATTCGTGGGTGGTCGCCAGCGGCCTGTTGTCGGCGCAACACTCTTTCAGGCCGGACCAGGCGGCACCGGTGCAGCGCGGCAGGCCGGCCAGGTCGGCTCGCGTGACCGGAGTCTCGAAGCCCTGCGCGGTCAGCATCGCCTGCACGGCGCGGGCCTGGTCGTGGCCATGCTCCAGCAGCAGCCAGGCGCCGGGCAGCAGATGATCGGGCGCCCCGGCGATGATCTCGCGCAGCGCGGCCAGGCCATCGACACCGGATGTGAGTGCTTGCTGAGGTTCGTGAGTGAGGGCGTCGAGATGGATGTCGCCGGCGGCCACATACGGTGGATTGGAGACGGCGAGACCGAACCGCCGCCCGGTCAACGGCGTCCACCACGAGCCGGCCACGAGTTCGACCGCCAGTCCGTGGCGAACTGCGTTGGCCTGCGCGACGGCCAGCGCAGCAACGCTGGCGTCGCTGGCCACGACGGCCACGTCGGGCCGGCCGCGCTTGATTGCCAGCGCCACTGCACCGCTGCCGGTGCCGAGGTCGACGGCGCTGCGCGCCGGCGCTGTCCGCAGGCACGCCAGCGCCCATTCGACCAGGCCTTCGGTTTCCGGTCGTGGCACCAGCACCGCCGGCGAGACCTTCAGCGCCAGACCGCAGAACTCGCGCTCGCCGACGAGATAGGCCAGCGGTTCGCCGGCCACGCGCCTGGCCAGCAGGGCGTGCAGCGCTGCGGCCTGGGGACCGTCCAGCGGGTCGTCGTCGTGTGCCAGGAGCCACTCGCGTGCGCGGCCCAGCAGGTGGGCGAGCAGCAGCTGTGCGTCGAGCCGCGCCACGCCCATCGCGCGCGCTTCGGACAGGGCTTGGGCGATGCGCATGCCGGCCTCTCGGCTGACCTGTCCGGGGCCGCTGGTTCGTGGCCCGGTCATGGGCCGCCGGCCTCGAGCTGGGCCAGCTGCTCGGCCGCACGCGCTGCCTCCAGCGCCGCGATCACGTCGCCCAGGTCGCCGTCCATGATCTGGGCCAGCTTGTACAGCGTCAGGTTGATGCGGTGGTCGGTCAGCCGGCCCTGCGGGAAGTTGTAGGTGCGGATGCGGTCGCTGCGGTCGCCGCTGCCGATCAGGCTCTTGCGCGTGGCAGCTTCCTTGGCCGCGCGCTCGCTGCGCTCCTTCTCGCGCAGCCGGGCGGCGAGGACCGCCATGGCCTTGGCCTTGTTGCGGTGCTGGCTGCGATCGTCCTGGCACTCGGCCACCAGCCCGGTGGGCAGGTGGGTGATGCGGATCGCGCTGTCGGTCTTGTTCACGTGCTGGCCGCCGGCGCCGCTGGCGCGGAAGGTGTCGATGCGCAGCTCGGCGGGGTTGAGCTGCACCTCCTCGGCCTCGTCGGGCTCGGGCATTACCGCCACCGTGCAGGCGCTGGTGTGGATGCGGCCCTGGCTCTCGGTGGCCGGAACGCGCTGCACGCGGTGGCCGCCCGATTCGAACCGCAGCTGCCCGTAGACCCGCTGGCCCTCGATGCGCAGCACCAGTTCCTTGTAGCCGCCGAGCTCGGCCGGGCTCTCGCTCATGATCTCGGTGCGCCAGCCCTGGCGTTCGCAGAAGCGCAGGTACATGCGCGCGAGGTCGCCGGCGAACAGCGCCGACTCGTCGCCACCGGTGCCGGCGCGGATCTCGAGGAAGGCGTTGCGCTCGTCGTCAGGGTCGCGCGGGATCAGTGACGACTGCAGCTCGGCTTCCAGGCGCTCGAGATCGGCGCCAGCGGCGGCGATCTCCTCGCCCGCCATCTCGGCCATCTCCGGGTCGGCCTCCATCTCGCGCGCCGCGGCGAGGTCGCGCTCGCGCTGCTGGAAGCGTTCGAAGCGCGAGACGATCTCGCTGGCCTGTGCCTGCTCTCGCGACAGCGTCCGCCAGCGCTGGAGGTCGGACGCCACCTGCGGATCGGCGAGCAGGGCGTCGAGTTCGGCCAGGCGCAGGGCCAGGCGCTCGAATTGTTCGCGCAGGGAGGACTTCATGGGGCTCGGGCAGAACGGCCATCGTCGCGCCGGCAGGCGCGACGGGTGCGGCAACGGGCGCTAACGGCCCTCGCCGCCCGGACGGCGGGGGTTCTGGCGCAGGAAGAGCCGCGAGACGGTGTCCGCCAGCCGCGTGCGCTCGTCGCCCTCGGCGGCGTGCAACTCGGCCAGCGCGCCGTGCAACATCTTGTGCGTCAGGCCGCGGGCGAGACCCTCCAGCACCCGCTCGGCAGACTCGCCGCGCGCCAACGCCTTGCGTGCGCGCGCCACCTCCACGGCGCCCCAGTCGTCAGCTTGGCGGTTGAGGGCCTGGATCAGCGGCACGGCGGCGCGCTGGTCCAGCCAGTGGCTGAAGCTCTGCACGCCGGCGTCGATGATCGCCTCGGCCTGCTCGACCGCGGCCTGACGCTTCTCGCCCGCCGTCTGCACCAGCGCAGACAGGTCGTCGACGGTGTAGAGATAGACGTCGGCGAGTTGTGCGACCTCGGGCTCGATGTCGCGCGGCACCGCCAGGTCGACCATGAACATTGGGCGCCGCCGGCGCGCCTTCAGCGCCCTTTCGACCGCGCCCAGGCCGATGATCGGCAGCGTGCTCGCGGTGCACGAGATCACGGCGTCGAACTCGTGCAGCCGCGCCGGCATGTCCGACAGCCGGATCGCCTCGCCGCCGAAGCGCGAGGCCAGGCGCTCGCCGCGCTCGAGCGTACGGTTGGCCAGCGCGATGCCCAACGGCCGGCGGGCCTCGAAGTGCGTCGCCACCAGTTCGATCATCTCGCCGGCGCCGACGAACAGCACGCGGATCTGGGCCAGGTCCTCGAACAGCTGCGCCGCGAGCCGCACTGCGGCCGCGGCCATGCTGATCGAGTGGGCGCCGATCTCGGTCGAGCTGCGCACTTCCTTGGCCACCGCGAACGAGCGCTGGAACAGCTGGTGCAAGGTCGTGCCCAGCGTGCCCGCCTCGTCGGCCAGGCGCACCGCCTGCTTCATCTGGCCGAGGATCTGCGGCTCGCCCAGCACCATCGAATCGAGCCCCGCGGCGACGCGGAAGGCATGCCGGGCGGCGGCCCGGTCTTCCATCACGTAGCTGTGCGAGAGCAACTGGCCGCCGCTGATGCCGCCTTGCTCGGCCAGCCAATCGACGGCCGGGCGCACCAGCGTCTCGCCGGTGTCGGCGGGTGCGGCGACGTAGAGCTCGGTGCGGTTGCAGGTGGAGACCAGCGCGGCCTCTGGCACCATGCGCGCCAGCCGGTCGCGCAGGCCGTGCAGCGCCGGTGCCATCTGCTCGGGCGAGAATGCCAACCGGCCGCGCAGATCCAGCGGCGCGGTGGTGTGGTTGAGCCCGAGGGCGAAAACGCTCACGCTGACATTGTAAGTTTCGGGGCGCCGGCCGGGGTGACGACGGTTTGCGCCAGGTCAATCCGAGGGCGCTGCGCCCGGACGAGGACATCGACGATGGGACCGCTGGACGCCCTGGGGCATCTGATCAACCTGTTCGTGCCGGCGTTGGCGCTGGGCGCGCTGGCGCCGGCGCTGGCCAAGCTGCTGTGGCGGCGGGAGTTGGCGCCGGTGTCGTGGCGTCGGCTGGCTGCGCCCGCCTGCGTCGTCAGCGCGGTGGTGACCGTGGCCGGGTTGGTCGCCTTCGGGCACGACGGCCGCATGGCCACCTACGCCGGGATGGTGGCCGCGTGCGCGGTCACGCTGTGGTGGCGGGGCTTCGGGCCGGGGCGCTGACGCGCTCGGCGAGCGCAGGCGCAGCGCGCAGCGAGTGTGGCAACGCCTCGGTGATCGTCACGTCGATCATCTGCCCGACCAGCCGCGAAGCGTTGGGCCCGCCGTCGAAGTTGACGATGCGATTGCACTCGGTACGCCCCATCAACTCGGCGGCGCTCTTGCGCGACGGCCCTTCGACCAGGATTCGCTGGACGGTGCCGACGCGGCTGGCGCTGATGCGCCGCACGTTCTCCTCGACGCGGGCCTGCAGCCGCTGCAGGCGGTTGAGCTTGACCGCGTGCGGCGTGTCGTCGTGCAGCGCGGCCGCCGGCGTGCCGGGGCGCCGGCTGAAGACGAAGCTGAAGCTGCTGTCGTAGCCGACGTCGTCGATCAGCTGCAACGTCCTGGCGAAATCGTCCTCGGTCTCGCCGGGGAAGCCGACGATGAAGTCGCTCGACAGGCTGATCCCGGGCCGCACCGCGCGCAGCTTGCGGATCGTGCTCTTGTATTCCGTCGCCGTGTAGCCGCGCTTCATCGCCGAAAGGATGCGGTCGCTGCCATGCTGCACCGGCAGGTGCAGGTGGCCGACGAGCTTGGGGCAGCGGGCATAGACGTCGATCAGCCGCTGCGTGAACTCGTTCGGGTGGCTGGTGGTGTAGCGGATGCGCTCGATGCCGGGGATCTCGGCCACGACCTCGATCAGCAGCGCGAAGTCGGCGATCTCGTCCGTCTGCCCCATCGCGCCCCGGTACGCGTTGACGTTCTGTCCGAGCAGCGTCACCTCCTTGACGCCTTGCCCGGCGAGGCGCGCGACCTCGCCCAGCACGTCGTCGAACGGCCGGCTGACCTCCTCGCCACGGGTGTAGGGCACGACGCAGTAGGAGCAGTACTTGGAGCAGCCCTCCATGATCGAGACGAAGGCGCTCGCGCCTTCGACGAGGGCCGGTGGCAGGTGGTCGAACTTCTCGATCTCGGGGAAGCTGACGTCGACCTGAGGTCGGCGCTGCTCGGCGCGGGCGGCGATCATCTGCGGCAACCGGTGCAACGTCTGCGGACCGAAGACCAGATCGACATAGGGTGCGCGCTCGATGATCGCTGCGCCTTCCTGGCTCGCGACGCAGCCGCCGACGCCGATCAGGGCGCCCTTCTTCTTGAGGTGCTTGACGCGGCCGAGGTCGGAGAAGACCTTCTCCTGTGCCTTCTCGCGCACCGAGCAGGTGTTGAACAGAACCAGGTCGGCCTGCTCGACGTCGTCGGTGGGCTCGTAGCCGCCCGCCTCGCGCAGCACGTCGGCCATCTTGTCCGAGTCGTACTCGTTCATCTGGCAGCCGAAGGTGCGGATGAACACCTTCTTGCCCGCCGCAACCGTCATGGCTGGCTCCAGGTCTGCGCCAGCGGGTCGAATTGCCACGCCGCCGCCTGCGCCGGCGTCGTTGGCCAGGGTTGCTTGGCCGCCTCCTGCGGCCTCAGCACCCACACGTCCATCAGCAGGCCCGAGGTGTCGATCGTGTAGTTGACGACCAGAGGCTGGCGCGGCAGTGCACCCGAGACGACAATCATGTTGGCCTGGCCGCGGATGCGCGCGCCCGGCGCCAGCCGCGCGGGCCGGCCATTGAGCAGCACGTCGGGCGGCTGCGTGACGACGAGCGTGCCGCGCAGCGCGGTGGCCGGGAAGTTGCGGGGCATCTGGGCCGCGGCGGGCAGCGCGCAGACCAGCGCGGCCAGCAGGGTGACACAGCGATACATGGTGTGGATCCAGGGGCTGTGGAGAGGCAGGGTGCGGGATGCAGCGGCAAGCGCGCAGCCGACCCGCGAGCCGCGGATTCTAGGCCAGACGCGTTCCGACGAGCTGCGGTTCTCGGGCGCCGACGATCCGCTGCGGTCGCGGGCCGCCTGGTCCTCAGATGGCCGCCGTCTCGGCCAGCTGCACCCGCTGCGCCGGCCACAGCAGACGGAATTGCGAGCCCTTGCCGGGTTCGCTCGTGATCAGCAGTTCACCGCCGTGGCGCTGCACGACGTGCTTGACGATGGCCAGGCCCAGGCCGGTGCCACCGGTCTCGCGCGAGCGGCTGGCGTCGACGCGGTAGAAGCGCTCGGTGATGCGAGGGATGTGCTCGCGGGCAATGCCCGGGCCGTCGTCGATGACGCAGAACTCGGCGCCGCCACCGGTGCGCACGGACCACCAGGCGCTGATCCGTCCGCCCGCCGGCGTGTAGCGCAGCGCGTTGCCGACGAGGTTCCAGCAGGCGCTGAAGACCTCGGACTCGACGCCGGCGATGCGTGCCACGCCGCGATTGGCGAATTCCAGGTGGTGGCGGCCGGCGTCCAGCGTGCGGGCGTCCGATTCGATCTGGCGCAGCATCGCCTCGACGTCGATCCAAGCGTCGAGCGGCGGCCGCGGTGCACCTTCGATCCGTGCCAGCGCCAGCAGGTCCGTCACCAGTGCCTGCATGCGCTGGGCCTGCTGGCGCATCAGCAGCAGCACGCGGTCGCGCTCGGCCGCGTTCAGCGGCAGGTCGGTCAGCGACTCGATGAAGCCGACCAGCACGGTCAGCGGGCTGCGGATCTCGTGCGAGACATTGGCGACGAAATCGCGCCGCATCGCGTCGTTGCGCTCGCGCTCGGTGATGTCCTGCGACAGCGCCACCCGCATCGCCTCGCCGTATGGTCGCACCAGCACCGCCAGCGTGGCGTCGCCCTGCGGGCTGCGGAAGACGACCTCGGTGTCGTAGCGGTGGGACTGCAGATGGGCGACGAAGGCCGGGGCGCGGACCAGGTTGGTCACCCGCTGCAGCAGGTCGCGCGTCGGGTCGAGGCCGAAGTGGCCGGCCGCGGTGGCGTTGAACCACCGCACCTGGTCGTCGTTGTCGAGCAGCAGCACGCCGCTGGGCGCGGCCTCGATGGCGGCGAGGAACTGCGTCAGCCGGTCGCGCTCGGCTTCGACCGCGCGGTCGCGTTCGGTGAGTGTCTTGTCGATGCGCAAAGCGAGCTCGCCCACCGGGCCCCCCAGCGCGGGCGGCGCAGCGCGCGCTGCCTCGACTGTCGCCCCGGTCCCCGCCCACCGATGCCCGACATACATCC
>JBBINW010000049.1:15780-38479 GCA_037443665.1 Betaproteobacteria bacterium
GGCGGCGCTGCGCGCGCTGCGCCGACGAGCCAGTCGTGCAGGCTGCGGATACGCCGCCGGTCGGTGAGCCAGCGGTCGAAGGCCAGCAGCGCGAGCAGCGCGAAGAAGGCGGAAGGGGCGACGCGCCAGATCCAGCCCCCGGCCCAGCTGCCGCCGAGGGCCGAAGTGACTGCCACGCCAGCGGCAGCGCCCAGGGCGACCGACCCGAAGAGGCCGTGGCGCCCGCGCAGCGCCGCCTCAGGCACCGACCGTTGCCGGCCGGGCCAGGCGGTAGCCAGCGCCGCGAACGGTCTCGATCATCGACGCGCAGCCCGAGGCCTGCAGCGAATCGCGCAGCCGCTTGACATGCACGTCGACCGTGCGCTCCTCGATGAACACATGGTCACCCCAGACGCGGTCGAGGAGCTGGGCTCGCGTGTGCACGCGCTCGGGGTAGGTCATCAGGAAGCGCAGCAGCCGGAACTCGGTCGGGCCGAGGTGGACCTCGGTCTCGCCGACGAAGACGCGCATCGTGCCCGGGTCCAGCCGCAGGCGGCCGACCTGCACCGCGACGTCCAGCGCCTCGGGCGCCTTGCGCCGCAGCACCGAGCGGATGCGCGCCAGCAACTCGGCGTTGGAGAACGGCTTGGCGATGTAGTCGTCGGCGCCGGCGTCCAGCCCCTGCACGATGTCGCGCTCCTCCGAACGCGCGGTGAGCATCACGATCGGCAGTTCGCGCGTGCGCGCCTCGCCGCGCCAGCGACGGGCCAGGCTGGTGCCCGACTCGCCGGGCAGCATCCAGTCGAGCACGACGAGGTCGGGCAGCGCTGCGCGCACACGCTCGTCGGCGGCGTCGGCGCTGCCGACGCTGCTCACCTCGTGCCCGTCGTGGCGCAGGTTCAGCGCGATGAGCTCGGCGATGGCCGGCTCGTCCTCGACGACCAGGATCTTTGCCATGTTGCTCTCCGCGCGCCGCCCTAGGCGACGACCGACTCGACGTCGCCCATCGGCGAGTGCCGCACGTCGGCACCCTTGACGATGTAGATCACCTGCTCGGCCAGGTTCTTCGCATGGTCGCCGACGCGCTCGATGGCCTTGGCGACGAAGACCAGGTCGATGCTGGCCGAGATCGTGCGCGGGTCTTCCATCATGTACGTGACGAGCTTGCGCATCAGGCCGTCGAACTCGGTGTCGATCTCGTTGTCCTGCTTGATCACCTGCAAGGCCTGATGCGCATCCAGGCGAGCGAAGGCATCGAGCGAGCGGCGCAGCAGCGCAATCGCGAGGTCGGCCGTGAACGCGATGTCGCCCACCGGCAGCCGCATGCGGCTCGACACGCCGGTGTTCATCAGCCGCTGGACGGTGCGCGCGATGCGCGCGGCCTCGTCGCCGACGCGCTCGAGGTTGCCGATCGTCTTGGACACCGCGATCAGCAGCCGCAGGTCGCGCGCGGTCGGCTGGCGGCGGGCGATGATCGCGGACAGGTCGCGGTCGATCTCGACCTCCATGGCGTTGACGCGCTCCTCCTGCTGCAGCACCTGGCTCGCGGTCTCGCCATTGAAGTGGCTCAGCGCAAAGACCGCCTGCGCGACCTGCGACTCGACCAGGCCGCCCATCTCGAGCACACGGCCCGAGATGCCGCTGAGCTCGGCGTCGAACTGGGTGGACAGATGCTTGTCGCTCATGGTGCTTGACTCGGGTTGACGCCGCGGCCGGTGCCGCAGGCCGCCGCCGGTTGGCGGCGCGTGAAGATCGGGCGCAGATTCAGCCGAAGCGGCCGGTGATGTAGTCCTCGGTCTGCTTCTTCGTCGGTCGCGTGAAGAGCTCGCTGGTGGCGCCGAACTCGATCAGCTCGCCCAGGAACATGAAGCCGGTGTAGTCCGACACGCGTGCGGCCTGCTGCATGTTGTGGGTGACGATGAGCACCGTGTAGTAGGGCTTGAGCTCGTCGATGAGCTGCTCGATCTTGGCGGTGGAGATCGGGTCCAGCGCCGAGGTCGGCTCGTCCAGCAGCAGCACCTGGGGCTTGAGCGCGATCGCGCGCGCTATGCACAGCCGCTGCTGCTGGCCGCCGGACAGACCGAGGGCGCTTTGCGGCAGCTTGTCCTTGACCTCGTCCCACAGCGCGGCGCGCTTGAGCGCCTCTTCGACCCGGTTGTCCATGTCCGGCCGCGACAGCGACTCGTAGTGCCGGATCGCATAGGCCACGTTGTCGTAGATCGACATCGGGAACGGCACCGGCTTCTGGAACACCATGCCGACCTGGGTGCGCAGGCGGTTGATCGAGTAGCTCGTGTCGAGCACGTTCTGGCCGTCGAGCAGCACCTGCCCCTCGGCGCGCTGCTTGGGATAGATCGCATAGATGCGGTTGAAGATGCGCAGCAGAGTGGACTTGCCACAACCGGAGGGGCCGATCAGCGCGGTGACGCGCTTGTCCCGCACCGTCATGCTGACGTCCTTCAGCGTCTGCGACGCGCCGTAGAAGAACTTCAGGTCGTGGGTGACGATCTTGGCCGGTGCGGCGGGGGCCGGCTTGGCTGCCGCGGCGGCGTCCGGGGGCGTGGCGAGGGCGTGATTCATGACTGCCTCTTGTTCGACAGGAGAAGGCCGCGCGAGACGATACCCAGCACCAGCACCAGCGCCGTGACGATGAAGGCACCCGCCCAGGCAAGCGAATGCCAGAACTCGTAGGGACTGAGCGCGTACTGGAAGATCACCACCGGCACGTTGGCCATCGGGCCGAACAGGTTGTTCGACCAGTACTGGTTGTTCAGCGCCGTGAACAGCAGCGGTGCCGTCTCGCCGGAGATGCGCGCCAGCGCCAGCAGCACGCCGGTGATGATGCCGGACATCGAGGCGCGGTACAGGACCTGGCGGATCACCTTGCGCTGCGGGATGCCCAGCGCCAGCGCCGCCTCGCGCATCGCCGGCGGCACCAGCTTGAGCATCTCGTCGGTGGTGCGAACGACCACCGGCAGCACGATGAAGGCCAGCGCGATCGCTCCCGCCACGGCCGAGAAGTGGCCCATCGGGCGAACCACCAGCGTGTAGATGAACAGGCCGATCACGATCGACGGTGCCGACAGCAGGATGTCGTTGACGAAGCGGATGGCCGAACCCAGCCGGGTGTAGCGCGCGTATTCGGCCAGATAGGTGCCGGCGAGAACGCCGATCGGCGTGCCGAGCAGGATCGCGATCCCGCTCATCAGGATGCTGCCGGCGAACGCGTTGAGCATGCCGCCATCGGCGCCGGGAGGCGGCGTCATCTCGGTGAAGATCCCTAACTTCAGCGCGGGCAGGCCCTTGCTGACCGTGGTCCACAGGATCCAGACCAGCCAGAACAGGCCGAATGCGGTCGCCGCGATCGCGAGTGCCTTGGCCGTGAGGTCGCGCAACTGGCGGCGCTGCCAACTGTTCATGTCTCTGCTCCAGCCTGGCGAGCCAGCCGGTTGAGCATCAGCCGAGCGATGGCCAGGACGATGAAGGTCACGACGAAGAGGAGGAAGCCCAGCGCGATCAAGGACGAGATGTAGACCGGCGAGTCGGCCTCGGTAAATTCGTTGGCGATCGTCGCGGCGATCGAGTTGCCGGGCTCCAGCAGCGAAAGCGACAGCAGGTGCGAATTGCCGAGCACGAACGTCACCGCCATCGTCTCGCCCAGAGCGCGGCCCAGACCGAGGAAGATGCCGCCGACGACGGCGGTGCGCGTGTAGGGCAGGACGATGTCCCACACCACTTCCCAGGTCGTGTTGCCCACTGCGTAGGCCGATTCCTTGAGTGCCGTCGGAACCGTGTCGAAGACCTCGCGCATCACCGACGAGATGAAGGGGATGACCATGATCGCCAGCACGACGCCTGCGGTCAGCATGCCCAGGCCGATCGGCGGCCCCCGGAAAAGAGGCCCGATGAGAGGCAGCGGGCCGACGCGCTCGTCGAGCCAGGGATAGAAGTGGGTGGCCACGAAGGGGACGAAGATGAACAGGCCCCACATGCCGTAGATGATCGACGGGATGCCGGCCAGCAACTCGATGGCTGCCGACACCGGGCCGCGCAGCCAGCCGGGCGAGATTTCCGTCAGGAACAGCGCGATGCCGAAGCTCACGGGCACGGCGATGATCATCGAGATCAGCGCCGTGACCAGGGTGCCGTAGATCGGGACCAGGGCGCCGAACTTGTGGTTGACGGCGTCCCAGTCGGTCGACCAGATGAAACCCGGCCCGAAGGTCTGGAACGCTTCCTTGCCGCCCCAGAGCATCGACAGCGCGGCCGCCAGCAGGGAGATGAAGACGAACAGCGCGCAGCCCATCACCAGGCGCCTGAACATCGCATCGAGTCGCTGCTGCCGGCGGTCGCGGTCGTTGGCCGTGCGATCCGCCGCGGTCGCAAGATCGGCAGCGGTCTCCAGCATCATGGCGTCCCTCATGACCGTTGTATCGGGGCGCGGGCCGTCATCACCCGCGCGCGGCCGATTTTCGCCTTACTTGATGTTGGCGGCCCAGTAGGCTTCGATCTTCGTCACCAGCGAGGCCGGCAGCGCCACATAGTCGAGCGCCTTGGCTTCGGCCTGGCCGTTCTCGAGCGCGTCCTTGAAGAACGACAGCGCTTCCTTGCTCTGCGCCGCGTCCTTGGGTTGCTTGTACATCAGCACCCAGGTCGAGGCGGCGATCGGCCAGGACGTCTTGCCCGGGGCGTTCGTGATGACTTCGTAGAAGTCGGGCTCGGTCCACTTGGCGCTGTCGGCGGCGGCCTGGAAGGAGGCCAGCGAAGGCGCGACGAATTCACCGTCCTGGTTCTTCATCATCGTGTACGCCATCTTGTTCTGCAGCGCGTAGGCCAGTTCGACGTAGCCGACCGAGCCCTTGATCTGGTTGACGTACGCCGCCACACCCTCGTTGCCCTTGCCGCCCACGCCGGTGGGCCAGTTGACCGAGGTGCCTTCGCCGACCTTGGACTTCCAGTCGGCGCTGACCTTGCTGAGGTAGTTCGCGTAGTTGAAGGTCGTGCCCGAGCCGTCCGAGCGGTGGACGACCGTGATCTTCTGGTCGGGCAGCTTCATGCCGGGGTTCAGCGCGGCGATCGCCGGGTCGTCCCACTTCGTGACCTTGCCGAGATAGATGTCGGCCAGCACGGTGCCGGTCATCTTCATCGCGCCGGGCGCCACGCCCTCGACGTGGACCACGGGCACCACGCCGCCGATGATCGCCGGGAACTGCGCCAGGCCGGCCTTGCTCAGGTCGTCGGGACTCAGTGGCATGTCGGTGGCGCCGAAGGTGACGGTGCCGGCCTTGATCTGCGCGATGCCGGCGCCGGAGCCGATCGACTGGTAGTTGATCTTGGCGCCGGTCTTGGCGTTGTAGCTCGCCGACCATTTCGACAGGACCGGGAAGATGAACGACGAGCCGGCGCCGGTGATGTCGGCTGCGAATGCGCTGACGGACAGCAGGGCCGTGGCGGCGCCGATGCCGGCGAGCTTCAGCGAGATCCGGGGCAGGTTGAGCAGTTGCATGGGGTGGGGCTCCGATGATTTCCGTAGAAGGGGGTGAAGAGTGGCATCTGCCACGGCGGGCTGCGTAAGCAAGCCGCGACTCTAGGGAGCCCGGATGAAGATTTCGTGACAACGCGAGAGGGCTTCGTGACGGTCGCCGGCGTGCCCGCCCGCCTTCATGGCGCCGATACGCGCCCTGCAGGGCACGGCGGACCCGGCCGCCGGGACGGTCTCGGCTTCGATCCTGGCGTGACGGCGCTCGCGGCGAGTGCCAGAAAAAGGCCCGCCGCGCAGGCGGCGCGGCGGGCTCTAACAAACTTGGTGGCGCTTCAGGGATTTGAACCCCGGACCTGCGGATTATGATTCCGTCGCTCTAACCAACTGAGCTAAAGCGCCTCAGCCGCAAATTATAGCCAGCCCAATCGCTGGCGGACTGGCTCGGCACGCGCTCTCCATGATGTTCAGCTTTTTCAAGAAGAAGGTGTCGCCAGCGGGTGCGGCGCCCGCTGCTGCGCTGCCTGGTGCCGAACCGGTGCGGCCGCCCGAGACGCCGGCTGCCGCGGTCGAGCCTGTCGTGCCGGCGCCATCGGCCGCGTCGCCCGAGGGCCGCGGCGGCTGGTTCAGCCGCCTGACCCAGGGGCTGCGCCGGACCGGCGCCGGGATCGCCCAGGTCTTCACCGGCACGCGCATCGACGATGCGCTCTACGAAGAGCTCGAGTCGGCGCTGCTGATGGCCGACACCGGTGTGGCGGCAACGCAGTTCCTGCTCTCCGACCTCAAGCGGCGCGTCAAGGACGCCAAGGTGACCGAGCCACCGGCCGTGAAGGCGCTGCTCATCGATGCCATCGCCGACCTGCTCGCGCCGTTGGAGCGGCCCCTGGTGATCGGCAGCGCCAGCCCGACCGTGATCATGGTCACCGGCGTCAACGGCGCAGGCAAGACCACCAGCATCGGCAAGCTCACACGCCACCTCGCCGCCGCCAACTGCAAGGTGCTGCTTGCCGCCGCCGACACTTTTCGCGCCGCGGCGCGCGAGCAGCTCGCAGTCTGGGCCGACCGTAACCGGGTGGAGATCGTCAGCCAGGAAGGCGGCGATCCGGCCGCAGTCACCTTCGATGCCATCAGCGCCGGCCGCGCGCGCGGCTGCGACGTTGTCATCGCCGACACCGCCGGCCGTCTGCCGACGCAGGCCCACCTGATGGAGGAGCTCAAGAAGATCCGGCGCGTGATCGGCAAGGCGCAGGCGGGAGCGCCGCACGAGGTGTTGCTCGTGGTCGACGGCAACACCGGGCAAAACGCGCTGGCGCAGGTGAAGGCGTTCGACGCCGCGCTCGGCCTCACCGGCTTGATCGTGACCAAGCTCGACGGCACCGCCAAGGGCGGCGTGCTGGCGGCGATCGCGCGCTGGGGCGCCGAGCAGGGCCGTGTCGTGCCGGTCTATTTCATCGGCATCGGCGAGCGGCTGGAAGATCTGCAGACCTTCGGCGCGCGCGAGTTCGCGCAGGCCCTGCTGGGCTGAGCGGCGCCGAGCGCCGCGCCGTCTCAGCGGCGCTGCGCAGCGGGCTCGAGCTCTTCGAAGAAGGCCGAGGGGACCGGCTCCATCGCGGGGTCGAGCGCCGCGTCGAGCGCGGCGCGGTCGCCCTCGGCCAGGATCTCGGCCATCTCGGGCACCGGGATCAAGGGCATCGGGCGCGACGTCGTCGGCTTGCCGCCGACGCTGGCCGGCCCGATCAGCGGCGTCAGCGCGTGACGCACCTCGGCGAGCGCGGGCAGCTGGCCTTCGCGCCAGGTGTGCACCCGGATGCCCGCCGACGAGAGCACGCGTGCCATGCGCTCGTGACGGCGCCGACTGCGGGCGCTTTCCTCGACCGCCCGGATGTCGATCACCGCGAGCACGCGCGAGCCGGCATCGCACAGCAGCAGGTCGGCGCTGAGCGAGCCCACCCGTTGCAGCCAGTCGTTGTAGGAATGCCGCGACGGGACGCGGACGAAGCGCGACAGCGGCACCTGCGCCAGCACGAGGAAGCCGGGCATCGCGCGGCGCAGAAGGTCGTAGGCCTGGCGCTCGTCGATGGTCAGCACGCGGGCTGCCTCGGGCGGCCATGCGGCCACCGTGTCGAGCGCGTCACGCGCCGTGCTGCGGCGCTGGTGCTGGCGCTGGCGCAGCCGCATTCCCAGCCACGCCAGCAGCAGCAGGCAGGTCGCCGGCAGGGCAATCGCGGAGGTCGGGGACAGAAAATCCATGGTGGGCTGGCGTGGCGGAGGCTCGAGCATGGACCATCGGTGCAGCGGCGGCGGCGATCAACCTAGAACTGCACAAAAGACGTATCCGGTCGTATCCGTCGCGGCCAGGGGTCCGCCGAGTCGTGAACTATTGCCCGCGTCGGCACTGGCCCCGGCGGCCGGATCGGCGTCTAGCGCGGCATTCCTCCCATGCCCCCCATGCGCTTCATCATCTTCATCAGCCCGCCGCCCTTCATCTTCTTCATCATTCCCTGCATCTGCTCGAACTGGTTGAGCAGCCGGTTGACCTCCTGCACCTGCACCCCGGCCCCGGCAGCGATCCGGCGCTTGCGGCTGGCCTTGATGAGGTCGGGCTTGCGGCGCTCGAGCGGCGTCATCGAGCAGATGATGCCTTCCATGCGCTTGACGTCGCGCTCGGCGCGATCCATTTCGGCCTGGCCCAGGTTGCCGGCCTTGGCCGTGAGCTGGCTCGGCAGCTTGTCCATCAGGCTGGACAGGCCGCCCATCTTCTTCATCTGCGAGATCTGGCCCAGGAAGTCGTTGAGGTCGAAGCCGCCGCCGGACTTCATCTTGTCTGCGAACTTCTGCGCCGCCTCGACATCGACGCCCTTCTGCACCTCCTCGACCAGGGCCACGATGTCGCCCATGCCGAGCACGCGGCCGGCGTGGCGCTCGGGGTCGAAGACCTCGAGGCCGTCGATCTTCTCGGACACGCCGGCGAACTTGATCGGCGCTCCCGTGACCTGTCGCACCGACAGCGCCGCGCCGCCGCGCGAATCGCCGTCGAGCTTGGTCAGCACGACCCCGGTCAGCGGCAGCACGTCCTTGAACGCCTTGGCCGTGTTAACCGCGTCCTGGCCCTGCATCGCGTCGACGATGAACAGGGTCTCGATCGGGTTCAGCGCCGCGTGCAGCTCGCGGATCTCGGCCATCATTGCCTCGTCGATCCCCAGCCGACCGGCCGTGTCCACGATGAGGACGTCGAAGTAGTGGCGCTTGGCGTGGTCGAGCGCGGCCAGCGCGATCTCGCGCGGCTTGTCGCTCGGCGCCGACGGGAACCATTCGGCGCCGGCCTGCGCCGTCACCGTCTTGAGCTGCTCGATGGCCGCTGGCCGATAGACGTCGGTCGACACCGTGAGCACCTTCTTCTTTCGCTTGGCGATCAGGTGCTTGGCCAGCTTGGCCGTGGTCGTCGTCTTGCCTGCGCCTTGCAGGCCGGCCATCAGGATCACCGCGGGCGGCTGGGTCGCGAGGTTGAGCTCGCTCACCGCCGCGGCCGCCCCCGCGGGGCCGGCGCCGCCCATCGTCGCCGCCAGCTCCCGGTGGACGATGCCCACCAGCGCCTGGCCGGGGTTGAGCGCCCCGGCCACCTCCTGGCCCAGTGCCTTGTCCTTGACGCGGGCGACGAAGTCGCGCACCACCGGTAGCGCCACGTCGGCCTCGAGCAGGGCCATGCGCACCTCGCGCAGCATGTCCTGCACGTTGCCTTCGGTGATGCGGGCCTGGCCGCGCATCGTTTTGACCAGCCTGGACAGGCGGTCGGAGAGGGTCGAGGCCATCGCGTCGGCAAGCGGCCGGTTGCGGCGCCCGCGGTCATTACACTGTCGTCATGATTCTATCGACCGCCTCCCCGACCCTTGCGCCAGGCGGCGGCTATCTTCTGGTCACGGTGACCCTGGTGCTGTACCTGCTGGCGGCGCTTCCGGCAGCGCCGCTGCGTCGCTTCTCGGCCGCGGCGCTGCTCGGCGCCTGGGTGCTGCAGGCGGTGCTGCTGGTGATCGACATCGGTGGCGTCGGCCAAGCCGAGCCGGGGGCGCGGCTGGGCTTCGCGCCGGTGCTTTCGCTGACGGTCTGGCTCGTGATCGGCGTCTACAGCATCGAAAGCCGCTTCGTGCCCTTGCCCGGCGTGCGGCAGTGGCTCGGCGTGGCGGGTCTGGTCGTGGTCGCGGTCTGCGCCGTCTTCCCTGGCGAGATGCGCCCCATCACCTCGCGCCTGGCGCCGCTGCACTTCGCGCTCGGCGTGGGGTCGTACGCGTTGTTCGGCGCCGCGGTGCTGCACGCGCTGTTGCTCGACGCCACCGAGCGACGGTTGCGCGCCGGCGGCCCCGGTGCCCCCGTGGCCCAGACGCGCGGCCTGCCGCTGCTGCAGCTGGAGCGGCTGACCTTCCGTTTCGTCGAGGCGGGCTTCGTCGTTCTCTGCGGGGCCATCGTGCTCGGGCTGATGACCACCACCCAATGGCGCCTGTGGGGCGACCACAAGGCGGTGTTCTCCGTCATGGCGTGGTTCGTCTTCGCGGGGCTGCTGATCGGGCGCCGCTTGCGCGGCTGGCGCGGGCGGCGCGCCACCGGCTGGCTCTACACGGGCACCGTGCTGCTGCTGCTGGCCTATGCCGGCTCGCGCTTCGTCCTCGAGGTCGTGCTCGGCCGCGCGCCGAGCTGAGCCGGCGGTTGGCGCAGGCGATGAAGTTCCTGCTCCTCCTGGTTGTGCTGGGCGTGGCTGTGCTGATGCTGACCACGCGCAGCCGCGATCCGTCTGAACCGCAGGCCGGCAAGCGCGGCAGGCGGGCGGCCCGGGCTGGCGAGACGATGGTCGCCTGCGCGCACTGCGGCCTGCATCTGCCGCAGTCCGAGGTCGTGGCCGATGCCGCCGGCCGGGCCTATTGCAGCGAGGCGCACCGCCTGGCCGGGCCGCGCGGGCTGGCCTGAACGCAGCACCGTGACCCGCGCCACATGAATCCGCAGGACGCCGAACGCCGCCGCGGCGATCGCCGGCGCGCCGATCGCCGCGGCACCGGCGGGCGGCGGCGCGACGATTCGCTCTTCGGGGCCTTCAGCGGCAGCGAGGCGAGCACCTCGCCCGAGTCGTTCTTCGATCCCGGCTGGCTGGCCTCGGGCGACGTGCCGGCCGACAGCCGCTTCCTGCTGCGCCAGGCGCGGCGCATCGCGCGTGCCCAGGACAGTGCCCTGGCCCGCGTGTATCGCACCTACGCCGCGGCGCGCGCGGCGATCGGCGTCGGCCTGGTCGGCGCGCTGGGCCTGGGCAGCCTGTTCGGCTCGCACAGCGCCGAGTGGCTGGCTCTGGTGTCGATGCTGTACGCCGCGCAGGCGATCACGCTGTGGCTGCTGCCGCGCTTCGGGCCGCTGGCGCAGCCGCAGTCGCAGGCACGTCAGCGGCGGCGCCAGTGGCTGGCGACCATCGGCGTGGATCTGGTGGCCTTCACGCTGCTGCACCTCCTGGACAACGGCAGTTCGTTCAACTACGCGGCCTTGCTCGTGTTGCCGGTGCTGATGGCCGGCGTGCTCACCTCTCGCCTGCTCGCGCTCGGCACGGCGGCCGCGGTGGCCCTGATGCTGCTGCTGGTGGCCTGGCGCGCGGCGCTGGGCAACGCCGAGGCGCCGGCGCTGATGATGCAGTCGGGGCTGGCGGGGCTGGGCATGTTCGCGATCACGCTGCTGTCCGGCGAGTTGGCCGGGCGACTCGCGCGCGAGGAGCTCGCCGCGCGTGGCAGTCTGGAGGTCGCGCGCCAGCAGGCGCAGCTCAACCGCCTCGTGATCGAGGAAATGGCCGACGGCGTGCTGGTGGTCGATCGCCGTCTTCGCGTGCGTGCCGCCAATCCGGCGGCGCGCGCGCTGCTCGTCGATCAGGGCTTGGGGCCACCGGCTCCGTTCACCCTGTCGATGCGACCCGGCTGGGCCGCTCTGCAACTGGCCGCCGAGCGGGCGCTGGCCGAAGGTGCCTGGCCCGAAGGCGGTCGCGACGTCTCGTTGCCGTTCGGCGAAGGTCACGCCCGCACGCTGCGGCTGCGCGTGCGGTTCATGCGCCCGCGCGCGCTCGACGGTCGCGACGGCAACCAGGCCGCATCCGAAGCCACGGCCGAAGACGCCGCCAGCGAGCCATTCGCCGTGCTGTTGCTCGAGGATCTGCGCACGCTGCAGGCCCGCATCCGGCAGGAGAAGCTGGCCGCGATGGGGCGCGTGTCGGCCGGCATCGCGCACGAGATCCGCAACCCGCTGGCCGCGATCGCACAGGCCAACGCGCTGCTGCTCGAGGACGAACTGCCGCCGGCGCAGCAGCGGCTGGCGCAGATGGTGGCGGACAACGTCCGGCGCCTGAAGCGGCTGGTCGACGACGTGATGGAGGTCGCGCCCGGCGCCGAGCTGGCGGCGGCGGCGATCGACGCCGCCGCGGCGGTCGCCGATGCGGCTTCCGACTGGGCGCACACGGCGCGCATTGCGCTCGCGCCCGACAGCCGCCTGCGCGCCGAGCTGCCGAGCCGGCCGCTGGGCGTGCGCTTCGACCCCGAACACCTGCGCCGGGTGCTGGTCAACCTGCTGGACAACGCGCAGCGCCACGCCAGCACGGCGCCGGGGGCGATCTGCCTGCGGCTGAGCGCACGCGACGAGCAGTGGGCTGCGCTGTCGGTGCTCAGCGACGGCGCGCCGATCGCGCCCGAGGTCGAGCGCCATCTCTTCGAGCCCTTCTTCAGCACCCGCAGCCGGGGCTCGGGCCTGGGCTTGTATATTTGCCGCGAGCTCTGCGAGCGCTACGGCGCGAGCATCGAATACCGACCCCGACCGGCCGCCGAGCGGCTACGCAACGAGTTCGTGGTGCGCATGCGCCGCGCCCCGCTGGCAGACACGGCCAATGCCCTACCCCTGGACACCCGCTATTGAACGCCGCCAGCAGCCCCACTCCCAGCCCGGCGCGCGGTGCCCGGCTGCTGGTCGTCGATGACGAACCCGACCTGCGCACGCTCTACGAGCTGACGCTGATCCGCGAAGGCTACGACGTCGAGAGTGCGGGCTCGATCGAGGACGGCTGGGCCCTGCTGCAGCAGGGCGGAACGTCGGCGTTTCAGCTCGTCATCACCGACATGCGCCTGCCCGACGGCACCGGCCTCGAGCTGCTGCGCCGCATGGAAGAAGGCGGCCGGCGCGAGAAGGCGATCGTGATCACTGCTTACGGCTCGCCGGAGAACGCGGTCGAGGCCCTGAAGGCCGGTGCCTACGACTACCTCACCAAGCCGGTGGACCTGCGCCAGTTCCGTGCCGTCGTCGCGTCGGCGCTCGGGCGCACGCCGGGCGCCGCCACGGCGGCGCCCGTCCAGAAATTCGTGCCGCCGCGCGAGGGCGAGCCGCCGCCCGCCGCGGTGCATCCGGCGCTGGCGCGCATCGTCGGCCGATCGGCTGCGATGCAGCAGGTGCGTTCGCTGGTCGAGCGCGTCGCACGCAGCATGGCCCCGGTCCTGGTCTGCGGCGAATCGGGCACCGGCAAGGAACTGGTGGCGCGGGCGATCCACGAGGTCTCGCCGCGCGGCGCGATGCCCTTCGTGGCCGTCAACTGTGGCGCCATCCCCGAGGCGCTGCTCGAGGCCGAGTTCTTCGGCTACCGCAAAGGGGCCTTCACGGGAGCCAACGACGACCGCGAAGGATTTTTCCAGGCGGCGCAGGGTGGCACGCTGTTTCTCGACGAGATCGGCGACCTGCCGATGGCGATGCAGAGCAAGCTGCTGCGCGTGATCCAGGAGCGCGCCGTGCGCCCGGTGGGTGCGGTGGCCGAGACGCCCATCAACGTGCGCATCGTCAGCGCCACCCACAAGGACCTGGGCGCCGAGGTGCAGGCGGGCCGATTCCGCCAGGACCTCTTCTACCGCCTCAACGTCATCCGTATCCTCGTGCCGCCGCTGCGCGAGCGCATCGACGACCTGCCGGCGATCTGCGACGCGGTGCTGCAGCGGATCGCGCACGATGCGGGCGTCACTCCGGTGCCCACGCTCGCGCCGGACGCGCTGCAGCACCTGCTGCGCTATGCCTTCCCGGGCAACGTGCGCGAGCTCGAGAACCTGCTGCACCGGGCGCTCGCGCTGGCCGGGACCGAGGTCATCGTGCGCGCCGACCTCGCGTTGCCCGACGAACTGCTGGCCGAGCGCGATGCGAACGGGCAGGCCGCTGCCGACCGTGGCGCACCGAATTCGCAGGCCGCAGCCACCACGCCGGCGCCGGTGGCGCTGCCCACCGACCTCGCGGCCTATCTCGATGCGGTCGAGCGCGAGATTCTCGAGCGCGCGCTGGAGCGCTACCGCTACAACCGCACCGCGGCCGGCGCCAGCCTGGGCCTGTCGCTGCGACAGATGCGCTACCGCATGGCGCGGCTGGGCGTTGGCGCCCCCGACGGCGACCGCACCGAGCCGTCCTGACGGCCCTCGGCGCGGCGCACTCCGGCGTCCGCGTGCGACCCTGGATCGACGCGGTCTTCGGGCCCGAATCGGCCGCATCGCCGCATGCGGCGCGGACCGGTCGGCGGCGAGGTCCGCCGCTCGCGGCCCGCGCCGCCGCGGGGCCTGTCGCAGGTCGCCGAGCGGCCACTTGCGGCCCCGGACGGGAATCCGGGAAGCCCCTGACGAGACACTAGCCGTAGTGGCTTGTGGGGGGGTGGCACCCCAGATATAGTGCCTGCAGGTGATAATCCTGTGACACCGAAAAGGGCGGAGCGAACGGGCCGATCCGGCGGGCCGGCGCGAGGGCAGAAGAGGGGACGGACAAGCCGGCGGCGTGGCCGTAGCACGCGTACCGCGATGCGCGTCCACGGCGGTGCCCCAGCGCTGCCGGCGACTCCGACCGACCCGCGCCCGACCCCGTTGCCGCACCACCGCCCGCCACGCACGCCGCCAGCGCACCTTACGAACCGAACCATCAGAGGGGATTGAATGCAATCTGTTCCGACCACCGCCCTGACCAGCGTGCCCAGCGGCAGCGCCGTCGCCAAGCCCGCGGCCCTGGCCGCCGGCAGCAATGCCTACAACGGCTACCAGATCATCCGCCGCAACGGCGCCGTGGTCAGCTTCGAGCCGAACAAGATCGCGGTGGCACTGATGAAGGCCTTCCTCGCCGTGCACGGCACCCAGGGCGCGGCGTCGGCGAGCGTGCGCGAGACGGTCGAGCAGCTCACTGAAGGCGTGGTCCGCGCGCTGCTGCGTTCGCGCCCGGGCGGCGGCACCTTCCACATCGAGGACGTGCAGGACCATGTCGAGCTCGCGCTGATGCGCAGCGGCCACCACGAGGTGGCGCGCGCCTACGTGCTGTATCGCGAGCGCCGCGCACAGGAGCGTGCACGCCAGGGTGCCCCGGCCGTCGCCAAGGCGCCGGAGTTGTTCGTCACCGAAGGCGGGCAACGCGTGCCGCTGGACATGCCCGCGCTGCGCGCGCTGGTCGAGTCGGCCTGCGCCGGCCTGGGCGACGATGTCAAGGCCGAGCCGATCCTGGCCGAGACGCGGCGCAACCTCTACGACGGCGTGCCGCTGGACGAGGTCTTCAAGGCCGCGATCCTGGCCGCGCGCACGATGATCGAGAAGGAGCCGGGCTACACCCGCGCCACCGCGCGGCTGCTGCTGCACACGATCCGGCGCGAGATCCTGGGCGAGAACGTGACCCAGGCCGAGATGGCGGGCCGCTACGCCGAATACTTTCCCCGGTTCATCAAGAAGGGCGTGACCGCCGAGCTGCTCGACGACAAGCTGCTGCAGTTCGACCTCGAGCGCCTGGGCGCCGCGCTCGACGCCGGGCGCGACCTGCAGTTCGACTACCTCGGGCTGCAGACGCTGTACGACCGTTACTTCCTGCACATCGACGAGCAGCGCATCGAGATGCCGCAGGCCTTCTTCATGCGCGTGGCGATGGGCCTGGCGCTGAACGAGATCGACCGCGAGGCGCGCGCGATCGAGTTCTACAACGTGCTGTCCAGCTTCGACTTCATGAGCAGCACGCCGACGCTGTTCAACAGCGGCACGCGTCGCTCGCAGTTGTCCAGCTGCTACCTGACGACGGTGGCCGACGACCTCGACGGCATCTATGAGGCACTGAAGGAGAACGCGCTGCTGTCCAAGTTCGCCGGCGGCCTGGGCAACGACTGGACCCGCGTGCGCGCCCTGGGCTCGCACATCAAGGGCACCAACGGCAAGAGCCAGGGTGTCGTGCCCTTCCTGAAGGTCGTCAACGACACCGCGGTGGCGGTCAACCAGGGCGGCAAGCGCAAGGGCGCGGTCTGCTCCTATCTCGAGACCTGGCACCTTGACCTGGAGGAGTTCCTCGAGTTGCGCAAGAACACCGGCGACGACCGCCGGCGCACGCACGACATGAACACCGCCAACTGGATCCCCGACCTGTTCATGCGCCGGGTGATGGAAGGCGGCGACTGGACGCTGTTCAGCCCCTCGACCTGCCCCGACCTGCACGACAAGTTCGGGCGCGCCTTCGAGGCGGTCTACACCGCCTATGAAGCCAAGGTCGATCGCGGCGAGATCAAGCTGTACAGGCGCATGGCCGCCAGGGACCTGTGGCGCAAGATGCTCTCGATGCTGTTCGAGACCGGCCACCCCTGGATCACCTTCAAGGACGCCTGCAACGTGCGCAGCCCCCAGCAGCACGTGGGGGTGGTGCACAGCTCCAACCTGTGCACCGAGATCACGCTCAACACCAGCGACACCGAGATCGCGGTCTGCAACCTGGGCAGCGTCAACCTCGCGCAGCACCTCAAGGACGGCCAGATCGACCAGGCCAAGCTGAAGAAGACCGTGGCCACGGCGATGCGCATGCTCGACAACGTGATCGACATCAACTACTACGCGGTCAAGAAGGCGCGCGACAGCAACCTGCGGCACCGCCCCGTGGGGCTGGGGATCATGGGCTTCCAGGACTGCCTGTACCTGCTGCGCCTGCCCTACGCCAGCGTCGAGGCGGTGGAGTTCGCCGACCGCTCGATGGAAGCCGTCTGCTACCACGCCTACTGGGCGAGCACCGAGCTGGCCGCCGAGCGCGGCCGCTACAGCAGCTACCGCGGCTCGCTGTGGGACCGCGGCATCCTGCCGCAGGACTCGCTGGCGCTGCTGCGCGAAGAGCGCGGCGGGCACCTGGAAGTCGACGGCTCCAGCAGCATGGACTGGCCGGCGCTGCGCGCGCGCATCGCCGAGCACGGCATGCGCAACAGCAACTGCGTGGCCATTGCACCCACCGCCACCATCAGCAACATCATCGGCGTCGATGCCTCGATCGAGCCGAGCTTCGCCAACCTCTCGGTCAAGAGCAACCTCTCGGGCGAGTTCACCGTCGTCAACGAGTACCTGGTGCGCGACCTCAAGCGGCTCGGCCTGTGGGATGACGTGATGGTCATGGACCTCAAGCACTTCGACGGCTCGCTGCAACCCATCGACCGCGTCCCCGACGAACTCAAGCGCCTGTACGGCACGGCCTTCGAGGTCGATGCGAGCTGGCTGGTCGAGGCCGGCGCGCGGCGCCAGAAGTGGATCGACCAGGCGCAGTCGCTGAACATCTACATGGCAGGTGCCTCGGGTCGCAAGCTCGACGAGACCTACAAGCTCGCCTGGCTGCGCGGCCTGAAGACCACCTACTACCTGCGCACCACGAGCGCCACCTACTCGGAGAAGTCCACCGTGGCGCCGGGCGCGTTGAACGCGGTGACCATGGCCGCTCCGGCCGCGGCCGCGGCGGCTGCCGAGCCTGCCACCGACGTCAAGTTCTGCGCCATCGACAACCCCGATTGCGAGGCCTGCCAATAGGCCCGCGCCATTGCGTTCACGCGCTGCCGGGCCAAGAGGGGCATGGCGCCATCGCATCGAAGAACGCATCGCATCGGCACCCGGCACCCGGCCGGTCGATGCGATGCCGCAACAACGAGATGGCCGCGATGTCAACCAGTGCTTGGTGTTCGCGCACAACACTCCGATAATTCACTTCGAGCAGGACACACACACATGCTGGTCTGGGAAGACGACGTCAAGACTCCTTCGAGAAAAGTGCAGGACACCGTTCCGGTGCTGTACGCACCACGCGCCATCACCGCAGCGGTGAACGCGCAGGCATCGCCGCCGACCGCGGCGCAACCCGCTCCCTTGCCGCATGCCCCCGCGAGCAGCGTCGCGGCGCCGACCCAGCGCCGCGTCAGCGCCGCCGACAAGCGCATCATCAACGGCCAGACCGACGTCAACCAGCTCGTCCCCTTCAAGTACAAGTGGGCCTGGGAGAAGTACCTCTCGAGCTGCGCCAATCACTGGATGCCCAACGAGGTCAACATGTCGCGCGACATCGCGACCTGGAAGGACCCGAACGGCCTGACCGAAGACGAGCGCCGCATCATCAAGCGCAACCTCGGCTTCTTCGTCACCGCCGATTCGCTGGCGGCGAACAACATCGTGCTCGGCACCTACCGCCACATCACGGCGCCCGAGTGCCGGCAGTTCCTGCTGCGCCAGGCGTTCGAGGAAGCGATCCACACCCACGCCTACCAGTACATCGTCGAGAGCCTGGGCCTGGACGAGAGCGAGATCTTCAACGCCTATCACGAGATCGATTCGATTCGCGAGAAGGACGAGTTCCTGATCCCGTTCATCGACGCGATCATGGACCCGCATTTCCACACCGGCACGCCCGAAGCCGACCAGACCCTGCTCAAGAGCCTGATCGTCTTCGCCTGCCTGATGGAAGGCCTGTTCTTCTACGTCGGCTTCACCCAGATCCTGTCGATGGGCCGGCAGAACAAGATGACCGGCGCCGCCGAGCAGTACCAGTACATCCTGCGCGACGAGTCGATGCACTGCAACTTCGGCATCGACGTGATCAACCAGATCAAGCTCGAGAACCCGCAGCTGTGGACGACGGCCTTCAAGTCCGAGATCAAGGCACTGTTCGAGAAGGCGGTGGCGCTCGAGTACCGCTACGCCGAGGACACCATGCCGCGCGGCGTGCTTGGCCTGAATGCGTCGATGTTCAAGGGCTACCTGCGCTACATCGCCAACCGGCGGGCGACGCAGATCGGCCTGGAACCGCTGTTTCCCAACGAGGAGAACCCGTTCCCCTGGATGAGCGAGATGATCGACCTCAAGAAGGAACGCAATTTCTTCGAGACCCGCGTCATCGACTACCAGACCGGCGGTGCGCTGGCCTGGGACTGAACCGACCAGGCCCATGTCCTGCGCACCGCATTGCGTCCGATCGCCCACCGGCCTGCGCTGCCGGCGGGCGGGCGGGCGATCGTGAGAGATCAAGAATGGCGAACCAAGGCAGGCCACAGAGCGATCCAGATGCCGAGTTCGCGACCCCGTTCACCGCACTGGGGCAACCGTTGCCGGGTCGAGACCCGGCAGCAGACCACCGGGCGGTGGATCTCTTCGCTGCATGTAGCGGCGAGGAGCCTTTTGTAACTTGATCAAGGAGATCGTTATGGCAACTGCAAAGAAGGCCGCTCCGGCCAAGAAAGCGCCCGCGAAGAAGGCTGCACCCGCCAAGAAGGCGGCGGCGAAGAAGGCCGCCCCGGCCAAGAAGGCGGCGAAGAAGGCTGCGCCCGCCAAGAAGGCGGCGGCGAAGAAGGCCGCCCCGGCCAAGAAGGCGGCGAAGAAGGCTGCGCCCGCCAAGAAGGCGGCTCCGGCCAAGAAGGCGGCCAAGAAGGCGGCGCCGGCGAAGAAGGCCGCGGCGAAGAAGGCTGCGGCGCCAAAGAAGCCAACTGCGAAGAAGGCCGTCGCGAAGAAGGCGGCCAAGAAGCCTGCCCCCGCGACGCCTGCTGCCCCTGCGGCTGCGCCCGCCAAGACAGCCTTGAACCCCGCGGCCGCTTGGCCGTTTCCGACGGGCAACAAGCCCTGACAGAGAGTGATGGGCGTCAGACGTTAAGCGTTTGCGCCCATCCTCTTTGGTTACCTGGGAGCCTGGTGAGAACCGGGCTCCTTTTTTGTCTGGGTACCGTACTGAACTGACTGAAGATGCCAAACGGTCCGCCAGTCGAACCTCGAACATTGCTTGGGAGGCTCAGACATGACGTCCGCGCCGATTTCTCGGCTGACATCGAATATCGAGAAGTGCGCTCAGTTAGATGAGCGCTACTGTCTTATGGGTCTTATGGCCGAACTGGCGTGCTGTTGGTCGCGTATCGGCTCCATCGATGAGGCGGAGCGGTTGTGCCAGGATCTGCATGAGAGTTTGCTGATGGCTGCAGTCTCCGACGGTCCCTGTTGCTAACGCACCTCGAGGCGCTGCTTCTGTACGATCGCGAACCGAGCCCCAAGGCGTGCGACAGGATGGCTAGAGCGCAATTGCAAATTAGCAAGACTGACCACTCGTTTCAGCGGGCGGTCGGTCGAATGCGCAGATGGCTGATTAGGTAGAACGTCGTCCGTAACTGATGGCATGCGGGCGCCTCTCAAAGACAAAGGAAATATGGTAAGGATTGGATTGGTAATGGGCTCAGCCTCCGACTGGGACACCCTGCGGCACGCGGCAGAGGTCCTTGACGAGTTCGGCATTGCCCACGACCGGCAAGTCCTTTCGGCGCATCGAATGCCCGACGACATGTTTGTCTATGCGCAAGCCGCGGCCGGGCGGGGATTGCGGGCGATCATTGCGGGCGCGGGCGGGGCGGCGCATCTGCCGGGCATGTTGGCTGCCAAGACGTTGGTGCCGGTGTTGGGCGTGCCGGTGCCGAGCCGGCATCTGCAAGGGCTCGATTCGCTTTACTCCATCGTCCAGATGCCCAAGGGCATTCCAGTGGCGACTTTCGCGATCGGCGCCGCCGGCGCGGCCAACGCGGCGCTGTTCGCGGTGGCCATGCTGGCCCTGGACGACCCAACCTTGGGTGAGCGCCTTGCGGCCTACCGACAGCGCCAGACCGAAGCCGCACGCGCCATGACGCAGGGCCTCGGCCGGTGACGGTGCCGCCGACGCCGCGCGCGCTGATGCCAGGCAGCGCGATGCTCGGCGTGCTCGGCGGCGGCCAGCTCGGGCGCATGTTCGTCCATGCGGCGCAGGTGCACGGCTATCGGGTGGCGGTTCTCGAGCCCGATGCGGCCAGCCCAGCCGGCGCCGCCGCCGACCGGCATCTGTGTGCTGCCTACGAAGATGATGCGGCCCTCGGCGCCATCGCGCAGGCCTGTGCCGCGGTGACGACCGAGTTCGAGAACGTGCCGGCCGGCGTGCTTCGCAGGCTCGCGGCGACGCTGCCGGTGGCGCCCTCGGCCGCCGCCGTCGAGGTCTGCCAGCATCGGGCGCGCGAGAAGCGTTGCTTCGTCGAGGCCGGCGTGCCCTGTGCGCCGCATGCGTTGCTGGCCACGGCCGCGGACGCGGCACAGCCGGCGCTGGCTGCATTGCTGCCGGGCCTGCTGAAGACGGCCACGCTCGGCTACGACGGCAAGGGTCAGCAGGCGGTGGCGCGGCTCGCGGACTTGCCCGCGGCCTGGGCCGCGCTGGGCGGTGTGCCCAGCCTGCTCGAGAAGCGCCTGCCGCTGCGCCACGAGATCAGTGTGATCGTGGCGCGCGGCCGTGACGGCCAGGCGGTGCACCTGCCGGTGCAGCAGAACCTGCACCGCGATGGCATCCTCGCCGTGACCCAGGCGCCGGCGCCCGATGTCGATGCCGGCACCGCCAGCCGCGCCATCGATCTGGCGTTGCGCCTGGCGGCGGTCCTGGATTACGTCGGTGTGCTGTGTGTCGAGTTCTTCGTCCTCGACGACGGCTCGCTGGTGGCCAACGAGATGGCCCCGCGGCCGCACAACTCGGGCCACTACAGCATCGACGCCTGCGATGTCTCGCAGTTCGACCTTCAGGTGCGCACGTTGGCCGGGCTGCCGCTGGTCGCGCCGCGTCAGCACTCGGCCGCGGTGATGCTCAACCTGCTCGGCGACCTGTGGTTCGATGCCCGTGTGTCGGCGCCGCGGGCGCCCGACTGGGCCGCGGTGCTGGCGCTGCCCGGCGTCAGGCTGCACCTGTACGGCAAGGCCGAGGCCCGGCCGGGGCGCAAGATGGGGCACCTCACGGTCACCGCTGCCGAGCCCGCTGTCGCCCGCGCGCGCGCACTCGAGGCGGTCGCGATACTCGGCCTGCCAGGCTTCTAGCGCACGGCCCCAGCGATGCCCGTCCTCCCCGGTACGGACCCGGGCGCCATCCATCTCGCAGCGCGCCTTCTGGCAGCGGGCGAGCTGGTCGCATTCCCGACCGAGACCGTCTACGGCCTGGGTGCGCGCGCCGACGACGACGCCAGCGTGGCGCGCGTCTTCGCGGCCAAGGGCCGGCCGGCCGATCACCCGCTGATCGTGCACGTGGCCGATGCGGGCGCAGCGCGGAGCTTCAGCAGCGGCCTGGGCGACGCCGCCGAGCGCCTGATCGCGAAGTTCTGGCCCGGGCCGCTGACGGTCATCGTGCCGCGGCGCGCCGGCATCGCCACGGCCGCCGCCGGCGGGCAGGACAGCATCGGCCTGCGCATGCCGGCACACCCGGTCGCGCACGCGCTGCTGCGCGAGGCGCTGGCGCTCGGCGTGGCCGGTGTCGCCGCGCCGAGCGCCAACCGCTTCGGGCGCGTCAGCCCGACGACGGCGGCGCACGTGGAGCAGGAATTCGGACCCGCGCTCACCGTCCTCGACGGCGGCGCGTGCGCGGTGGGCATCGAGTCGGCGATCGTCGATTGCACGCGCGCCGCGCCGGCGCTGCTGCGGCCCGGCCCGCTGTCGCGTCAGGCGCTGGAGGCGGTGCTGGGCCAGCCGCTGGCCGCGCCCGACGCCGCCTCGCCGCGCGCCTCGGGGACGCTCGCGTCGCACTACGCGCCGACCGCGCCGGTGCGATTGTTCGACGCCGTAGCGCTCGGTCATCGACTGCAATCCGGGCCGCCCGAGACGGGCGGGGTGGTCGGGGTATATTCGCGCCTCGCGCTTGCGGCCGGGCCGGGGTGGTCGATCCGGCCCATGCCGGTCGACGCCGTGGCCGCGGCGCAGGAGTTGTTTGCGGTGCTGCGCGAGTTCGACGCGGCTGGCGTGACGGCCATCTGGGTCGAGCGCCCGCCGCCGGGCCCGGAGTGGGACGGCGTGCGCGATCGCCTGCAACGCGCTGCGGCCTGACGCCGCGTCGCAGGTCGCCGCGGGGCTCGCGCCGCGCCACATCCCGTTTCCGGAGATGGTATGGACACCTCCCACCCGCTGAACCGGCGCCCGGGCGGCGCGGAGC
>JBBINW010000050.1:0-37854 GCA_037443665.1 Betaproteobacteria bacterium
CCTTGCCAGCGTTGAAGAAAACGGCCAAGGCGCAGGTTCAACTGCGGAACTTAGGTTGAGTCCTCGGCAAACCCATGCGATCCATGATCGCCTGGAAGCGCGAGATGCTCACCAACTCAGGTCTGAATGCTGGAAGGATGGTCGCATACACCATGTTCGGCGTGCAGTCCGTCAAGGCCTTCTCGTACCTCCTGAGCGCTTCGTCGACTTCGACCTTCACCTTCCTTGAATCGCAGATAAACCCAGGCCGCGTGAGGTTCTCCAGCCGCGCCGCGATGTTGATGCCGTCGCCCCAGATTCGCGCCTCGTGATAGATCACCTCGCCTAGGTTGATGCCAATGCGCAGCAGCATGCGGCGGTGGGGCCCATGGCCTGCACCTGGCTTGCGGACCCGAACGCTGGCGTCAGCGCTTCATTGCAGCGGACGCGCCAGGTAGACACCTTCACGGCCGACGATCGGTGCACGCGTGGGCATCAGCACGGTGCAATCGGGGCACAGTGCGCGGATCTCTTCGTCGCCGTCGATGGCGATCAGCTCGCCTTCGGCGAATGTCTCGAAGCCGATCAGCGGCCGCGTGAAGCGAAAGTCGGGTGTCTTTACCACCCAGGTCTGCAGCAGCTCGAAGCGCCGCTGCGGCCGCGCCGCGGCGGGCCTTGCGTCGATGAGCCCGAAGTGCGCCACGAAATCCAGCGTGACCTCGATCGCCAGATCGCTGCTGGCGCGCTTGAAGTGCTGTCCGCACTCGGCGACCATCGCGACGCCGTGGTGGTCGGGCATGCCGAGCCGGCCGTGGCGGATCAGTGGCGTGCCCGACCCCAGCTCCGCCGGCATCACCAGGTGCGTGGCCGGGCGGCCGATGGCCTGCGCCGCCGCGGCGTTGCGCTCGAACTGCGGATAGACCCAGAACGGCGCCACGTCCTGGCTGGTCGAATGCAGGTCCAGGATATGGTCGGCCGCCGTCACCACCGGGCGCAGTTCGCGCGCGCGCTGCAACTCGGGGCTGTGCTCGGCGCCGTCGAGCTGCGCGTCGGACCAGATCCGGTTCAGGTTGTGCACCAACTGCCGGCTGTCGAAGGGCTTGGCGATGTCGAATGTCTGGTACGCCGCCACGTTGGCGAAGCTGACCGTCAGCGTGCCGATGCGCGGCCGCACGCCGCTGTCCAGCAGGTGCGTGGCGGCCACCATGCCGCAGAACTCGTTGCCGTGCGTCAGCGCGTTGACCAGCACATGCGGGCCCGGCTTGCCCGAATCAAAGCGATGCACGTAGTCGATGCCGGTGTTGCCCTGTCGGTAGGGCGACAGGTCGCGTGGCAGCACTTCGAAGGCGGGCGTGGCAGTGTTCATGGTGCGGGTGTTGCTGCGGGCGAGAGGGGCCGGCGGCGACTGTAATCCGCGAGCAGCCCAGTGCTCGGCGCGGGTCACGTCGCCGATCAGGCGTTTGACGCATGGCGCGGGCCGCGCAGGCGCTGTGGCCGGGCGCGGCACCGCTGGAAGCGGCCGCGGCGGTCCTGCGCCGGGCCGCCGTGGCGCTCGGACTGACGCTGGACCGCGCCGCGATGCCGCACGCGGTGGTCGCGGTGGGTATCGTCGCGAGCGCCGCGCTTGCCGGTCGCTGGGCCCCTCTGGCCCGCGCCACCCGCGTCCTGCCGCGGGGCGTGGCGACGGGCCTGGCGGTGCTGCTGGCGCTGTGGGTGCGCGCCTGGCCGCTGGCGGTGCCGCTGCTGCTGGTGGGTGCGCTCGGCGATGCAATGGTCGTTCCGCTGAACGCGCAGCTGCAGCACCGGGGCCACCAGCTGCCGACCGCCGAGCACTCGATCGCGATGCGGAAATTCAACGAGAAGCTGAGCATGCTCGTCATGCTCGGTGTCTTCGCCGGCCTGCTGGCGCTCAACGCCGACGTGGCCCGCGTGATGGTGGGCCTCGGCCTGCTCGTCGCGGTGCTGGCGGGGCTGCTGTGGCGGCGCGAGCGGCGCCGCGGTTGCGGCGCCCCCTTCGTTGTCTGATCCAACGCGGCGGGCTCGAAGCAGGGGATCCGATCCTTCTCGGGACGGTCCGCTCCACCCGCGGTCGACTTGACCTTGTCGGCCACTTCCGGCCACCCACGGGCGGCTGCTCTCTGGCGGTATGTCGGTTCAGCCGACTGCGCGATCTCGGTTGGAGGTCAGTTGTAGTCCTCTTCGCGCTGGTGGCGCGCTCCGATGACGAGGACCAACTCCGGGGTGCGTATGTCAAAACGAAAAACATACCCCGTGGAGCCGAATGGGACGATGAGTTCGCGCAATGTTGGGCGTTGGCCCACCTTGCGGTAGCTGTAGGGCGTCATCGACAGATGACTGTTGGCCACCTCGCGAATAACAGCGACCGCCTCGTAGGCGAGCATGGCATCTTCGACGGTCTCGGCTCGGTCCAGCAGGAAATCGAACAGACGATCCAGATCTGCATCCGCCTCGGGGGTGAACTCAACCTTGAAGGTCATTTGCGCAGCTGCTTCACCCGTGCGGCGATCTTTGCCTCCAGCTTTGACAGGACGACGTCCGAAGGGGTGGAAGTCCCGGTACGCTCGTACGCGGCCAACGAAGAGTCGCAACGTGCGGCGAAGTCGGTTTGCACGCGACGGAATTCTACGGCGCGACGCACCGATGCCTCGACAAAATCCGTCAGCGTCTCGCCGGGCAGCAATACGGAATCAAGATCGGCACGTAGTTCTGGCTCGACACGGACTTGAGGAATGACGGCAGTTTTCATCTGGCCATCGTAGTGCGTATGCACTACAAAGTCAAGTGCCTGTGCCACGCCGGATGTCAGGCAACGCTCGGCTGCGCGCCAGCACGACCGTCAGGTATCCGGCCAACCAGCTCGCTGAACCTACGCCGGCTATGGGTCGATTTGGAGCGGTGAAGCATCGCTTTCCGCCCAGCTTGCACGGCCTGCCTCGGTGAGCGGCCCGCAGCCGCCGCTTGTCAGCGGTCGCTCGCAGCCGGCCAGATCGCCGCGATCAGGTTCGCGCAAGCCAGCAACGCCCGGTCTCGAGATCCGCGGATAGCACGTCGACCCAGGTGAGCACTCTGGCGTGGGAAGAAAGCGAACGGTCGAACTTCACTCTCGGCCATGACCGGCTCTTCGCGCCCGCCCAGTCGACTGTTGCCTCATAGAGCCATTGCCGACAGCGAATCCCCGCCGATGCCACTTGGCCGGATCTACCAGAGAGCTGCTTGGCGTCAGGTGCGGCCACTACGTCATGGAAGCGAACCAGATGCAGCCATGGACGCGGCACCCGCTTTGCCTACCGCTGCATGAACTCCATCGGCCATATCACAAGGCGAGTAGCGCCGGCGCGCCACCGCTTGACCACTTCACAGCACGGACAGAAAGACACCGTAGCCGAGAACGCCATCCGCAGCCGCGCACGCGCCGATTGCGCGCTGCGCCGCTAGCACGCGCTTCGTCCGGCCGTCGGCGCGGTCACAGGACCGGATCGGATCGCAGGTCCGGCGCGGTGCCGTCATCCCGTGGGCTGAGAGGTCGGATCCGAAGACCGCGTGAGTGCGGGCGCGACCAGGTTCAGGGCGAGTGCCCAAAGGGCTTGCTGCGGATCGACGAAGCTCCAGGCGATCATCAACAAGGTCGAGCCGAACAGCACCAGCAGCGATGCCCGGCGTCCGCGCAGATGGTGATCGATCGTCACCTCAGGGGTGAGCGACAGCAAGCGCCACGACGCCAGTGCGATCAGCGCCGTGTTGCCGCCGTAGAGCCAGATCGCCGGAGCGAACGACGCGTAACGTCCGACGACCAGGGTCGTGAAGGGGACGCAGGTGACAAGCAGCAGATACAGCAGCCACCAGCGGATGTACGGACCGCCTTCGATCGATTCGGCCGTGCTGTGCACCCGGATGCTCGAGACCCAGCGCAGTCCCAGGACGACAAAGCTGAGCACGTAGGGCGTCAGCTTGGGCCACAAGCCGAGCAAGGCGTGCAGCAACTGCTCGGCCGAGGTGGGGTGGAAGTCCTCGGGCAAGCGTATGTCGAGAA
The DNA here is from genome assembly GCA_037443665.1 of Betaproteobacteria bacterium. Classification (GTDB taxonomy): domain Bacteria; phylum Pseudomonadota; class Gammaproteobacteria; order Burkholderiales; family Burkholderiaceae_C; genus Rubrivivax. The sequence goes on from JBBINW010000050.1 coordinate 4,031, forward strand.
CCAGCAGCGTCATCGCCACGGCATAGATGCCGTCGGTGAGTGCCTCGATTCGGACACGTGGATAGAGGGCGCGGGCAGGTCGCGGGCGCATCGCGGGATCATAGGGGCCTGACGACTTTGATCCAGAACGAACGTCTGCGGCGGCGCAATGCTGCAGTCTGCGGGCATGTCGGCTGCGCCTGCTCCCGGTCGGAGAGTACCTTGAAGGCTCCCTTCGTCAGGTATCAGCAGGGCAGCCAGACCTGGAGGTGAGCGTCGGCCTTGTCCGACCCTACCCAACCCGCGCATTGCGGGCCTCGCCGCGGTCGCGGGATCAACGGCGCTGCTACGAGGCGTTTCCCGATTCGGCAACCGCACAACGGGTTCTGCGCGAAGTCGTCCCTGCATTCCACAACGAAGCCGGGCCGACACCCGATGGACTGTTGTCTCGCGCACTCGAGTCCGAGGTCGTGCGCCCATTGGCGGCAGAGCGAAGCCACAGGTCGATCCGGGGGAACCTGTGCGTCGACGATTGGCAAGTTCCCTGCTGAAGAGGTCGTACACCAGCGCATTGCGCGAGCCCGCAGTGCGAGTGAAATCAGAGGCGTGGGTCGCGGCGAAAGCGATCCGCCGCGACCCCGGCGACGACGCGAATGTGATCTGCGGCACGGCCGCGACCGGTGCGGCCGGCTTGGTCGCGTGCGCTCAAGTCGTCGCCGAGAATACCGATAGCTACTCAGCATAATTTCGAAAGAACTCACCAGGGCAGGCCGAATGTCAACCCCGTCGCAGACCCGCAAACGAACGCACAAGGCGCTCGCGAAGGAACGTCGCGCGCCAGCGGACGCCTCGGCCGGTTCGATCCATAAGTTGCGTGGCCTGCTGGCGCGGCCGATCGGGCTGCAGCGGCGCGACGGACGCCTGCACGTGGTGCTGGTGGACCGTCGCCGCCCCGAGCCGCCGGACCCCTGGCTGGCGCCGCTGCAGGCCGAGCTGAACGAGCGTCTGCTGGCGCAGCAGTTTGGCCCCACGGCGCAGGCCATGCGTCATCTGTGCTTCGTGCACGACGCGCTGCAGAGCAAGGGCTGGCCGGCGGTGTCGTCCTTGCCGGCGCATGTGCTGGGCAGGGCGATCGTGCAGGCCGAGATGCTCGCCGGCGACGAACCCTCACCCGGACTGAAGAGGTTGGTCGAGCGCCTGCGGCCGCTGCAGCTCGCGGCTGCCGAACGTGAAGAACGCGCGGCGCGGTCACGGGACCTCGTGGCCGGCGAGCAGATCGAGGTGTCCGAAGCGACCCACGAGGAGTTCGACGCCGTCGAGCGCAGCTGGGTCGGCCGCGTGCCGCCCGAATCGGAACCGCCGGACCTCGACGCTTGATCGGGGCTTGCGCGGCCGGGGCGGCCGTGCCGAGCGTCTGACCCCGGCTCGTCCTTTCAGCCCCTCCCCGACGCGCGCGCAGGTCGGCGACACTGGCGGCTTCTTCATCCACTGCTGCTGCCTTGGACTATCCCGCGTACGACCCGGTTTCCGCCGTCACGCCGCTGACCGCGGCCGAACTGGAAGGCCTCGATGCCCTGCTGCAAGGCCTGCCAGCGGACGCGCCAATGACGCTCGATGGCCTGGACGGCTACCTCACGGCCTTGCTCGTCGGCCCGCCGTCGCTGCTGGCCACGGTGCCGACCTCGGAGTGGATGCCGTGGGTCTGGGGCGGCGACGGCCCCGCAGGCGCGGCCGAGGCGGCACCCTTTGCCAGCAAGCGCCAGCGCAAGTCGACGGTCGTGCTGGTGCTGCGCCACCTGCGTCACCTGAGCAGGCAGCTCGCCGAGGCGCCGGCAGACTGGGAGCCGATCTTCAGCGTCGCCGAGCAGGGTGCCCGGGAATGGGCCGACGCGCGCGACTGGTGCGCCGGCTTCCTGCAGGCTGTGGACCTGCTGCCCTCGGCCTGGGACGGGACCTGGGACGACCCTGCGCTGGGACCGGCGCTGGCGCCGCTGCTGGTGCTCGGCGGCGGCCTGGACCGTGAAGCGTCCCCGGGCCCGGCGGATGCCGATCTCGACGATCTGGCGGTCTGCGACGAGCTCAGCCGCGCCGTGCCCGACGCGGTGCTGCGGCTGCTGGAGCACCGGCAGCCCGGGGCCGTCGCATGACCGCCTCCGCGAGCGCCGGCGACGATGCCGTCGCCTTCGATTTGCGCGGCGAGCACATCACGCTCGACGCGTTGCTGAAGGCCTGTGGCCTGGCGTGCAGCGGCGGCGCCGCCAAGGCGCTGATCGCAGGCGGCGAGGTGCAGGTCAACGGCGCCGTCGAGACCCGCCGAGGTCGCAAGCTGCGCGCCGGCGACGAGGTCGCGCTCGGCCCGCATCGCGTGCGCCTGCACGCCGGCTGACGCTGCCACTGCCGGCCGACGGCGCGCCAACTGCGCCACCTTGGCACCGCAAATCCATCGATCGCGGGGCGCCCGGCGCGGTCAAGCTCGTGCCATGCCGCCTGCCCTGGACGCCATCGATGCCGCGCCGGTGCAGCCGCGCCAACGCAGGCCCGAACTCGAGGCCGCGACCGCGCAAGCCCTCACCGAAGGTGGCGACGATCGCATCCTGCTCACCTCCGAGGGTCGCAACCGCTACGGCTGTGCGCCGCGCCCGGATGCCCGCCTGATCGACTTCGGTTCGTCGACGGCGTCGGTGGTCTCGGCGGCCGGCTTCGAAGCGGCGCTGGACCTGCATCGCGCGCTGCTCGAAGCCCCCGCGCTGCGCGCGCAGGCCGTGCGCCGGCTACGCTGCGAACTGCTGGCGCTGAGCGGCGCGGCCGCCGTGCCCGGCACCGGCCTGTGCCTGGCCGCCTCGGGCACCGAGGTGCACCGGCTGGCGCTGCAAGTCGCTGCGCGCGGCGGTGCGGCGCCGGTGCAGGCGCTGATGGTCGAGACCGACGAGACCGGTAGCGCCATCGGTGGCGCACTGTCGGCCGCCGACTGCGCCGTCGCGGCGCCTCTGACGGTGGCGCTGCGCCAGGCCGACGGCACGCTGCGCGACGCGGCCGCGGTGGACCACGACTTCAGTGCCCACGCCGAGGACATCGTCGCCGCCGGCGGGCGCTGCCTGCTGGTGCTGACCGACCTGTCCAAGACGGGCCTGCTGGCGCCCTCGCCAGCCTGCGTCGAACGCCTGCAGTCGGCGCTGGGCGAGCGGCTCGACGTGCTCGTCGACGCCTGCCAGTTCCGCCTCGCGCCGGTCACGGTGGGAGCCTATCTCGCGCGCGGCTGGCAGGTCGCAATCACGGGCTCGAAGTTCGTCGCCGGGCCGGCGTTCTGCGGCGCGCTGCTGCTGCCACCGCGCGCAGTTGCAGCCGGGCTCGGCTTTCGCGCCCGCGTGCTCGAGGCCCCGTGCAGCCTCGGCCTGCTGTTGCGCTGGCAGGCGGCGCTGGCCGAACTGCGGCGCCTGCGCCAGGTGCCGCCACCGCGCATCGCGGGCTTCCTGCGCCGCTGGGGAGAGGCGGTGGCGCAGCGGATCGCCGACGATCCGCGGCTCGAGGCCTTGCCGGTCGCGCCGCTGCTGCGCGGGGCTGGTGACCCGGCCTGGGACGCGCTGCAGACGATCTTCCCGTTCCGCGTTCGCGGGCCGCAGGGCTGGCTCGGGCGCGAAGAGATGGCGCGGCTGCACCGCTGGCTGCAGCGCGGCGACGGCCTGGCACCGGCGGCCGGCAGCGGCGTCAACCTCGGTCAGCCGGTGCCTTGCGGGATTCGCGACGGCCGGCCGATGAGCGTGCTGCGTCTGAACGCCAGTGCGCGCTGGATCGCCGACGCCGCGCTCGACGAGGCAGCCACCGCCAGCGCGGTCGCGACCGCGATGACGGCGCTCGACGCGGTGGTCGAACTCACCTGGTGTTGAGCACAGGCGCGCGCGGCGCGCCTGCGAATTCGCATGCGAACGGCGGACGGCCCACGGCCCGGGACATGACCCCGCAGCCCGCCGCTTGACGCAACGCAAGCGCCGGTCACGCCGGCGCGGGACACTTGCGCCGGGGTCGGGTCGGGAGAGGTCGTTCGAGCGGGAGTCGTGATCTTGGGTGTGCGAGCCGGACTAGCGGACGCGTCGTCCTTGCTCCTCGGCGCCTGGCGCATCGCCATTGCCGTGGTGGCGATGATCGTGGCGCAGGGCTCTGCCGGGGCGGCACCGCTGGAGGTCTTCGTCAGCATCCTGCCGCAGAAGTACTTCGTCGAGCGCGTCGGCGGCGATGCCGTGAAGGTCGGCGTTACGGTGCGCCCGGGACAGAACCCGGAGAGCTACGACCCGACGCCGCAGCAGATGGTGGCCATGGCGCGCGCCAAGGCGTACTTCAGCATCGGCGTCGCCTTCGAGGACGCCTGGCTGCCGCGCCTGCAGGCCGCCAACCCGTCGATGCGCATCGTCGACACGCGCCGTGGCATCGCGCTGCAGCCGATGGTCGACAACGCGCTGCTGGGGGCGGGCCAGGCCGGCCACGCGAGCCACGACGAGCCCCGAGGCACGCTCGATCCCCACATCTGGAACAGCCCGCCGCTGGTCAAGCAGCAGGCGGCGACGGTGCGCGACGCGCTGACGGCGCTCGCGCCGCAGCGGCGCGCCGCCTTCGAGCAGGGCTACGCGCGGTTCGCCGCCGACCTCGATGCGCTCGACGCCGAGATCCGGCAGACGCTGGCTGGCAAGCACGACCGCCGGTTCATGGTCTTCCATCCGGCCTGGGGCTACTTTGCCCGCAGCTACGGCCTGGAGCAGATCCCGATCGAGGTCGAGGGCAAGGAGCCGGGCCCGCAAGCGCTGGTCAGGATCATCGATGCGGCCCGGCGCGACCGCATCCGCGTCGTGTTCGTGCAGAAGCAGTTCGGCAGCGCCGCCGCTACTGCCGTGGCGCGGGCCATCGGCGGCGAGGTGGTGGCCATCGATCCGTTGGCCGAGGATTTCCTGGCCAACACGCGCGCGGTGGCGCAGGCGCTGGCCCGCGCGATGCGATGAGTCCGCCGGACTGGGCGATCGAATTCGACGGCGTCGGCTTCGCCTACGGCGAGCAACCCGTCCTCGAACAGGTCTCGCTGCGCGTCCCCCGGGGCGAGTTTCTCGCCCTCATCGGGCCCAACGGCGGCGGCAAGAGCACGACGGTCAAGCTCGCTCTGGGCCTGCTCGAGCCGACCACGGGGCGCGTCTCGGTGCTCGGCCTGCCACCGCGGCGGGCGGCGAGGCGCGTGGGCTACGTGCCGCAGTTCAGCCGTTTTCCGCGCGACTTTCCGATCAGCGTGCGCGAGACGGTCCTGCACGGTCGCCTCGGCCGGCGCGCCTGGTGGCGGCCGCTGAACCGGCACGATCGCCGGGCGGCCGACGAGGCGCTGGCGGCGGCCGATGCGCTGGACTTGGCCGCGCGCCCGATCGCGAGCCTGTCGGGCGGCCAGTTGCAGCGCGTGCTGCTGGCCCGGGCGCTGGCCACCGGGCCCGAGATCCTGCTGCTCGACGAGCCGACCGCGCACGTGGACACGCAGTCCGAGCGCAACCTGTTCGACCGCCTGGCGGCGTTCGGCTCGCGCATGACGATCGTCGTCGTCTCGCACGACGTCGGGCTGGTCTCGCGCTACGTCGGCAACGTGGCCTGCCTGAACCACACGCTGCTGTGCCACACCACGGTGCCGCTGCAGCCTGGCGTGCTGGAGCAACTCTACGGCGCGCCGGTGCGGCTGGTCGATCACGTGCACGGCCCGAAGGAGTTGGCATGAACGTCCTGCAGGCGGTGCTCGCCAACGGCTTCCTGCAACTGGCGCTGGCCGCCGGGCTCGTCTCGGCGGTGGGCTGCGGCGTGGTCGGCAGCCTCGTCGTGGTCAGGCGCATCACCTTCCTGGCCGGGGGCATCGCCCATGCCGTGCTCGGCGGCATGGGGGTGGCGCACCTGCTCGGGGTCGACCCGATCGCTGGCGCGGCGGTCGCCGCCGTGGTGGCCGCGCTGCTGGTCGGCTGGATCGGGCTCAAGGCGCGCCAGCGCGAGGACGTGCTGATCGCCTCGGTATGGGCCATCGGCATGGCGATCGGCATCGTCGCCATCGCGCACACGCCCGGCTACAGCACCGACCTGATGAGCTACCTGCTGGGCAACCTGCTGATGATCACGCCGGCGCAGGTCTGGGCGATGGCGGTGCTGGACCTGCTGATGCTCACCGTGCTGGTGGCGCTCTACCGTCCGCTGGTGGCCACAGTCTTCGACGAGGAGTTCGCGCGCGTGCGCGGGTTGCCGACGACGGCGCTGTACCTGGGTCTGCTCGTCGTCGTCGCGCTGGCCGTGGTGGTGCTGGTGCAGGCCGTCGGACTGGTGCTGGTGATGGCCCTGCTGGCGCTACCGGCGGCGACCATGCTGCTCTGGGCCACGTCGATCGGCCGCCTGATGCTCGGGGCCACGGCGGTCGCCGCCCTCGTCATCGTCGTCGGCCTGGGCCTGGCCTTCGAGACCGACTCGCCGGCAGGTGCCACGATCGTCCTGTGTGCCGCGGCGCTGTACCTGGCGGCGATCGCGCTGAAATGGGTGGCGGCGCGCCTGCAGCGGCGCGCCGGCCTCAGTCGTGGTCCAGCGGCTTCTCGGTGAACAGGTAGTCGCGCATCTCGCCCTCGAACTTGCCGTCGCTGCGCCGGATCCATTCCATCAGCATCGCCGCGTGCTCCTTCTCCTCGTCGCGGTTGTGGACGAGGATCGAGCGCAGCACCGGATCCTTGCAGGCATCGACGCGCTGGTTGTACCAGTCCACGGCCCCGAGCTCTTCCATCAGCGAGACCAGCGCACGATGCATGTCGCGCGTGACGTCCCGCAGTTCGCCGATCGGCTCGTGATAGCCCTCGTTGGACATCATCTTCTCCTTCGCCTGCCGCTGGACGTGCGCTTGGCTTGCGCAGATCGGCAGCGGCAAGCAAGGGGCAGTCTATGCGGATCGATGCGTTGACGCTGGACGCAGATCAAGGACAAGCGCGTTGGCCTCACCGGCGCCGATGCCGCGAGCCGATATCCCCGCCGGAGTTGCCTTCGGTCAAGCCGTCCCGGGTTGGCGTCGCGTAGAGTGAAATGCGCGAGGTGGGGATAGAGTCTGTCGACGCCACCTCGGGCGGTGCAGGGCGCGGCAATGGAGGCCGTCCCTGTGAGGGAGACCGATGATGCGCAGAATCTACTTCCTGGTCCCGACCGTCGAGTCGGCGCGGGCGATCGTCAACGACCTGCTGCTGGCCCGCATCGAGGAGCGGCACCTTCACATCGTGGCGAAGCAGGACACGCCGCTGGAAGACCTGCCCGAAGCGACGCTGGCGCAGCGGTCCGATCTCGTCCCGGCGTTACAGCGCGGCGTCGCGGCGGGCGGCTTGGCCGGCTTGCTCGCGGGCGCGGTGGCGGTCACCTTCCCGCCCGCAGGGCTGGCGCTGGGCGGCGGGGCGCTGCTGGGATTGACGGCGTTCGGCGCCGGCTTCGGGGCCTGGATGTCGGCGATGGTCGGCGTCGGCCTGCCGAGCGGCCGGCTCGAGAAGTTCGAGGCGGCGATCGGGCGCGGCGAGTTGCTGATGATGATCGACGTGCCGCGGGCTCGCCTGGCCGAGATCGAGATGCTCGTCAGGCGCCATCATCCCGAATCGGATCTCGAGGGCGTGGAGCCGAACATTCCGCTGTTCCCTTGACGGGGTGCGGAAGGGCGCGCCGGTCGCGCAGCCTTGCGGCTACAGGTGCGCCTTCAACGGCACCGCCGGATCGCAGGCCACGGCGGGTTCCGGGCTGATGCCGGTTTCGAGCAGCTTGCGTGCGGCCAAGTGGTCGTGCGGTGCGTTGACGCTTTCCACGCAGGCCAGCCGACCGAGCGCGTAGTGCAGGACCGAAAAGCTGGTCGCCGACGCCCCGGGGCGGACGAAGCGGCCGCCCGGCGCCGCCTCGTCGTGCGGCATCAGGCCGGCCATCTGCAGTCGCATAGAGCCCTGGTCGGACCAGAACCACGGCGACGCGGCGTAAGGCTCTTCGCGCCCCTGCAAGGTGGCCAGCGCGGTGCGCGCCTGGTCGTTGGCGTTCTGCACCGACTCCAGCCGCATCCGTCGTCCGCTGCCGGCCTGCGGAAAGCTGCAGCAGTCGCCGATCGCGAGCACGGCCGGGTCCGACGTGCGCATGCAGGCGTCGACGCTGATGCCGTTGTCGCAGGCCAGCCCTGCGCTGCTCGCCAGCGCATGCTCGGGCGCCGCGCCGATGCCCAGCACGAGCAGTTCGATCGTCTCGCGCCGGCGATCGACCTCGAGCGCCGCGAGGCGGTCGCCGTCGACCTCGAAGCCGCCTGCGGCCACGGCCAGCCGGATCTCGATGCCGGCCGCGCGGTGCACCTGCAGCACGTGCGCCGCGAGCTCGGGCGAGACGGATCGCAGCAACAGCCGTGGCGCCGCCTCGAGCACCGTGACCGCCTTGCCCAGCGCCCGCGCGCTGGCCGCGATCTCCAGCCCGATGAAGCCGCCGCCGAGCAGGGTCACCGAAGCGGCCGCGGCCAGCCGCTCGCGCAAGCGCAGCGCATCGGCGGCGCTGCGCAGCGAGAGCACGTTGCTCAGGCCCGGCGGAAGATGCGGCAGCTGCCGCGCCCGCGCGCCGGTGGCCAGCACGAGCCGCTCGTAGCGCAGCACGGCGCCCGAGCGCAGGTGCACGCTGCGCTGGGCGCGGTCGATCGCCAGCGCCGGGTCTGTGCGGTGCACCGTGATGCCGGCCTCGGCGTACCAGGCCTCGGGGCGCTGCAGTTGCAGCGGCTCGGTGGCGTTCCTCAGGAACACCTTGGACAGCGGCGGGCGCTGGTAGGGCAGTTCGGGCTCTTCGCACACCAGGTCCACGCGCGGGCCCAGGCCCGCGGTGGCCAGGCCGCTGCAGAGCTGCGCTGCGGCGTGGCCACCGCCGACGATCACGATGCGCGGATCCATGGCCGAGTTTCGCACGGGCCGCCGGCCCCTTGACGCCGACGGCTGCCGAGCCGCTGCGCCATTCATATGAACCGGGGATGCCTCGACCTTGCCGTGGTCTTGCCGAGCGGCGCTGCAGTTTGCGTACGATCGCGCAGCGGCGTCGTCCCGACCCCGCCTGGGGCGCGGTGCACCATTATGACGAAGGCGTCACGGCGCAGGCGAGGTTCGCGCCCCGGCGCCGATGGCACAGGGCTTGCGGCTGCTGCCGCGGCAGCCCGCAGTACACGAGGAGTCCCGATGTTCGACAAGACCCGCCACGCGGCGCGCCTGGCTGCCGCGATCGCCACCTGCCTGACCACGGCGCCGGCGCTGGCTCTGGAAAAGTTCACCTTTACCACCGACTGGTATGCCGAGGCCGAGCACGGCGGCTTCTACCAGGCGTTGGCCACCGACCTGTACCGCAAGGCCGGGCTGGACGTGACGATCAAGATGGGGGGGCCGCAGGTCAACTCGATGCAGCTGATGGCCGCCGGCCAGTCCGACTGCGTGATCGGCTACGACGCGCAGAACTTCGCCGCCTGGGAGCAGGGCATCCCGAGCGTGACCGTCGCTGCCGTGATGCAGAAGGACCCCAACGTGCTGATCGGCCACCCCGGCGTGGTCGACAAGATGGAGGACCTGCCGGGCAAGACGCTGCTGATCTCGGCCGCGGGGCACACCACCTACTGGCCCTGGCTGAAGAGCAAGTACCACCTGTCGGACGCGCAGACACGGCCCTACACCTTCAACATCCAGCCCTTCATTGCCGACAAGAACATCGTCCAGCAGGGCTTCCTGTCGAGCGAGCCCTACGCGATCGAGAAGCAAGCCCACTTCAAGCCGACGGTGCTGCTGCTGGCCGACCACGGCTGGCCGCCCTACGCGACGACGATCTCGTGCATGGCCAAGACGGTGCAGACCCGCCACGCCGCGGTGGCCGCGTTCGTGAAGGCGAGCCTGGAGGGCTGGAAGAGCTACCTCGAGGGCGACCCCTCGCCGGCCAACGCGCTGATCAAGAAGGACAACCCCGACATGACCGACGACCTGCTGGCCCACGGCATCGAGGTCATGAAGGCGCAGGGCATCGTGATGAGCGGCGATGCCGTCAAGCAGGGCATCGGCATCGTCACCGACGCGCGCATGAAGACCACCTACGACCTGCTGGTGGCGATGAAGCTGCTCGACCCGAGGAAGGTCGACCTGAAGAAGACCTACACGACCGAGTTCGTCAAGGACCTGAAGGTGCTGCCGTAGTGAGCCGCCCGGGCAGCGTGGTCGCTTCGACCGCCGCGGTCGAGATCGAGGGCGTCGAGAAGACCTACCCCAACGGCACCCGCGCGCTGCTGCCGCTGGACTTGCGCGTGGCCGCGGGCGAGTTCGTGACCCTGCTCGGCCCCAGCGGCTGCGGCAAGAGCACGCTGCTGAGGCTGGTGGCCGGGCTGCTCGCGCCCAGCGCCGGGCGCATCGCGCTGTGGCAGCGGCCGGTGGGCCAGGCCGAGGCCGGCGGCCATGGCTTGAGCTTCGTGTTCCAGGAGGCGACGCTGATGCCCTGGGCCCGCGTGCAGGCCAATGTGCGGCTGCCGCTGGACCTGGCCGGCGTACCGCGCGGCGCCGCCGACGCGCGCGTGCAGCAGGCGCTGCGCCTGGTCGGGCTGGAAGGTGTGGCGCAGCAGCGGCCGCGCGAACTCTCGGGCGGCATGCAGATGCGGGTGTCGATCGCGCGCGGGCTGGTCACCGAGCCGCAGCTGCTGCTGATGGACGAGCCCTTCGGCGCCCTCGACGAGATTACGCGCAACCGGCTCGACGGCGAGCTGCTCGGGCTGTGGCAGCGGCAGCAGCTGACGGTGATCTTCGTCACCCACTCGATCCACGAGGCGGTGTTCCTGTCCAATCGCGTCGTGGTGATGGCGGCGCGGCCCGGCCGCATCGTCGATGAGTTCGTGATCGACGAGCCCTATCCGCGCCGCGACGATTTCCGCGTCTCGACGGCGTTCAGTCGGCACGCGAAGCGCCTGCAGGACAGCCTGCTGCGCGCTAGCGGCGAGGCCGAGGACGCGCTGGCATGACGGCCCAGGCAGAGAAGGTCGTCTGGCCGGCGCTGGTGGCCGTCGCGCTGATCGCGCTGTGGCAGGGGCTGGTCGTCGCCTACGACCTGCCGCCCTACCTGGTGCCTTCGCCGCTGCGCGTGGCGCAGGCGCTGGCGGACGACGCCGGGCTGCTGTTCGGCGCGCTGCTGACGACGCTGAAGATCACGCTGCTGGCTTTCGCCTGCGCCACCGTGCTGGGCGTGGCCATCGCGTTCGCGTTCGTGCAGAGCAGGGCGCTGGAGACGGCGATGTTTCCCTACGCGGTGCTGCTGCAGGTGACGCCGATCGTCGCCATCGCGCCCTTGATCATCATCTGGGTCAAGGATCCGACCGCCTCGCTGGTGATCTGCGCCACGCTGGTGGCGCTGTTCCCGATCATCGCCAACACCACGCTCGGGCTGCGCAGCGTCAACCCCGGGCTGCTGAGCTACTTCAGGCTCAACCACGCCAGCCGCTGGCAGACCCTGGTGCGGCTGCGCATCCCGTCGGCGCTGCCGTACTTCTTCGGCGGCCTGCGCATCAGCTCGGGGCTGTCGCTGATCGGCGCCGTGGTCGCCGAGTTCGTCGCCGGCACCGGCGGCACCGGCACCGGCCTGGCGTACCAGATCCTGCAGGCCGGCTACCAGCTCAACATCCCGCGCATGTTCGCCGCGCTGCTGCTGATCACGCTGGCCGGGGTGGCGCTGTTCGCGGCGATGTCGGTGCTGTCGAAGTGGGCGCTGGGCGGGTGGCACGAGAGCGAAGCGATCCATGACTGATGCCAGCGAAGCGATCGATGACTGAGCCGGGCGCCGACCTGCTGGTGCGCGGCGCGGCGCACCTGTGGACCGGCTTGCGCGGCGCTGCGATGCGCGCCAGCGGCGGCTGCGACCTGCGCATCCGCGGCGGCGTCATCGCCGACATCGGCACGCTCGCGCCCGAGCCCGGCGAGCGCGTGCTCGACGCCGCCGGCTGCGTGATCTACCCGGGCTGGGTCAACACCCACCACCACCTGTTCCAGAGTCTGCTCAAGGGCATCCCGGCCGGAATCGACCTCGCTCTGGTGCCCTGGCTGACTGCGGTGCCGGTGGCCTACCGGCGCCACTTCGACCGCGAAGAAGCCTTTCGCGTGGCCGCGCGGGTCGGCCTGGTCGAGCTGCTGCTGTCGGGCTGCACGACGGTGGCCGACCATGCATACCACTACTACCCGGGCCTGCCCTTCGACGCCTCGGCGGCGTTGTTCGACGAGGCGCACGAGCTCGGCCTGCGCTTCGTGCTGTGCCGCGGTGGACAGACGCAGGCGCGGCCGCTGACGGACGCCGCGGCGCCGCCGCAGGTCGCGCCCGAGACGCTCGACGGCTTCCTGGCCTCGGTCGAGCGCGACGTCCACCGGTTCCACGACCCGTCGCCGATGGCGATGCGCCGTGTCGCCAGCGCGATAACGACGCCGACCTGGAGTTGCCGCGCCGAGCATCTGAAGCCGCTGGCGCGCGAGGCGCGGCGCCTGGGCATCCGGCTGCACAGCCATCTGTCGGAGACGCACGACTACGTGCGCTGGGTGCGCGAGGTGCACGGCTGCACGCCGCTGCAGTTCGTCGCCGATCACGAATGGGTGGGCGACGACGTCTGGTTCGCGCACATGGTGCATCTGGCCGACGACGAGTTGAGGCTGTGTGCCGCCACAGGCACCGGCATCGCGCACTGCCCGCAGAGCAACGCGCGGCTGGGCTCGGGCATCGCGCGCATCCCCGAGGCGATGGCGCTCGGCGTGCCGGTGTCGCTGGCGGTCGACGGCGCGGCGTCGAACGAAGCCGCCGACATGGCCAGCGAGGCGCATGCCGCATGGCTGATGCACCGCGCCGACCCCCGTGCCGGCCTGCGCGCGGCGGCGCCTGGCGAGATGCCGCACGCGCTGCAGCCCGGCGGCGCGGCGGGCGCGATGACGGTCGAGGACGTGGTCCACATCGGCACCGCGGGGGGCGCGCGCATGCTGGGGCTGGGCGGCGTCGGCACGCTGCAGGTCGGCATGGCGGCCGACCTCGCGATCCACGACCCGCGCGAGCCGCGCCACTTCGGCCTCCACGACCCGGCGATCGCGCCGGTAGCCAGCGGCGGCCGCACGCCGCTGCGGGCTGTGCTCGTGCGGGGCCGCGTGGTGGTCGAGAACGACGCGATCTCGGGCCTGGACCTGGAGCGCCTGCGCGACGACGCGCAGCGGCTGGTGCGCGGCATGCGGCCCTGAACCCGCGGTGCGGGCCGCCGCCGGCGACGCGCGCAGGTGCTGTTCAACTCGGGCCTGGCCTACTGGCTGAACCGTCGCCTGGGCGAATCGCACAACGTGGCCTGCTCGTCGGCGCTGATCGGCGCCAGCACTTTCTTCGAGCTCGCGGTGGCGGCGGCGATCAGCCTGTTCGGCTTCAAGTCGGGCGCCGCACCGGCCACCGTGGTCGGCGTGCTGATCGAGGTGCCGGTGATGCTGCTGGTGGTGCGCATCGTCAACGACAGCAGGGCTGGTACGAGCGCGGCGCGGCGTGAAGCGGAGCGGCCCATGAGCGTCCACGAGGCCGCGGCCGCGATCACCGATGCGACCGAGTGTCGTGGCGCTCTGCTGCCGGCCCTGGCCGGCCGGTGGTGGGTGGCGTAAGGCTTGGGTATCGTCGGCTCAAGGTGACTGCTCGCGGGGACTGACCGAGAATGGGGTACTCGCACCCAAGACAACCCCGCGGCCCCGGTCCCGAACCGGCTGGCGTGCCGCACCGCAAGACCGATTCCCCATGAGCGCAGGCCACGACCACAGCCATCATCGCGGGCACGCGTCCGCCAACTTCAACGTCGCGTTCGCGATCGGCATCGCGCTGAATACGGTCTTCGTCCTCATCGAGGCCTTCTACGGCTGGAAGGTCAACTCGCTGGCCCTGCTGGCCGACGCCGGGCACAACCTGAGCGACGTGATCGGCCTCGTGCTGGCATGGGGTGGCGCGCTGGCGGGACGGCTGCAGCCCGACGCGCGCCACACCTACGGCTGGAAGCGCGCCAGCATCCTGGCCGCCTTCGTCAACGCGCTGCTGCTGCTGGTGGCGATGGGCTCGCTGGCCTGGGAGGCGCTGCACCGGCTGCATTCGCCGCAGCCGATCCAAGGCGTCACGATCATGGTGGTGGCCGGCATCGGGATCGTCGTCAACACGGCAACGGCGCTGCTGTTCATGCGCGGCCGCGAGAGCGACCTCAACGTCCGCGGCGCGTTCCTGCACATGGCCGCCGACGCGCTGGTCTCCGCCGGCGTGGTGGTGGCCGGCGGGCTGGCGCTCGCTTTCGGCTGGAACTGGCTCGACCCGGTGGTCAGCCTGGTGATCGCCGCGGTAATCGTGGTCGGCACCTGGAACCTGTTCAAGCAGTCGCTGCACCTGCTCTTCGACGGTGTGCCCGACGGCGTGGACCTGCACGCGGTGCAGGTCCTGCTCGAAGCGCTGCCCGGCGTGGCTCGCGTGCACGACCTCCATGTCTGGGCCATGGGCACCTCGGAGATCGCGATGACGGCGCACCTGGTGATGCCCGAAGGCCACGCCGACGATGCCTTCCTGCGCCACGCCACCGAGCAGTTGCACGACCGCTTCGAGATCGAGCACGTCACGCTGCAGGTGGTGCGGGTGCCGTTCACGACGCCTTGTGCTGACCTCGGGCCGCCTTCCGCAGGCAGGGGTGTGGACAAGCGGTCCGACGGGTATGGGCACGACCATGACCCGGCGCACCCGCACGGGCACAGCCACGCGCGAGCCACCCTGGCGGGCTGATCCCGGCGCGCAGCTGCGCGCGCCACTGCGAAGCGGAGAACCTGCTTATGTCCCGGTTCGCGCGGCGACACCGGGACCCCCCGGCTTGCGCCGCCGGGTGACATGCCCGCTCGGGGCTTTGGCGCCGGAGGCTCCGTCGCGGCGAGGCCTACCGAGCGCCTGCCAGCGGCGACTCGGGCCCGAGCTCGCTCAGGAACTCCGCCGGCCGGGGCCTGGCGCGCGTCGCCGCCTTGCGCTGGCTCACCGTGCCGATGTTGACGCAGCACACTGGCACCTCGCCGCGACCCAGGCCGCACAGGTCGTGCAGCCTCTTCGATGCCATCGCCTGCCCGCTGGTCAGCCCGGCGCCGAACCCCATCGCGTGCGCGGAGAGCAGCAGGTTCTGGACCGCCGCGCCCATCGAGATCATGCGTTCGAGTGCCGGCCTGTCGGGTTCGCAGGGCCCCAGCCGCGCCACCGCGACCAGCAGCAGCGGTGCGCGATGTGCCTTCTCGCGCGCGGCTTCGACCTGCGCCAGCGTTGCGCCGGGGTCGCGGTCGATCAGTGCGAGCGCGAAGACCTGGGCCAGCCGGTGGCGCTGTTCGGGAGGCACCTCGATGAAGCGCCACGGCGTGAGCTGCCCGTGATCGGGCGCGGCCGCGGCAAGCTCGAGCAGCGCTTCGAGCTGCGCCGGCGTGGGCCCCGGCGCGAGCAGGCGCTTGGGCGAGACGTTCTGGCGCGAGCCGATCAGGGCCTGCGCGAAAGCGAAGGGATCGCTTTCGGCGGCATGCGTGCCGTGGACGTCGTCGGTGCCGGCGCTGCGCGCGCGGGCCGTCTGGGCAGGGGTCGTCATGGGGCGGCTCGGTAGAGAAGCGGGGGCGCCCGCGGGCGCCCCCGGGACCACGGCGCGTCGCGCCGCGAGGCGACATTGTGGCGCTGCGCGTGGCCGGCGCCATCGCGAGCGAAGCGCCGGCACGTTGGGCGGTCGGCTGCCGTCCGCCCAACGTGCCGGCGCGCATGATGTGCGCTGGAGGTCGCCCATGCCCGACAAGCTCGACAGACCCGTTGCCGCACGCGCGCCCACGGCGGCGCCGGCCGCTGCCGCGCCCGACATCGCCGTCGCATCGGTCGCCGACACGCTGGCCATGCTCCACGCCGATGCGGCCACCGGGCTCGCGCAGGCCGAGGTCGATGCGCGGCGCAAGGTCCACGGGTTCAACGAGGTGGCAGAGCAGCCCGCGCACCCGCTGCGCCGCTTCCTCGCCAAGTTCTGGGGTGTGTCGGCCTGGATGCTCGAGCTCATCATGGTGCTGTCGGCGGTGCTGGGCAAGGTCGCCGACCTGGTCGTGGTCGGCGCGCTGCTCGTCGTCAACGCCGTGCTGGGCTTCGCCCAGGAGCACCGCGCGGCCGGCGTCGTGCAGGCGCTGCGGCGCCGGCTGCAGGTCAACGCCCGCGTCCGCCGCGACGCGCGCTGGCAGCTGGTGCCGGCGCGCGAGCTCGTCCCCGGCGACATCGTCCGCGTGCGCCCGGGCGACATCGTGCCGGCCGACCTCAAGCTGCTCGACGGCGCGCTGGCCGTCGATCAGTCGGCGCTCACCGGCGAGTCGGGTGACGCCGACAAGGCGCCCGGCGACGTCCTCTCGTCGGGGTCGGTGGTGCGGCGCGGCGAAGGCAACGGCGTGGTCATGCTCACCGGTGCGGCGACCTACTTCGGGCGCACGACCCAGCTCGTGCAGGGCGCGCGGCCGAAGCTGCACATCGAGGCTGTGGTCGCGGGCCTCGTGCGCTGGCTGTTCGCGATCGTCGGCGCGTTGCTGGCCGCGGTGGCGCTGCTGTCGCTCGTGCGCGGCGCGCCATTGCTCGAGATGGTGCCGCTGCTGCTGGTGCTGCTGATGAGCGCGGTGCCGGTGGCGCTGCCGGTGATGTTCACGGTGAGCATGGCGGTCGGCTCGCGCGAGCTGGCGCACCGCGGTGTGCTCGTCACGCGGCTGAGCGCGGCCGAGGACGCGGCGACGATGGATGTTCTCTGTGTGGACAAGACCGGCACGATCACGATGAACCAGCTGGCCGTCACCGGCGTCACCCCGCTGGCCGGGGCGAGCGAGGACGACGTGCTGTTTGCCGGCGCACTGGTCTCGCAGGAGGCGAACCAGGATCCGATCGACCTCGCTTTCCTGGCCGAGGCGCAGGTCCGGCGCGTCTTCGAGGGCCGGCCGCCGGTGGCGGCGGTCTCGTTCGCGCCGTTCGACGCCCGGACCCGGCGCACCGAAGCCGTGGTCGAGCAGGGTGGGCAGCGGCTGCGCGTGATGAAGGGCGCGGTGCGCACGCTGGCCCAGGCCTGCGCGCTGCCGGCCGCCGAGATCGAGGCGCTGGAGTCCAAGGTCGTCGCGGCGGCGGCCAAGGGCTGGCGCACGCTGGCGGTGGCCCGCGGCCCCGAGGCCGGCCCGCCGGTGCTGATCGGCCTCGTCGCGCTGTTCGACCCGCCGCGGCCCGACGCCGCCGCGCTTGTGGCATCGCTGCGCGGGCTGGGCGTCTCGGTGAAGATGCTCACCGGCGACGCGCTGGCGGTGGCGCGCGACATCGCGAAGGGCGTGGGCCTGCCCGACATCCGGCGCGTGGCCGAGTTGAAAGCGGCGGCGCCGCCCGAGCGCGGCCGGCCCGACCCGCTGCTCGCCGCCGACGGCTACGCCGAGGTCTATCCCGAGGACAAGTACGTCGTCGTCCAGCGTCTGCAGGCGGCCGGCCACGTGACGGGCATGACCGGCGACGGCGTGAACGACGCGCCGGCGCTGCGCCAGGCCGAGGTCGGCATCGCCGTCAGCTCGGCCACCGACGTCGCCAAGGGCGCGGCCAGCGTCGTGCTCACCGAGCCCGGGCTGGCGAACATCGTCGCCCTCGTCGAGCAGGGGCGAACGATCTACCAGCGCATCCTGACCTGGATCATCAACAAAATCAGCCGCACGATCCTGAAGGCGGCCTTCGTCGCCATCGCCTTCGTCGCCACCGGCCGCTTCGTCGTCTCGGCCTTCGCGATGCTGCTGCTGGTGTTCATGACCGACTTCGCGAAGATTGCGCTGGCCACCGACGAGGTGCGGCCTTCGCGTCAACCCGAGACCTGGAACATCGGCGGCTACGTCGTCGTCTCGACCGTGCTGGGCCTGGCGATGGTGGCCGAGGCCTTGCTGGTGCTGTGGTTCGGCTGGTCGCACTTCGGGCTGGACGGCGCCGGCGGCGCGCTCTACACCTTCAGTTTCCTGACCCTGCTGTATTTCGCCGTCTTCTCGATCGTCTCGGCACGCGAGAGGCGGCGCTTCTGGGCCACGCGGCCGAGCCGGACCCTGGCCGCGGCCCTGCTGGCCGACGCGATGACCGGCACCGGCCTCACCTGGGTCGGTCTGCCCGACCTGCCGGCCCTGCCGGCAGGGCAGACGCTGGCGATCTTCGTCTATGCAATGGCCGTCTGCCTGATCGTCAACGACGCGCTCAAGGTGGCGCTGATCCGCCGCTTCGTGCCCGGCGCGACGATCGCGCAGGTCACCCCGGCCTGACGGTTGCGGACTGCCGCCCGCCCTCGGTGCCGCATGAGATCGCCAGCGGGAGGCGTGGCGCGTCGCTGCGAGGGGGCACGCGCCTTGCTCGTACGATCGGCCGTGGTCTTCCGATGCGAGACGCCCCGATGAGCCCGACGACCGAACCCGCACCTTCGCCGCAGACGCCGGCCGAGGTCGTCGACGCGTTCCTGCGTCTGGTGATGATTCCCGATCCGGCGTCCGCCCGACGCTTCGTCGGCCCCGACCTGCGCATCCGCTTCACCGGCAACCGGCCGATGCGCGACCCGGCCGAGACGACCCTGTTCAATGCCGGCCGCTACCGCTGGGTGAAGAAGCGAATCGAGCGCACCGAGACGGTGGCCGGAGGCACCGCCGACGGGACCGTGGTCTACAGCCTCGGGACGCTTTACGGCGAGTGGCCCGACGGCACGCCCTTCGAGGGCAACCGCTACGTCGACCGCTACGTCGTGCGCGACGGGCTGATCGTGCAGATGGACGTCTGGAACGACAGCGCCGAATGGCTGCTCGTCCGCGCCGGGCTCGCGGCGCCCTGAGGGATCCGGCGATGAGCGCCTCCTACCTCGGCCCGCTGCCCGACGCCGGGCGCTTCGACTACCTGCCGATCACCCGCCGCACGCCCTACCGCTGGCCCGGCGGCGCGGGGCTGGCGGTGTACCTCGGCTTCAACCTCGAGCACTTCGCGTTCGGCGAGGGCCTGGGCGCGGCAATCGGCCCGGAGTCGCCCCAGCCCGACGTGCTCAACCACGGCTGGCGCGAATACGGCAACCGGGTCGGTGCATGGCGCTGCCTCGAGCTGTTCGACCGCCTGGCGCTGCCCGCGGCGGCGATCGTCAACACCGCGCTGTACGACCATGGCCCCGAGCTCGTCGCTGCGTGCGCGGCGCGCGGCGACGAGATCGTCGGCCACGGCCACACCAACGCCGAGCGCCAGGGCGGCTGGACCGAGGATGCCGAGCGCGCCCTGCTCGTGCGCTGCCGCGAGCGCATCCGCGACGAGAGTGGCGCCGCGCCGGCGGGCTGGCTGTCGCCGTGGATCTCGGAGAGCCGCGTCACGCCCGACCTGCTGGCCGAGACCGGCTACCGCTACACGCTGAACTGGTGCCACGACGACCAGCCGCTGCCGATGCGCACGCGCGGCGGGCATGCACTGTGGTCGGTGCCGTACCCGCAGGAACTCAACGACATTCCGATGATCGTCGCTCGACGGATGGACGCGAAGGACTTCGCGCAGATGATCGTCGACAACCTCGACGAGATGCTCGAGCAGTCGCGCACGCAGCCGCTGGTGATGGGCATCGCACTGCACCCGTACATCGTCGGCCAGCCCTACCGGCTGCGCCACCTGCGGCGGGCGCTCGAGCGTGTTGCCGCGGCGCGCGATGCCGGCTCGGCGTGGCTCGCGACGCCGGGGGCGATCTGCGGGCACGCGATCCAGGCCGCGTTTCAGGGCTGACGGGGCGGCTCGCGGACAGTTCGCCGCACCGGCAAGGTGCGCACCCGGCCGCCGAAGGCCTGCGGCCGCACCGCCCCGTGGCCTGGCGCCTGCGATGGTGCGGCGGCGGGCCCTGCGGATCGCCGTGGCTGGGCACGGCGGTTGCTTTTTCCAAGGTCGAAGCCATGAGCGACGCCACCCTCGAGCTCGTCCACCTGACCAAGCGCTACGGCGGGACGACCGCCGTCGATGCCATCGACCTGAAGGTCGCCGCCGGCAGCTACTGCTGCCTGCTCGGCCCTTCGGGCTGCGGCAAGACGAGCACGCTGCGCATGATCGCCGGCCACGAGACCGCCACCGAAGGCGACATCGTTCTCGGCGCGCGCAACATCACCGCGCTGCCGGCCGCTTCGCGCGGCACGGCGATGATGTTCCAGAGCTACGCGCTGTTCCCGCACCTCAGCGCGCTGGACAACGTCGCCTTCAGCCTGAAGATGCGCGGCGTCGACAAGGCCACCCGGCAGGGCAGGGCGGCGGCGCTGCTCGATCGTGTCTCGCTCGGCCACCTGGCGCACCGCAAGCCGGCCGAGCTGTCCGGCGGCCAGCAGCAGCGCGTGGCGCTGGCGCGTGCGCTGATGAACGAGCCCAAGGTGCTGCTGCTCGACGAGCCGCTCTCGGCGCTGGATCCGTTCCTGCGCGTGCGCATGCGGGCCGAGCTCAAGGCCTGGCAGAAGTCGCTGGCGATGACCTTCGTCCACGTCACGCACTCGCAGGAAGAGGCGATGGCGCTCGCCGACCAGGTGGTGGTGATGAACAACGGCCGCATCGAGCAGGACGCCGACCCACACCGCCTGTTCAACGCGCCGAAGAGCGAGTTCGTCGCCCGCTTCATCGGCGGCCACAACGTCATCCCCTCGCCGCGCGGGCCGGTCGCGGTGCGTACCGACAAGGTGCGCCTGAGCCGCGAGGCGCTGCCGGCCGGCGAGACCGCGCTCGAGGCCACCGTGCGCGACGTCGAATACCAGGGCAGCCACGTGCTGCTGACGCTGGCCAGCGAACCGGTGGCCGAGCTGAGCGTGGTCCTGCCCGAGGCGCAGTTCGACGCCGCGCGCTGGCAGCCCGGCGACCGCGCCTGCGCGCACTGGGACGCCGCCGACATCCATCCGCTGGCCGCCTGAGGGCCGGCTGTCCACCCCCGCAGGCGCGCGCGCCGCTCATTCCACGAGGAGTCCCCCCATGTCAGACACCACCCGCCGCAGCGTGCTCAAGGGCGCCGCAGGCATCCTGGCCACCGGCATCTTTCCGGCCGTGCACGCGCAGGACAAGATCGTGCTGCGCTACCTCGGCACCGCGGTCAACCAGGACAAGGCGATCGCCGACAAGTTCAAGGCCGACACCGGCATCGAGATCCAGTACGTCGCGGTCAACACCGACGAGGTGACCAAGCGCGTCGTGACCTCGCCGGGCAGCTTCGACCTGCTCGATTCCGAGTACTTCTCGCTGCCCAAGATCCTGCCCACCGGCAACATCAAGGGCATCGACGCCAAGCGCGTCAAGGTCTTCGACAAGATCGCCACCGTCTTCACCCAGGGCACGGTCGCGGGCAGGAAGGTCGGCGACCAGGGCACCGCGCCGAAGAAGGTGTTCTTCCTCGAGGGCGAGCGCTCGAAGACCTTCGCCAAGGCGCCCACCGAGTGGATCACGCTGATCCCCACCACCTACAACGCCGACACGCTGGGCATCCGCCCGGACCTGATCAAGCGCCCGATCGAGAGCTGGAAGGAACTGCTCAACCCCGAGTTCAAGGGCCGCGCGGCGCTGATCAACATCCCCTCGATCGGGATCATGGACGCGGCGATGGTCATCGAGGCCCTGGGCGAATACAAGTACCCCGACAAGGGGAACATGACGAAGAAGGAGATCGATCTGACGATCGCCAAGCTGACCGAGGCCAAGAGAGCCGGGCAGTTCCGCAGCTTCTGGAAGGACTTCAACGAGAGCGTCAACCTGATGGCCTCGGGCGAGGTCGTGATCCAGTCGATGTGGTCGCCGGCGGTGACCGCGGTGCGCACCAAGGGCATCGCCTGCACCTACCAGCCGCTGAAAGAGGGCTACCGCGGCTGGGCCTCGGGATTCGGGCTGCCGACGCGGCTCGCGGGGCGCAAGCTCGACGGCGCCTACGAGTTCATCAACTGGTTCCTCTCCGGCTGGGCCGGCGCGTACCTGAACCGCCAGGGCTACTACAGCGCCGTGCTCGAGACCGCGAAGGCGGCGATGGAGCCCTACGAGTGGGCGTACTGGATGGAAGGCAAGCCGGCGGCCAAGGACATCCACGCCCCGAACGGCCAGCTGCTCGAGAAGGCCGGCGCGACACGCGACGGCGGATCCTACGAACAGCGCATGGGTGCCGTCGCCTGCTGGAACTCGACGATGGACGAGAACAACTATCTGATCCAGAAATGGAACGAGTTTGTCGCGGCGTGAGCGCGTCCCCCCCCGGAGCGCCTTCGGCGCCTCCCCCCCAGGGGGGCGACGCCGGCGGCCCGGCGGAGCCGGCTTCGCGGCGTCTGCTTGACTGCCTCGGGGTGATGCGTCGACGGTGCCGGCGCGGCGCTGCGGGTCACTGAGATGGCCGCCGAGCCGGCGGCGTCGCGCGCTCGCGGCGCCTGGCGGACCTGGGCGGCGCCGGCCTGGCTGCAGGCGCTGCCCTTCGGCGCGGTGTTCGCGTTCTACTTCGTCGCGCCGCTGGTGCTCGTCGCGGCGGTCAGCTTCTGGCCGATGCACGACTACGCGCTGGTTCCCGGTTTCACGCTGGACAACTACGTCGCGGCCTTCGACGGCTGCAGCCGCCTCGCCGACCCCTGCGTGACGCTGAAGACCTACGGCTCGACGCTGCTGTTCTCGGGGCTGACCTGGGCGGCGACGCTGCTGCTCGGGTTCGCGATCGCCTACTTCCTGGCCTTCCACGTGCGCTCGACGACGGTGCAGACGGTGCTCTTCGTCGTCTGCACGATCCCGTTCTGGACGAGCAACGTGATCCGCATGATCTCGTGGCTGCCGCTGCTCGGCCGCAACGGCCTGGTCAACGACATCCTGGTCGGCAGCGGGTTCGTCAGGCAGCCGGTCGAGTGGCTGCTGTTCTCGGAGTTCTCGGTGGTGCTGGCCTTCGTCCACCTGTACACGATGTTCATGCTGGTGCCGATCTTCAACTCGATGATGCGAATCGACCGCGCGCTGCTCGAGGCCGCCGAGGACGCCGGCGCCAGCGCCTGGCAGACGCTGTGGAACGTGGTCGTTCCGCTGTCGAGAACCGGCATCGTGATCGGGTCGATCTTCGTCATCACGATCGTGATGGGCGACTTCGTCACCGTCGGCGTGATGGGCGGGCAGCAGATCGCCTCGGTGGGCAAGGTGATCCAGGTCCAGACCTCGTACCTGCAGTTTCCGCTGGCCGCGGCCAACGCCGTCGTGCTGCTGGCGGTGGTGCTGCTGATCATCGTCGCGCTGACGCGCCTGGTCGACCTGCGCAAGGAGCTGTGAGTCGCATGCGCCGTGAACCGCGCCGCCCGGGGTACTGGCCGCTGGCGATCGTCTTTGGCCTGTTCGTGCTGTTCCTCTACGGCCCGGTGATCACGATCTTCGTGCTCAGCTTCCAGGGGCCGAACGGCGGCCTGACCCTGCCGATGCGCGGGCTGTCGCTGCACTGGTACGCGCAGCTGTGGCACGGCCTGGGCGTGGTCGACATCGCCGCCGCGCTGCGGCGCTCGCTGGCGCTGGGGCTGGTCGTGATGACGTTGACGGTGGTGCTGTCGCTGGCGGCGGGGCTGGCCTTCCGCAAGAAGCTGCCGGGCGCCAACGCGCTGTTCTACGTTACGGTGGCGAGCCTGATCATGCCGTCGATCATCGTCTCGCTGGGCATCGCGCTGCAGTTCAGGTTGCTCGACGCGGGTGTGAAGTGGGCCCTGGGCGTGATCGGCGCGCAGGCGGCGCTGGACAACTACACCACGCTGCTGGGCCTGTTCACGTCCGGCCTGGGTGCCCACCTGAGCTGGACGCTGCCCTTCGGGCTGTTGATCATGTTCGCGGTCTTCAACCGCTTCGACCGCTCGTACGAGGAGGCGGCTCGCGACCTGGGCGCCACGCCGTGGCAGACCTTCCGCCACGTCGTGCTGCCGCTCATCGCGCCGTCGCTGGTGGGCGTGGCGATGTTCGGCTTCACGCTGAGCTGGGACGAGATCGCGCGCTCGTCGCAGGCCATCGGCGACCTGAACACGCTGCCGCTGGAACTGCAGGGGCTGACGACGACGGTGACGACGCCGGCGATCTACGCCCTGGGCACCGTGACCACCGGCGTCTCGCTGCTCGTGATCACGCTCGCGCTGGGCGGCGCCGCGCTGCTGCGGCGCCGGCGCGCGGCCGGTGCCGCGGCGGCACGCTGACCCGGCGACGGCGGCCGGCAAGACCCGCGATGCGCCTGCTCGTCGTCAACCCCAACACCTCGGCCGCGGTCACCGCGCGGCTGCGCGAGCGGGTCGCGGCCGTGGCCGGCGCCGGCATCGACGTGCAGGCGGTGACGGCGCCCTTCGGCGCACGCTACATCGCAGACGAGGCGAGCTACGCCGTGGCCTGCCATGCGGCGCTGGTCGCCTACGCCGAGCAGGTCGCGGCGCTCGGCGCCCCCGACGCCGTCCTGCTCGGCTGCTTCGGCGACCCGGGCGTGGCGGCGCTGCGCGAGGTCTCGCGACGGCCGGTGGTCGGCCTGGCCGAGGCGGCGATGCGCGAGGCGGCGCGCCACGGCCGCTTCGCGATCGTCACCGGCGGTGCGGCGTGGGGGCCGATGCTGCGGCGACTGGCACGCGGGCTGGGCCTGGACGCTGCGCTCGTCGGCGTGCACACCGTCGCGCCGACGGCGGCGGAACTGGCCGCCGACCCGCGCGCGGCGATCGACCTGCTGGGCCAAGCGTGCCGGCGCGCAGCGGTCGGAGCCGACGCCGTGATCCTGGGCGGCGCCGGACTGACGGGAATGACCGATCCGATCGCGGCGGCCGACCCGGCGATCGGCGTTCCACTGATCGACAGCGTGGCGGCGGGCGCGCGCGAGCTGCTGGCCGGCAGCCCCGCCTTCTTGCCGGCCACCGAGCCGGCCACGACCGCCGACGACTGGGTGGCGCTGGCGACGGCGCTGCAGCGGCTGATGCCTGAAGCGTCGCTGCAGTAAGCGGCTCGATCGATCGCCCGCGCTCTTGGTCGGTCGGCGAACTTGCGTCGACAGTCAGATAACCTGTCGACCGCATCTTCGGCGTGCCGGCCGAGGCCGGTGAGGACCCTGCCGACCTTTGTGGCAGGGCGGCGGCGCACAGCGCCCGGCCCATGTGCTGTGGCGGCCCGAGCACGAGGCCTTGTTCGCGCAGTTCGCCCCAGCACCGGCTCATCGGCCGCAGCGCAGGCACGCAGCGCCCGCGCTGCTGCGGCTCGGTGCTGCGATGCTGGGCCTGGCCATGCACGTCGTTGACGCCACGGCACTGGGCGGGCTCCTGCTGCTGGATCTGTGGACCGTCATCCGTCATCCCGGCCTGATCGGATGGCGCGAGATCTCGGCCAATGTCTTTCGCACCGGGGCCCAGGCGCTGGGAATCACGGCCCTGGTGGGCTTTCTGGTCGGGCTCACCTTGTCGGACCTGACCTCGCGCCAGCTGCAGGTCTACGGCGCCGACATCTTCATCGTCAAAATCCTGGGCATCGCCGTGATCCGTGAACTGGGACGGCTCCTGGCGGCGGTGATCGTCGCCGGTCGATCGGGCTCGGCGATGACGGCGCAGTTGGGCGTGATGCGGGTGACGCAGGAGCTCGACGCGCTGTCGGTGATGGGTATCTCGCATACCGTGCGACTGGTGCTGCCCAAGGTGATTGCGCTGGCAGTCTCGCTGCCGCTCGTGGTCCTTTGGCTGAGCGCGGTGATGCTGCTGGGGGCATGGTCGCGGCCCAGATCAAGCTCGGGCTGGACCCGGCCCAGTTCCTCCACATCCTGCCGACTGCGGTGGCGCCGGCCAATCTCTGGCTGGGCTGGTGCAAGGCGGCATTGTTCGGGGCGCTGATCGCATTGCTGGCATGCCACTTCGGCCTGCGCGTTCGGCCCAACACCGAGAGCCTGGGTGAGGGCGTCACGCAGTCGGTCGTCAGCGCGATCACGATCGTGATCGTCGTCGATGCGATCTTCGCCGTGCGGTTCTCCGACGTGGGCTTCTGACGCATGGCCCGCCCTTGAACGAAGAGACCATCATCGAAGTGAAGGACCTGGAGACCGTGATCGACGGCAACCTCGTCCATTGCGCGCTGAATCTCGGCGTGCGTCGCGGCGAAGTGCTGGCGCTGATCGGCGGCTCGGGCAGCGGCAAGACCACCCTGCTGCGGGCGCTGCTCGGCCTGCAGCAGGCCAGCGCGGGAGCGATCGTTCTCTTCGGCAACGAATTGCAGCATTGCCAGCCGGCTGCCCTGGCAGAGCTGCAGCACCGATGGGGCGTGCTGTTCCGCCGCGGCGCGCTGTTCTCGGCGCTGACGGTCTTCGACAACATCGCCCTGCCGCTGCGCGAGTTGCACAGCGTGCCCGACGACATCGTCACGACGCTGGTGATGCTCAAGCTGGCACAGGTCGGGCTGCAGCCTGCCGATGCAGCCAAGATGTCGGCCGAACTCTCGGGTGGCATGGTCAAGCGGGTGTCGCTCGCGCGGGCGCTGATTCTCGACCCGCAACTGCTGTTCCTCGACGAACCCGCCTCCGGTCTGGACCCGGAGAGCAGCAAGCAGTTCGTCAGGCTGGTACGCAACCTGCGCCGCGAGCTCGGTCTGACGGTGGTCATGGTCACCCACGACGTCGACACCGTCTTTGCGCTGGCCGACCGCGTGTCCGTGCTGGCAGAGCACACGATCTTCGCCGTCGGTCCACTGGCGGAGGTGGCGAGAATGCCCCATCCGTTCGGGAGGAGCTTTTTCCTGGGCCATGACTCGCGCTGCGTCGAAGACGGCATCCGCAGCGACCGCCAGAGCCTGGAAGAAGTCGGCGACGGCGGTGAGGCGCCCGGGTTGTGCCAGGATCGAGTGGCTACCTGAAGACGAGGAAAATCCGCGACGGAAAACCGCGCCCATGCCCTGGCCGCCGGCCTGTTCCTGCTCTTGACTGTTCCTGCTCTTGATGGGGCTGGCGGTGGCAGTCGCCGTGTCCTGGTTCCAGAGCGACCACACCGACCGTGTGATCTACACCGTGGTCGCCACGAAGTCCGTTCCAGGGCTCAACCTGAAGGCCCCGGTGAAGCTGCGCGGGGTCAAGGTCGGCAAGTCGAGTCGATCGGCTTCGACCCCGCCGACGTCAACCGGATCCTGGTCACGATTTCGGTCGACAAGGCGGATCCGATGACCACGGCGACCTATGCGCAGCTCGGCTTGCAGGGCGTGACCGGGCTGTCCTACATCGACCTCGAGAATGCCTCCGACAACGCGGTGCGCGCCGCACCCGGCAAGCACATCGCGCTGCGGCCGACCCTGCTCGACCGGCTGGCCACCACCGGGCCCGACCTGATCACGGGTTTCGCGCAGGTCGCGCAACGCCTGAATGCCCTGCTCAACGACGGCAACCGGGCCGAGTTCGCGAAGACGCTGGTCCAACTCGGCCGCACCGCCGACGAGGTGACCCGGATGATGGCTGCGCTGGAACCCGGCGCGCGGGCCCTGCCGGGGCTTCTCCAGCAGTCAGCCGGCGCCGTGCGCCACGTGGATGCCGTGGTGGGACATGCCGACGTTGCCATGGGGCACGCCGACGATGCGCTGCAAGCGGCAGATCGCAGCCTCCACCAGATCGATGCCCTGGTCGCCGACGGCCGGATCTTGACGCAAGAGCTGATGGCGCGCGCAGCCGTGATCGACCGCCTGGGACCGGCCGCGGTGCAGGTGCAGGCCACCGCGCGAGATCTCGACCTCGCGCTCGTCGGTGCCACAACCCCGCGCACGCGGCCGCTGGTCGACGACCTCGCCGCCACCAGCCATGCGGTGGAGCGCGCCGCGGGCGACCTGGGCGCCGAGCCGCAGAGCCTGCTCTTCGGACGAACGCCACTCCCGCCCGGGCCAGGCGAGAGCGGTTTCGACGCACGATTGAAGGCCGGACGTTGATGCGCCCCGACAGAGCCCTGGACATGGCAGCGGCCAGGCCTGCCGCATGGGCCGCCTTGGTCGCCCTGCTGGCCGTGATCGTTGCCGGCTGTGCACTCGGGCCCACCACGGCGGCGCCGCCGGCGGTCTACGACCTCGGCCCGTCGGGCCACGCCGGCAGCGCCGACAAGGCCATGCCGTCACTCGCATCGGTTCGGGTGGCGGAGGTCGGCGCGCCGGCCCGGCTGCAAGGCACGGGGCATCGTCTATCGGCTGGCCTTCTTGGATCCGTGGTCGCTCGAACGGTACCGTGACAGCCGCTGGGCAGCGCCGCGGGCAGCGCTGCTGACCGCGCGGCTGCGCGAACGCCCGGTCTCGACCTGCGGCGATGCGGCCGCGGAGTCGCCGCTGCTCGTCGTCACGCTCGACGCCTTCTAGCAGGTCTTCTCCGCAGCGGATCGAAGCCACGTCGTGCTGCGCCTGCACGCCGTGCTCATGCCTGGCTCGCCCGGGGCTGCCGGCCAGGCGCGCAGCTGGACCGTCGAACGTCCGGCGCCGACCCCCGACGCGCACGGCGCCGTGCGCGCATTGGCCCGGGCGGTGGACGACGCGGCGGCGCAGATCGCGGACTGGGTCCGCACGGCGGCACCGTGCCGCTGACGGCGCTTGCCGCGGTCCTGCGAGTCCCGGGCGCAGCCGCTCGCTGCCCGGCTCGGCTCAACCGAAATCGAAGGCGGCGAAGTCGGTCCGCCTCAGCGCCGCGACGTATTCGCGCGTGAAGCCGGGCCACAGCGCGACGATGCGGCCGTCGTCGCCCTGGCGGTACCAGCTGCGGCAGCCGGCCCAGACCGAGCTCTCGAGCCGCGACTGCAGTTCGCGGTTGTGCGCGCGCATCGCGTCCTCGCGCACGTCGATCCAGCGCCGCGCGTCGCGCTGCACCCGCTGCATCGCTCGGACCGCGAAGCGCACCTCGGGCTCGATGTAGAGCAGGGTCGACGTGTGCGCGGTGACGGTTTTCGGTCCCAGCAGCATGAACAGGTTCGGGAAGCCGGCCACCGCCAGGCCGTACCAGGCCGCGGCGCCGCCCTCCCAGGCCGTGGCCAGCGTCCTGCCGTCGCGGCCGACGACCTGCAGTGAAGACGCGAAGTGCGCGATGTCGAAGCCGGTGGCGCAGACCAGCGCGTCGATCGCGCGCTCGCGGCCGTCGGCGGTGACGACGCCCTGCGGCGTGATGCGCGTGATCGCCTTGGTCACGAGCTCGACGTTGGGCCGCGTCAGCGCGGGATAGAAGTCGTTCGAGTAGATCAGCCGCTTGCAGCCCAGGGCGTAGGGCGGGCGCAGTTTCGCGCGCAGGGCCTCGTCGGGCACCTGGCGCCGCAGGTGCGCCTCGGCGGTCTTCAGCATGCCGCGGCGCGTCAGGCTGCCCTCGTCGAAGCCGCGCCGGCCCCATTCGAGCACGCCGTACCAGAACGCGCGCACCGTGGCGGCATAGGGCGGCAGCCCGGTCAGCGCGCGGTCGAGCGCGTTGTACTCGCGGTCCAGTCGCGGCAGCACCCAGTTCGCGGTGCGCTGGAACACGGTGAGCTGCGCGGCCTGCTCGGCGATCGGCGGCACCAGTTGCGAGGCGGTCGAGCCGGTGCCGATCACGGCCACGCGCTTGCCTTGCAGCGGCAGGCTCGCATCCCAGCGTGCCGAGTGCAGGCGCAGGCCCTGGAACTCCGCCAGCCCCGGGATCTCGGGCCAGCGTGGCTGGCTCAGCGGGCCGGTGCTGCAGACGAAGAAGCGCGCGTCGTAGCGCGTGCCGTCGTCGCATTCGATGGCCCAGTGGCCGGTGGCTTCGTCGAAGCCTGCCCCGGTGATGCGCCGGCCCAGCCGCAGGTGCGGCTCGATGCCGTACTTGCGCGCGCAATGCTGCATGTAGGCCTGGATCTCGGACGCGGCGGCAAAAGCGGCGCTGCCAGCGCGGGTTGGGCTCGAACGAAAAGCAGTACAGCGGCGCCGGCACGTCGACCTGCGCGCCGGGGTAGCGGTTGTCCCACCAGGTGCCTCCGAGGCCGGCCGACTTCTCGACGATCACGAAATCGTTGATGCCGGCGCGCAGGAGCTGGATCGCCATGCACAGCCCGGACATGCCGGCGCCGAGGATCACCACCTCGTGTCGAATCTCGCGTTGCGTCACGCCCCGATTCTGGGCCCGTGCGCCGGCATGCCGCCTGCTAGCATGGCGCCGGAGAGTAGAAGCGCTCACTGTCGCGGTGCGTGGCCCGCTGCAGCCGGAAATTGCTCTTGAAGCGCTGCGCCCTCATGCGCGCAGGTCCACCCCTTCAAGCCAGCGAGGCACCCCGTGCTCACCACCCGCCAACCCGTCTTGCGCAAGTTCTGGCACGCGACGATGCCGCTGGCCCTGCTGGCCGGCGGCCAGGCGCAGCCCTTTCGCTTGCTCGGGGAAGACATCGTGCTGTTCCTCGACGCCCAGGGCCGGCCCGCCGCGCTGAAGGACCGCTGCTGCCATCGAACGGCCAAGCTCAGCAAGGGCCGCTGCGTGAACGGCGCGCTCGAGTGCGGCTACCACGGCTGGACCTACGACGGCAGCGGCCGCGTGATCCGCATCCCGCAGTACGAGCCCGAGCGCGCCATCCCGGCCGACTACTGCACCCCGGCCTACCGCTGCGAGGCGAAGTACGGCTACGCCTGGGTGGCCCTGGACGAGCCGATCGCGCCGATCCCGGCCATGCCCGAGTTCGGCGCTCCCGGCTGGCGCACGATCTTCCAGTTCCACGAGACCTGGGCCACCAGCCCGCTGCGGGCGCTGGAGAACAGCTTCGACAACAGCCACTTCAGCTTCGTGCACCGCGCCACCTTCGGCGTGGCGGCGCAGCCCAAGCCGAGCAGGTACGAGCTGGTGCAGACCGATGAAGGCTTCTACGCCGAGACGGTGATCGCGGCGACGAACCCGCCAGCGTACCACCGCGTCAGCGGCAGCGCCGAGCCGATGACGCAGCGCCACATGCGCAATGCCTACTACCGGCCGTTCGCGCGCCGGCTCGACATCGAGTACCCCAGCGGCTTGCGCCACGTCATCCTCAACGCCTTCACACCCATCGACGACGGCCACATCCAGCTCTGCCAATGGCTGTTCCGCAACGACACCGAGGCCGACTGCCCCGAGGCCCTGTTGATCGAGTTCGACCAGGTCATCACGCGCGAAGACAAGGACATCCTCGAATCCACCGACCCGGATGCGCTGGTCGACACGCGGCGCCGCGGCATCGAGTTCTCGATGGACAGCGACCGCCCCGGCATGCTGATCCGCAAGCTGCTGATGGAATTGTTGGCGGCGCACGGCGAGGCCGAGGTGCACAGCTGATGCCGGCTCGGGCGCGATGAGCTGGCGCCAGACCGTCGCCGGCCGGGTGGCCGAGCCGGGCGCGATCGCCATGCACAGCGCGGACATGCCGGCGCCGCCGCCGATCGGGCATCATCGCGGGGCGTCAAGCGCCATGCGGCCATCCCGGCCCGCAAGCGGCCACCGCAGGGATCACCGCATGGTGTTGAAGATCATCGGCGCAGGCTTCGGCCGCACCGGGACCATGTCCACCTACACCGCGCTCAGGCAGCTGGGCCTGCCGTGTTACCACATGATCGAGGTGCTGGAGAGCCCGGCCAACAAGTCGCACCTGGATTTCTGGCTCGGCGTCGCGCGCTCGACGCCAGGCACGCAGCACGACTGGGAGCGGGTCTTCGGCGGCTACACCGCGGCGGTCGACAACCCGGCCTGCTGCGTCTGGCGCGAGCTGATGGCGGCGTATCCCGAGGCCAAGGTGGTGCTCACACTGCACCCCAAGGGCGCCGAGGCCT
The DNA here is from genome assembly GCA_037443665.1 of Betaproteobacteria bacterium. Classification (GTDB taxonomy): domain Bacteria; phylum Pseudomonadota; class Gammaproteobacteria; order Burkholderiales; family Burkholderiaceae_C; genus Rubrivivax. Next base: position 35,795 of record JBBINW010000050.1, read on the forward strand.
GGTACGAGAGCACGATGGACACGATCTACTTCACCGAGAACGTGTGGCAGTTCAAGGTGCTGGAACTGTTCACGCCCTTCGGCCGCAAGTTCGGCGAGATGTCGCGCCGGCTGATCTGGCAGCGTTCGCATGCTGGCACGATGAACGACCGCGAGCGCGCCATCGCGCATTACCACCAGCATGTCGCCGAGGTGCGCCAGGTGGTACCGCCCGAGCGCCTGCTCGTCTTCTCCGTCGAACAGGGCTGGAAGCCGCTGTGCGACTTCATCGGCGCGCCGGTGCCGGCCACGCCGTTCCCCAACGACAACGACCGCGCCCAGGTCAAGCAGATCATCGCCGGCATCACGCGTGGCGCCTACGTGATCCTGGCCGGCGGCGCGGCGTTGATCGCCGGCCTGGCGTACGGGGCGGTGAAGCTGTTGTCCTGAGGTTCAGGGGTCTTGCACGTGGGCTGGCAACACACCGTCACCGGTCGCGTCTGGCGCTTCGACGACCTGAAGACGCTGCTCGCGCGCGCCACGCCCGAGCGCAGCGGCGACCAGCTCGCGGGCATCGCCGCGAGCTGCGCCGCCGAGCGCATGGCGGCGAAGCTGGCGCTGGCCGAGCTGCCGCTGGCCACCTTCCTGAACGAGGCGCTGGTGCCCTACGAGGCCGACGAGGTCACACGGCTGATCGTCGACAGCCACGACGCCGCCGCATTCGCGCCGGTGGCGCATCTCACGGTGGGCGACTTCCGCGACTGGCTGCTGTCGGACGCCGCGACCACGCCGGTGCTCGCCGCGCTGGCGCCCGGCCTCACGCCCGAGATGGCGGCCGCGGCGAGCAAGCTGATGCGCCACCAGGACCTGCTGCTGGTGGCCAAGAAATGTCGCGTCGTCACCGCGTTCCGCGACACGATCGGGCTGCCGGGGCGGCTGGCGGTACGGCTGCAGCCTAACCACCCTACCGACGACCTGCGCGGCATCGCCGCGAGCCTGCTCGATGGCCTGATGTACGGCTGTGGCGACGCCGTGATCGGCATCAACCCGGCCAGCGACAGCCTGGCGCTCATCGCCGACTTGCTGCGCCTGCTCGACGACGTGATCCGGCGCCACGCGATTCCGACCCAGGGTTGCGTGCTGACCCACGTGACGAACACGCTGCGGCTGATCGAGCAGGGGCTGCCGGTCGATCTTGTGTTCCAGTCGATCGCCGGCAGCCAGAAGGCCAACGCCGGCTTCGGCATCGACCTCGCGCTGCTGCGGCAGGCGCAGGCGGCGGCGCTGGCGCTGAACCGCGGCACCGTGGGCTGCAACGTCATGTACTTCGAGACCGGCCAGGGCTCGGCGCTGTCGGCCGACGCCCACCACGGCGTCGATCAGCAGACGATGGAGGCGCGGGCCTACGGCGTGGCGCGCGCGTTCTCGCCGCTGCTCGTCAACACGGTGGTCGGCTTCATCGGCCCCGAGTACCTCTACGATGGCAAGCAGATCGTGCGCGCCGGGCTCGAGGACCATTTCTGCGGCAAGCTGCTGGGCCTGCCGCTGGGCTGCGACGTCTGCCACACCAACCACGCCGAGGCCGACGCCGACGACATGGACACGCTGATGACGCTGCTGGGCAACGCCGGTGTCACGTTCATCATGGGCGTGCCGGGCGCCGACGACGTCATGCTCGGCTACCAGAGCACCTCGTTCCACGACGCCGCGGTGCTGCGCGACCTGCTCGGCCTGAGGCGTGCGCCCGAGTTCGAGGCCTGGCTGGCGAAGGCGGGCATCGCGGGCCGCGACGGCCGGCTTCTGCCGGCGCCGGCGCGGCATGCGCTGCTGGCCGACCTGTCGGCGCGCTGAACGACGGGCCGCGCACGCGATGAATGCCGCCGATCCTTGGGCCCCGCTGCGCCGCCACACGGCGGCGCGGATCGCGCTCGGTCGTGCCGGCGCCAGCCTGCCGACCGCGGCCTGGCTGCAGTTCTCGCTCGACCACGCGTTGGCGCGCGATGCGGTCCACGCCGCGCTGGATATCGCCGCGTTGCAGGCGGCGCTGGCGGCGCACGACCTGGCCGCCACGGCGGTCGAGAG
>JBBINW010000051.1:0-36546 GCA_037443665.1 Betaproteobacteria bacterium
TGACTACACATTCAGGCCAGAAAATGGCCCGAAAGGGCCAAATTCGTGAGGCGTGACAGGGACTTGCCAGCGTCGCTTCTCAACAGAGAGCGCGGAACTTCAGATTAGTGAGCTTCGCATTCTTCGGTGGCGTGGTGGGGTTCGTCGTGGGCATTGCGATAGTCTTCGTTCTGTCAGTTTTCTATGGGCGGACGAAGGGGCTTTCGGCAGCCGCCGACGTAGCCGTCGCGTGTGGGGAAACGTTCCTCTTGAGCCAGCCAGCAGGTCTCAGCGGCATGCTTGTTGGCGCAACTGTCGGATTGCTTGCCGGCACAGTCGTCTACTACGTTCACCATCACGTGCCCCGGCACGAACATCGTCATGCATCCCATCGCCACTGATGCCCTTCGTGCGCGCATCAGCGATCGCGCGCAGCCTGTTTTCACGCGATAGGGATGCTGCCTTGATCTCCTCGTCCGAAATTACCTTGTCGAGGGCGCGGATGCGCTCGTAAATCTCTTGTGTCGGCTGATCGGCATACGCTGCCGCCGTGGCCCGGCCGGCAGCGCCCTCCGGGTCCAGTGCGTCAGCGATTTCGCCAAACTTCGTTCCTGGCGCCGCCACTTGCGCGCTGACGGTCGGGTAGAAAGCCAAGCAACAGAGAATGCAAAGGCAATAATGAATACTCGGCCCTGCAAAACGCCAGGAAGCCGCATGGATGCTTGCCCTCGGGCCCGTCTGCGGATGGCGTTTTCTCTCGGCTTTAAACGTGTTGGGGTTTGATTTCCGGGGGATTCGAGGTGGCAGCGTCTGCGTTGGCGGCACATCGGCGGGCGAAGCCAAGCTCAATCGAGGCGCCTCGAGCGCCGCACTTCGCTCCCTCCTACCTCGGAAGGGCCTGCTGCATCGGCACGTCTGGCGTCAGGCTGAACCGGGCGCCGTTGGCGCGGCGGTCAGGAAAACGAGTTTTGCAGGGCCGACTGAATACTGACCTCGGTGCAGTTCTACCGAAGTAATTCGCAAGTGCGACGGTGAATATGCAGGCGACCATCGCGACTGACAAAGATATGAGCAGCACGACTTGATGCGTGAAGCGATTGGCATTCCTGATTGACGACCAAAGTCGCCCCAAGATGGATTCAGATTCTTCTGTCATTGCGTACCCTCTGCGGAATATCACGCGGGCTTGAACGGCACCACCTGGGCGCCGTCGCGCAGGCGGTCGAGGTAGTCGGCCCACTTGGTCATCATGTCGCGCCGCTGCTCGAGAAACTGCGTGCGGTTATCGGCCCGACCGAGCGCATCACCTACGGCGTGCGCCAGTTGCGCCTCGATCACTTCGGGCGCGACGCCCAAGCGTTCCGCGATCATGGTGCGGGCCATCGCGCGGAACCCGTGGCCGGTCATCTCGTCCTTCGAAAATCCCATTCGACGCAGCGCGGACAGCACGCCGTTGTCGGAAAGCGGTCTGTCGGGCGTTAGCGGGTTCGGGAACACGTAGCGGCCCCGGCCCGTCAACGGGTGCAGATCGCGCAGGATCGCCACGGCCTGCGGCGCCAGCGGCACGATGTGCGGCGCCCCGTTCAGCTTCGACTTGAGGCGCCCTTTCATGCGGACGGCGGGAATCGTCCACGTCGCGCCGTCGAGGTCGAATTCGACCCATTCGGCCTTTCGCAGTTCGCCGGGGCGAAGGAACACCGCCGGCGCCAGTGCCAGTGCCGCACGGACCACCGCCGTGCCTTGGTAGGCAGCTATCGCGCGCAGGAGTTCACCTAGCTTCACCGGGTCCGTGACGGCGGCGCGGTGCTTCGCCACCGGCAGCATGAACGTCCCCTTCAGGTCGCGCGTGGGGTCGCTCTCGCAGTAGCCGTGGTTCACGCCGTGGCGGAAGATGTTGCCCGCCGCCTTGAGCGCTCTGTAGGCAGTCTCGGTGGCACCCCGCGCCTCGACACGCCTAGCGTGCATCAGCAGTTCGGGGCCGGTCAAATCGCCAAGCCGCTTGGCGCCGATATACGGGAACAAGTCGTTTTCGAGGATCACCAGCACGTTCGCGGCGTGGGTGCTGGACCACGTTGGCGACGTGCGCGAGTGCCAGTCGCGGCCCACGTACTCGAACGTGCCAGGGCCGGGCTGGCCAGATGCGTCCAGCGCATGTGCTTCCCGCTTCGCCTCCAGGGCCTGCTTCTCGGCCTTTCGCGCCTCGCTCGGGTCGATGCCGGCGGCAACCAGCTTGCGCGCCTTCTCCGCCTTCTCGCGGGCCAGGGCTAGGCTGGTGTCGGGGTAGGTGCCGAGGCTGATCGTCAGCCGCTTGCCGCCGATGGAGTAGTCGAAGCGTGTTAGCGCCAGCCGAGGGCGCCCCCTTTGACGAACAGGAGCAGGTACAGGCCAGCGCCGTCGCTGATCCGCTTGCGCGGGTCGCCGGGCTTGATCGCTTGCAGCGCCTTGTCGCCGGAGATCAGTTCCTTAGCCATGCAGCAACTTTCGGGGGTGAACCGCCCCGATTGTGTAGTTACTGCGGAAGTTACTGCAATTGGACGACGGGAAATGCGGCCACAACCAGGCCCGCGCGGACCAGACAATCTGCCAAGTCATTGATTTTGTTCATTTTCTTGACCCTATGTGGTCTTACGCGGAGCGGTAGGTGGTAGGCCGTGCTGGGCTCGAACCAGCGACCAAGGGATTCAGGTTGGCGCGAGTTTCCTCGCTCCCCGGACTATCTCACCACCCACAGCCGAACTGTTTGGGCGCCGGGCGCTCGCGGGGTGCTTATCGGATCGGCTCCTCACACCCTAGTCTCTGCACCTTCCCGCCTACCGGTCTTCGACCTGCCTTCGGCGGGCTTGGCTCAGGATTGCCGGGCAGGCACGCCAAGTGCCCACTGACGGTTTCCCTGAATTCACCCGGTTTTCCGCTGGCGCTTTCACGCCAGGGTCACCTCTCGATGAGTCCCCTGCTCTAACCAACTGAGCTAACGGCCCTACGCCGGAGCATTCTATGCCCCGCATCCGGACCAACCCCTGGGCCCGCCACGCCGCTGCCAGGGCCGTCGAGCCCCCGGGGGAACGCCAGGGCCCTGCAAGCGCCGCCCTATTTCGCCGACAGCGCATTCCCGACCAGCCGCGCCGTAATGTCGACGATCTGGATCATGCGTTCGTAGGCCATCCGGGTGGGGCCGATCACGCCCAGCGTGCCGACGATGCGCCCATCCACCTCGTAAGGCGCGGTCACCACCGAAAGTTCCTCGAAGGGCACGACCTTGCTCTCGCCACCGATGTAGATGCGCACGCCTTCGGCGCGGCTGCTCACGTCGAGCAGGCGCATCAGCTCGGTCTTCTGCTCGAAGACGTCGAACAGGCGGCGCAGGCTGCCCATGTCGTGGCCGAAGTCCTGCACCGTCAGCAGGTTGCGCTCGCCGGAGACGACGACGTTGTCGGTGCTCTCGGCCAGCACCTCGCTGCCGGCCTGCACCGCCGCCTGCATCAGCGCGGCGATCTCGACGCGCAGCGCGTCGATCTCGTGCTTCAGGCGCTCGCGCACGGCCTCGATCGTGAGCCCGGCGTAATGGGTGTTAAGGAAGTTCGAGGCCTCCACCAGTTCGCCCTGCTGGTAATCGCGGGCGGTGAAGATGACGCGGTTCTGGACGTCGCCATCGGGGGCGACCAGGATCACCAGCACGCGGCGCTCGCCCAGGCGCAGGAACTCGATGTGATGGAACACGCTGGCCTTGCGCGGCGCGGTCACCACGCCGACGAAGCTCGACAGGTTGGACAGCAGCGAGGCGGCCTGCGCGATCACGCGTTGCGGCTGATCGGGGTGGAGCTGCTCGCGCGCGGCGGCGACCTCGGCCGGAACGTGCTCGAGGTCGATCGGCCGCGCCGTCAGCATGGTGTCGACGAACAGGCGATAGCCGCGTGCCGTGGGCACGCGCCCGGCGCTGGTGTGGGGGCTGGCGATCAGGCCCAGGTCTTCGAGATCGGCCATCACGTTGCGGATGGTCGCCGGCGACAGGTCCAGGCCCGAGGTACGCGAGAGGGTGCGCGAGCCCACCGGCGTGCCGTCGGCGATGTACCGCTCGACCAGCATCTTCAGCAACGTGCGTGCGCGGTCGTCCAGCATGGTTTCGCATTGTAGGGAGGCCCCGGCGCGGGCACCGGACGGCCGGGGCCCTATGGTGTAATCGGTCGCATGGCGTCTCGCTTTCGTCATGCCGCGGTGGTGGGCAAGTACCAGTCGCGGGGCATTCGCCCGCTGCTGGAGGAGATCGCCCATTTCCTGATCGGCCAGGGGCTCGAAGTCTCGTTCGAGCGCGACACCGCCGAGGCCACCGGCGTCACCGATTTCGAAGCCCTCACGCCGGGCGAGATGGGCCGCCGGTGCGACCTCGCCGTGGTCGTCGGCGGCGACGGCACGATGCTCGGGATCGCGCGCGAGCTGGCGCGCTGCGATCTGCCGCTGGTGGGCATCAACCAGGGCCGGCTGGGCTTCATCACCGACATCCCGATCGGCCAGTACATGGAAGCGCTGGCGCCGATCATCGCCGGCGACTACGAGGAAGAGCAGCGCTCGATGCTCGAGGGCGCCGTCTGGCGCGACGGCGACTGCATCTTCGAAGCCCTGTCGCTCAACGACGTCGTGGTCAGTCGCGGTGCCACGGCCAGCATGGTCGAGCTGCGCGTCGATGTCGACGAAGACTTCGTCGCCAACGTGCGCGCCGACGGCCTGATCGTGGCCTCGCCGACCGGCAGCACCGCCTACGCGCTGTCGGCCGGCGGCCCGATCCTGCACCCGGCCATCGCCGGCTGGGTGCTGCTGCCGATCGCCTCGCACACGCTGTCCAACCGGCCAATCGTGCTGCCCGACCGCGGCGAGGTGCGAATCGGCATCGTCGCCGGCAAGGACGTCTCGGCAAACTTCGACATGCACAACCTGGCCAGCCTGATCCACGGCGACCAGGTCCGGGTGAGGCGATCGGCGTTCAAGGTCCGCTTCCTGCACCCGCGCGGCTGGAGCTACTACGCAACGCTGCGGCGCAAGTTGCGCTGGTACGACGGCGTGGTCTAGGCATGCTGCGCCGGCTGACCTTGCGCGACGTGGCGATCGTCGCCCAACTGGAGATCGAGCTCGGCCACGGCTTCACCGTACTCACCGGCGAGACGGGCGCCGGCAAGTCGATCCTGATCGACGCGCTGCAGCTCGCGCTGGGCAACCGGGCCGACGCCGCGCTGGTGCGCGAAGGCGCGACGCGCTCCGAAGTCAGTGCCGAATTCGACGCCCCGGCATCGCTGCGGCCCTGGCTCGAAGAAGGCGGATTCGCGATCGAGGAGACGCTGCTGCTGAGGCGCGTCGTCGACGCGCAGGGCAAGAGCCGGGCCTGGATCAATGGCAGCCCGGCCACCGTTGCGCAGCTGCGCGAGGCCGCCGATCACCTGGTCGAGATCCACGGCCAGCATGCGTGGCAGAGCCTCACGCGCCCGGCCGCCGTGCGCGCCCTGCTCGATGCCCAGGCCGGCTGCGACACTGGCGCGCTCGCCGCCGCCTGGCAGGCCTGGCGCCAGGCGCAGGCGGCGCTGGCCGATGCATACGCCCGGCGCGACACGCTGGAGCGCGAACGCGAGCGCCTGGCGTGGCAGGTCGCCGAGCTCGACAAGCTCGCGCCGGCCGAGGGCGAGTGGGACGAGCTCGAGCGCGAGCACCAGCGCCACGCACACGCCCAGGCGCTGCTCGACGGCGCGCGCGCGGCGCTGGATGCGGTGGCCGAGGCCGAAGCCAACGCCGACACGCTCACCTCGCGCGCCATCGCGGCGCTCGACGAAGTGCAGCGCTTCGACGCCGAACTCGGTGCCGTGGCCGACGTGCTCCGCGGCGCCCAGGCGCAGCTCGAGGACGCCGCGCACACGCTGCACGGCTACCTCGGCCACCGCGAGCCCGATCCGGCGCGCCTGGCCGAACTCGACGCGCGGCTGGGCGCTTGGATGGCGCTGGCGCGCCGCTATCGCCGCACACCGGCCGAACTGCCGGCGCTGCTGGCGGACTGGAAGGCGGAACTGCGCGCGTTGGACGCGGCCGCTGACCTGCAGGCGCTGGAACAGGCAGCCGCAGGCGCCGAGCGCGCCTGGCGCACGCAGGCTGAACGCGTCTCGCGCCTGCGCCGCAAGGCCGCCGTGCCGCTGGCCGCCGCGGTCACGCAGGCGATGCAGGCCCTGGGCATGGCCGGCGGGCGCTTCGAGATCGCGCTGCTGCCGCTCGACGAACCTCAGGCCGGCGGGCTGGAAGGAGTCGAGTTCCGCGTCGCCGGCCACGCCGGCAGCACGCCGCGCGCGCTCGCCAAGGTGGCCTCGGGCGGCGAACTCTCGCGGCTGGCGCTGGCGATTGCGACGACGACCGCGCAGGCCGCCGGCAACGGCGTGCCGACGCTGATCTTCGACGAGATCGACGCCGGTGTCGGCGGTGCGGTGGCCGACAGTGTGGGGCGGTTGATGAAACAGCTGGGCGGCACCAGCCAGGTCCTCGCGGTCACCCACCTGGCGCAGGTGGCGGCCTGCGCCGATGGCCATTTCGTCGTCAGCAAGGCGCTGCACGGGCGGCAGACGCTGTCGGCGATCGCGCCGGTCGAGGGCGAGGCGCGGGTGGCCGAGGTGGCGCGCATGCTTGGCGGCGAGCGGCTGTCCGGCACCGCACATGCGCAGGCGCTGCTGGGCCTGCGCGATGGCCAGTCGCGGTGAACGGCGGGCGCAGGCGATGAGCGAAATCGGGCCGCCGGACGCGCCGCGCAGCGACGAGGTCATCCTGATCACCGGCATCTCGGGCTCGGGCAAGTCGGTGGCCCTGCACGCGCTGGAGGACGCAGGCTATTTCTGCGTCGACAACCTGCCACCGGAATTGCTGCGCGACTTCATCCACCTCGAGCAAGGGCGCCACGCCCACCGCGTGGCGGTGGCGGTCGACGTACGCACCGCGTCGGCGCTGCCCGGCCTGGTGCCTCTGATCGACCAGCTGAAGCAGGAAGGCATCCGCATCCGCTCGCTGTTCCTGGATGCCAGCACCGATGCGCTGGTGCGTCGATATTCGGAGACGCGGCGCCCGCACCCGCTGACCGCGGTGCCTGACGGCGGAGACGTCGCGCGCGCCCTGGTGGAAGCGATCGAGCTCGAGCGCAGCCTGCTGGCCGGCCTGCGCGACGTTTCCACCGTCATAGACACCAGCCAGCTGCGCCCGGCCCTGCTGCGCAGCTGGGTGCGGTCGCTGGTGGGCGCGCGCGACGCCGCGCTGACCCTGGTCTTCGAGAGCTTCGCCTTCAAGCACGGTGTGCCGCTGGACGCCGACTACGTGTTCGACCTGCGCGTGCTGCCCAATCCCTACTACGTCCGCGAGCTGCGGCCGCTCTCCGGCCGCGACGCGCCGGTGGCGGCCTACCTCGAGGCGCAGCCCGAGGCGGGCGAGATGCTGGGCCAGATCCAGCAGTTCCTGCAGCGCTGGCTGCCCGCGTTCGAGGAGAACCAGCGCAGCTACCTCACGGTGGCCATTGGCTGCACCGGCGGCCAGCACCGCTCGGTGTATGCGGCCGAGTGGCTGGCGCGGCGATTCGACAGCCGCTACGCGACGCTGGTGCGGCATCGAGAGCTCGATGCGCGCGAGTGACGCGATGGCCGGCCGGAACCCGCCAGGACCGCTGCCCGATCCGCTGCCGTTGTTTCCGCTCAAGCTGGTGCTGTTTCCCGGCGCGCTGCTGGGGCTGAAGATCTTCGAGGCACGCTACCTCGACCTGGTCGCCGAATGCCTGCGCACGCAACGGCCCTTCGGCGTGGTCTGCCTGCGCCAGGGCACCGAGGCGGGTCGCGACGGCACGCCGACCCTGCTCGAGGGCGTGGGCGTGCTGGCGCATATCGAGGAGGTCGATGCCGAGCGGGCCGGCATCCTGCACCTGCGCTGCCGCGGCGGGCAGCGCTTCCGCCCGCGGCACGCACCGACCCAGCGCGACGACGGACTTTGGACGGCCGCGGTCGATGTGATTGCCGACGATCCGGTGCGGCTGCCGGGCCCTGCGATGCTGCAGACCGTCAGCGCACTCGGCGAGGCGATCCGCAAGCTGCAGGACCAGGGCAGGTCGCCGTTCCTGCAGCCTTACCGTCTCGACGATGCCGGCTGGGTGGCCAACCGCTGGTGCGAGCTGCTGCCGGTGTCGATGGCGGCCAAGCAGAAGCTGATGGAGCTCGACGACCCGGTGATCCGGCTCAGCCTGATCGACGGCTTCCTGCGCGACAAGAAGGTCGTGGTCGGCTGAGCGTTGCCGCCGGCAGGCGCGTTCAGGATTCGAGCAGGCGCCGCACCGGCGCCGGCAGGCCGAGCGCCAGCGCCTCGGTGCGCTCGACCCAGCGGCCATCGTGGAGCTCGGCGGGCAGCTGCACGCGCGCCGGCAGCCGCCACGCCAGCGGGTGCAGGGTCCAGTCGAAATGCGTGAGCGCATGTTCTATCGGCGGCAGCCACGCGCCCTCCCCCGGCCAAGTCGAGGCGACGCTGCGCAGGGCCTCGACCGAGGGGTACTCGGGCAGGCTCCACAGACCGGCCCAAACGCCGCGCGCCGGCCGCTGCACCAAGCGGACGCGTTCGCCCTGCACCAGCCACAACAGCGCGTTGAGGCGCCGGCCACGCCTGGGCTTTCGCGTCTTCACGGGTAAGCGTTCGGGCGCACCCGCGGCCCGCGCGGCGCAGCCCGGGCCGAGCGGGCAGCGCCCGCAGGCCGGCTGGCGCGCCAGGCACACCGTGGCGCCCAGGTCCATGAGGCCCTGGGTGTAAACGTCCACGTCGCGGCGCGGCAGCAGCGATTCGGCCAGCGCCCACAAACGCCTTTCCTCGGCCACCAGCGCGAGGTCGCCGTCGAAGCCGAGCGCGCGCGTGAGCACGCGCTTGACGTTGCCGTCGAGAATCGCCGCGCGTTCGCCGAAGCAGAAGGCCGCGATCGCCGCCGCGGTCGAGCGCCCGATGCCGGGCAGCGCCTGCAGCCCCGCCGAGGTGCCCGGAAACACACCGCCATGCTCGGCGACCACGACCTGCGCGCAGCGGTGCAGGTTGCGCGCGCGGCTGTAGTAGCCCAGTCCGCTCCACAGAGCGAACACCTCGTCCAGCGAGGACGCCGCCAGCGCCTGCAGGCTCGGAAGGCGCGCCAGAAAGCGCGGGTAATAGTCGAGCACGGTGGCGACCTGCGTCTGCTGCAGCATCACCTCCGACAGCCAGACGCGGTACGGGTCGCGCGTGCCTTGCCAGGGCAGGCCCTGCCGGCCGTGTGCACGCTGCCATCGGATGACGGCAGTTGCCAGGGTCGCCCGCGTCAAGCGGCGTCCTGCCGCAGCGTGGCCTCGAATCCGGGCGCCATCGCAGGCGGGGCCTGCCGCCCGGCGCTGGCCAGGGCCTCGGCGGCGACTTCGGCCAGGCGCACCTGCAACACGGCGAGGTGCTCGTCCTGGCCCTGTACCTCGGCGATGCGCTGCTCGAGTTCGCCGGCCACGGACTGCACGCGCTGCAGCGACTCGCGCCGGCGCGTGAAGGCGCGTCGGCGTTCGCGCAACTGCACCTCGACCTGGCTGGTCGCGGCCTTGCACCACATCTCGAGTTCGCCGGCCGCGTTCTCGAACACCATGCGTAGCTTGGACAGCAGCATGCGGCGGAACTGCTCGCCGAACCCGGGCACCGCCATCCGCCAGGACTGGCCCAGCGTCAGGTACCGGCGGTAGTTCTGCTCGACCAGGTCGAGCTCGCTCTGGAACGGCTGCACCGAAGGCACCGCCGACACCGTGAACGCAAAGCCGAACTCGGCATTCAGCTGGTCGAAGCTGGCCTGCAACATCTGGCGCAGCTCCTCGGCCTGCTCGCCGGCGCCGTCGACGGCGGCATGCAGCCGAGTCATCAGGGTGTCGAAGGCACCGCGCGCGCCGAGGTTGAAGGGTCGCGCGCCCATCGTCGATTGCATCGCGCCGAGCTCGGTGCGCAGGGCTTCGCTGGACAGCTTGGCCAGCATGCTGCGCAACAGCCGCGCCTGCACGGCGCGCAGCGCGGCCAGACGCGCCGTACAACGCTCGAAGTCGGCCGCCTCGGCATCGACGCGCTCGACCATCATCCGCAGCTTGGTGCCGCTCTTGCCGCGCAAACCGCGCAACTCGAACAACTGCTCGGCCTGCTGGCGCCGGCGATCGGCCAGGCGGCGTGCCGTCGCATCGCGCAACTGCTCTATCGTGGCCTGCGCCGACTGCACGAGCAGGCGCTGACGCCGTGGCAGCAGCTCCTCGGCCAGCGCCTGCTCCAGCGGCAGCAGCCGGCTGGCCTTCAGGCCCGCCGCATCGCCTTCAACGCGCGCGGCCAGCGCCTCTCGCGCCGAGAGTGCAAACACCCTCGCCGGCGGCATCTCCAGCATCTGGGCGGCGATCTCGCGCTGGTGTTCGATCTGGGCCCGCACGTCGGCTGCCGAGCTCAGCGGATCGACCAGGGCGTCGATCTTGTTGAGAACGACGAAACGCTCCAGGCTTGCCTGGCCGAGATGCTCACGCCAGATCGCGAGGTCGGAACGGGTCACGCCGGTGTCGGCGGCCAGCACGAAGACCACGGCGTGCGCGGTTGGCAGAAGCCCCAGGGTCAGCTCGGGCTCGGCCCCCACTGCGTTGAGCCCCGGCGTGTCGATGACGACAAGACCGTGCTCCAGCAGCGGGTGCGGGTAGTTGATGACCGCATGCCGCCAGGCCGGAACCTCGACGCTGCCGTCGGCCGCCTGCGGCGGGTTGTCCTGCGGCTGCTCTACGTTCCACAGGCCCAGGGCCGTCGCTTCCTCCACGCTCACGCGCTGCGTGGCGGTAACGGCAGCCAGCGCGTGCACCAGCGTCTGCGGCACCTTCGGATCCAGCGGCACGTGGTGCCAGTGGTCGTCGCGCGGCCGCAGTTCGGTCAGCGACAGGCCCCGCAGCCGCGTCTCGATCGGCAGCAGGGCCAGCCGCGGCGGCACGCCGGCGTCGTGGCGCAGCTCCACCGGGCACATCGTGGTACGCCCTGGCGTGGCCGGCAGGACGCGGCGGCCGGAGTCGGCGAAGAAGATCGCGTTGATCAGCTCGGACTTGCCGCGCGAGAACTCGGCCACGAAGGCCAACACCAGCTTGTCCGAGGCCAGCCGATCACGCAGCGCGGCCAGCACCGCGGCGTCGGCGTCGGCGAGCAGATCCTGTTCGACGAGCCAGTGGCCCAGCCGGGCCACCTGGCGGTCCAGCCCGGCCCGCCAGGCGGCCAGCGAATCGAGTCGTTCGGCGATGGGGCTGATCGTGGCCATGGGGGTTCTTCTTGCGTGGCCATGCTAGCGCAGGCTGGTGCATGGCCACGCCACGAGAAGCCCTCGAACCGGCCGTGTTTTCCCGGCGGATGTCACGCCGCGGGCGACCGCGCGCCCCGCCGTTACCGACGCTGACAACCCGGGCAGAAATACGTCGCCCGCTGGGCCTGCACGACGCGGTGCAACACCGCGGCGCAGCGGCGGCATTTCTGGCCCGCGCGGCCGTAGACGGCGGCCTCGGTCTGGAAGGCGCCGCTGGCGCCGTGAACGTCGGTGAAGTCGCGCAGGGTCGAGCCGCCGAGCTCGAGCGCCCGCGCCAGGGTCAGCCGCAGGGCCGCGAGCAGCCGGGCCGCGCGCGGCCGGCTGACGCGGTCGGCGCGCAACGCAGGGTGGATGGCGGCTGCGAACAGCGCCTCGCAGGCGTAGATGTTGCCGGCGCCGACGACCACGTCGCCCGCAAGCAGCACCTGCTTGATCGGCGCACGCCGGCGTTGCAGCGCGGCATGGAAGGCTTCGGGCGTCAGCTCCGGGTCGAACGGCTCGGCACCCAGCCGCTGCAGCAGCGTCGCCGCCGGCGCCCGGTCAATCGAGGGCGACCAGACCACCGCGCCGAAGCGGCGTGGATCGTTCAGCCGCAGCGTGCCGCGGTCGGTGACGAGGTCGAAGTGATCGTGCGCGCCGGGCGCCGGCGCACGGGCCTGCAGCGCCAGCGAGCCTGACATTCCCAGGTGCAGCAGCAGACCGCCGCATCCGGCTTCGTCACGTTGCAGCGGCAGCCACAGGTACTTGCCGCGGCGCGAGACCTCGCCCACCGTCGTGCCGACCAGCTCCGCCACGGGGCAGCCGAGCGGCCAGCGAAGCGGCTTGCCCAGGCGCGCCGCCAGCACGTGCGCGCCCCGCAAGGAGCCCGCGATGCCGCGCCGCGTGACCTCGACTTCGGGAAGCTCGGGCATGAACTCATTATGTGAGAATGGATCAGAACCGCATGGGAATCCCGATGTCCGAACGCCTCCGCAGGCCCCACGCGCTGACCACGCTGGCCGCCGTCCTGATTGCCGGCAGTCTGCTGAGCGTGATTCCCGCGAGGGCGCAGCAGGCCGCGTCGGCGCCGAGTGCGCCGGCGATCCGCAACTCGGCACTCGACGATCAGCTGCTCTACGAGATGCTGATCGGCGAGATGGCGCTCAACGGCGGCGACGCCGGCAGCGCCTACGAGTTGATCCTCGACGCGGCCCGGCGCAGCCAGGACGATGGCCTGTTCCGCCACGCCGTGGACGTCGCGCTGCAGCGTCGCGCCGGGGACCAGGCACTGGCGGCGGCCCGCGCCTGGCGCGTGGCCAAGCCCGCGTCGCTCGACGCGATCCGCGTCGAATTGCAGATCCTGGTGCTGCTCAACCGCTCCGAGACGATCGGCGAGCCGCTCAAGGCCTTGCTGGCGAAGACACCGGCGCCCGAACGCCCGGCCGTCATCGACGGCATTCCGCGGCTGATGCAGCGCGCGAGCAACCCCGCCGCGGTGGCCACCGTGATCGAGGCGACCCTGCGCCCGTACCTCGAAGGCGCCACCGGCGTGCCGGCGCGGGTGGCGATCGGCCGCTCCTGGCTGCTTGCCCACCAGCCCGACCGGGCCCTGGAACTGGTGCGCCAGGCGCAGGCGCTGGATGCGGCGGCGCCGGGCCCGGCTCTGCTGGCGATGCAGCTCATGCACGACCGGCCGGCAGCCGAGCCCCTGGTGCTGGACTACCTTTCCCGCGGCGATGCCGATCCCGCGATGCGGCTGGCCTATGTCCGCGTTCTGACCACGGCCCAGCGCTACGGCGACGCGATCGCGCAGCTCGAGATCGTCACGCGGCAGAAACCCGACCTGGCGCCGGCCTTCCTCACGCTGGGTGCGCTGCAGCTCGAGTTGCACCACAGCGCCGAAGGCGAGGCCGCGCTGACACGCTATATCGAACTGGCGCAGCGCGATGTCGGGAGCCCCCCGGCGGCCGACGCGGCCGCATCGGCCGCATCGCACGACACCGGCGCAGCCGACGGCGCCGCCGACCACGACACCGCCGACAGCGCCGGACGCGGGGTCGTCCAGGCCTGGCTGATGCTCGCGCAATCGGCCGAGCAGCGCGGCGACTACAAGGCCGCCGAGGCCTGGCTGGCCAAGATCACCGACCCCGACGAAGCGCTCGAAGTGCAGACGAGGCGGGCCTCGATCCTGCTGCGCCAGGGCCAGGTCGAGCGGGCTCGCGCACTCATCCGCAGCGTGCCCGAGCACGACGCCGACGGCGCCCGCGCCAAGCTGCTGGCCGAAGCCGGTGTGCTGCGCGACGCCAAGCAATGGCGCCAGGCCTTCGACGTGCTGGCCGATGCCAACCAGCGCTACGCCGACGACACCGACCTGCTCTACGAGCAGGCGATGATGGCCGAGAAGCTGGACCGCATGGACGAGATGGAGCGGCTGCTGCGCCGCGTGATCGAGCTCAAGCCCGACAACGCACAGGCACCGAACGCGCTGGGCTATTCGCTGGCCGACCGCAAGATGCGCCTGCCCGAAGCCAAGGCGCTGATCCAGCGCGCACTCGAGCTGACGCCGGGCGATCCCTTCATCACTGACAGCCTGGGCTGGGTCGAGTACCGCCTGGGCAACGGCGCCGAGGCCCTGCGCCTGCTGCGCCAGGCCTATGCCGCGCGGCCCGACCCCGAGATCGCCGCCCACCTCGGCGAAGTGATGTGGTCACTGGGCATGCGCGACCAGGCGCGCAGCGTCTGGGGCGAGGCCAAGGTTCGCGACGCCGGCAACGACGTGTTGCGCGAGACCCTGGCCCGGCTGCGCGTGAATCTGTGACGCGCGGCGGGCTACCGCGGCTGGCGGCGGCACTCGCGGCCCTGCTGATGGCCGCCTGCGCGACGCCGCCGCCCGCACCCGGCGAGCCGACCTGGACCCGCGGCCGACTCAGCGTGCACGTCGATGCGACGGCCACCGAGGCAGCGCGCGGCATGAGCGCGGCGTTCGAATTGCGTGGC
Organism: Betaproteobacteria bacterium; assembly: GCA_037443665.1. Lineage (GTDB taxonomy): Bacteria > Pseudomonadota > Gammaproteobacteria > Burkholderiales > Burkholderiaceae_C > Rubrivivax. The sequence goes on from JBBINW010000051.1 coordinate 14,303, forward strand.
AGCGCCGGCGCCGGCGAATTGCGGTTGGACTCGCCGCTGGGCATGAGGATGGCCAGCGCGCGCTGGGCACCGGGCGTCGCCCTGCTGCAGACGTCGGACGGCGAGCGCCGCTTCGACAACCTCGACCAGCTCGCGCGCGAGGCCCTGGGAGAGGCGATGCCGCTGGCCGCCCTGCCCGACTGGCTCGCCGGCCGGCCCTGGCCGGGCGCGCCGCATGTCGCGGTCGATGCGGGCTTCGAGCAGCTCGGCTGGCGCGTCGGGCTCGCGCGCCTGGCCGAAGGCTGGGTCGAGGCCCGCCGCGACACGCCGCCGGTGGTCGTCGTTCGCGCACGGCTGGACACCGCGCCATGAGACGGCGCCGCCACGAAGCTGCCCGATGAGCCTGCGCGCGCTCTACGACGTGCCGGCGCCGGCCAAGCTCAACCTGTTCCTGCACGTCGTCGGGCGCCGGGGTGACGGCTACCACCTGCTGCAGTCGTTGTTCGTGCTCGTCGACTGGGCCGACCGCCTTCACTTCGAACGCCGCGACGACGGCCGCCTGAGCCGTCATGACCTCGGCCCGGCCCTGCCCGCGGACGACCTGTGCCTGCGGGCGGCGCGCGCACTGCAGGCGGCCGGCGGCACCGCGCTCGGCGCGGCGATCTCGATCGACAAGCAACTGCCCTCGGGCGCCGGCATGGGCGGCGGAAGCTCCGACGCCGCGACCACGCTGCTGGCCCTCAACCGGCTGTGGGGCCTGGGCTGGCCGCGCGAGCGCCTGGCGGCGCTGGCGTTGAACCTGGGCGCCGACGTGCCTTTCTTCGTCCACGGCCACAACGCGCTGGTCGAAGGCGTGGGCGAGCGCGTGCGCGCGCTGCCGGTGCCGCAGGCCTGGTACGCGGTCGTCAAGCCACCCGCGGCCGTCGCCACGCGCGACGTCTTCGAGCATCCTGCGCTCAGCCGCGACACCGATCCTGCTATAGTTGTGGGCTCTATCGAGAGCGCAGGCGAGAGCGGTTTTCCGCCTGGGTGGCTGCAGGGATTCGGCAAGAACGACCTGCAGGGCCCGGCCGAAGACCATTGTCCCGAGGTGGCGCAAGCCGCCCGCTGGCTGGAGGCACGTTACGGCAACAGCCGCATGACGGGCTCGGGCAGCGCGGTGTTCGCGATGGCAGGCACGGGCGACTCACCCAGGGCGACATTTCCGGCGGCAGCGCTTGCGCCGGGTTGGGTGGGCCGAATGTGCCGCGGTCTGGCCGAGCACCCGCTGGTCGGGTGGGCCGGCTGAGACGGGTTGAAGGTCGCGGCCTCGGGCCGCGACCTGTGTAGGGGAGTCGCCAAGTTGGTCAAGGCATCGGATTTTGATTCCGACATGCGAGGGTTCGAGTCCTTCCTCCCCTGCCAAATCTTCCATTGAAGCCGGTGCCGCAGCACCGGCGGCCCCCGACGGAGAGACCACCTTGCTGTTCAACACCGTGCTGTTCACCGGCAATGCGAATCCGGTGCTGGCGCAAGAGATGGCGACGCACCTGGGCGTCGAACTCGGCCAGGCGGCGGTGGGGCGGTTCTCCGACGGCGAAGTCACGGTCGAGATCCGGCAAAACGTTCGTGCGCGCGACGTCTTCGTGGTCCAGCCGACCTGCTCGCCGACGAACGAGAACCTGATGGAACTGCTGATCATGGTCGATGCGATCAAGCGTGCCAGCGCGCGCCGCATCACCGCCGTGATCCCGTATTTCGGCTACGCCCGGCAGGACCGACGGCCGCGCAGCACACGGGTGCCGATCAGCGCCAAGGTGGTGGCCAACCTGCTCGAGACCGTGGGGGTCGAGCGGCTGCTGACGATGGACCTGCACGCCGACCAGATCCAGGGCTTCTTCGACATCCCGGTGGACAACATCTACGCCAGCCCGGTGCTGCTGTCGGACGTCAAGAGCAAGGCCTACAAGGATCTGGTCGTGATCTCGCCTGACGTCGGCGGCGTGGTCCGCGCGCGCGCGCTGGCCAAGCAGCTCGGCTGCGACCTGGCGATCATCGACAAGCGCCGTCCGGCGGCCGGGATCGCCGAGGTGATGCACGTGATCGGCGAGATCGACGGCCGCAACTGCGTGATCATGGACGACATGATCGATACCGCCGGCACCCTGGTGAAGGCGGCCGAGGTGCTCAAGGAGCGCGGCGCCAAGAGCGTCTACGCCTACTGCACGCACCCGGTGTTCTCGGGCCCGGCGGTCGAGCGCATCGGCGCGTCGCACATCGACGAAGTGGTCATCACGAACACGATCCCCTTGTCGGACGCGGCGCGGGCCTGCCCGAAGATCAGGCAGCTGTCGGTGGCCTTCCTCTTTGCCGAGACGATCCGCCGGATCTCGGACGGCGAATCGGTGACCTCGCTCTTCGCGGAGCAGAACAGCAACTTTTGAATCGAGAGCGGGCTCCGGGTGGAGCCCTTGTCGGTGGCGGGTCCTCGGCCCGTCCTATCCAGACGCCTGGTCGCGGGCGCCTTATCCACTTGGAGTCAACATGAAATTCACAGCTTACGAGCGTACGCTGCAGGGGACCGGAGCGAGCCGCCGCCTGCGCCACGCGGCCAAGGTGCCGGGCATCGTCTACGGTGCGGGCGAGCCCAAGATGATCGAGCTCGACCACAACGCGCTGTTCTTCGCGCTGAAGAAGGAAGCCTTCCACTCGTCGATCCTCGAGATGGAGGTCGGCGAGAAGACCGAGAAGGTGCTGCTGCGCGACTTCCAGATGCACGCCTGGAAGCCGGTCGTCATGCACGTGGACTTCCAGCGCGTCGACGAGACGACGCGCCTGCGCAAGAAGGTGCCGCTGCATTTCGTCGGCGAAGAGACGTCGAGCGCGGTCAAGACCGACAAGTGCCTGGTCAGCCACGTGCGCAACGACCTCGAGATCGAGTGCCTGGCGTCGCAACTGCCCGAGTTCGTGACCATCGACCTGTCGGGCCTGGTCAAGGGCACCAGCCTGCATGTCAGCGACCTGAAGCTGCCCGAGGGCATCAAGGCGGTCAAGCACGGCACCCAGAACCCGGTGATCGTGGCCGTGACGCTGCCGAAGGTCGAGGAAGAAGCAGCCGCCCCGGCCGTCGTCGTCGCCGCGCCCGAGAAGGGCAAGGCGGCCAAGCCGAAGAAGGACGAGAAGCAAAACAAGAAATAGTCCGTGCCGATGACGCCCCGCGCCATCCCACTTCTTCGGGCCCCACCGCGGTGGGGCTTTTTTCTGGGCCGGCCTTCCATAATCCCGGCCCATGATCCGACTCTTCGTCGGCCTGGGCAACCCGGGCGCTGAATACGAGGCCACGCGCCACAACGCGGGCTTCTGGTGGATCGCCGCGCTGGCGGACAAGCTCGGCGTCCGGCTCGTGCCGGAGCGCGCCTACCAGGGGCTGGCGGCGCGCGTCAACCTGCCGGGCGGCCCCGTCTGGCTGCTCGAGCCGATGACCTTCATGAACCGTTCGGGCGCCTCGGTGGCGCCGCTGGCGCGCTTCTTCAAGATCGAGCCGCAGCAGATCCTGGTCGTCCACGACGAGCTCGACCTGCTGCCCGGCCAGGCCAAGCTGAAGTTCGGCGGCAGCGCGGCCGGTCACAACGGGCTCAAGGACATCCAGGGCCTGCTCGGCACGCCGGACTTCTGGCGCCTGCGACTGGGCATCGGGCATCCCGGCGTCAAGGCCGAGGTCGTCAACTACGTGCTGCGAAAGCCGTCGCCCGACCATCGCGAGGCCATCGCCCGTGCCATCGAGCAGTCGCTCTCGGCCAGCGACGACCTGATCGCCGGCCGCATGGACAAGGCGCTGGCCCTGATCCACGCGCAGCCGCCGCGGCCCAAACCGCCGCGGCCTTAGCCACCGACGCAACCCACTGCGGACAAGCCCTGAAGCAGTCCCTCCCCGTGCGCGCCGCCTCGCTCCTTTAGACCGCGCTGCCGGGGCGCTGCTCGTTCCCGCCGCCGGCGCGGCGCAGACCGTCTGGCGTTGCGGCCCCGACGGCCACAGCTACTCGCAGACGCCTTGCCCCGGCGGGTGCGCGGTGGCCGTGGCCGACGAGCGCAGCGCCGAGCAAGCGCAGGCTGCACTGGACGTCGCTGCACGCGGGCGCCGGCTCGCCGACAGCCTCACCGCAGAGCGTCACCTGCGCGAGACGCCGCCCGCCCCCGTCGTCATCCACCGGGCGCGCGCGAGGGCCAACGCAACCGTCAGCCCGCCCGCGGATCCACGGCAGAAGCGCCATCTGCGCCAGGCGAAACCGCAGCGGCCTGCAAGCGCTCGAACTTGGCACGCAGTTGTCCCCGCGACTCCATGAACGAAGGGTTGACGGGAATGCAGCTCACCGGGCAGACCTGCACGCATTGCGGTTCCGGAAAGTGCCCGACGCATTCGGTACACCGATGGGGGTCGATCTCGTAGATCTCCGCCCCCATCGCGATCGCCTGGTTCGGGCATTCGGGCTCGCACACGTCGCAGTTGATGCATTCGTCGGTGATCCACAACGCCATTCGGACCTCAGTGTTCGACCTGCGTGACGCGCTCCTTCAGACGCCGGAGCACCGAGGGTGCCACGAACTTGGAGACATCACCGCCGAGGCTGGCAATCTCGCGCACGAAGGTGCCGCTGACGAACTGGTACTGGTCCGAGGGCGTCATGAAGACGGTCTCGACGTCGGGCATCAGCTGCCGGTTCATGCCGGCCATCTGGAACTCGTACTCGAAGTCGCTGACCGCGCGAAGGCCGCGGATGACCACCTTGCCGCTGTTCTCGACGACGAAGTCGCGCAGCAACCCCCGGAAGGCCGTGACCTCGACGTTGGGATAGGGCGCGGCGATCTCCTGGCCGATCTCCAGCCGCTCGGCGATCGTGAACATCGTCCGCTTGTGGTGCCCGACGGCAACGGCCAGGATCAGCCGATCGAACAGCCGCGAAGCGCGGCGCATCAGATCTTCATGCCCCAGTGTCATCGGGTCGAAGGTTCCCGGGTAGACGGCGGTGAGCGGTGCGGTGGTGGTCACGCCTTCCTCCGGGCGACGCTAAGGACGCAAGCAGTTTAGCCGCGCTCAGCCCGCGGCAAAGAACAACTCCGCGCTGACCGCGCCCGCGCGCACGCTGCGGTGGAGCACGAGGCCCGCCGGCGGTTCGGCCAGCGGCGACGGAGCCTCGACATAGACGAAACCGCCGCGAGCGACCAGCCGTGCGGCCGCGGCAGCTGCGGTCGCGGCCAGGCCAGAATCGAAAGGCGGGTCGATCAGCACCAGTTCGAAGCGCCCGGGGCCGCAACGCGCCATCCAGCCCAGCGCCTCGGCGCGCTGCACGCGCAGCGTCGCGGCGCCCAGACGCTGCTGGCTGCGCAGCAGGCTGGCCACCAGAGCGGCATCCTGCTCGAGCAGCAGCACCTCGGAGGCACCGCGCGACGCCGCTTCGAAGCCGAGCGCGCCACTGCCTGCGAACGCGTCGAGCACACGCCAGCCGGCCAGGTCCTGCCCCAGCCAGTTGAACAGCGTCTCGCGCACGCGGTCGGGCGTGGGGCGCAGGCCGGGCCGGTCGGCCACCGGCAGCTTGCTGCGCTTGAAGCGGCCGCCGATCAGGCGGACCTCGTTCTTCACGTCGGCCCCCCGACTGCGGCTTGCCGCGGGCACCCCGCTGCCGGCGCGGGCGCCGCGATCACAGCCGCACCGGAATGCCGTCGCGGGCCAGCAGCGCCTTGGCCTGGCCGACCGTGAATTCGCCGTAGTGGAAGATGCTCGCCGCCAGCACCGCGTCGGCGCCACCGATGCGGATGCCCTCGCTGAGGTGCTCGAGCGCGCCGACGCCGCCCGAGGCGATCACCGGCACCGGCACCGCGTCGGTCACGGCGCGCGTGAGCGCGAGGTCGAAACCGCTCTTGGTGCCGTCGCGGTCCATGCTCGTGAGCAGGATCTCGCCGGCGCCGAGCTCGGCCATCCGTCGCGCCCACTGCACCGCATCCAGGCCCGTGTTGTGGCGGCCGCCGTGCGTGTACACCTCCCACACCGCGTGGGCCGCGCCGTCGGGCCCGGTCGCGCCGGGCCGGCCGTCGACCCGGCGCTTCGCGTCGATGGCCACCACGATGCATTGCGCGCCGTACTTCTCGGACGCCTCGCGGATCACCTGCGGGTCGGCGACCGCGGCCGAATTGAAGCTGACCTTGTCGGCGCCGGCGTTGAGCAGGCGGCGCACGTCCTGCACGCTGCGCACGCCGCCGCCGACCGTCAGCGGAATGAACACCTGGGAAGCCACGGCCTCGATGATCGGCAGGATCAGGTCGCGGCCGTCGCTGGTGGCCGTGATGTCGAGGAAGGTCAGCTCGTCGGCACCCTGCTCGTTGTAGCGGGCCGCGATCTCGACCGGGTCGCCGGCGTCGCGCAGCTCGACGAAGTTGATGCCCTTGACGACGCGGCCGCCGGTGACGTCCAGGCAGGGGATGATGCGCTTGGCCAGCATCAGCGTCCCCCGGACCGTCGCCAGGACGCTGCGCCCCTCGGGCGCCGGCGCCCGAGGCGTCCGGGAGCCATCATGCCCCCGCGCCGTTCAGCTCGTCCGCGCGTGCCTGCGCCACCACGAAGTCGAGCGCGCCGGTGTAAATCGAGCGGCCGCAGATCACGCCCTCGACGCCCTCGCCCTCGACGGCGCAGAGCCTCTCGATGTCGGCGATGCCGGCCAGCCCCCCCGACGCGATGACCGGAATCGTCAGCGCCTGCGCCAGCTTCACCGTGGCCTCGACGTTGATGCCGGTGAGCATGCCGTCGCGGCCGATGTCGGTGTAGATCACGGCCTCGACGCCGTAGTCCTCGAACTTGCGCGCCAGGTCGACCACCTCGTGCCCCGTCAGCTTGCTCCAACCGTCGGTGGCGACCTTGCCATCGCGCGCGTCCAGGCCCACGATGACATGGCCGCCGAAGGCGCTGCAGGCGTCCTTCAGGAAACCCGGGCTCTTGACCGCCGCGGTGCCGACGATGACGTAGCTCAGTCCGTCGTCGAGCAGGCGCTCGATCGTGTCGAGGTCACGGATGCCACCGCCGAGCTGCACCGGGATCTCGTCGCCGACCGCGCGCAGGATCGCCTTCACGGCCCCTTCGTTGATCGGCCTGCCGGCGAATGCCCCGTTCAGATCGACCAGGTGCAATCGCCGGGCGCCGGCCTCGAGCCAGCGTCTGGCCATCGCGGCCGGGTCTTCGCCGAAGATGGTGGACGCCTTCATGTCGCCCTGTTCCAGGCGGACGCACTTGCCGTCCTTGAGATCGATGGCCGGTATCAGCAGCATGGCTCGGGTTGAGCGTGGTCGAGATGGGGGGTTGGCGCGTGGTGAAGGCGTCAGGCGATGGCGGGTGGGTCAGGGGTGCCAGTGCAGGAAGTTGCGGTACAGGGCCAAGCCCTGGTCGGCGCTCTTCTCGGGGTGGAACTGGGTCGCAAAAATATTATCCCGTGCCACGGCACAGGTAAAGCGGCTGCCGTAATCCGTGGTGCCGATGCTGTGCCGGTCGTCGCTGGGACAGGCGTAATAGCTGTGGACGAAGTAGAACCAGCTGCCTTCGGGTACGCCGCGCCACAGCGCATGCGGCCGCTGGAAGACACGGTTCCAGCCCATCTGCGGCACCTTGTAGCGGCTGCCGTCAGGTTGCCGCTGGCCGTCGAGCTGGAACCGACGCACCCAGCCCGGAATCAGGCCCAGGCCCGGCGTGTCCTGCTCCTCGCTGTGGTCGAGCAGCATCTGCATGCCCACGCAGACGCCCAGCAGCGGCTTGTGCGTGGCGGCGTGGAGGACGGCGCCCTTGAGCCCCGACTCGTGCAATTCGCGCATGCAGTCGCGCATCGCGCCCTGGCCGGGCAGCACCACGCGGTCGGCGGCCATCACGTCCTGCGCATGGCGCGTGATGACCACGTCCAGTCCGGTTCCGGCGGCCACGTGCAGCACCGCCTGCGAGACCGAGCGCAGGTTCCCCATGCCGTAGTCGATGACGGCGACGGTGGGCATGACGCTAGAGGCTGCCTTTGGTGGACGGGATCACTCCCGCCGATCGCGGGTCGGGGGCCAGCGCCATGCGCAGCGCGCGCGCGAAGGCCTTGAAGACGGTCTCGCACTGATGGTGCGCGTTCTCGCCCTTGAGGTTGTCGATGTGCAGCGTCACCAGGGCGTGATTGGCGAAACCCTGGAAGAACTCGTAGGCGAGCTGGGTGTCGAAGCCGCCGATCATCCCGGCCTTGAAAGGCACGTCCATGTGCAGACCGGGCCGGCCCGAGAAATCGACGACCACGCGCGACAGAGCCTCGTCCAGCGGCACGTAGGCGTGGCCGTAGCGAGCGATGCCGCGCTTGTCGCCCACCGCCGCGGCCACCGCTTGGCCGAGCGTGATGCCGACGTCTTCCACCGTGTGGTGGCCGTCGATGTGCAGGTCGCCCCGGGCCTCGATCTGGAGGTCGATCAGGCCGTGACGCGCAATCTGGTCGAGCATGTGATCGAAGAAGCCGATGCCGGTGGCCAGCACGGCGGCGCCCGTGCCGTCGAGGTCGATGCGCACGCGGATCTGCGTCTCCTTCGTGGTGCGGCGGATGTCGGCGGTGCGGTTCATAGGCTTTCTCGCAGGGCACGGATCATGAGGTCGTTCTCCTGCGGCGTACCCACCGTCAGGCGCAGGCAGTTGGCCAGCAGCGGGTGCAGGCCGGCGACCTGCTTGACGAGCACGCCGCGCGCCTTCATGCCGTCGAAGGCACGCCGCGAATCGGGCACGCGCACGAGGATCATGTTCGCTTCGCTTGGGAAGGCCTGCACGCCGAGGATGCCAAGCAGGGCCGCCTGCAGCCGCTCGCGCTCGCTGCGGATCAGTGCCGCCTGGCGCGCGTACTCGTCGGCGTGCTCGAGGGCGAACAGCGCCGCCTCGGCGTTGAGCACGCTGACGTTGTAAGGTGGCCGCACCTTGTCGATCTCGGCGATCAGCGCCGACGGCGCGCACAGGTAGCCCAGCCGCACACCGGCGAGACCGAACTTGGACATTGTGCGCAGCACCAGCACATGCTCGTGCGCGGCCATGCGCTGCAGCCAGCTGCGCGAGGAGAACGGCTGATACGCCTCGTCGAAGACGACGAAGCCCTGCTGGCGGCCGACCGCCGCGACGATGCGCTCGACGATCGCGTCGCTGAAGAGGTTCGCCGTCGGGTTGTTCGGGTAGGCGATGTAGGTCAGCGCCGGGCGGTGCTCCTCGATCGCGGCCAGCATCGCGGCCTCGTCGAGCTCGAAGTCGGGCCTCAGCGGCACGCCGACGAAGCGCAGACCACGCAGCCGCGCCGACATCTCGTACATCACAAAGCCGGGCAGCGGCGCGAGCACCGTGGCGCCCGGCAGGTCGCAGGCCACCGAGAGGATGTCGATCAACTCGTCCGAGCCGTTGCCCAGCATCAGCCTGCAGCCCGCGGGCAGCTCCACATGCCGCGCCAGCGCGGCGGCGAGTTCGCCCACGCGCTGTGCCGGATAGCGGTTGATCGCGACCCGGCCCAGGCGTTCGCCGAGCTCGCGCTGCAGCCCGGGCGGCAGCGTGAAAGGGTTCTCCATCGCGTCGAGCTTGACCAGGCCCGCGCTGGGCTGGATCGCGTAGGCGTGCATCGACTGCACGTCCTGGCGGATCGTGCTGCGCAGCCGACGGGCCGGGCCGGCGCCGGGAGCCGGCGCCGCGACCCGCCCCGTCAGCCGCAGCTCGGCCGCCTGCGCGTGCGCCTGCAGTCCTTCGCCGTGCGCCAGCTCGGCAGCGATCGGCCCCAGCACCTGCGCGCCAGCCTCGCTGACCTCGATCAGGCTGCTGCGCTTGACGAAGTCGTACACGCCCAGCGGCGACGAGAAGCGTGCCGTGCCCGAGGTCGGCAGCACGTGGTTGGGGCCGGCGCAGTAGTCGCCCAGGCTCTCGCTGGTGAAGGCACCGAGGAAGATCGCGCCGGCATGGCGCAGCAGCGGTTCCCAGCGGTGCGGGTCGCGCGAACTGAGCTCCAGGTGCTCGGGCGCGATGCGGTTGCTGATCTCGCAGGCCTCTTCCATCGAACGCGTGCGGATCAGCGCGCCGCGGCCTTCCAGGCTGGCGCGGATCACGTCGCGGCGGGGCATCGCGGGCAGAAGGCGGTCGATCGCCTCCTGCACGGCGGCGATGTAGGCGGCGTCGGGGCACAGCAGGATGCTCTGCGCCAGCTCGTCGTGCTCAGCCTGGCTGAACAGATCCATCGCGACCCAGGCGGCCGGCGTGCTGCCGTCGGCCAGCACCAGGATCTCGCTCGGCCCAGCGATCATGTCGATGCCGACCTGGCCGAACACTCGCCGCTTGGCGCTGGCCACGTAGGCATTGCCGGGGCCGGTGATCTTGTCCACCCGCGGGATCGTCGCCGTGCCGTAGGCGAGTGCCGCCACCGCCTGCGCGCCCCCGATCGTGAAGACGCGGTGCGCGCCGGCGACCCGGGCCGCGGCCAGCACCAGGGCATTGCGCTCGCCCTTGGGCGTCGGAACCACCATCACGATCTCGCCGACCCCGGCCACGTGGGCCGGGATCGCGTTCATCAGCACGCTCGACGGGTAGGCCGCCTTGCCCCCCGGCACGTAGATGCCCACGCGGTCCAGCGGCGTCACCTTCTGGCCGAGCAGCGAGCCGTCGGCGTCGCGGTACTGCCAGCTGCGCGAGCTGGCGTCCAGCTGGCGCCGATGGTAGTCGCGCACGCGATCGGCCGCGGCGTGCAAGGCGCTGCGCTGGGCTGGGGTAATGGCGTCGAGCGCGCCACGCAACGCGTCGGCAGGGATCTCGAGCTCGGCCATCGAGCCGGCCTGCAGGCCGTCGAAGCGCGCGGTCAGCGCCAGCAGCGCAGCGTCGCCACGCTCGCGCACGTCGGCGACGATCTCCGCCACGCGCGATTCGATGGCGGCGTCGGTCTCGGCCGACCAGTGCAGCACGCGGCCGAAGTCGGGCTCGAAATCGGCCTCGCCGGTGTCCAGATGGCGGATCGCGACCTTCATCGCCGTGCCTGCACGGCCGCCGCGAAGGCGTCGATCAGCGAGCGCAGCGCCTCGCGCTTGAGCTTGAGTGCGGCCGGGTTGACGACCAGGCGCGCCGAAATGTCCATGATCCGCTCGACCTCCACCAGGTGATTCGCCTTCAACGTGCCGCCGGTGGAGACGAGATCGACAATCGCATCGGCCAGCCCGGTCAGCGGCGCCAGTTCCATCGAGCCGTAGAGCTTGATCAGGTCGACGTGCACCCCCTTGGTGGCGAAGTGCCGCCGGGCGAGCTCGGTGTACTTGGTGGCCACCCGGATGCGCGAGCCTTGCCGCACCGCGCTGGCGTAGTCGAAATCGGCACGCACGGCCACACTCATCCGGCAACGGGCGATGTTCAGGTCCAGCGGCCGGTACAGGCTGACGCCGCCCACCGTCTCGCTGGCCGCGGCATGCTCGAGCAGCACGTCCAGGCCCGCAACGCCGAGGTCGGCGCCGCCATGCTCGACGTAGGTGGGCACGTCGCTCGCGCGCACCAGCACCACGCGCAGGTCGGGCCGGTTGGTACCGATGATGAGCTTGCGGCTCTTCTCCGGGTCTTCGAGCACCTCGATGCCGGCCGCGCGCAGCAGCGGCAGCGAGTCATCGAAGATGCGGCCCTTGGACAGTGCGAGCGTGATCATCGGTTGGCTTGGCCGGTGCACGCGAGGGGGCCACTTCAGGTCACGCATCGGCGGCGCGCGACGGCACCCGGCGGCGCACCGCAGGGCATTTCAGTGGTGGTGGTGGTGGTGGTGCGGCGCCGCGCCAGTTTGCGCCTCGGCGGCGAATTCGACGGGGGTCAGCGTCTTCATCGACAGGGCATGAATCTGCTCGCGCATTCTATCGCCCAGCGCCGCATACACGCGCTGGTGGCGCCGCACGCGCGACATGCCCTCGAATTCCGCGGCCACGATGGTGGCGAAGAAGTGGCGGCCGTCGCCCTCGATCTCGATGCGTTCGCAGGCCAGGCCGGCGGCGATGAAATCGCGGACCTGGTCGGGGGTGGGATCGGACATGCCGCGATTGTCTCAGACTCGCTGCGCGGCGGCCGGCGGCGGGTGCGGGCGCTCAGCTGCGCAGCTTGTAGCCGCTGGCCAGCAGGCGCAGCGCGAGCGCCGACACCAGCGCGAAGCCCAGCCCGACGACGCCCAGGCTGAACCAGGGCGAAACGTCGCTGACGCCGAAGAAGCCGCGCCTGAAGCCGTCGATCATGTAGAAAAACGGGTTCATGTGACTCACGACCAGCCAGGGGCCGGGCAGCGAATGCACCGAGTAGAAGACCCCCGACAGGAAGGTCATGGGCATGATGACGAAGTTCTGGAATGCCGCCATCTGGTCGAACTTGTCGGCCCACAGCCCGGCGATCAGCCCCAGCGCGCCCATCATCGCCGCGCCCAGCGCCGCGAAGACGAAGATCCACCATGGCTCGGCCAGCGCCAGCGGCGCGAACCACACGCTGACCAGCAGCACGCCCAGGCCGACCGCCAGCCCGCGAACCATCGAGGCGCCGACGTAGGCCGCGAACCAGGCCCAGTGCGACAGCGGCGTGACCAGCAGGAACACCAAGTTGCCGGTGATCTTGCTCTGGACCAGCGAACTGCTGCTGTTGGCGAACGCGTTCTGCAGCACGCTCATCATCACCAACCCCGGCACGAGGAAGCTCACGTAGCCGACGCCGGGCAAGGCCTGCGCGCGGCCGCCCAGCACGTGGCCGAAGATCACCAGGTAGAGCACCGCGGTCAGCACCGGCGCGGCGACGGTCTGGAAGGCGACCTTCCAAAAGCGCAACAGCTCCTTGCGGAACAGGGTGCCGGCACCATCGAAGTTCATGCCTTCTCCCGGGCCGCCGCTGGCCGCGACGGCGGGTCGTCGGGCGCCTGGCCCGGCGCGGGCCGGCCCTCGCGTTCGGACTCGCCCTGCATGATCTCGATGAACACGTCTTCGAGGTCGGCGCGGCCGATCTCCAGGTCCTCGACCTTCACGCCGCCGATCCGCAGCGCGGCCAGCAGCGCCTCGACCTCGGTCGCGTCGTGCGCCCGGGCCTGCACGGTGCGGCCGGTCACGCGCGAGATCGCGGCGAGTGGCGGCGGCAGCACGCTGTCGGTCTTGAAGCGAAGCATCGTGCTCGCGCGGCCGGCGAGCAGCGCCGAGGTCCGGTCCAGCGCCACCACGCGGCCCTGCTTGAGCATCGCGATGCGCCCGCACAGCGCCTCAGCCTCTTCAAGGTAGTGGGTGGTCAGCAGCACGGTGTGGCCTTTGCGGTTCAGCCGCGCGATGAACTGCCACAGGGTCTGACGCAGTTCGACGTCGACGCCGGCGGTCGGCTCGTCGAGCACGATCACCGGTGGTCGGTGCACCAGTGCCTGCGCCACCAGCACCCGCCGCTTCATGCCGCCGGAGAGCTGCCGCATGTTGGCGTCGGCCTTGTCGGCCAGGCCCAGCGCGGCCAGCAGCTCGTCGATCCAGGCGTCGTTGTCGCGCACGCCGAAATAGCCGCTCTGGATGCGCAGCGTCTCGCGCACGCTGAAGAAGGGGTCGAACACCAGTTCCTGCGGCACGATGCCCAGCGCCCTGCGCGCAGCGGCGTAGCCGGCCACCACGTCGTGGCCCATCACCGTGACGCGGCCACCGCTGGCGCGGGCCAGGCCGGCGAGGATCGAGATCAGCGTCGTCTTGCCCGCGCCGTTGGGGCCGAGCAGGCCGAAGAACTCGCCTTGCAGGATCTCGAACGTGACGCCGTCGAGCGCACGCAGCGGGCCCTTCGCGCCCTTCCCGCCCGGGAAGACCTTGGTGACGTTGTCGAAGCGGATCGCGATCGGTGTGGGCATGAGGCGCGGGATTGTAGGCAGGCGAGGCCGCGCACGTCGCTGCCACAATCCTTCCCATGGTGCTCCCGAAGAAGCCGCGCCGCACGGCCGAGAGGATCCTCGAAGTCACGCTCGAGCTGTTCAACCGGTTCGGCGAGCCCAATGTCAGCACCACGCTGATCTCGGCCGAACTCGGCATCAGCCCCGGCAACCTCTACTACCACTACCCGGCCAAGGACGAGCTGATCAACGCCCTGTTCGACCGCTACGAGCGCGGGCTGGGCGAGATCCTGCAGGCCGCCGAAGGGGTCGGCAACGTCGAGGACGCGTGGCTGTTCTTCCACATGCTCTTCGAGCTCATCTGGAAGCACCGCTTCCTGTACCGCGACCTCAACGACCTGCTGAGCAAGAACCGCCGACTGGAAACGCATTTCCAGTTCGTGCTTCAGCACAAGGCGCGCGCGATGCACGCCGTGCTCGATGGCCTGGCGCGCCCGGGCAGCCTGCGCATCGGGCCGGCCGAGGCGGCGCCGCTGGCGACCTCGATGGTGGTCGTCGTGACCTACTGGCTGAGCTTCGAGTACGTGCGTGACCCGCGCCACGCGCTGGAGCCCGAGAGCGCCGCCAACGCGCTGGGGCGCGGCGCCTACCACGCGCTGGCGCTGCTGATGCCGCACCTCGATGCGGCCTCGCGCGCCCACCTGCAGACGCTGGCCGCGGCCTACATGCAGGAGTAAGCCCGGCGGCCGGACCGGCAGACGCTCGCCCTGCCGGGCTCTGCGGGCAATCCCCGGCGTCGCCGGCACAGGCCTGGACGGAAGATCGGCGATGGATGACAAGGACCCGCCATGACCGCCGCTGACCTCGCCGACTGCACCGCCACCGAACTGCTCGCGCTCTACCGCGGCGGCCAGGCCTCGCCGGTCGAGGCCACGCAGGCGGCGCTGGCCCGCATCGAGCGCGACAACGGCACGCTGCGCGCCTTCTGCCTGGTGGCCGCCGACCAAGCGCTGGCCAGCGCCCGCGCCAGCGAGGCCCGCTGGCAGCGGGGCGCGCCCGTCGGCGCGCTCGACGGCGTGCCGGCATCGATCAAGGACCTGATCCTGAGCCGCGGCTGGCCGACCTTGCGCGGCAGCCACACCGTCGATCCGGCCGGGCCGTGGGACGACGACGCGCCGGCCACCGCCCGCCTGCGCGAGGCCGGCGCGGTGCTGCTGGGCAAGACCTGCACGCCCGAGTTCGGCTGCAAGGGCGAGACCAACTCGCCGCTGACCGGCATCAGCCGCAATCCGTGGGACCCGAGCAAGACGCCGGGCGGCTCGTCCGGCGGCACGGCGGCGGCGGTGGCCGCGGGCATGGGGCCGGTCTCGATCGGCACCGATGGCGCCGGCAGCGTGCGCATCCCGGCTGCGTTCTGCGGCAACTTCGGCTTGAAGCCCAGCTTCGGCCGCGTGCCGGCGCATCCGTTGTCGCCGTTCGGCACCGTGGCCCACATCGGCCCGCACACGATGAGCGTGCGCGACGCGGCGCTGATGCTGAACGTGCTGGCGCAGCCCGATGCGCGCGACTGGACCTCGCTGCCGCCCGACGGCTGCGACTACACGGTGGGCCTGGACGACGGGATCCGCGGCCTGCGCCTGGCTTGGTCGCCGACTCTGGGCTATGCGAAGAACGTGCATCCGGACATCGCCGCGGCCTGCGCCGTGGCCGTGGGCAAGCTGGCTGCGCTCGGCGCCCATGTCGAGACCGTCGATCCGGGCTTCGACGACCCATTGGAGATCACCTGCGGGCTGTGGTTCGTCGGCGCGTGGACGCTGTGGAACAACCTGACGCCGGCTCAACAGGCCGTCACCGACCCCGACTTCGCCGCCGAGGCGCAGCTCGGCTCGCGCCTCAGCGCCCTCGAGGTCCAGCGCCTGAACCTGCGTCGCGGCGCCCTGGGGTCGTCGATGCGGCAGTTCATGCAGCGCTTCGACCTGCTCGTCACCCCCACCGTCGCCGTGCCGGCCTTCGATGCCCGCCCGGCCGGCCTCGACCCGCTGGACCCAGCCGCGATGCTCGGCTGGACGCCGTTCAGCTATCCCTTCAACCTGACCCAGCAGCCGGCCTGCACGATTCCCTGTGGCCTCACCGCGGCCGGGCTGCCGATCGGGCTGCAGATCGTGGGTCCGATGTTCGGCGACGCCCTCGTGCTGCGCGCCGCACGAGCCTTCGAGAGCGTGCAGCCGATTCCGCGGCCGACACGGCGCTGACCCGAACGCCGGGTCGGCAGCCGGCGCCGGCGTTCAGGCGGCCGGCACGCCGGCCGCGCCAGCACGCCGGAAGCCGATCGACGCCACCATCAGGGCCCGCGTGTAGTCGGCCTGCACGCGATGCGCCGCCAGGTCGGCCGCGGCCAGCGTCTCCACCGCGCGGCCACGCTGCATCACGAGCAGCCGCTGGCACAGGTGCGTCACCACGGCGAGATCGTGGCTGACCATCAGGAAACTCAGGCGACGCCGCGCGCGCAGCGCCTCGAGCAGGTTCAGCACCTCGGCCTGCACCGAGGCATCGAGCGCGGAAGTCGGCTCGTCGAGCAGCAGCAGTTGCGGCTCGAGGATCAGCGCCCGCGCGATCGAGATACGCTGGCGCTGGCCGCCCGAGAGCTGGTGCGGGTAGCGGAAACGGAAGCCCGTGCCGAGACCGACCTCGTCGAGCGCGCGCTCGATGCGCGCCTCGCGCTCGCCGCCGCGCCCGATGCCGTGGATCGCCAGCGGCTCGGCCAGGATTCGATCGACCGTCTGCCGAGGGTGCAGTGAGCCATACGGATCCTGGAACACCATCTGCACCGCGCGGCGGAAGGCCTTGCTGCCCGGCGCCGGCAGGCTACCGGCAGGCAAGCCGGGGGCAGTCAGCGCAATGCGGCCGCCGGCTGTCCGCGCCAGACCGCAGATCGCGCGCAGCACCGTGCTCTTGCCCGAACCCGACTCGCCGACGATGCCGAAGCTCTCGCCCGGCGCCAGATCCAACGACAGGCCATCGACGGCGACGAAGCCGTCGAAGACCACCCGCAGGTCCTGCACGTGCAGGCCGATCGACTCGCCGGCGCGCCCTTCGGTCACCGCGCCCATTCGGCCTGCCGTTGCAGCGTGGGCAGCGGGTGTCGCGCCGCGTCCAGCCGCGGCAGGCAGTCCAGCAGGCCCCGGGTGTAGGGGTGACTGGCGTGCGCCAGGTCGGCGGCTGCGATCTCCTCGACCACGCGGCCGGCGTACATCACCAGCACGCGGTCGCAGAACGACGCGACCAGCCGCAGGTCGTGCGAGATGAAGACCAGGCCCATCCCGCGCTCGGCGACCAGCTTGTCGAGGATGCCCAGCACCTGCAGCTGCACGGTGACGTCGAGCGCCGAGGTTGGCTCGTCCGCAACCAGCAGTTCGGGCCCGGCGATCAGCATCATCGCGATCATCGCCCGCTGCCCCATGCCGCCCGACACCTCGTGCGGGTACAGCCGCACCACGCGCTCGGGATCGTCGATACCCACCGCGGCCAGCGCCTCGTGCACGCGCTCGCGCACCTCGCGTGCCGTCAGCGGCAGGTGCGAGCGCAAGGTCTCGGCGATCTGCGCGCCCAGCGTCATCACCGGGTCGAGCGCGTACTTCGGGTCCTGCAGCACCATCGCCATGCGGCCGCCACGCAACGCACGGCGCTCGCGCGCGCTGCAGTGCTGCAGGTCGATGCCGCCGAAGGCCAGGCGGCGCGCAGTCACGCGCGCACCGGGCGCCGACAGTCCCAGGATCGCACGCCCGGTCTGGCTCTTGCCCGACCCCGATTCGCCGACGATGCCCAGCCGCTCGCGGCCGAGCACGAACGACACGCCGCGCACGACATCGACCCAGGCCCCCTCGCGCGAGGGGTAGGCCACGTGCAGGTCTTCGACCGAAAGCAAGGGATTCACGAGGATCGGGGGCACGCAGGCATGCCCCGATTAGACAACGGGGCCGTCGGCCGGCAGGAGCGCCCGGCACGCGCGACCTCACCGAGCCGATTCGGCCGCTCTGGGGTCGCCGACCCCGGCCCGCAGCTCAAGGCCGCGTTCAGCGCGTTGCCGACGCCGTGATGCGCGAGTCGGCGGGCACCGGCTCGTCGCTCGTGCCGCCCGCCACGCCGGCGATGCGGCGGGCGAGCCAGTCCGCCAGGGGCTCGGGCCGTGCGAACAGGAAACCCTGCAGGCACTCGCAGCGGTTGGCGAGCAGGAAGTCGGCCTGCTCGCGCGTCTCCACGCCCTCGGCCACGACGTACAGACCGAGGTGACGCGCCACCGAGAGCACGGCCTGCACGATGGCGGTGTCGCTGGGGTCGCCCGGCGTGTCGCGCACGAAGCTGCGGTCGACCTTGAGGCCGTACAGCGGCAGCTTCTTCAGGTAGCTCAGGCTCGAGTAGCCGGTGCCGAAATCGTCGATCGAGAAGCGGATGCCCAGCGCGGCCAGCTCCGACATGCGCTGCAGCGTGGCTTCCCAGTTCTCGATCAACAGGCCTTCGGTGACCTCGAAGATCAGGCCCGATGCCGCGGCGCCGGTCTCGTGCAGCAGGGCGCGGACGCTATCGACGAAATCGTCCTTGCGGAACTGGTGCGGGCTGACGTTGACCGAAAGCGCCAGGCGCCGGCCGGCCGCGTGCAGCCGGACCAGGGCCTCACAGGCCTGGCGAATCACCAGTTCGCCCAGCACCTGGATCAGCCCCGACTCCTCGGCCACCGGAATGAACACGGCCGGCGAGATCGGGCCGCGCAGCGGATCGTTCCAGCGCAGCAGCAACTCGCCGCCGACCTCGTGCCCGGCGGCGTCGAACTGCGGCTGCAGGTGCACCGCGATGTCGCCGGCAGACATTGCGTGCTTGAGGTCCTGCTCCATGCCCAGGCGCTGCTCGACGTCGGCCTGCATGCCGGCCTCGAAGAAGGCGATGCGGTTGCGGCCCGCGCCCTTGGCGCGGTACATCGCAGTGTCGGCCTCGCGCAGCAAGTCGTCCACGTGCTCGCCGTTCTTCGGGAAGACGGTGACGCCGATGCTGCCGGCGCTGCCATAGCTCGTGCCGTCGATCACGTACGGGTTGTCCAGCAACTCGCGCAGCTTGTCGGCGACGGCGCGGGCATGGCGCGCCGCGGCTTCGGACTCCGCGCCCAGGTTGCTCACCAGCACCACGAACTCGTCGCCTCCCAGCCGGGCCACCAGGTCCTCGCCGCGCAGTTCGTGCGACAGGCGGGCGGCCACCTGCTCGAGCAGCCGGTCGCCCACCGAGTGGCCGCGCGCGTCGTTGATGTGCTTGAAGTTGTCCAGGTCGATGAACAGCAGCGCGCCGAACTGGCCGCTGCGCCGCGCCGCCGACAGCGCGTGCTCGATGCGCTCGGTCAGCAGGCGCCGGTTCGGCAGCCCGGTCAGGGCGTCGAAGTAGGCCAGCCGGTGCGTGTGCGCCTCGGCCTGCTTGCGCTCGGTGATGTCGGTGATGAAGCCGTGCCAGAGGGTGCTGCCGTCGTCCAGGCGCTCGGGCTTGGCGTCGCCCTGGCGCCAGCGCTCGCCCTGCTCGGGCAGGATCACGCGGTATTCCTGGTGCCAGGGCTGCAGGGTGGCCGCCGAGACGGCGATGGCCTCCTGCACCGCAGGCGCGTCGTCGGGATGCAGGCGCCGGGACACGGGCGTCGAATCGTCGCGGACGTCTTCCGGCATGACCTCGTAGATGTCCCACAGACCACGGCTGGCAAACGGGAAGCAGGCGCGCCCATCGGGATAGCGGCGGTACTGGTAAATCACGCCGGGCACGCGCTGGGCCAGGTTGTCGAGCAGGGCCAGGCTCTCCTCGAGCCGGCGCGCCCACAGGCGGCGCTCGGTGATGTCGCGAAACACGGCGCTGGCCACCTGGCGGCCATGCCGGTCCGGATAGACCGACGACGCGATCTCCACCTCGAAGGTCTCGCCGCTGGCGCGGGTCATGCGCAACTCGCCACGCACACGGCCACTGCGGCTGCGCTCGGCGAGCATCGCCTGCAGGCGCGGGTCGGTCTCGTCCAGTAGCCCAGGGCGGCCCTGCCGGCGGAGTTCGGCCTCGCTGTAGCCCAGCATCGCGCAGGCTGCGGCGTTGGCCGCCACGACCGCGCCATCGGGCCGCGTTTGCAGCACGCCATCCAGACTGTTGGCGAAAAGCGCCTCGTAGTTGTCCTGGATCTCCATCCGCTCGCGCTCGACGCGCTTGATCTCGCTGAGGTCGGTGGTGGTCCCCGAGATGCGTATTGCCCGCCCATGTTCATCGCGCAGCAGGTAGCCGCGCACCAGCACCGGGATGAAGTGCCCGTCCTTCTGGCGCAGCCGCAGTTCGACCGCGCAGTGCTCGGACCGGCTACGGATCGCATCGGCGAACACGCGCCTGCCAGACTCGACGTCGTCGGCGTGGACCAGACGTTCCCACAGGCGGTCGTCGTAGGGCAGCTCCTGGTCGGCGTAGCCGAGCATCGCCCATCCCCGGGGCGAACAGTAGCGCTCGCCGCTGACCAGGTCCCAGTCCCACCAGCCGTCGTTGGAGCCCTTGAGCACCAAGGCCATGCGCGACTCGCTTGCCTCCAGCCGCAGCCGTGTCCGCTGCAGGTTTTCGCTTTCGGCCTGCAGCGCGGAGACGGTCTCGGCGAGCGCGGCGTTCTTCCGGCGCAGTTCGAGCTGCGCGACGACCTGGCGCGACAGCACGGCCAGCGCCGCGCATTGCGCGGCGTCGAAGCTGCGCGGCCGCTGGTCGACCACGCACAGCGTGCCGACCGCGTGGCCTTCGGGCGTGATCAGCGGCGCGCCGGCGTAGAAGCGCACCCCGGCATCGCCGGCGACGAGCGGGCTGCTCGCGAAGCGCGGATCGGCTCGGGCGTCGGCCACCACCAGGACCTCGGTGCTGCGGATCGCGACGTCGCAGAAAGCGAACTCGCGCGAGATCTCGGTCGCATCGAGACCAACGCGCGACTTGAACCACTGCCGGTGGCGGTCGCTCAGGCTGACCAGTGCCACCGGCATGCCGAAGAGCTGCGCCGCGAGTTCGGTGATGTCGTCGAACGCCTGCTCGGGTGGCGTGTCGAGAACGGCGTAGGCGAGCAGGGCCTGCAGCCGCGGCTCCTCGGCGTTCGACGGCGCTGCCCGGACCGGCGACATGTCGTTGCTCAAGAAGTCCTCCTCGCCCGCCACCCGGCGCTGTCGGCTTTGGGCATCATGCGCGAGCGCCTGCGCCCCGCTCGAACTGCCGCAGGGCGACGGTCCCTGGGTCGATGCGGCCCGGCTGCGGTGCCCTTGGCGACCCCATCACGCCTCAGCAGCCGATCACCTTGAACTCGACCCGCCTGTCCAATGCGTCCGAATCGTCGTCGCGCCCGTTGCCGACCAAGGTCTCGCGCGAGCCGACGCCGGTGGCGATCATGTGCGGGGCCAGCGCCGGGACGTCCTGCCCCAGCTGGTGCATGACGAATTCGGCGCGCCGCAGCGACAGGCGCTCGTTCAGCGGCTCGGGTCCGGTGGCGCTGGTGTGGCCGACCACCTCGAGGCAGGCCTGGCGCCGGCCGGCCTCGGCCGAAATCGTGCTCAGCCAGAGCGGGTAAGGCGTGGGCCCGGCCTTGTCGTTGGACCAGAACGCCGTCGTGCCCGGCCGGAACAGGAACTTCACGCCCAGGCGCTTGCCGTCCAGGCCCTGGTCGACGATCTCTGCGAAGGCCTTCGCCGCAGCCTCCTTGCGGCCCAGGCGCCAGTTCGTCAGATACAGGCCCGTGTAGGTGCGCAGCTGGCGGCCGGCAGGCACATCCAGCACGCTCTCGTACAGCGACAGCGCCTGCTTGTAGCGGCGGCCATCGTAAGCGTCGATGGCTTCGCTGATCATCGTCGCGGCCAGGATGCGGTCGATGTAAAGCGGGTTGATCGGATCGCCCGGCTTGGTTCCCTGGCAGGTGCGGATGTAGCCCGTCGTCGCCGGGTCGTCGGCGATCACCGGCGCGTCGCGGAAATGAGGCGTCGGCGTGATGTCGACACCGGCGGCGCTGGCGAAGGCCAGGCCCTTGCTCACGAGCTTGCCGGTCTTCAGGTCGGCCAGCCCGAGGCAGATGCGAAAGGCCTCGCGCTGGCCCTCGGTCTTGCGCGCCTTGTCGACGCCGGTGAATGTACCCACCAGCACCAGCGGCGACCGCGCCACGTTGCCGGGCGTGAAGGCCTGCACCTCGTACTGCGGGTAGCGCTCGTTGATCAGCGCGACGATGCGCGCGCCCATCGCCTGCGTGGCCACCGACTGGGCGCCGGTCATCCCGTCGATCAGCGGATCAATGACGACGGCATAGCGCGCCCCGGGCGTGGCCGGCAGCTGGGCCTTGCCGAGCAGGTTGTTGGCGGCACTGAGCACCGCTTCGTCATAGGGCAGGATCGGCGGCGGCGGCGGCGC
>JBBINW010000052.1:0-34831 GCA_037443665.1 Betaproteobacteria bacterium
CCTAGCGGCCGGATGGCGGCAGCGGCTTCAACACCGCACTGCGTCCGCAGCGCAGCCAGCAGTGGGAATTGGGCGCCAAGTGGCGCGCGCCTGAAAGAGGCCTGAGCGCGGAGCCGCTGTGTTCCGCGCCGAGACCAGCGACGAGTTCGGGGTTCTCACCAACAGCGGCGGCCAGGCGAGCTACCAGAACATCGGTCACACCCTGCGCCAGGGCGTCGAGGCCTCGCTGGCCTGGCGCGTCGCCAAGACCTGGCGCGCCGACGTCGCGCTGACCGCGCTGACGGCCGTCTACCGCGACGACTTCCTGACTTGCACCAACATCAGCTGTACGCGTGGCCCGCGTGCCGGTGGCCGCCGGCAACCGCATCGCCGAGACCATGCCGCGCAGCCTGTTTGGCGAGCTCGTCTGGTTGCCGGGCGCTGCCGGAGTTCGGCATCGAATGGCGCACCAGCGGCCGCCAGGCTGTGAACGACATCAACAGCGACTTTGCCGGCGGCTACGCCATGGTCGGCCGGCGCGCGCGCAATGGCATGTCGATACGGGCACTGGGCGGTTCGAACGGCGCGGCAGGCTCGAAAACGGGGCCAACGCATGGTCACCGCCAGCGACATGCCATCGACGGTGCGCAGCGCCCCAGCGGTGGTCCTGAACGATGTCACGCGACTCCGGACCTCGAGTGCTGTGATAGTGTCGATACTTCCTTCCATCTCAGCCGGCATCGGGCGCGACCGGCAGCGGATCGCGCTGGTCAACGTGAGCCGATGATTCCCACGCGACGTATCGGGCCGTTCGCTGTCCACCCCCTCGGCCTGGGGTGCATGAACCTCAGCCATGCCTACGGCACGCCGCCGCCGGCCGCCGTGGGCGAGGCCCTGCTCCTGCAGGCACTCGACCAGGGCGTGACGCTGTTCGACACCGCCGCGCTGTATGGCTTCGGCGCCAACGAGACGTTGGTCGGGCGCGTGCTGGCGCCGCATCGATCGCGCATCGTGCTGGCCAGCAAGGGCGGCATGGCGGGTGTCGCGTTCGACGATGGCGTCAAGCGGGTGATCGACGGCCGGCCCGAGGCGATCCGCCGCAACTGCGAGGACAGCCTGCGCCGGCTGCAGACCGACCACATCGACCTGTACTACCTGCACCGCTGGGACAAGACGGTGCCGGTGGAGGACAGCGTCGGCGCCATGGCCGACCTCGTGCGCGCCGGCAAGGTGCGCGCGATCGGGCTGTCGGAGGTCTCGGCCACGACGTTGCGCCGGGCCCATGCGGTGCACCCTGTCGCCGCCGTGCAGAGCGAGTATTCGCTGTGGACGCGCAACCCCGAGCTCGGCGTGCTGCAGGCCTGCCGCGAGATCGGTGCGGCGTTCGTCGCCTTCAGCCCGCTGGCGCGCGGCTTCCTGTCGGCATCGCTGCGCGACGTGGCCGCGCTGCCGGCCAAGGACATCCGGCGCGGGATGCCGCGCTTCGAGCCGGGTCACTACGCCGCCAACCTGGCGCTGCTGCCGGCCTACGAAGCGCTGGCGCGCGATGTCGGGTGCGCGCCGGCGCAGCTGGCACTGGCCTGGGTGCTGTCGCGCGGCGAGCACGTGATCGCGATCCCCGGAACGGCGAGCCCGGCGCACCTGCGCGAGAACCTCGGCGCGGCCGCGGTGACGCCGGCGCCCGAGCTGCTCGCGCGGCTGGACGCGCTGATCAACGCCGACACCGTCAGCGGTGCCCGCTACGGCGCCGCCAGCCAGGCCGAGATCGACAGCGAAGCGTTCGCGTCGGTCGGCTGACCTCGAAGGCAAGACCGCAGATGCCAGTCGACGACAGCGCCGGCACCGCGGGGCCGCACCGCATCGTGATCGTCGGCGGCGGGGCGGGCGGGCTCGAACTGGCCACGCGGCTGGGCGACACGCTGGGCCGGCGCGGCCGCGCCGAGGTGACGCTGGTCGAGAAGACGCGGACCCATGTCTGGAAGCCCAAGCTGCACGAGATCGCCGCCGGCAGCATGGACATGAGCGACCACGAGGTCGGCTACCTGGCGCAGTCGCACTGGCACCATTTCCGCTACCGCGTCGGCGAGATGATCGGCCTGGACCGCGAGCGGCGCGAGGTGCTGGTGGCGCCGCACCTGGACGAGGAGGGGCGCGAGGTCACGCCGCAGCGTGCCGTGGGCTACGACACGCTGGTCATCGCGGTGGGCAGCCAGAGCAACGACTTCGGCACCCCGGGCGTTGCGGCGCACGCGATGCGGCTGGAGTCGGCCGCCGACGCAGAGCGCTTCCACCGGCGCATGGTCAACGCCTGCATCCGCGCCCATGCGCAGGCCGAGCCGCTGCGGCCCGAGCAGCTGCACGTGGCGATCATCGGCGCCGGCGCCACCGGAGTCGAGCTGGCCGCCGAACTGCACCGGACCACGCGCGAGGTGGTGGCCTACGGGCTGGACCGCGTCGACGCGAACAAGGACATCCAGGTCACCGTGGTCGAGGCCGCGCCTCGCGTGCTGCCGGCGCTGCCGCCGCGGCTGTCCGAGGCGACGCAGAAGCTGTTGCAGGAGCTGGGCGTCAACGTGCTCACCAATGCCAAGGTGGCGGCGGTGGCGGCGCAGGGTGTGCACCTGGCCGATGGGCGCGTGTTGCCGGCCGAGCTGATCGTCTGGGCCGCGGGCGTGAAGGCGCCGGACTTCCTGAAGGACATCGCCGGGCTGGAGACCAACCGCGTCAATCAGCTCGTCGTCGAGCCGACGCTGCAGACCACGCGCGACGAGAACATCTTCGCCCTCGGGGACTGCGCCGCCTGCAACTGGCCCGCGGCCAACCACGGCAAGGGCGGTCTGGTGCCACCGCGCGCCCAGGCCGCGCACCAGCAGGCCTCGCACATGGTGGGACAGATCCGCCGCCGGCTGGCCGGCCAGCCGCTGCGGCCGTGGCGCTACCGCGACTTCGGCTCGCTGGTCTCGCTCGGCGAGTTCAGCACCGTGGGCAGCATGATGGGCGGGCTGATCGGCGGCAGCCTGATGGTCGAGGGTCTCTTCGCGCGCCTGATGTACCAGTCGCTGTACAAGATGCACGAACTGGCGTTGCACGGCTGGGCCAAGGTGGCGCTGGACACGCTGGCGCGCCTGATCGTGCGCCGCACCGAGCCGCACGTGAAGCTGCACTGAGCGCTGCCGCCGGTGGCGGAAGGTCCGGCCTGGGCTCGACGCCACGACGCGACGCCCGACCCCCCTTGAAACCGGTGCGGGCGTCCTCATTTGCGCCTCGCCCCGGGCGGTTCGGCCGGGCTTTCTAACCTGATTGCTGCCAGAACATGCACAAGCAAACCCTGTCCTTCCAGGCCGAGGTCAAGCAAATCCTGCACCTCGTCACCCATTCGCTGTACTCCAACAAGGAGATCTTCCTGCGCGAACTGGTTTCCAATGCGTCGGACGCCTGCGACAAGCTGCGCTTCGAGGCCCTGGACAACGCCGCGCTGTACGAGGACGCGCCGAATCTCGAGGTGCGGGTCTGGTATGACGAGAAGGCGAAGACGATCACGATCCGCGACAACGGCATCGGCATGAACGCCGAGGAAGCCGTGGCGCACCTGGGCACGATCGCGAAGAGCGGCACGCGCGAGTTCATGGCGAAGCTGGAGGGCGAACAGAAGAAGGACGCCAACCTGATCGGCCAGTTCGGCGTCGGCTTCTACTCGGGCTTCATCGTCGCCGATCGGATCACCGTCGAGACCCGCCGTGCCGGTGCCGGGCCGTCGGACGGCGTCCGCTGGACCAGCGCCGGCGCCGGCGATTTCGAGGTCGAGACCATCGACCGCCCGGCGCGCGGCACCGACGTCATCCTCCACCTGCGAGAGGGCGAGGAGGAGTTCCTGTCGCAGTGGAAGCTGAAGTCGATCATCTCCAAGTACTCCGACCACATCAGCCTGCCGATTCTGATGCGCAAGCAGAAGTGGGACGAGGAGAAGAAGGAACAGGTCTTCACCGACGAGTGGGAGACGGTGAACAAGGCCGCGGCGCTGTGGACCCGATCCAAGAGCGAGATCACCGACGCCCAGTACCAGGAGTTCTACAAGCAGATCAGCTACGACAGCGAGCCGCCCCTGGCCTACACCCACAACCGGGTCGAGGGCCGCACCGAGTACACGCAGTTGCTGTACGTGCCGGCGAAGGCGCCGTTCGACCTCTGGAACCGCGACAAGCGCGGCGGCGTCAAGCTCTACATCAAGCGCGTCTTCATCATGGACGACGCCGAGGCGCTGATGCCGGTCTACCTGCGCTTCGTCAAGGGCGTGATCGACAGTGCCGACCTGCCGCTGAACGTCAGCCGCGAGCTGCTGCAGGAAAGCCGCGACGTCAAGGCGATCCGCGAGGGCAGCACCAAGCGCGTTCTGTCGATGCTCGAAGACGTGGCCGAGAACCAGAAGGACAAGTACGCCGAGTTCTGGCGTCAGTTCGGCGTCGTGCTCAAGGAAGGCGTCGGCGAGGACCACGCCAACCAGGAGCGCCTGGCCAAGCTGCTGCGCTTCGCGTCGACCCACGCCGACGAGGGCGTCTCGTTCACCGACTACGTCGGCCGCATGAAGGAAGGCCAGGAGGCGATCTACTACGTCACTGCCGACACCCTCGGTACGGCGAAGAGCAGCCCGCAGCTGGAGATCTTCCGCAAGAAGGGCATCGAGGTGCTGCTGCTCACCGACCGCGTCGACGAGTGGATGCTGAGCCATCTGTTCGAGTTCGACGGCAAGCCGCTGCAGAGCGTGGCCAAGGGCGGCGTCGATCTGGGCAAGCTGCAGGACGAGGAAGAGAAGAAGCAGGCCGAACAGACCGCCGAGGCCTTCAAGCCGGTGCTCGACAAGCTCAAGGTCGCGCTGAAGGACCGCGCGAAGGACGTGCGTGCGACGACCCGGCTGGTCGATTCGCCGGCCTGCATCGTCGTCGACGAGGGCGACATGAGTTCGCACCTGGCGCGGCTGCTGAAGCAGGCCGGGCAGAGCATGCCCGGCGCAGGTGGCAGCAAGCCGATCCTCGAGGTCAACCCCGAGCACGCACTGGTCAAGCGCCTGGACAGCGATGCCCGCTTCGACGACCTGGCGCAGATCCTGTTCGACCAGGCCTTGTTGGCCGAGGGCGGGCAGCTCGAAGACCCGGCGGCGTACGTGCAGCGCGTCAACCGCCTGCTCGCGGCCTGAAGCGCGGGCGGCCTCAGGCCATCGCCTCGGCCTGCTCGCGCAGTTGCGCGGTCTGCTGGCTCCAGTAGGCCGCGCTGCCGAAGAACGGGAAGTTCAGCGGAAAGGTCGGGTCGCTCCAGCGTTCGGCGAGCCAGGCGCTGTGGCGCAGCATGCGCAAGGTGCGCAGCGGCTCGATCAGGCGCCGTTCGCGGTCGTCGAAATCGCAGAACTGCTCGTAGCCTTCGAGCAGCAGGTCCAACTGCTGCGCCATCGTCGCGTGGTCGCCCGAGACCAGCATCCACAGGTCCTGGACTGCCGGGCCCTGCATCGCGTCGTCGAGATCGACGATGTGCGGCGCACCGTCGCGCCACAGCACGTTGCCCAGATGGCAGTCGCCGTGCAGGCGCAGCGTTGCCAGCGGGACTGCGGCGTCGAACGCGGCTTCGACGAGCGCCAGCGACTGTTCGCAGGCGGGGCGCCAGGCATGGAGTTCGGTATCGGGCACGAAGCCACCCTCGACGAGCAGGGCGAGCGCGCGGCGGCCGTCGGCGTGCGCGTCCAGCCGGTGTCGGTGCACGAACGGCCGCCGGCGACCAACGGCATGCAGACGGCCGATGAAGCGGCCGAGCTGGCGCAGCACCGCCGGATCCTCCAGTTCCGGCTCCCGGCCGGCGCAGCGCAGGGCGACGGCAAAGCGGTGCAGGCCCGCGCTCGTCTCGCGGCAGGCCAGCGTCGGCGGCTCGCCGAGAAGCACCAGGCCCACCTCGCCGGGCTCGGCCTGCAGCACCATCGGCGGCACCACCGGGACCTCGGCGGCGGCGAGCTCGAGCGCGAAGGCGTGCTCCTCGACGATCTGCGCGTTGCTCCAGCGACCAGGGCGGTAGAACTTGGCCACCACGACGCGGCCATCCTCGAGGAAGACCTGGAAGACGCGGTTCTCGTACGAGTTCAGCTGCAGCACGCGGCCGTCGCCGCGCAGGCCGACGGCATCCAGCGAATCGAGGACTTGCTGCGGGTCGAGGCTGCTGTAGTCCACTCAGCTGGCGCGCGGCCGCCGCCTCGCGGGATGCGGCTGTGAGGACCGGGGTCCGGCGGCGCGCACGTCAGTGCCGCATCCGGGCCACCGGGGTGTCGATGAGCACCCCGCCGACGTCCTCCGGCGCGACGGGCACCTCGCGCCCCGACGTGCCGCTGCGCAGCGATCCGAACCCGCTGTTCATCCCGAGATCGCTGCGGCCGTCGATGCCGAAGAACGAATCCTGGAAGAACCCCGAGTCCTGCCACAGCGTGGTGCGCGAGCGCCGTCGCGACAGCCCGGCGCTAGACACGCGGTCGCGGGTCTGGGCCACGGTCGGCGCGGGTTGCGGCCCGCGCACGGCGGCGCCGCTGTGCGGCACCATCAGCTGCAGTTCGGGGACCGACGGCAACTGGTCGGGCGCGCAGCGCAGGTAGCGGACGCGGCAGGCGGCGAGCACCGCCTGCTTGATCTGCGTCGCCCGGCGCGAGCCGCCGCGCTCGTTGTCGAGGTCGATCGCCGCCAGCACGCGCCCGTTCGCGCTGCACACGGCGAAGGTCACGTTGACCGACCCGAGCAGCTCGTACCAATAGCGCACTTCCTGAGGGTCGGTCGGCTGACAGAAGCGCACCAGCGGCAGCTTGGACAGGACGATGTGGTGCGGCAGCGCCTCGCGCAGCTGCCGATAGACGCGTCGCTCGTCGCTGCTGAAGACGGGCCGCGCGGTCAGCGTCCATTCGGTGGGCAGGGGGCGCGTCTTGGGCCGGCGTTGCCGCAACAGCCACAGCGCACCCGCGCCCAGCAGAAGGGCGAACGACAGGGATGCCAGGATCGTCGGAATGAGTTGATGCATGTGCGGCCACGAACCGGGCAGCTGCCGTGCGGCGGGACGGACGTGCTCACACCTGAGCGCGAGACACGATGTTACAGGCCCGCCGGGCGGCGGGCCCCCCGCGATCACGGGTCGCCGGGGTATCTCCGCGATGCCGGCCCGCCTGGCACATGCCGACCCTCCACCCCCCCCCCCGGCTGCGGCCGCGCTTTGTCCGCGGCGCCGGCATGCGGCTATACTTGCGGGCTTTTCCCGAATTCGGCTGGGGAAAGAGGGCTGTCAGTCGATCCCGCGGCGTGTCTGCGGCGTTCGACGCGTGCTGTGTCTCCGAGAGGCTGCCCGTCACGAGCAGTACCGAAGAGCGCGCACCGGGCAGTCGTCCAGTTTGCCGATGAACCCGCGCGCCGCCTTGCGCCGCGCGCATTCCCGAAAGACCCTCATGAAGACCTTCAGCGCCAAGCCGGCCGAGGTGAAGCACGAGTGGTTTGTGATTGACGCCACCGACAAGGTGCTCGGACGTGTTGCCAGCGAAGCAGCACGCCGTTTGCGCGGCAAGCACAAGGCCATCTACACGCCTCACGTCGATACCGGTGACTTCATCATCGTCGTCAACGCCGACAAGATCCGCGTCACCGGGGCCAAGGCCACGGACAAGATCTACTACCGGCATTCCGGCTATCCGGGCGGCATCTATGCGACCCCCTTCAAGGACATGCAGGCCCGGCACCCCGGACGCGCCCTGGAGAAGGCCGTGAAGGGCATGCTGCCCAAGGGCCCGCTGGGTTACGCGATGGTCAAGAAGCTGAAGGTCTATGCCGGTGGTACCCACCCGCACACCGCGCAGCAGCCCAAACCGCTCGAGATCTGAGGACTGTAGCGATGATCGGACTTTGGAACTACGGCACCGGCCGCCGCAAATCGAGCGTCGCTCGCGTCTTTCTCAAGAAGGGCAGCGGCAACATCGTCATCAATGGCAAGACCATCGACGACTACTTCGGTCGTCAGACCTCGATCATGATCGTCCGCCAGCCGCTGCTGCTGACGGGCAACAACGAGGCCTTCGACATCAAGATCAACGTCCACGGCGGCGGTGAATCCGGCCAGGCCGGCGCGGTGCGCCACGGCATTACGCGGGCGCTGATCGACTACGACACGGCGCTCAAGCCCGACCTCAGCCGCGCGGGCTTCGTGACCCGCGACGCGCGCGAGGTCGAGCGCAAGAAGGTCGGTCTGCACGGCGCCCGCCGTCGCAAGCAGTTCAGCAAGCGCTGAGATAGGACATGGGCGGTCCGCAGGGCCGCCCTTGCCTGCCGCGCGGGGCGCCGGGCCCGCTGCCCTGAGCGGCCCGCGAGCCCCATGCGCTGGAAACTGCTGCGCCGTCGTCTCTCGGTCAGTGCGCCGAGGGTGATCGTGCGCAGCCACGTGCCTTGGCCCCTGCGCTGGGCCATGGTGGCGGTCGTGTTCGGCCTTTCGACGGCAATCGCCCTTTGGGCGTTCGAGTTCGGCCGTGACATCGCCGGTCTGGACCGTGGTGCCGAGCAGCAACTCGCGCGGCTGCGCGCCGAGAACGCGGAGCTGCGCCAGGACCACGATCAGGCCCGACGCGTCTCGGACACCGCAGAGAGTCTGTTGAAGACCGAACAGGTGGCACAGGAGCGCCTGACGCAGCAGTTGCGTCAGCTCGAGGCCGAGAACCAGTCGCTGCGCACCGACCTGGGCTTCTTCCAGCGCTTGCTGCCGAGCAGCGGCGAGCGCCTGCAGCTCCGCGGTCTGCAGTCCGAGGCCAAGGGCCCGGGGCAGTGGCAATTCCAGATGCTGGTGGTGCAGAACGGCAACCCGGGCGCCGACTTCGATGGCGGTTACGAACTTCTGTTCAGCGGCTTGCTCGATGGCAAGCCCTGGTCGGCAGGGCTGCCGGGCGGCTCGCGTCCCCTGCTGGTACATCGTTACACCCGTGTGGACGGCATCGTCGACCTGCCGCCGACCGCCGTGATACAAGCGGTTCAGGCACGGGTCCTGGATGCGAAGGGCGCCACGCGGGCAATGCAGACAGTGAAGCCGTAGCCGGACGAAGGAGACATGCAACCATGATCTGGTCCAGCAAATCGAATGCGCCGCCGATCCGCAGCCTGGTCGGCAAAGGCGCCGTGGTGCAGGGCGACAACCGTTTCGTCGAGGGCTTGCGAATCGACGGCGAGGTCCATGGCGATGTGTCCGCCGACGGCGACGTGCGCAGCATGCTCGTGATCAGCGAGAAAGCCCGCGTCCACGGGAAGGTCAAGGCCGCGCATGTGATCATCAACGGTGAAGTCGTCGGTGTCGTTGATTGCAGCGATCAGCTCGAACTGCAGCCGAAGGCGCGCATCGCCGGTGATGTACGCTACCAACTGCTAGAGATGCATCAGGGTGCACAGGTTGCCGGCGAGCTCAAACCCTTGAAAATCGCCGAAAAGCCCCCAGCACTCAAGCTCGCGGCGTCCAACGACGTCTGACCCACCCGATCTACCGGAGCCCGCATGAACGCGTTTGCCGAACCCCTCGCCCCCGCCGTCGATGAAATGCCGCCGCCGCTGATCTTCACCGACAGCGCCGCCGAGAAGGTCAAGCAGCTCGTCGACGAGGAAGGCAACCCGGATCTGAAGCTGCGCGTGTTCGTGCAGGGGGGTGGCTGCTCGGGCTTCCAGTACGGGTTCACCTTCGACGAGGTGATCAACGACGACGACACCCAGATGAGCAAGAACGGGGTGACGTTGCTGATCGACGCCATGAGCCTGCAGTATCTGGGCGGCGCCGAAATCGACTACAAGGAAGATCTGCAGGGCGCGCAGTTCGTGATCAAGAATCCGAACGCGACCACGACCTGTGGCTGCGGGTCTTCGTTCTCGGTCTGATTTCGCGGTAGCCTGCCCGCGCGGTCCGGCCGTAGGGCCTCAGGCCGGGTACAGCGCCCCCAGCACGCGGGGCCCGCGCGCGCCGGTGACCGCGGGCAAATTGCCGGCACGCCGCGCGGTGAACGCTGCGGCAAGCCAGGCAAAGGCCAGCGCCTCGACCTGATCGGGCGGCACTCCGGCAGCGGCCGTGGTTTCGACGGCGACGCTCGCGCCCAGCAAGGCGCGCAGACGCCCCATCAGGTGCGTGTTGAAGGCACCGCCGCCGCAGACGAACAGTTCGCGCGTGCTCGGTGCCTCGCTCCGAACCGCCTGGACCGCTGTCAGCGCGGTGAGTTCGGCCAGCGTCGCCATCACGTCCTTCGCTTCCACTGCACCCGGCGCCAGACGCGACTCCAGCCACGCGGTGTTGAACAGGTCGCGACCGGTGCTCTTCGGCGGCGCGCGGCCGAAGTACGGTTCGTCCAGCAAGCGCTGCAGCAGCGTCGGGTCCACCGCGCCACTGGCGGCCCAAGCACCAGCGGCGTCGAACGGATGCCCGCGGTGACGGCGGCACCAGAGGTCGAGCAGCAGGTTGCCGGGTCCGCAATCGAACCCGCGCACCTCGCCTGCCTTGCCCAGCAGCGTGAGATTGGCGATACCGCCCAGGTTGAGCAGCGCGCGCTCGCGGCCGGGTCGCGCGAAGCAGGCCGCGTGGAAGGCCGGCACCAGGGGTGCGCCCTCACCGCCAGCGGCGACGTCGCGGCTGCGGAAATCGCAGACCACGGCGATGCCGCTTAGTTCCGCCAGCAGCGCGCCGTTGATCAATTGCAGCGTGTAGCCGATGGCGTCGAATTCGTGCGGCCGGTGGCGCACGGTCTGCCCATGCGCGCCGACCGCTGCCACCTGCGGCGGCTTCAGGCCGCCCTGGGCCAGCAGCGCCGCCACGACTTCGGCGTAGAGCTCGGTCAGCCTGTTGGCGGCGAGGGCGGCGCGGTGCAACTCGTTGTCGCCGACGCGGTTGAAGGCGAGAAGCTCGGCCGCCAGCGCAGGCGGCATCGCGCGGTGCGCGTGAGCGCCGGTGCGCAGCAGCCGGCCATCGGGGTCCAGCTCGGCCACCACGCCGTCGACGCCGTCGAGCGACGTGCCCGACATCAACCCGATGAGCCAGGCCACCGGGCGAGCGGCTTATTCGGCCTGGGCGAGCGGGCCGATCATCGAGTCCGCCACCTCGAGCTCGGCCTGCGCGGCGTGCGCCAACTGGTCGAATCGCTGAAGCGAGGCGGCGTCCAGCGGCACCACCTCGGAGGCCTTGGCGATGCGCAGGGGATCGACATGCTCCTTTCCGACGCGGAACTCGAAGTGCAGGTGTGGCCCGGTGGCCCAGCCTGTCATCCCGACGGCGCCGATGCGTTGGCCCTGCTCGACGTGCTGGCCGGTGCGCACGTCGATGCGGCTGAGGTGACCGTAGAGCGTGCTGCGGTTGTTGCCATGGAGGATGACCACGACGTTGCCGTAGCCGTTCTGCTGGCCGGCGAACTCCACCTTGCCGTCGCCCACTGTCCGCACCGGCGTGCCGATGGGCGCCGCGTAGTCGATGCCTTCGTGCTTGCGCCAGGTCTTGAGGATCGGGTGGAAGCGCATCGAGAAGCCCGAGGTGATGCGCGAGAAAGCCAGCGGCGCGGCCAGGAAGGCGTGGCGCTTGCTCTTGCCGTCGGTGTCGAAGTAGCCGCCGCGGCCGCCCTCGGGCTGGAACCAGATCGCGCGGTAGGCCTTGCCGTCGTTGACGAACTCGGCGGCGAGCACGCGGCCGGTGCCATCGCCCCAGGCCACCGGCTCGCCGTCGGCCGTCAGCGTCTCATAGACGATGCTGAAGGTGTCGCCTTTGCGCAGTTCGCGGCGGAAGTCGATGTCGGTAGAGAAGATCTCGGCGATCTGCCCGGCCAGGGCGTCGGGCAGGCCCGACTCGTCGGTGGCCGCGAACAGCGAACTGCGGATCGTGCCGCTGGCCAGCCGGGTCTCGGCGCCCAGGGGCGCGACCTCGAGCTGCGCCAGCCAGTGGCCGCCGACACGGCTGATGGTCAACCGGTTGAAGTGGGTCTTGGCCTGGTCGTTGTCGTCGCCGACCGGAAAGCGCGCCACCAACTCCTGCAGCGTGCCGTCGGCCTCGGTGCGCGCCTGCACCATCTTGCCGCCGCGGCCAGCGAGCAGCATGCGCGCGGTGGCGTCGCTGCCGATGAAGGTTGCCGCCGACGGGTCGGCCACGCCCAGCCGCGACAGCAGCCGTTCGGGGGTGTCGGTGCTGCGCGTGATGTCGTTGCGGGTGAGCGAGAGGTCCTGCGCGGCCAGCGCCGAGAGTTGCGCATCGAGGTCCGCCGGCACCACCGTCTCGGTGATCAGGCGTTTGGGCAGCAGCGCGGCGTCGGGCGCCAGCGGCACCACGGCCACCGCCGCGATCCCGAAGCCCGCCATCAGCGTGACGGCGGTGGCCAGCAGGCCGTTGCGGTGGCGTCTGGCGAAGGAGGCGATGCCTTGCAGGACTCGTCCGGGATTTGGTTCCAAGGCGTCGGCTCGATGCTGATGCTGCGGCGGCGCCAGTGCGCCGCACCCAACGTTGTTTTGAGGACCGGGCGGGATGCTGTCCGAAAGCTGCAGCGAGGCCGTCCACTAGAATCGAAAACTTTCGCCGGCCTCGTCGGCCCAGCCCTTCGATCGCATGTCGCGAGGCCAGTATAGCCAACGCGATTCGCGCGAAGAAGACCGAATGACACCCTTGTAACACTCCGCATGTCAGCGCCGGCGCCGCCACTTTCTCCCGTCACCGACCGCGTGCGAGAAGCCCTCGCGGTGACTCGGCGCGGTTGCGACGAGTTGCTGCCGGAAGCCGAGTGGCTGGCCAAGCTGGCCCGCTCCGAGGCCAGCGGCCGGCCCCTGCGTGTCAAGCTGGGCCTCGACCCGACCGCGCCGGACATCCATATCGGCCACACGGTGGTGCTCAACAAGCTGCGCCAGCTCCAGGACCTGGGGCATACCGTGATCTTTCTCATCGGTGATTTCACTTCGATGATCGGCGACCCCTCGGGTCGCAACGCCACGCGCCCGCCCTTGAGCCGCGAGCAGATCGAGGCCAACGCCAGCACCTACTACCGCCAGGCCAGCCTGGTGCTTGATCCGGCGCGCACCGAGATCCGCTACAACAGCGAGTGGAGCGACCCGCTGGGCGCGCGCGGGATGATCGAGCTGGCCGCCAGATACACCGTGGCGCGCATGTTGGAGCGCGACGACTTTACGAAACGTTTCAAGGCCGGCACGCCGATCAGCGTGCACGAACTGCTGTACCCGCTGATGCAGGGCTACGACTCGGTGGCGCTGCACTCCGACCTCGAACTCGGCGGCACCGACCAGAAGTTCAACCTGCTCGTCGGCCGCGCGCTGCAGGCCGAGTACGGGCAGGAGCCGCAGTGCATCCTGACGATGCCGCTGCTCGAGGGCCTGGACGGCATCGAGAAGATGTCCAAGAGCAAGGGCAACTACGTCGGCATCACCGAGCCGGCGAACACGATGTTCGCCAAGCTGCTGTCGATCAGCGACACGCTGATGTGGCGCTACTTCACGCTGCTGTCGTTCCGCCCCGACTCCGAGATCGCGGCGTTGAAAGCCGAGGTCACCGCTGGCCGCAACCCCAAGGACGCGAAGGTGATGCTGGCCAAGGAGATCACCGCGCGCTTCCACAGCCCGGCGGCGGCCGAGGCGGCTGAGCAGGACTTCCAGCGCCGCGCCGCCGGCGGCGTGCCCGACGAGATCGCAGAGTTGAGCCTGGCCGGCGCACCGCTGGCCATCGGCGCGCTGCTCAAGCAGGCCGGCCTGGTGCCCAGCACCAGCGAGGCGATGCGCCTGATCGAGCAGGGCGGCGTGCGCATCGACGGTGCCGTGGTCAGCGACAAGGCGCTGAAGGTCGGGCCCGGCACCTGCGTCGTGCAGGTCGGCAAGCGCAAGTTCGCGCGCGTCACGCTGGGCGCCTGAGCGCGCCGTGCTTGCCCTCGTCCAGCGCGTCGGCGCGGCCCGGGTCGAAGTCGAAGGCCGCGTCGTCGGCGCCATCGACCGCGGCCTTCTCGTGTTCGTCTGTGCCGAGCCCGACGACACCGTGACCCAGGCCGCCAGGCTGGTGGACAAGCTGCTCAAGCTGCGCGTGTTCGCCGACGCCGCCGGCAAGATGAACCGCAGCGTGCAGGACGTCGCCGGCGGCCTGCTCTTGGTCTCGCAGTTCACGCTGGCCGCCGACACTGCCGGCGGCAACCGGCCGAGCTTCACCGGTGCCGCGCCGGCCGCGCTGGGGCGCGAGCTCTACGAGACCCTGCTTCGCCTGACGCGCGAGCGCCACCCGGTCGTCGCCAGCGGCGTCTTCGGCGCCGACATGCAGGTGCACCTGGTCAACGACGGGCCGGTGACGATTCCGCTCGTGCTGCGCTGAGGCCGGCGGCGCGCAGCGTCGCCACGGTCGCGCGCCGGCGCAGTCGCCGCGCGTCGTTTACCCCAGCACGCGTCGGTCCTCGATCACCCTTCCGTCGTTGGCCAGGCTGCCGATGGCGCACAGGGCCACGTCGCCACGCAGCTTGGTCACCTCGCGCAGGCTTTGTGCGACCCGTTCGGCGAGGCCCTCGGGCCGGGTCGCGCATTCGGCGTGCAGCGTCATGCGGTCGTCGGCCATGGCACCTTCGACGACGAGCCGCACGCGGCCGAGTTCGGGATAACGCCGCGCCACCTCGGCGACCTGGCTCGGGTGGACGAACATGCCGCGCACCTTCGCCGTCTGGTCGGCGCGGCCCAGCCAGCCGCGGATGCGCTGGTTGGTTCTCCCCGTGGGGCAGCGGCCGGGCAGGATCGCCGACAGGTCGCCGGTGCCGAAGCGCAGCAGCGGGTAGTCCGGGTTGAGCACGGTGACCACGACCTCGCCGACATCACCGTCGGGCAGCGGCTCGCCGGTGCCCGGGCGCACGATCTCGACGATCACGCCCTCGTCGAGCACCAGGCCCTCGCGCGCCGCCGTCTCGTAGGCGACGAGGCCGAGGTCAGCGGTGCCGTAGCTCTGCAGCGCCTCGATGCCGCGCGCGCGCAGCAGGTCGCGCAGCGCCGGCGGGAAGGCCTCGCCGCCGACCGAGGCCTTCGTCAGCGATGGCAGCGGCAGGCCGACCTCGTCGGCCTTCTCGAGCAGGATGCGCAGGAAGCTCGGCGTGCCGGCGTAGGCGTCGGGCGCGAGGTCGGCCATCGCCCGCAGCTGCGGCTCGGTGTTGCCGACGCCGCCCGGGAAGACCGTGCAGCCGATCGCGAACGCCCCCTCCTCGACCATCGAACCGGCCGGCGTCAGGTGGTAGCTGAAGCTGTTGTGCACCAGGTCGCCGGCGCGAAAGCCGGCCGCGAACAAGGCGCGGCCGAAGCGCCAGTAGTCGCCGGCCATCCCTTCGGGCTCGTAGATCGGGCCGGGCGACTGGAAGACACGGCG
Source organism: Betaproteobacteria bacterium (assembly GCA_037443665.1). Lineage (GTDB taxonomy): Bacteria > Pseudomonadota > Gammaproteobacteria > Burkholderiales > Burkholderiaceae_C > Rubrivivax. The sequence continues at coordinate 15,364 of JBBINW010000052.1, forward strand.
CGCCGGGCGCGGGCTGGCGATCGCGCGCCAGCCGATGGCGGCGAAGCCGCCGAACGGGTCGGCGGCGGCGCCGGGTGTACGCGCCGCCCGCGCTGCCTGCTGGCGGTCGAGCAGTTCGTGCTTGCGCGTGACGGGCAGGGCGCCGAGCGCGGCGCGCGAGCCGATCGCAGCGGGGTCGATGCCGGCGAACCGATCGGCCAGCGCCGCGCTGCGCCGCGCGGCCTCGACCTGCGCCGGCAGCGCCGCCATCAGCGCCGCTTCGCGCTGCTCGGGGTCGCGCGTTTCAAGCGCGTCGTAGTGGGCTGTCCCATGCATCGCGGTCATTCTTCGGGGTCGCCCCAGGCGGCGAGCTTGCGCTTCAGCCCGGCGACGAAGTCGCGCACTTCGGCGCTGGTCTTCAGCACGCTGGGCCGCCATTCGGGGCTGGCGCGCGAAGGCCGCCTGACCACCGCGGCCTGCAACACCGCGCCATCGACCGTCGCCCGGGCGATGCGGATGCCGCGGCGCTCGAAGACGCCTTCGCGTTCGGCCAGGCCCATCTCGCGCAGCTCGCGGCGCAGCCGCTGCAGGGCCTCGTCGGGCCTGAACGGAGGCGGCACGAAGCCGAAGGTCTCGTCGCTCATCGAAGCACCCTCACGACAGCCAGCGCTTGCGCCGCCGGTAGCTCTTGACGTCGCGGAAGCTCTTGCGGTCGCCACCGCCCATGCCGAGGTAGAACTCCTTGACGTCCTCGTTCTCGCGCAGCGACTGCGCGGCGCCGTCCATCACGATGCGGCCGTTCTCCAGGATGTAGCCGTAGTCGGCATAGCGCAGCGCCATGTTGGTGTTCTGCTCGGCGAGCAGGAAGGTCACGCCCTCGCGCTGGTTCAGATCCCGGACGATCTCAAACACCTCCTCGACGATCTGCGGCGCCAGACCCATGCTGGGCTCGTCGAGCAGCACCATCTTCGGCTCGGCCATCAGCGCGCGGCCGATGGCACACATCTGCTGCTCGCCGCCCGAGGTGTAGGCGGCCTGGCTGGCGCGCCGCTCCTGCAGCCGCGGGAAGTAGGCATAGACCTTCTCCAGCGTGGCGGCGACGGCGGCCTTGCCGTCGCGGCGGGTGTAGGCACCGGTCAGCAGGTTCTCCTCGATCGTCAGGTGGGCGAAGCAGTGGCGGCCCTCCATTACCTGGACCACGCCGCGCTCGACCATGGCCGAGGTGCTGAGCTTCTCGATGCATTCGCCGCGCAGTTCGATGCTGCCCTTGGTCACCTCGCCGCGCTCGCCCGCCAGCAGGTTGCTCACCGCGCGCAGCGTCGTCGTCTTGCCGGCGCCGTTGCCGCCGAGCAGGGCCACCACGCCACCCTCGGGCACCTGCAGGCTGACGCCTTTCAGCACCAGGATGACGTGGTTGTAGATGACCTCGATGCCGTTGACCTTGAGCAAAATGGACATGGCGGCGCGCCTGCCGGCGTCAGCTCTGGCAGTCCTGGGGCGTGCGACGCGTCATCTTCTTCTCAGTGATGAACTTCTCTGCTGCCGCCTTCACCATTGGCTTGATGATCTGTTCGTCTGCCTCGATGTAGTCGTTGCCAAGGTTCCACTTCTTTCCGTCCCACACCTCGATGCGCACGCTGGTCGAGCCCATGTGATCCGCGCACGAAGTGCTGATGGGCCGCATTACGCCTGCAAATCCAAGAGCGTCGAGCTTCTTCTGGTCCAGCGCCAGGTTCTCCAGTCCCCAGCGCACCTGCTCGCCCGTCATCACCTTGCCCTTGCCGTAGCGCTCCTGCGCCCGTCTCACGGCTTCAATGCCAAGCATCTGAATCATGACGCCGCGGGTGTAGAGTACCGAGCCCACCTCGTCCTTGGGACCCGTGCCGTTGCCCTTGGCGTGGACATATTTGAGGATGTCTTGCATCACCTTGGGCTGCTGGCCCGACGAATTGAGTGCCAGCGCGTTGTAGCCCTTGGCACCTTCGCCGACGTCCTTGACATCAGGCTCTGCGCCTGACCACCAGACGCCGTACATCTTCTCGCGCGGAAAGCCTGTGGCCTGCGCCTCCTTCAGAGCGGTCGAGTTCATCACCCCCCAACCCCATAGCAAGACATAGTCGGGCCGGGCCTGACGTACCTGCAGCCAGGTCGATTTCTGTTCTAAGCCGGGCGGGGTAACGGGCAGCAACTGGAGCTCAAAGCCGTGCATCTTGGCCCGCTCCTGGAGCAGGGGAATCGGCTCCTTGCCGAACGGTGAATCGTGATAGACGAAGGCGAACTTCTTGCCCTTGAGCTTGTCCAGCCCGCCTTCCTTCTTGGCGATCGCCTGGATGAGCGAATCGGCCGCGGTCCAGTAGCTTCCCATCAGGGGAAAGGTCCAGGGAAAGGCCATGCCATCCTGCGAGGCCGACAAGCCATAGCCGAGCGACACCACCGGAATCTTGTCCACGGGCGACTTCTCCATCAGTGCCAGCACGATGCCGGTGGCCTGCGGGTCGAACAGCGCCACGCCGGGGTGGCCCTTCAGGCGCTCATAGCACTCGATACCCTTGTCGGTGGCGTAGCTGGTCTCGCATTCCTCATACGTGAGCTTCACGCCGTTGATGCCACCATCGCGGGCGTTGACCATCTTGATGTAGTCCTGCTTGCCGTTGGCCCAGGGCGTGCCGTTGGGTGCGTAGGCGCCGGTGCGATAGACCAGCAGCGGGAAGAACTGCTCCTTGGCCTGCGAGAAGGCGGTCGCGCTGCTCACGAGCGCAGCCGCGGCCACGACGATCGATACGAGTTTCATGTGTTGTCTCCTGTCAACGATTGCCGATGAATCACTGCTAGTGAGGGAAGGGCCAAAGCCGCAGCTTTTCCTTGGCCGTGGACCAGAGCCGCGCGATGCCATGCGGCTCGACGATGAGGAAGAAGACGATCAGGGCGCCGAAGATCATCGACGTCATGTGCGCGGCCAGTGCAGTGTCTATGGGGATTCCCAGCCGTGCCGGCAGGCTGTCCAGCAGGATGGGCAGCACGACGATGAATGCGGCACCGAAGAAGCTGCCCATCACTGTACCCAGCCCGCCGATGATGACCATGAACAGCAGGTCGAAGGAGCGGCTCAGGTTGAACGCCGCCGGCTCCCACGAACCCAGGTGGATGAATCCCCACAGCCCGCCGGCCACCCCGACGATGAAGGAGCTCACCGCGAAGGCCGTCAGCTTGGCAAAGACCGGGCGGATGCCGATGACGGCGGCGGCCACGTCCATGTCGCGGATGGCCATCCACTCGCGGCCGATGTGGCCGCGCACCAGATTCTTGGCCAGCATTGCGAAGATGACCAGAGTGGCCAGGCAGAACAGATACTTGCTGACGGGCGACTCGATGTCCCAGCCCAGCACCTTCAGCCCACCCACGCTGACCGAGCCCGACGACGAGCCGTTGGTGACCCAGCTCAGGCGCAGGCAGGCCCAGTCGACGAAGAACTGCGCCGCCAGCGTGGCGACGGCCAGGTAAAGGCCCTTGATGCGCAGGCTGGGAATGCCGAAGACAACACCGACCGCGGTGGCACAGAAGCCGCCGGCGAGCAGCGAAACGACGAGCGGCATGCCGTCGACGCGCGCTTGCAGGTTGTACGCGGCATATGCGCCCACGGCCATGAAGGCGCCGGTGCCGAACGAGATCTGCCCGCAGTAGCCGACCAGGATGTTCAGCCCCAAGGCCGCCAGCGACAGGATGAGGAAGGGGATGAGGATGGCGCGGAACAGGTACTCGGGCGCCGCGAAAGGCACCACGACGACGGCGAAGACCAGCAGCAGCGCGATCGCGACGCGGTCCTGCAGGATGGGGAAGACCTGGCCGTCGCTGCGGTAGCTGGTCTTGAACTGGCCGTTCTCGCGGTAGAGCATGGCTGACCTCAGACCCGATCGATGATCTTCTCGCCGAGCAGGCCTTGCGGCCTGACGAGAAGGAAGGCCAGCGCCAGCCCGTAGGCGAACCAGGTCTCGATGCCGCCGCCGACCAGCGGGCCGAGATAGACCTCGGACAGCTTCTCGCCGACGCCGATGATGAGCCCGCCGACGATGGCGCCGGGCACGGAGGTGAGCCCGCCGAGGATGACCACCGGCAGCGCCTTCAGCGCCACCTGCGCAAGCGAGAACTGCACCCCGAGCTTGCTGCCCCAGATCATGCCGGCCACCAGCGCCACGAAGCCGGCCACGCTCCAGACGATGACCCAGATGCGCGCCAGCGGGATGCCTATGCTCTGTGCCGCCTGGTGGTCGTCGGCGACGGCGCGCAGCGCGCGGCCGGTGGCCGTCTTCTGGAAGAACAGGCTCAGGCCCGCCACCAGCGCGGCGGCGATCACCGCTGCGTAGAGGTCTTCCTTGTTGACGAGGACGCCGCCCTGGAAGGTGCTTTCGAAGAGGAACATCGGGTCCTTGGGCAGCCCGATGTCGATCTTGTAGATGTCGCTGCCGAACAGCGCCTGGCCGAAACCGTCGAGGAAGTAGGCGATGCCCAGCGTGGCCATCAGCAGCGTCACGCCTTCCTGGTTGACGAGGCGGCCCAGCACCAGGCGCTCGATGACCCAGGCCACGGCGACCATCACCGCCATCGCCGCCGCGAAGGCAAGCAGGTTGGCCAGCACCTGGCTCTCGAACCCGAGCAGCTTGGGCAGCCAGGTGGCAAAGCGCGCCATCGCCAGCGCCGCGAACAGCACCATCGCGCCCTGGGCAAAGTTGAACACGCCGCTGGCCTTGAAGATGAGCACGAAACCCAGCGCGACCAGCGAATACAGCACGCCGGTCATGAGACCGCCGAGCAATGTTTCCAGGAAGGGTCCCATCTCAGTGCCCGCCCGGCCACCCGAAGGGCACTGAGCGCCCCCTCTGGGGGCAGCGAACGAAGTGAGCGTGGGGGCCCATCAGTGGCCGGCTCCCAAGTAGGCGGTGATGACTTCCGGGCTGGCCCGCACTTCCTCGGGCGTGCCGTCGCCGATCTTCTTGCCGTAGTCCAGCACGACGACGCGGTCGCTGATGTCCATCACCACGCCCATGTCGTGCTCGATCAGCACGATGGTGGTGCCGTACTCGGCCTGCAGGTCGAGGATGAAACGGCTCATGTCCTGCTTCTCCTCGAGGTTCATGCCGGCCATCGGCTCGTCGAGCAACAGCACCTGCGGCTCCATCGCCAGCGCGCGGCCGAGATCGACGCGCTTCTGCAGGCCGTAGGGCAGGCGGCCCACCGGCGTCTTGCGCCAGGCCTGGATCTCGAGGAAGTCGATGATCCGCTCGACGAACTCGCGGTGCTCGGTTTCCTCGCGCTCGGCGGCGCCGAACCAGGGGTTGCGCAGCGCCTGCTGGAAGAGGTTGGTGTGCATGCGCAGGTTGCGCCCGCTCATGATGTTGTCGAGCACGGTCATGCCCTTGAACAACGCCAGGTTCTGGAACGTGCGCGCGATGCCCATCTCGGCCACCTGGCGGCTGTTCATGTGACTGAAGGTCTGGCCACGGAAGTTGATCTGGCCTTCCTGCGGCGCATAGACGCCGTTGATGCAGTTCAGCAGGCTGCTCTTGCCGGCGCCGTTGGGGCCGATGATCGCGCGCAGTTCGTGCTCCCGGACGTCGAAGCTGATGTCGGTGAGCGCCCGCACGCCGCCGAAGCGCAGGCTGATGTTGCGCACATCGAGGATGACATCGCCGATCGGGCGGTCCATGGCGGTCAGGCGGCCCGGCCCAAGGGGGCGAACGTCTTCGCGTCGACGATCGGGATCGTCGCCGCAACGCTGCCGACGCGACCGTCCTCGAAGCGCACCGCGGTCTCGATGTACTGCTCGGTCCTGCCGGCATACAGCGCGTCCACCAGCGCCCGGTACTTGTCGGCGATGGCCCCGCGGCGGACCTTGCTGGTGCGCGTGAGCTCGCCGTCGTCGGCCTCGAGCTGCTTGTGCAGCACCAGGAAGCGCGCGATCTGGCTGCCGGCCAGCCGTTCGTCCTGGGCCAGGTCGGCGTTGACCTTCTCGACGCAGTCGCGGACCAGCTCGAGCACTTCGGCCTTGGCGGCCAGGTCGGTGTAGCCGGCATAGGCCAGGTTGCGGCGCTCGGCCCAGTTGCCGACGGCGTCGAAGTCGATGTTGACGAAGGCGCAGACCTTCTCGCGCTTGTCGCCGAAGGCCACCGCCTCCTTGATGAAGGGAAAGAACTTGAGCTTGTTCTCGACATACTTGGGCGCGAACATCGCGCCGTCGTTGGGCCCGCCGGCGATGTGGCCCACGTCCTTGGCGCGGTCGATGATCTTCAGGTGGCCGCCGGCGGCGATGAAGCCGGCGTCGCCGGTGTGGTACCAGCCTTCGGCGTCGAGCACCTCGGCGGTGGCGTCGTCGTTCTTGTAGTAGCCCTTGAGCAGCCCCGGCGACCGCACCAGGATCTCGCCGCTGGCGGCGAGCTTGATCTCCACGCCTTCGATCGGCACGCCCACCGTGTCGGCGCGCACCTCGTGGTCGGGCTGCAGGCAGACGAACACCGCGGTCTCGGTCGAGCCGTAGAGCTGCTTGAGGTTGATGCCGATCGAGCGGTAGAAGCTGAACAGGTCGGGCCCGATCGCCTCTCCCGCGGTGTAGGCCACGCGCACGCGCGAGAAGCCCAGCGTGTTACGCAGCGGGCCGTAGACGAGCAGGTTGCCCAGTGCGTAGCGCGCCCGGTCGACGGCGCCGACCGGCCTGCCGTCGATGATCGCCGGCCCGACACGGCGGGCCAGCGCCATGCAGCGATCGAACAGCCAGCGCTTGATGCGCCCGGCGTCCTCCATGCGGATCGTCACGCTGGTCAGCAGGCCCTCGAAGACCCGCGGCGGCGCGAAGTAGTAGGTCGGCCCGATCTCCTTCAGGTCGATTGTCACCGTGGCCGCCGATTCGGGGCAGTTGACGACGTAGCCGCAGGCCAGCCACTGCGCGTAGCTGAAGATGTTCTGGCCGATCCAGGCCGGCGGCAGATAGGCCAGAACCTCCTCGCGCTCGGTCAGCCTGTCGAAGCGGGCGCCGGCCGCGGCGCGATCGAGCAGCGTGAAGTGGGTATGGACCACGCCCTTCGGGTTCCCGGTGGTTCCCGAGGTGAAGAACATGGACGCCACGTCCTGCGGCCTGCCGGCGGCGACCTCGGCGTCGAAGAATCCGGCATGCGCGCTGTCGTACGCGCGGCCGGCCTCGATCAGCGCGTCGAGCGCGGCCAATCCGGGCGCGTCGCAGTGGCGCAGTCCGCGCGGGTCGTCGAACCAGATGCGCTCGATCTGCGGGCAGCTGGGGCGCAGTTCGAGCAGCTTGTCCACCTGCTCCTGGTCTTCGACGATCGCGAAGCGCACCTCGGCGTTGTTGATCGGAAACGCGTACTCCGCGGCCACCGCGTCCTGGTACAGCGGCACCGGCACCGCGCCCAGCGCCTGCAGGGCCAGCATCGAGGCATACAAGCGCGGCCGGTTCTCGCCCACGACCACCACGTGGTCGCCGCGCTTCACGCCGGTCGCGGCCAGGCCGCAGGCCAGCTCGCGCACCAGGGTGGCGAGCTGGCCCCAGGTCAAGGTCTGCCAGATGCCGTAGACCTTCTCGCGCAAGGCCGCGGCCTGCGGGCGCTTTCGCGCGTGCTGCAGCATCAGGCCGGGAAAGGTGGTCTGCACGACACTCCTCGGGTGCGAGACGGTTGCCCGATTTTGGGCAAGAGTTTGACGCCCCGTTGTCGTTCTGACGACAATCCTAGGGTCGATACCAACGGGTCTTTCCCGCAACGAGATGGCTGCGAAGGGCGCGTCGAGGGCATCTGCGCCGCCTGGCACGGTGGCGCTCGCGGCGCGTTCACGGGCGGCCACGGCCGACGAGCTCGCCAGCATTCCCTGGCTGGCGCGGCTGGACGCCGCCGAGCGCGAGCGCGTGGTCGCCGACTTGCGGGTGGTGGGTGTGGCCGCGGGCGAGCTGGTGTGCCGCATCGGCCGGCCTGTGACCTACTGGTTCGGTCTCATCGACGGTCTGATGAAGATGAGCAACGACAGTGCGCTGGGCGTGCCGATCACCTTCGCCGGCCTGTCGCCCGGCGGCTGGTTCGGCGAGGGCACGGTGCTCAAGCGCGAGCCCTACCGCTACAACATCCAGGCCCTGCGAAGAAGCGTCGTGGCCGGCATCGGCATCGAGACCTTCGACTGGCTGCTGGCGCGCAGCATCCCGTTCAACCGCTTCATCACGATGCAGCTCAACGAGCGGCTGTCGCAGTTCATCGCCGCGCGCGAGATCGACCGTCTCACCCACCCCGACGAGCGCGTCGCGCGCAGCCTGGCGGCGCTGTTCCACCCGGTGCTGTACCCCGGCGTAGGCGACCTGCTGCGCATCACGCAGCAGGAACTGGGCTATCTGGTGGGGCTGTCGCGCCAGCGTGTCAACGAAGCGTTGCGGGCACTGCAGGCCGCCGGCGCGATCGAGGTCGTCTACGGCGGTGTGCGGGTGCCGGAGCTCGACCGCCTGCGCCGCTACACCGTCGCCTGAACCCGCGGCGCGCATGACCGCGCGCGCTGCCGCCCTGACCGACCGTACCGCCGGCATCGAGGCCGATTGAACAATCGAGTGTGAAGTACGATGGAAATATCATACGGCTTAAATGAAATGCCGGTCATGCCGCAACCCAGGAGGCACCGGACCCCGTGCAGCGTTTCCCATCCCGGCCGGCCGCCGGCCTCGGTGCGTGCCACGGCGGCCGCGATGATCGGCCTGACCGCCGCACTGCCCGGCCTTGCGCAGCCCGCTGCGCCACAGGGCGCGGTCAGCGCAGCGCAACCGGCGTTCGCGCAGGATCCCGGCCCCGCCCGGGGCGTGGCTGCCCCAAGCGACACGGTCCAGATCGTCTCGCGCCACTACGACAACGCGGTCGGCAGTTCCGATGCGGCTAGCGAGGGCGTGGTGCGCGCCGCGATGATCGACAGCCGGCCGCTGCAGCGGCCCGGCGAGGTGCTGGAGGCGGTGCCGGGCCTGGTCGTGACGCAGCACGCGGGCGACGGCGGAGCCAACCCGTACTTCCTGCGTGGCTTCAACCTCGACCACGGCACCGACTTCGCGACCTCGGTCGACGGGATCCCGGTGAACATGCCGACCAACGCCCCCGGGCAGGGTCATTCGGACCTCAGCTTCCTGATCCCCGAACTGATCGACCAAGTCGACTACCGCAAGGGTCCGTACTTGGCGACCCACGGCGACTTCGCGGACGCCGGATCGGCCGACATCGAATACCGGCGCAGCCTCGATGCCCCGCTGGCGCAACTCACGTTGGGCGAGCGCGGCTACCGGCGGCTGATGGTGCCGGGTCGAGCGACCTCGGCGGTGGCACCCTCCTCGGCGCCGTCGAGTTCATGAGCAACGATGGCCCGTGGACGCCGAAGGAGGGGCTGCGCCGCAACAACGCGCTCTTGAGCTGGTCGGCCGGAAGCGCCGCGTCGGGCTGGTCGGCGACCTGGATGGGCTACGACGCCGACGGGCGGTCGACCGACCAGGTGGCCGCTGCGTCTGATCGAGGTCGGCACCTACCTCGGCCGACCCTTCGGGCGTTTCGACGCCGTCGATCCCGGCGATGGCGGGCAGACCGCGCGCACCAGCCTGTCGGCGCAGTGGTACGCCAGCGACGCCGGCGGCACGACGCGCGTGACGGCCTACGCGATGCACTACCGGCTGCCGCTGTCCTCCAACCTCACCTACTTCCTCGAGCGCCCTCCACCGGCGCCAGTTCTCGCAGCGGGAAAGCCGCAACGGCTTCGGCCTGACCGCGTCGCGCAGCTTCGACCAAGAGCGGGGTGGCCATGCAGCACGCACCGCGTTCGGCCTCCAGCTGCTCCAGGACCGCATCCACGTCGGCCTCTATGACAGCGAGGACCGCGTGCTCATCGGCACGACCCGGGTCGACGACGTGCGCGAGACGCTGGCTGGCGTTTATGCCCAGACCGGGATCGAATGGCTGCCGAAGCTGCGCAGCGTGATCGAATTGCGCACCGACCGGCTCCAGGCCGACGTGCACAGCCTGCTGCAGCCGCTGAACTCGGGCACGGCCTGGGAATCGTTGTTGTCGCCGAAGCTGGCCATCGTGCTCGGGCCCTGGGCGCGAACCGAGTTCTTCGTCGATGCCGGCAGCGGCTTCCACAGCAACGACGCGCGTGGCATGACGGCCGCCGTCGACCCCGCCAACGGCGAGCCTCAGGGCCGGGTGCCCGGGCTCGGGAAGGCGCGCGGCGCCGAACTGGGCCTGCGTACCGAGGCCGTGCCGGGGCTGCAGAGTTCGCTCGCGCCGTGGCAGCTCGACTTCGACTCCGAGTTCACCTACTCCGGCGACGAAGGCACGACGCCGCCGAACGGGCCCAGCCGCCGCTACGGCGTCGAATGGAACAACCACTGGGTGCCGCGGCCGCGGCTGTTGCTGGACCTGGACCCGGACCCGGACCTGGCCTGGAACCACGCGCGCTTCCGCGACAACGACAGCGACGACATCACCGTCGGACCGTACGTGCCCAATTCGGTCGACCGGGTCTACGGCGGCACCGTGACCGTGCAGGACCTGGGTCCCGGGACGGTGAGCCTGACCGAGCGCTGCGTCGGATCGGGCGTGCTAACCGCAGACGGCAGCGTGCGATCGACGCCCTCGCCGGTGCCCAACCTGCGCATCGGTCGCAAGCTCGGCGCGCACGCCAGATTGACGATGGACGTGCTGAACCGGTTCGACCGCCGCTACGACGACATCGGGTACGACGTCGCCCCCGAGCTCGCCGACGAAACCGCACCGGTCAACGACAAGGTCATGCACCCCGGCGAGCCGCGCACCGCGCGGCTGAGCTTGCGCGTGGCGTTCTGACTTGCTCGCGGCGCCGCGTCGGCCCGCGGCTCAGCGGTTGCTCACGCCCGCGGCCACGTGCCCGGAGGGCACGTGCTCGGCGGCGTTCTCGATGTGGCCGGTCTGGTCGTCGAAGAAGAAGTCGGGCTCGAACTCGCGCAGGAAGCTGCCCTTGGGCAGGCCGCCGAGGAACATCGCCTCGTCGACCTCGATCTGCCAGTCCATCAGCGTGCGCACTGCGCGCTCGTGCGCTGGCGCGCTGCGTGCAGTGACCAGCGCCGTGCGCAGCCGCATGCCGGCCACGGGTTCGCGCTGCAGCCTGTGCAAGGCCTCGAGCAGCGGCTTGAACGGGCCCGGCGCCAGCGGCGTGGCCGCGCGCTCCCGTTCGTGGTGCTGGAAGGCGTCGAGCCCCTGCGCCTGGAACACGCGCTCGGCCTCGTCGCTGAAGAGCACGGCGTCGCCGTCGAAGGCGATGCGCACCTCGTCGGGGTGCGACACCGAGGCGCGTGCGCTCTCCGGGTAGACGCGTGCTGCCGGCACGCCGGCTGCCAGTGCCTGGCGCACGTCGGCCTCGTTCGTGCTCAGGAACAGGTTGGCCGCCAGCGGCCGCAGGTAGCGCCACGGTGGCTGGCCGCGCGTGAACACGCCACGCTGCACCGGCAGGCCGTAATGCTGCGCCGAGCGGAAAACGCGCAATCCGCTCACCGGATCGTTGCGCGACAGGATCACGACCTCGACCCGCGGCCGCGCGTCGTTGAAGGCGAGCAGCTTGTTGACGAGCGAGAACGCCACGCCGGCCCGCGCCGGCTGCTCGACGCGCTGCAGCTGCAGCTGCATGTAGGCGCGGTCGTCGCCGGCCTCGAAGATGCGGTTCTCCTCCTCGAAGTCGAACAGCGCGCGCGAGGAGATGGCGACGACGAGCTGACCTTCGAGGGTGGCTGGCATGGCCGGGGATGGTACGCGGCCGCCGCCGCGCTGTAGCGCAGGCGCCGCGGCGCCGCGGCCGGTTTCATCGCGCTGCCACATCCGCGCCGCACACTTGATGCCAGTCGAGCCCACAGGTCGACCCGTCATCCGTCGAGGTTCCGCATGAAGCCGCCCTCCGCCCGCCCCGAAGACCGCCGCCGCCAGCGTGACGACGCACCGGCCTGGGCGGACGAGGTGCCGCACGGCTTGCGCAGCGAGGCCTTTGCCGAGGACCTGTGGCCCGCCGGCGACGGCGCAGCGTCCCACGCGACGCCTGTGGCCGACCCGGTCTGGCCCGGCCGGGCCCTGGGGCCGTCGCTCGGCCTGGCGCTGGCCCTGGCGTCTGGGCTGCTGCGCCACTGAGCACGCAAGCCCGCGGACGACCCACCGGGCGCGGGTATCCTTCGCGCCATTCGCGCGCCGGTAATGTCGGCGCCCGATGCCGAACCGGCTTCGCCGGCCCGCCGCCGATCGCACGGCCCTGCCGGCGCTCCAAGCGCCGCGCCGCCACCGCATGCTTCGCACCCGAACCCTATTGCCTCCTATGCCCGAGCGCCGTGCCGCGCGACCCGCGCGGGGTCGGCCATGACGCCGCCGCGTGATCTCGCGCGCACCACCTTCGCGGTGCTGTTCATCGGCGTCCTGCTGGGCGCGTCGCTGTGGATCGTGCGGCCCTTCCTCGGGCCGGCGATCTGGGCCGTGATGGTGGTGGTGGCCACCTGGCCGCTGATGCTGCGCGTCGAGCGGCGCCTGTTCGGCCGCCGTCCGCTGGCGGTGGCGGTGATGACGCTGCTGCTGCTGCTGCTGTTCGTGGTGCCGCTGACGCTGGCGGTGGTGACCATCGTCGGCAACGCCGACCGCATCGTCGATTGGGCGCACATGGTGGCAGGCTTCCACCTGCCCGACGCGCCGCCGGCCTGGGCGACGAACCTGCCGCTGGTGGGCGACCCGATCGCCCGCGCCTGGGAGCAGGCACAGGCGCTGGGTGCGAACGAACTGCTGCCTCGGCTCACGCCCTACGCGGGCAACGTCACGCGCTGGTTCGTGGCCGAGGTCGGCGGGGTCGGCTTCCTGCTGCTGGAGTTCATCCTCACGGTGGTCATCGCCGCGGTGATGTACGCCACCGGCGAGCAGGGCCTGAGCCTGCTGCGCCGCTTTGCGATCCGCCTGGGTGGCAAGGGCGCCGACGCGATCATCGACCTGGCCGGCGGCGCGATCCGCGGCGTCGCGCTGGGCGTGGGCGGCACGGCGATCGTTCAGGCGTTGATCAGTGGCCTCGGATTGCTGGTCGCCGGCGTACCGTTCTCGGGCCTGCTGACGGCACTCGTCTTCATGCTGTGCATCGCCCAGCTGGGCCCGCTGCCGGTCCTGGTGCCGGCGGCGATCTGGGCCTTCTGGGGCGGCAGCACGGGCTGGGGCATCTTCATCGTCGTGCTGGCCACCGTGGTGGCCACGCTCGACAACGTGCTGCGTCCGCTGCTCATCCGCATGGGCGCCGACCTGCCGCTGCTGCTGATCTTCGCCGGCGTCATTGGCGGGCTGTTCGCGTTCGGCCTGGTCGGCATCTTCGTCGGGCCGGTGGTGCTGGCGGTGGCGTTCACGCTGCTCGAAGCCTGGATCAGCGACGGCCAGGCGCGGCCGCCGGACGACGCCGCGTAGGGCGCCCCGTGCCGCCGGGCGTCTGTGGCGTGCGGCCGGGGCGATGCGATACTGAAGCGCGCGCAGCATGCGCGCAGTTCAGGTTGCTGGCATGCCCTCGGGCGAACCCGGAAACGACTCGACCGCGATGGACACCGGGCCGGCACCGGCCGGTACGCGTCACCGTCACGAATGGCTGCTGCTGGGTGGCGTGCTCCTTGCCGTCGGCCTGTTCGTGTTCTGGAGCCGCTACAGCGAATACCGTGAAGCGGACCACGCGCAGCGCGAACTCCTTGCCGCCCAGGCGCGGGCCATCGACAACAGCCTGGCGCAGCAACTCGCCGGTGTCGCGGCGGCGATCACCGGCGTTCGCGACGACCTCGCCACCTGGACCGCCGCCGAGGTGGGTCCGCGCGGCTCCCGGCGCCTGAAGGCGCTCAGCGACGTGGAGCCCGGTGTGCTGGGGATCCTGTTGCTCGATCGCAGTGGCCGCGCGCTGGCTGCGAGCAGGCCCGAGCAGATCGGCCGCGACTTTGGCGGCGAGGCGCACATTCGCCAGGCGCGGGAGCACCCGGACCCGCGGCGGCTGTCGCTGTCGCCGCCCTTCGTCGGCGCGTTCGGCGTCATGTCGATGAACCTGACGGTCGCTGTCGTGGCCGCGGACGGTTCGTTCCAGGGCGTGATCAGCGCGACGCTCGATCCCGCTTACCTCCGCAGCCTCCTGCATTCGACGCTGTACGCGCCCGACGTGTGGGCGGCGTTGGTGCACGGCGACGGCCGCTTGCTGATGATCGAACCGACTCGGGACGGCATGGCGGGCTTGGACCTCGCTCAGCCAGGCTCGTTCTTCAGCCGCCACCTGGCGACGCGACAGGCCGCCAGCGTGCTCACCGGCACCGTGACCGCTACCGGCGAGCGCAGGATGATGGCGCAGCGCACGGTGCAGCCGGCTTCGCTTGCGCTCGACAAGCCCCTGGTGGTGGCGGTCAGCCGCGGCCAGGACGCGATCTTCGCGGCCTGGCGCGGCCACAACCTGGACTACGCGGGGCTGTACCTGCTGATCGTAGCGATGGCGTCGCTCGCGCTGGCGGCGGTTCAGCGCCGCCAGCGCGCCATCGAGAGCCTGCGTGCGCGGCAGCAGACCCAGGAGCGCGAGAGTGCACAGCGGCTCGCGCTGGCGCTGCGTGGCGGCGACCTCGGCCTGTGGGACCTGGAGCTGAAGACCGGCGACTCGATCGTCAGCGAGCGCTGGAACACGATGCTCGGGTTGCCGCACCAGCCGGTCGATCCGGGCTCGGACGGCTGGCGTTCGCGCGTCCACCCCGACGAACTCGAGCGCGTTCGCGCCGCGATGCGCGCCCACCTGGAGGGCCGAAGCGAGCGCTTCGACGTGATCTACCGCATGCGTCACGCCGACGGCCACTGGGTCTGGATTCTCGACCGCGGGCAGGTGCTCGAGCGCAATGCGCAGGGCGCGCCGCTGCGCATGGTCGGCACCCACATGGACATGAGCCAGTGGATGCAGGCGCAGCAGGCGCTGGAACGTAGCGAGCAGAGCCTGGCCACGACGCTGCATTCGATCGGCGACGCGGTGATCGCCACCGACCCGCAGGGCCGGATCGTGCGCATCAACGCGACTGCCGAGCGGTTGACCGGCTGGGTGGCTGCCGAGGCGATCGGCCAGCCGCTGGGCGACGTGTTCAGAATCATCAGCGGGCGCAGCCGCGAGCCGATGACCGACCCGGTCCGCAAGGTGATCGCGCTGGGCGAGGTCGTGGGCCTGGCCAACGACACGCTGCTGGTGGCGCGCGACGGCGCCGAATATCAGATCGCTGACAGCGCAGCGCCGATCCGCACGCCGTCGGGCGAGATCACCGGCGTCGTGCTCGTGTTCAGCGACGTGACCGAGCGCTATCGCGTGCAGGAGGCGCTGCGCGCGAACGAGGAGCGTCTGCGCGCGCTGCTCGCCAACCTCGATGCCGGCGTCATCGTCCACGCGGCCGACACCCGGGTGCTGGAAGCCAACCCCGCGGCCTGTCGCATCCTCGGCCAGGCGCTCGAGCAGTTGCGCGGCAAGGTGGCGATCGATCCCTTCTGGCGCCTGCTCGAGGAGGACGGCAAACCGATGGCGCCGGCGCGCTTCCCGGTCAACCAGGTGCTCGCCAACGATGCGCCGCTGCATGACCTGCTGCTCGGCATCCGGCGTCCGGAGCCGGAGCGGCCGGTGTGGGGGCTGTGCAATGCGTTCCCTCTGCACGATGCCGAGGGCCGGCTGGCGCAGGTCGTGGTGACGTTCATCGACATCACCGAACGCAAGCGGGCGGAGCAGGAAATCCTGGCCACCCAGCATGAGCTCGCGGCGACGCTCGACGCGATCCCCGACCTGCTGTTCGAGGTCGGGGCAGACGGTCGCTACTTCGCCTACCATGCGTCGCGCCACGACCTGCTGGCTGTGCCACCAAAGGCATTCCTGGGTCGGCGGGTCTCGGACGTGCTGCCGGCGCCGGCAGCGGCCGAGGTGATGGCGGCGCTGCGCGAGGCGGGCGACACCGGGCACTCGATCGGGCACCAGATCGCGCTGACGCTGCCGCAGGGGTCGATGTGGTTCGAGCTGTCGGTCTCGCGCAAGGCCGGCGCGACCGACGACGCCCCGCGCTTCATGGTCCTGTCGCGCGACATCACCGTACGCAAGCAGGCCGAGGACGGGCTGCGGCGGATCAATCGCACGCTGCGCGTGCTGAGCAGCTGCAACATCGCGCTGGCCCGCACGCACGACGAGCTGGCGCTCGTCGCCGAGGTCTGCCGCGCGCTGGTCGATGCCGGCGGCTACCGGATGACCTGGATCGGCTACGCCGAGGACGACGCCGGCAAGACGATCCGGCCGGTGGCGCATGCGGGCGACCATAGCGGCTACCTGCAGTCGATCCGGCTGTCCTGGGACGCGGACCGCGACGTCGGTCAGGGACCGTCGGGCACGGCGATCCGCACCGGCACCACGCAGGTCAACCAGAACTGGCTGAGCAACCCGAAGACGGCGCCCTGGCGCGAGGCCGCCGCGCAGCGCGGCTACCAGGCCAGCATCGCGTTGCCGCTGATCGGTCCGCAACGAACCTTCGGCACGCTGGCCGTCTATGCTGCCGAGCCCGATGCCTTCGACGCGCAGGAAGTGGTCCTGCTGGAGGAACTCGCGCGCAACCTGGCCTTCGGCATCGAGGCGCTGCGGGCGCGGCGGCAGCGCGACGAGGCCGAGAGTGCGAGCCGGGCCAAGAGCGCGTTCCTGGCAAACATGAGCCACGAGATCCGTACCCCGATGAACGCCATCATCGGCATGAACCACCTGCTGCGGCGCTCGGGCCTCACACCCGAGCAGTCGGAGCGACTTGACAAGATCGACGCCGCCACGCGTCACCTGCTGGCGATCATCAACGAGGTGCTGGATCTGTCGAAGATCGAGGCCGGCCGGCTCCAGCTCCAGAGTGCTGACTTTCACCTCTCCGCCGTCCTCGACAACGTCCACTCGATCATCGCCGACGCGGCGCGCGACAAGGGGCTGGCGGTCGACGTCGATCGCGATGCCGTGCCACTGTGGCTGTGCGGCGATGCGACGCGGCTGCGCCAGGCCCTGATCAACTACGCGACCAACGCCATCAAGTTCACCGAGCGGGGCCGCGTCGCGCTGCGCGCGCAGCTGCTGGAAGAGCAGGGCGACGACCTGGTCGTGCGCTTCTCGGTCGAGGACACCGGCGTCGGCATCGCGCCGGCCGATCTCGCCCGCGTCTTCCAGGCCTTCGAGCAGGGCAACGCCTCGACCGCCAGCCGCCACGGTGGTACCGGTCTCGGGCTGGCGATCACCGAGCGCCTGGCCAGGCTGATGGGCGGCGAGGTCGGCGCCGAGAGCACGCCGGGCGCGGGCAGCACCTTCTGGTTCACGGCGCGCCTGCAGCGCGGCCGGGGCGTCGCGCAGGGCCGGCCGGACGGCGAGGCGGTGCCGAGTAGCGAGGCCCTGCTCACGCAGCATCATGCCGGTGCGCGCGTGCTGCTGGCCGAGGACAACGAGGTCAACCGCGAGATCGCGACGATCCTGCTGGACGCCGTCGGGCTCGTGGTGGACACGGCCTTCGACGGCCGCGAGGCGCTGGCCAAGGCGATGGCGGGCCGCTACGACCTGGTCTTGATGGACGTGCAGATGCCCGGCATGGACGGCCTGGAGGCGACGCGCTCGATCCGTGCACTGCCCGGCTGGCAGTCCACGCCGATCCTGGCGCTGACGGCCAACGCCTTCGACGAGGACCGCAGGGCCTGCGAGGCGGTCGGCATGAACGACTTCATCGCCAAGCCGATGGACGTGAAGGACCTCTACGCCGCGCTGTTCAAGTGGCTGGCGATCGGCAAGGCGCGGCGCGGCGACGGGCAATAGGCGTTTCCAACGCGCCCTCGTCAAGGAATTGTGGCTTCGCTACCTTCCTTGACCCCGCGGGGGTCGGCCGGGCGAAGCCCGGCCCTGGGGCGATCAGTAGCTCAACAGAACCGGCGCGTGTCGCCACGCCGCGGTGTCGTCGGGATCGATCCCCTTGCCGCGCAGGCCCAGCGCCAGGAATTCCTGCCACTCGAGATCGTCCTCCGACTCGAACTGCGCTGCGGCGACACCGGGCTCCGGTGCGAGGGGCGCAAGCTTGACGGTGTCGATCTGGATGGCGTTCATGGGATGCCCTTGTTGGTTTCCCTGACTGTAGGGACGCCATCTCGGCGGCAGAACGCACTACTGCTCATCCCCGCTGTGACGCATTCACGCAAGGTGTTCAGGTGGATCCCGCTTCGACATCGCGGCGGAGTCTCGGGCACGGGTCGCGCTGTGATCGATCCTTGCGCGTTGGGCCGCCGCTGACGGTGTGCGCCGGTCTGCCTGGGCTACCTGGTTGCGCCGCGGTGCTCCATCCATAGCGGGCTGGCAGAGACGGCTGCCCCAAGGCGCGAGCCGGCCCGCGTGGGTGGTCGTGAAGCGGCGCTCGCGGCTCGCGCCAGCGAACTGCTTCGCGTTGGCGGATTTGGGGCTCACTGGATCCGGCGGTAAAGTGGATATACATCCCGCACTGCGCTGATCGCCCGCACCGCCCGTCCACCATTCATGCTCATCCGCCAAGGCTTTCAATAGGCACTTAGCCTGAAGGCGCACCGCGAAGCCTTGCTGATGCGCTGGGTCGGCTGCCGCCCCGCTTCGTGTTCAACGAGGCGCTGCCGCACCAGAAGGCTGAATTGGCCGCAGGCCGCAAGCGCCCCGGCTGTTGCGAGTTGAGCGGCCCGACTGCCTGCGCTGAAGGCGGCAGTACCCATGGCGGTGTGAGCCACCGGCGCAGGCGCTGCAGCAGGCGCTGAAGGATCTGTCCAAGGCCTGGGACGCGAAGTACATCTCCCGCTTTGGCGCCCCGCGCTTCAAAAAGCGTGGCGAGGGCGACACGTTGCGCCTGCCGCAGGACTGTCGGTACGAGGCGGCCGCGGGGCGGGTGCCTCTCCCGAAGCTCGGGGCGGTGCGCCAGCGCCACAGCCGCGAGGCTGTGGGGACCTTGAAGTACGTGGGCTCCGTCAGGAGCGCGGCCGCTGGATCGCATCGCTGCAGACAGAACGCGAGATCGAGGTCGGCGCCGTGGCCGCGACGGCGGCTTCCACGCAGACGGCCGCTGTGGCGGCCGTGGGCCTGGACTTCGGCGCGGCAACCACCATCATGCCCAGCGCCGGCGAGGCGATCCAGCTGCCCCAGGCGCATCGGCACGTACGAGCGCCGCATGAAGCGGCTGCAGCAGTCCGTGTCGCGCAAGAACAAGAGCAGCGCCAACCGCAAGAAGGCGTTGGCCAGGCTCAATGCTTGCCACGGCCGCATCGCGGCCGCGCGGCGGGACTTCTTGCACCACAAGACCACGGAGCTGGTCCGTGTCCACGCCCTCATCGCCATCGAGGACCTGGCGGTCAAGGGCATGACCGCCTCGGCGGCCGCAACGGACCGCGAGCCAGGCCGCAACGTCAAGGCGAAGTCCGGACTCAACCGCACCCTCCTGCGC
>JBBINW010000053.1:0-34456 GCA_037443665.1 Betaproteobacteria bacterium
GGCCGGACGAACGCGCGGCGCCAGCCGCGGGGGCGCAGCCCCGGCGAAGCACGAAACCACCGAAGCCAAGGCATTGGCGTGAGCACCTTGCAAGAGACCTCAGGCCATGCCTGCGCAGCAGGCATCCCCGGCCCTCAGGCCGCGCAGGATGTCAACTTCATCGGGTCGGACAGGTCGGTGATGTTCAGCTCCGAGATCAGGTTCTCGACCATCCCGATCCGCTCCAGCCGCGAACCGGCGCGCAAAGGCCTCGGCGATCTCGCCGGCCTCGACGCCGGCCAACGTGGTCAGCGCCGCATGGGCCTCCTGCGCGTTCCCGACCCTGAATTCGACCAGCAGTCCGCCCAGGTCGCGCTGGTAGGGCGCCAGCGTGCCATACAGCAGCGGCGCGCGTTCGGCCGGGTTGAACTGCAACAGGCCGGCCAAGGCGCCGATGTTCTTCCGCACGAGGGTCGACGCCCCCTGCAGTCGCCGGCCCAGCCCGTCGCAGGTCGCGGCCAGCACGGTCAGCAGGTCCTTCGGCGCGTCCTTGATGTACTCGCCGATGAAGTAGAAGAGCGCGCCCTCCTCGTACGGCCTGCGCCAGGGACCGTGACGCTCGACGAAGGCCTGGTCCGTGAGCGCTTCGTGGGCGCGCCAATGCGGGTTGCCATTGCAGCGTCGATGGAGGAAGGCCCGCACCCGCCCCAGCACCGGCTGCGGCCAGACCAGGTGCGGACCGACGAGGGACAGCAGACCGTTCCAGTCGCGCCGCGGGTTGAAGCGTCCGGCCTGGCGCAGCGTGAGCACGAAATGCGAGCACCACACGTCGAGCGCAGTCGCGTGCGCCAAGGGCGAATGCAAGCAACGCGAATCGCCAGATGCTCGACCCGCGAAGGCTTGGAAAGCAGAACCCGGACCGACCCATCTTGGCGCCGCCCGCACGCCCCGACAAGCCCCTCTGCCTTGATCCAGGCGCCGACCGGCGCCAGATCGGCAGGGCTCAATGCAGCGTCAGCGGCGTCTGCGCCAGCGCGGTGAAGCCGGCGATGTACTCGTCAACCGCCTCGGCACTCACGCCCTCCGGATGGCCCTGAACCAAGGCCTGCACGCCCAGCTGGAACCGATCGGCCAGCGCACCCTCGAGAAAGATCTCCTTGCGCGCGAACTTGTCGACGATCTCGAAACCGCCACGACCACCCTCCGGCGAATCTTCTGCCGCGCCGACTTCGAATTGCACCACCACGTAACTGTCCGAGTTGTAGAGCATCTGCATCGAGTGATCTCCTGAATCCGCAAATGGGCATGGCGGGGCCGGATTTCAAGCCGCCGGGGGTCGGGACGTGTCGAACGATTCGAGCAGGAGCTAGGTGATGTCGGGCGCCGGCGGCGCCTTCCAGCGCACGCGCACAGCCAGCTGCTGCTGCGCCGGGTCGAGCCAGACCTCGGCCAGCGTGTCGTACGGGCCTTGCGGCTGGCGGCGCAGCTGCAGTGCCGTGACGGCGTCGCCGCCGGTCCGCTCGACCGCTTCGGTGCCGGTGCCGCGAAAGGCCCAGACCGCGGCGTCGCCACGCGTGCCGGCCACGAACAGCGTGACCTCGTGCCCCGGTGCGGCCGCCGCGGCGGTCGGCGGCGACGATGCCGCCGAGTTGCAGCAGCCCGCTGAGCCGGTCCCGCGTTCCCGGCAGCATCGGGGCTTCGCCGCCCGCGCCGCTGAAGGTGATGTGCCCGCCATCGCGTCGAAAGTTCGCCGCGCGGCGCTCGCGGCCGCGACTCAGCCCGACAAGGCGCTCGGGCTCCACGCCGTTCGCGTCGATCGCGCCGGCGCCGGCCCAGGCCGGCGCAGCGTGGCTGGGCAGCGTGGTCTGCAGCGACAGCGCGTATCGCCGGTCCGCCGGCTGCCGGTGCAGGTCGGCCTGTCCGGTCGCCGCACCCTGCCGCGCCGCGTAGTGCAAGGTCACCGGCGGCAGCAGGCGAGTCGGGTGCACCGGCCCGTCGAGCCCGCCGCTCCTGGTCACGGCGGGTTCGGCGGCGCCTGGGCAACCAGCGCGATGCGCGGTGCGGGTGGCGCGGTGTGCGCGCTGGGAAGCGACGCGGCCTGAGGTCCGGTTGGCGGCAAAGCGGTCGCCGGCCTGGCGAACCGGCGCAGGCGCTGGGCCTCGGGTGGCGGAGGGGCGGGCGCAAGCCGGCGCACCTCAGCCGGCGCGCGGCCCGCAGGCTGCCAGCCCGGCTCCGGTGCGGGTGGCCAGGCCGACAGCAGAAGCCCATGCGCGAGCAGCACCGCAGCCACCGGCACCGCAGCCACCAGCGCCGTGACGGCGCGCTGGTGCGGGGCGGGCGGGGGACGGGGCGGTTGCGGCATCGCGGCCGGGCCGGGTCGGCAGATCGGTGTGCGGCCCACAATAGCGGCACCTCCTGACCTCACGCATCCCCATGAAGCTTGCCACTCTGAAGGACGGCTCGCGCGATGGCCAGCTCGCCGTCGTCTCGCGCGATCTCGCCAGCGCCCATTTCGCCACCAGCATCGCGACGACGCTGCAGCAGGTGCTCGACGACTGGAACTTCCTCGCGCCCCAGCTCGAGGACCTTTACGCGACGCTCAACGGCGGCAAGGCGCGCCATGCCTTTCCGTTCGACTCCGACCATTGCATGGCGCCGCTGCCGCGGGCCTACCAATGGGTCGACGGCTCGGCCTACCTCAATCACGTGGAACTGGTGCGCCGCGCCCGCAAAGCCGAGATGCCGGCCAGCTTCTACGAAGACCCGCTGATGTACCAGGGCGGCAGCGACGACTTCCTGGGTCCGCGCGACGATGCCGTCTTCGCCAGCACCGACTGGGGCATCGACTTCGAGTCCGAGGTCGCGGTGATCACTGGCGACGTCGCCATCGGCACGGCGCCCGACAGCGCGCTGGACAGCGTGCGCCTGCTGCTGCTGGCCAACGACTGGAGCCTGCGCAACCTGATCCCGGCCGAACTCGCCAAGGGCTTCGGCTTCCTGCAGAGCAAGCCGGCCACCGCGTTCGGCCCGGTGGCGGTCACGCCCGACGACGTCGGCGACGCGTGGCAGGGTGGCCGCCTGAACCTGACCCTGGAAAGCTGTTGGAACGGCGAGCGCGTGGGCCTGACCGAGGCCGGGCCTGAGATGACGTTCCACTTCGGCCAGCTCATCGCGCACGTGGCCAAGACGCGCCGCCTGCGCGCCGGCAGCATCGTCGGCAGCGGCACCGTGAGCAACAAGGACTGGAGCCACGGCGTCAGCTGCATTGCCGAGCGGCGCGCCATCGAGACCATCGAGGGCGGCGCGCCGACGACGCCCTTCATGCAATTCGGAGACACCATCCGCATCGAGGTCCTGGGTCGCGACGGCGCCAGCGTATTCGGCGCCATCGAGCAACGCGTGGCCCCGATCGCCGTGTGATCGGTGGTCGGGCCCGGAGCGGGTGAGCGACCCGCCGCCCCGGCCCGGGCACGCCACGGTCCGGGAGTTGCGGGCGACCCGTGCTCGCCTCGGCCCGCGGGAGCGGCCGTTGCGCCGGCGGACCTCAAGTTCGGCCCGCCGATGATGCCGATCTCCGGGGGGATGCCCTCCGTCAGCCCATGCTGCAGCTCGACGTCCTGAGCTCGTTTGCCATCTGTGGCGCCGGCGCGCTGGTGGGTGCGGCCATGCTGCGGCCGTCGCTTACGCACGACGCGGCGGGTGCCGAGGCGCTGTGAATCTGCCGCAGCGGCTTCGCCGTGGTCGGTGTCGGGCTGGTGCCACCCGTGGTGCTGGGAACCCCGCTGCCGTTGTGGAGCCAGGCCGCAATGGCGTTCGGTGCGGTCGGCGGGGTGGTCATGATCGGCTGGGCGCTGGCGGCGCTGGCGTGCGAGCGCAGATCGCGCGCGTCGATGTGGCTCACGCTCTCGACGGTCCTCGCGCTCGTGCTCGCCGCCTTGCCTGCGGGCACCCGGGGCATGACGGTGGTCTGTGCCCTGGGACTGGCCGCCGGCTCGTCGCTGACGGCCTGGCTGGGCCGTCGCCTGCTCCGGCGCCCGCGCGACCTGCACGAGCCACTGATCGGCGTGACCATCGCCCTCATGGCGATCAGCTCCGCGCTGAGGGCCAGCTATCTGCTGACCTGGAGCGGGCCGTACGCGCCGCACCTGATGTACATGCCGCCGATGATGGTGACGCCGTTCACCCTCCTGTATGGCGTGCTTCCGGTCGTCTTCGCAATGCTCGTCTACAACGTGATCAGCGCGCGGCTGCTGGTCTGCATGGAACAGCGCGCGATGACCGACCACCTCACGGGGCCACTCGGTCGGCACGCGCTGGCCCACGGCGCTGATCTCGCACGTTCGACGAGGCGAAGGGCGGCTGGCCGTGATCATGCTGGATCTCGATCACTTCAAGCACATCAATGACGAGCACGGCCACTCCGGCGGCGACGCCGTGTTGCGCCGCACAGCCCAGGTTCTGCAGGCGCAGCTGCGCGCCGATGCGCTGCTGGCGCGCTACGGCGGCCAGGTGTTCGTCGCGCTCGTGCACGTCTCGGATCTGTCAGGGGCGCGACGCATCGCCGAACGCATGTGCCTGGGACTCGAGGCGACGACCTGGCCCGATACGCTGCCCGGGCTGGTCAAGGTGACTGCGAGCCTGGGCGTCACCCTGGTGGCCAGCGACGCGTCGCTCGAACGCGCCCAGGCCCAGTGCCGACGAGGCGCTCTACCGCGCGAAGAACAGTGGGCGCAACCAGGTGCAGGTGGGACTGGCCGCGGCTTGAGGGGCGGATCATCCCCACGTCGCCGCCTTCGTGACCGCCGTAGCGGCGATCACGCCGTCGCTGTGGCGCGCACAATCGGCGAGCCGCAAGCAAGAGGAGACGCGACGATGGCGGACGCAACCGATCTGAGCCGGCTGGTGCCGGGGTTCGACTTCCTGCAGGGCCTGATGAAGAACGCCGGCGCGGCGCTGCCCGGCATGAGCCAGTGGATCGCCCCGACGCTCAACCCCGAGGAGATCGACAAGCGCATCCAGGAGCTGCGCACGGTGCAGTTCTGGCTCGAGCAGAACGCCAAGCTGCTGGCGACCACGATCCAGGCACTGGAGGTGCAGCGCATGACGCTGTCCACCCTGCAGTCGATGAACCTGCCGATGACCGACCTGCGCGATGCGCTGACGATCCAGAGGCCGGCCCCCTCGGCATCGCCGGCGCGGGCGGCTGCGGCGCCGGCACCGGCGCCGGCACCCGAACCGGCCCGGCCGGTCGCCAGCGAAGCGGCGGCGCCGCCGGCCATCGACCCGATGCAATGGTGGACCGCGCTGACCCAGCAATTCACCGAGCTGGCGTCGAAGGCGATCAAGGACGCCAAGGCCGACGGCGCACGGCCGGGCCCAGCGCCGGCGGGCGACCCGCCGGTGGCGAAGAAGAGCCCGAAGGCCTCCCCTGCGCGCGCCGTTGGCCGCAAGGCGGGCACCGCGTCCGCCGCGCCTCGCAAGCGCGGCGCCTGAGCCTCGAAGGCGATGTCGTGCAGGCCTTTCTGGTCGGCCACGCCACGCACCCGGACTGGCGCGCCGCGCTGGCGCTGGCGGCGACCCAGATCGAGGCCGGTCGCGAGCAGCACGACGCGGGCCCGGCCGGTCCGCTGTCGCTGGGCTTCGTCTATTTCAGCGACCATTTCGCAGCCCACGCCGCTGCGCTGTACACCGAGTTGCGGCTACGCTGGCCGGGCCTGGCCTGGGTCGGCAGCGTCGCGGTCGGCGTCGCAGCCGGCGGCGTCGAATACATCGACGAACCGGCCCTGGTGCTGATGCTCGCGGCGCTGCCGGCCGGGCGCTTCGAGGTCTTCTCGGGCGCGCGCAAGCTGCACCGCATCGAGCCCTTCAGCGCCCTGGTCCACGCCGATCCCGCCACACCCGATCTGGCGGAACTGATCGCCGAGATGAGCGACCGTACCGATTCGGGTTACCTCTTCGGCGGGCTGGCCTCCTCGCGCGGCGCGGCGGTCCACCTGGCCGACGGCGTCTGGCAGGGCGGGCTGTCGGGCGTGGCCTTCAGCAGCGAGGTGGCGCTGGTCTCGCGCGTGACTCAGGGCTGCCAGCCGGTGGGCCCGGCGCGAACGGTCACCGTCTGCGAGCGCAACGTCGCGGTCGAGCTCGACGGCGAGCCGGCGCTGGCCTGCCTCCTGCGCGACCTCGGAATGGCCAGCCTGGACGACCCTCACGCGGCGCTGCCGCGGCTGCGCGAGACCCTGGTGGGCGTGACCGACGCCGGCGCCAGCGCGCTGGCCGTGCGCGGGCCGCGACAGTTCGGCGTCGACACCCGGGTGCGCCACCTCGTCGGCCTCGACCCTGGCCGCCAGGCGGTGGCTGTGGCCGAGGTGCTGCAACCCGGGATGCGGCTGGCGTTCTGCCAGCGCGACGTGCAGGCCGCACGGCGCGACCTGGTGCGCATCTGCAGCGAGATCCGCGACGAGGTCGAGAGCCAGCTCGAACCGGCCCCGGCCGGGTCGGCGACCGCCGCCGTGCCGGCGGGCGAGCCGCTGCGGCGGATCCGGGGCGCGATCTACATCAGCTGCGCCGGCCGCGGCGGGCCGCATTTCGGCGGCCCGTCGGCCGAACTGAAGGTCGTCCAGCATGCGTTGGGCGACGTGCCGCTGGTGGGCTTTTTCGCCGGCGGCGAGATCGCGCGCCACCACCTGTACGGCTACACCGGCGTGCTCACCGTCTTCACCAGCGCCGCCTGACGCGGCAAGGACGTCGGTCGGCACCGGCGATTGCCGCTGCTGCGGTCGAAACCGCCTTGACCGCGCGACGGTGTCGCAGGCGCCGTCGGCACCGGGTCGATGGCGTAAAGTGCCCGCTCAACGCGGCCGCCCCGGTGCCGCGCCGGGATGCCTGCCGATGAACGCGCCGCTCACACCTGCCGTCGACCACGCCCTGCAGCGAGCCGCGCGCCAGCAGGAGGTCGTGGCTGCGCTCGCGCCGCTGCTGCCGGCGCACGCGCTGCTCTGGCAGCGCGAGGACACCGTGCCCTACGAATGCGACGGCCTGACCGCCTACCGCCAGCAGCCGCTCGCCGTGGCGCTGCCCGAGACCGAGGTGCAGGTCGCCGCCGTGCTCGAGGCCTGCCACGCGCTGGCGGTGCCGGTGGTCGCGCGCGGGGCCGGTACCGGGCTGTCGGGGGGGGCCCTGCCGCACGAGGTCGGCGTGACGCTGTCGCTGACCAAGTTCAACAAGATCGTCCAGGTCGACCGCCTCGCGCGCACCGCCACCGTGCAGTGCGGCGTGCGCAACCTGGCGATCAGCGAGGCGGTGGCGCCGCTGGGCTTGTACTACGCACCCGACCCGAGCAGCCAGATCGCCTGCACCATCGGTGGCAACGTGGCCGAGAACAGCGGCGGCGTGCACTGCCTGAAGTACGGCCTGACGCTGCACAACGTGCTGCGCGTGCGTGGCTTCACCGCCGAAGGCCAGGCCGTGGAGTTCGGCAGCGAGGCGCTCGACGTGCCGGGGCTGGACCTGCTGCCGCTGGTGGTGGGCAGCGAGGGCATGCTCGCGGTGACCACCGAAATCACGGTGAAGCTGGTGCCGAAGCCGCAACTGGCGCGCTGCATCATGGCCAGCTTCGACGACATCCGCAAGGCTGGCGACGCGGTGGCGGCGATCATCGCTGCCGGCATCATCCCCGCCGGCCTGGAGATGATGGACAAGCCGATGACCGCCGCGGTCGAGGACTTCGTCCATGCCGGCTACGACCTCGGGGCCGAGGCGATCCTGCTGTGCGAGAGCGACGGAACGGCCGAGGAAGTGGCCGAGGAGATCGACCGCATGCTGGACGTGCTCAGCGGCTGTGGTGCCTCGCGCATGGAGGTCAGCCGCGACGAGGCCCAGCGGCTGAAGTTCTGGAGCGGGCGCAAGAACGCCTTCCCGGCCAGCGGCCGCATCAGCCCCGACTACATGTGCATGGACAGCACGATCCCGCGCAAGCGCCTGGCCGACATCCTGCTGGCCATCGCCGAGATGGAGAAGAGGTACGGCCTGAAGTGCTGCAACGTCTTCCACGCCGGTGACGGCAACCTGCACCCGCTGATCCTGTTCGACGCCAACGATCCCGACCAGATGCACCGCTGCGAGCTCTTCGGCGCCGACATCCTGGAGACCAGTGTCGCGATGGGTGGCACCGTCACCGGCGAGCACGGCGTGGGGGTCGAGAAGCTCAGCAGTATGTGCGTGCAGTTCACGCCCGAGGAGCGCGAGCAGATGTTCGCCGTCAAGCGCGCCTTCGACCCCACCCAGCTGCTCAACCCCGGCAAGGTGATCCCGACCCTGCACCGCTGCGCCGAGTACGGGAAAATGCACGTGAAGAAAGGGCTGTTGCCGTTCCCGCAGCTGGAGCGGTTCTAGATGGACGCCGCTGTGGCGCGCCTCGTCGATCGGGTCAGGGCGGCGGCCGCCGACGGCACGAAGCTCTGCATCCGCGGCGGTGGCAGCAAGGACTTCTACGGCGGCGAGCCGCGCGGCGAGGTGCTCGACACGACGCCGCTGGCCGGGATCAGCAGCTACGAACCGAGCGAGCTTGTGATCACGGCGCGCGGCGGCACGCCGCTGGCCGAGCTCGAGGCGTCACTGGCCGAACGCGGGCAGTCGCTGCCGTTCGAGCCGCCGCGCTTCGCAGCGGGTGGCGCGCCGGCCCCCGGGGGCAGGTCGGATGCCACGTCGCTGCAGGTCGGCACCGTGGGCGGCATGGTCGCCGCCGGTCTGGCCGGACCGGCGCGGGCGGCCGTGGGCGGCGTGCGTGACTACGTGCTCGGCGCCACGCTGCTCAACGGCCGCGCCGAGATCCTGAGCTTCGGCGGCCAGGTGATGAAGAACGTGGCCGGCTACGACGTCGCGCGCGTGCTCGCCGGATCGCTGGGCATCCTGGGCGTGATCTGCGAGGTCTCGCTCAAGGTGCTGCCGCTGCCCGCCGCCACGCTGACGCTGCGGTTGGAGGCCGACCAGGCCAGCGCGATCAAGCGCCTGAACGAATGGGGCGGCCAGCCGCTGCCGCTCAACGCCAGCGCCTGGTGGGCCGGCACGTTGGTGCTGCGGCTCTCGGGCGCCGCGGCGGCAGTGCGCGCGGCGGCCGAGAAGATCGGTGGCGAAGTCATCGAGCCGGTACTCGCCACCGCGTTCTGGACCGGTCTGCGCGATCATCGCGACGAGTTCTTCGTCAGCGCGGCCAAGGCGGTGGAAGGCGGCGCCGCGCTGTGGCGGCTGTCGGTGCCGGCCACCACCGCGCCGCTCGCGCTCTCGGGCGAACAGCTCGTCGAATGGGGTGGCGCGCAGCGCTGGCTGTGCACCAGCGCACCGGCCGCGGTGCTGCGCGAGGCCGCGCGATCGGTGGGCGGACACGCGGTGCTGTTCCGCGGCGGCGACAAGCGCGCCGGTGTCTTCGCGGCGCTGGCGCCGCCGCTCGCGCGCATCCACGGCGAGCTGAAGAGGGCCTTCGACCCGCAGGGCGTGTTCAATCCCGGCCGACTGCTGCCGGCGCTCTGAACCATGGCGGCCGACATCGTCGAAGATATGGGCGTCTATTACGCCCGCCGCGCGGCGATCTACGAGCGGGTCTATCACAAGCCCGAGCGCCAGGCCGACCTGCGCGCGATGGAAGCCTGGCTGCCTTCCGTCTTCGCCGGCCGGCGCGTGCTCGAGATCGCCTGCGGCACCGGCTGGTGGACGCAGCATGGCGCGCGGGACGCGCTGTCGTGGCTGGCCAGCGACCTCAATCCCGAGACGATGGCGGTGGCGCGCGCCAAGCCGATGCCGGCCTGCGTGCGATTTGCCACCGTCGATGCCTACACGCTGGCCGAGGTCGGCCACGGCACCTACGATGCCGCATTCGCCGGCTGCTGGTGGAGCCACGTGCCGCTGGATCGACTGCCGGCGTGGCTGGCCACGCTGCACGCGCGCCTGCTGCCCGCATCGAGGGTCGTGATGCTCGACAACCGTTTCGTGCCATCCAGCAGCACACCGGTCTCGCGCCGCGACGCGGCGGGCAACACCTACCAGAGCCGCAGGCTCGACGACGGCACGGTGCACGAGGTGCTGAAGAACTTCCCGACCCGAGACGAGGCCCTGGCCGCCCTCGGCCCGCGGGCGCGCGATCCCGAGTGGATCGAATTCGACCACTACTGGGTCCTGTCCTACCTGCTGGCCTGATGCAAACCAACCTGGCGCCCGAATTCAAGGGCACGCCCCAAGGCACGGAGGCCGAGGCCATCCTGCGCAAGTGCGTGCATTGCGGCTTCTGCACCGCAACCTGCCCGACGTACCAGCTCCTGGGCGACGAGCTCGACGGCCCGCGCGGCCGCATCTACCTGATGAAGCAGCTGCTCGAAGGCGAGCCGGTGACGCGCAAGACGCAGCAGCACCTGGACCGCTGCCTGACCTGCCGCAACTGCGAGAGCACCTGCCCCAGTGGCGTGCAGTACGGGCGGCTGGTGGACATCGGCCGCGGAATCGTCGAGGCGCGCGTGGAGCGCCCGCGCGGTGAACGCGCGCTGCGTTGGCTGCTCAAGGAAGGGCTGACCTCGCCGCTGTTCGGCCCCGCGATGGCGCTCGGCCAACTCGCGCGACCGCTGCTGCCCGCAACCCTGAAGAGCAAGGTGCCGGCCAGGACCGGTGCCCACGCGCGGCGCTGGCCGACGCGCGAGCACCCGCGCAAGGTGCTGCTGTTGTTGGGCTGCGTCCAGCCGGCGATGATGCCGGGCATCAACGCGGCCACCGCGCGCGTGCTCGACGCCGCCGGCATCCAGACCCTGGCGGCCGACGGCGCCGGCTGCTGCGGCGCGATCCGCACCCACCTGGGCGACGTGCCCGGTGGCCTGGCCGACATGCGGCGCAACATCGACGCCTGGTGGCCGTTGGTCGAGGGCCTGACCTCGCAGGGCAAGGTCGAGGCCATCGTCACCAACGCGTCGGGATGCGGCGTGGCGGTCAAGGACTATGGCCACGCGCTGGCGCAGGACGCCGACTATGCCGAGAAGGCGCGCCGCGTGGCGGCGCTGGCGCGCGACCTCAGCGAACTGCTGCCCGACATCGCCGCCGCGCTCGCGGGCAGGCTCGGCACGCCGAAGACGAGACGGCTGGCCTTCCACCCGCCATGCACAATGCAGCACGGCCAGCAATTGCGTGGTGGCGTGCAAACGCATCTGGGTGCCCTGGGCTTCGACGTCAGCCTCGCGCCCAGCGAGAGCCACCTGTGCTGCGGCTCGGCCGGCACCTACAGCGTGCTGCAACCCGAACTGGCCTGCCAGCTGCGCGACCGCAAGCTGAAGAACCTCGCGCCGCTGCAGGCGCAGGCGATCGTCTCGGCCAACATCGGCTGCATCCAGCACCTGCAGACGGGCACGACGACGCCGGTGCGGCACTGGGTCGAGGTGCTCGACGAGGCGCTGCCGGACTGATCATCGAGGCCTTCACGATGCGCTGGTTGCGGTTCGAGCACGAGTTCAAGTCCGGTTTCGGTTGTGTCGACGGTGAGCTGGCGATCTTGATCGGCCGCCATGCCAGCGGCATCGCGCGCGAGGACGCCGCAGCCCGCATCTTCGGCGAGTGCGCCGCCAACGACGTCACCGCGCGCGCGGCGCTGCGGCCACCGGATCCCGGTTCACCTCCAGCGCGACACGGGTGATGACGTCGATCGCCCGTCGCGCCATCGGCGACAGGCTCCGATTGCGAAGGGTGACGGTTCCCATTTCCGCGAACAGTGGCGGGGAGCCCTCGACGACCAGGGGGACCATCGTTCCGGCATCGATGTCGGCCTGCACCGCGGCATGCGATACGCCAAGCACGGTATCGGTGGACAAGGCGACCGAGCGCAGCAGCGTCACGTCGTCGCACTCCAGCGTCAGGACCGGCAACGCGCCCGCCGGCAGGCGGAGGATCGCCGCCAACGCGGCGAGCACGGTGGCCGGCAGGCGGGTTGTGGCCAGACCATGACGCCACAGCTCGGCCGGCGTGCAGGCACGCCGCGCCAAGGGGTGCCCGGCGCGGACGAAGAAGCCGCTGCGCTGCCGTCCCATGGGCTGAATGTCGATCGCGGGGTCCGGCGGGAGGCTGCGCACGTCGGCAACGAAGAACTCGATGTCTTCGGCGCGCAGGCGGTCGAGCAGCAGCATCCAGTTGCTGACCTCGACCCGCAACGCCACCTGCGGATGGACGCGCCGGAGTGCGGGCAAGACCTGCGGCATGAGCGTGGCCGCCGGCAGCGGTCCTACGCCGAAGGCCACGTCTCCGAGTTGGCTGCTGCCGTAGAGCTGCATGTCGCGCTCCAGGCTGCGGGCGTCGAAGAGCAGCCGACGCGCCCGCTCGATCAGGAACGCGCCTGCGGGGGTGGGCCTGACGTCGCTGGTTTCCCGGTCGAAGAGGCGCTGCCCGGCGGCGCGCTCCAGCGCCTGGATGCTGCGGCTGAATGCCGGTTGACTCAGATGCGTGCGCTCGGCCGCACGCCCGAAGTGCCGCTCGTCGGCCAGCGCCACGAGGTGGCCCATGCGGCGCAGATCGATCATTGTTCGATGCTCTCAGCGCATCACATGAATGTCAAGAATGCAATGGACACATCGATCGGCGCAACCTATCGTCGCCCGCAGCGCCATTTCAAGAATCCACAGGAGACAACGCGCCGTGAACACCCAACTTCAGAACGTACTCGTGGTGTGCGTGCTGTTCGGCTACGCCGGCATGGAGGTCGCCAGCCGCCGCTACAAGGCGACGGTCCATGCAACCGCCGACGACACCCGGCTGGAACTGTTCATGTTCCTGAGCCTGCTCGCGATCTGCCAGCCGCTCGCGATCCTGACGACCGACAAGGCCTGCACCTGGCTGATGCCGGGGCACAGGAACGCGCTGGCGGACCTGCCCTGGTGGGCCATGACCGCGATCCTGCTGGTGGGCGACGACCTCACGCAGTACTGGTGGCACCGCGTCTCGCACTCGCCGCTGCTGTGGCCGCTGCACCGGGCGCACCATACGGCGCAGTACATGAGCATCCGCATCACCTACCGCAACAACTTCTTCTATTACCTGATGATGCCGGGGCTGTGGCTCGGCGGCGTGATGCTGTACCTGGGCTTCGGCGCGGTCTATGGCATCTACGTCGTCGTCAAGCTCCTGGTCATCATGGGCGCCCACTGCGCGTGGCGCTGGGACGAGCCGCTCTACCGCATCCGTGCGCTGCGGCCGCTGATGTGGGTGGTCGAGCGCACGGTCTCGACGCCGGCCACGCACTGGGCGCACCATGCGCTCACGAATGCCGACGGCATCGGCAACTACAAGGGCAACTTCGGCAACCTGCTGTTCGTCTGGGACATGCTGTTCGGCAGCGCCCACATCACGCGCCGGTATCCCGCGAAGGTCGGGCTCCAGGACGACCTCGTCTACGGCCAGGAGCGCTGGTACCACCAGATGTTCTACCCGCTGCTGCAGTCCAGGCGCGAGCATTCGGCGCTGCGCGCCGGTGGCCGCGCGTACGCCGAGTCGGAGACGCGGCCGGACACTGCCGCCGGGGCCGCCGCGGCATCCAACCCGGTCTGATTCGAGGCCGATCGGCCCGCGCGACGGGCCGAGCCCCTCGGGCAGCCGCCATCTCGTCGGCGCCCGGGTTCGTTTGCGCCGGTTGATTTCCCCCACGGTCTCGTTCGGCCTTTTCGTTTACTCTGGCGTGTCGTTGCCGACCTGCCGGACGCGGCCGGTGTGCAACGCAGCGTGGCAGGGGGCCGCCCATGACGAAGTTCATCCTCGCTCTCGATCAGGGCACGTCGAGTTCGCGCAGCATCGTCTTCGACGATGGCGGGCGCATCGTTGCGATGGCGCAGCGCGAGTTCCGCCAGATCTTCCCGCAACCCGGCTGGGTCGAGCACGACCCGGACGAAATCTGGGCCAGCCAACTCGCCACGGCGCACGAGGCGCTGGCCCGCGCCGGGCTGAAGGCGGGCGACATCGCGGCCATCGGCATCACCAACCAGCGCGAGACCACCGTGGTCTGGGACCGGCGCACCGGCCGGCCGATCCACAACGCGATCGTCTGGCAGGACCGCCGCGGCGAGCCGCTGTGCGCGCAGTTGCGCGAGCAGGGCTTGGCCGAGACGGTCCGCCACAGCACCGGCCTCGTCATCGATTCCTACTTCTCGGCCACCAAGATCCGCTGGCTGCTCGACCATGTCAGCGGCGCGCACATCGCCGCCGCGCAGGGCGAGCTCGCCTTCGGCACCGTCGACAGCTGGCTGATCTGGAAGCTCACCGACGGGCGCGTGCACGCCACCGACGTCAGCAACGCGTCGCGCACGATGCTGTTCGACATCCGCCACAACGTCTGGGACCGCGAACTGCTCAAGGCCCTGCACGTGCCCGACAGCCTGCTGCCGCAGGTCTTCCCGTCGAGCCATCTCTACGGCGAGACGACGGCGCTGGGCGCGGCGATCCCGATCGCCGGCGTTGCCGGCGACCAGCAAGCGGCGCTGTTCGGCCAGGCGTGCTTCCGACCCGGGCTGGCCAAGAACACCTACGGCACCGGCTGCTTCATGCTGATGCACACCGGCGAGCGCTTCGAGACCTCGGCCGCCGGCCTGGTGACGACTGCCGCGGCACAGCCCGGCAGCAAGCCCGAATACGCGCTCGAGGGCAGCGTCTTCATCGCCGGCGCCGTGGTGCAGTGGCTGCGCGACGGGCTGCAGGCGATCCGTGCCAGCAGCGAGGTGCAGGCGCTGGCCGAGAGCGTGCCCGACGCCGGTGGCGTGATGATGGTGCCGGCGTTCACCGGCCTGGGCGCGCCCTACTGGGACACGCAGGCACGCGGCGCCATCGTCGGCCTGACGCGCGGCAGCACGATGGCGCACATCGCGCGCGCGGCGCTGGAGAGCATCGCTTTCCAGAGCGCGGCACTGCTGCAGGCGATGGCGCGCGACAGCGCGGCGTCGGGTGGCGAGCCGGGCGCGGTGCACGAACTGCGCGTCGATGGCGGCGCCAGCGTCAACGACCTGCTGATGCAGTTCCAGGCCGATGTGCTGGGCATTCCGGTGGTGCGGCCGCAGGTCACCGAGACGACGGCGCTCGGTGCGGCCTACCTGGCCGGGCTGGCCATCGGCGTGTGGCCCGATCTGGATGCACTGACCGCGCAATGGCAGGTCGGACGGCGCTTCCGCCCGACGATGTCGCGCGAGCATGCCGCCGAACGCATGGCGGCCTGGGACCACGCGGTGCGCCAGGCCTGCGCGCGCTGAAGACCGACCCGGGCCCACACGCCCGGGCGCCACGTCACGGGCGCGTCACTTGACCGCGAAGTCGGCCAGCGTCTTGCCGGCAGCGAGCGCGTCGCGCAACCACTGCGGGCGCTTGCCGCGGCCGCCCCAGGTGCCGCCCGCGTCGTTGCGGAACTTGACGACTGCCGGCGCCTTGGCCACCGCCTTGCGGCGGCGAGGCTTGACCGGCGCCGCCGACTTGGGCGGCTTCCTGGGCTTGCCGCCGAGGCCGAGACCGAGGTCTTCGGCGGTGAGGTGATAGACGGCGATCGCCTCGCGGATGCGGCCGATCACACCGTCCATTTCCTTGCGGCGGGCTCTTTCGGCTTCCTGCTGGAGGGTTTCGATCTGCTTGACGATCTGAGCGTAGGTCTTGGTCATGGGTTCCGATCGGATGAATGCTCCCTGCATCAGCGGGCCACGGCCCGCGAATTGGCGTCTGCTTGTGCTTGTGGTGACTGCGCCATTCAGGTGGCAATTATGACCGCAGCATTTAAGCATTCGCGTTTCGAATGGCAAATTCCATTTACGTTGCCGGCTGCGTTGTGATGCCGCCGCAACGGAAATAGGTGAGCCTGCCGTTCCGGCTAATTCGCCGGGCGCGGGTAGATCGATCGCGCGCAACGTTCGCATCGTTGCTGAATTCGCGGGCGCCTGAATTGCAATTGCCGTCGAGCTCCCCGGCCCCCGCGTTCGTTTGCCCGACGTGCCTCACCAGCTCCGCGGGTCGACCCCGTAGTAGCGCGCCAGCTCGCCATACAGCGCCGGGTGGCCGGCGGCCAGCGCCGCCGGCTGCTCGAAGAAGTGCTCGCTGACGACGGCGAAGAACTCGGCCGGATCGGTGGCGGCGTAGGCGTCGATCACGCCCGCTTCGCCGCGCGCGATGCGTGCCCGCAGGGCGCGGTATTCCGTGCCCAGCACCTCGGCCCAGCGGGCGTAGCGATCGCGCCGGCCGAGCCAGGGCGCGCCGTTGGCGCGGCCGCGCTCCTGATCGAGCTGGTGGGCGAATTCGTGGATCACCACGTTGTGGCCATCGTCGGGGTCGGCGGCGCCGGCCAGCACGTCGTCCCACGACAGCAGCACTTGGCCTTGCTGCCACGACTCGCCGACCAGCGCGCGGCGTGTCTCGTGGGTCAGGCCGCTGCTGCCGTCGTGGCTGGCGCGCTCGACGATGAAGGCGCCGGGATAGATCAGCACCTGGCGCAGCTCGGCGAAGTAGCCGGCATGATCATGCAGCAGCAGCAATCCGGCCTGGGCCGCGATGAGCACGCGCATCTCCTCGGTCACCTCGAGACCGGCGCAGCCGATGAAGGGCTTCTCGGCCACCAGCACCTGGACATGCTTCTTCAGCCGCAGCTGCAGGTCCGGTGGCAGGCGGGCGAACGAAGGCATGCGCCGGCGCAGGATCTCGCGCCATGCGGGGGGGAAGGGCCGGCGCAGAACACGGCTGCGGCGCCATGCGGCGAGGGCACGCGGCCCGGCAAGCCAGGCCGCCACGGCCAGCGCGAGCGCGAAGAGGAAGGCCAGTGCGGCGAACGAAGTCACCGTGGAATCTGGGCGCGTCGCAGCCGGCTTTCAAGGCCCCGCGGTGGTGGGGGGCTCAACCGGCCGGCGGCTCGGCCGGGCCGGCGAACGCCGGTTCGCAGCGCAGCTCCGCGGTCACCGAGTTGGCGATGTAGCACTCGAGGTGCGCGCGGTGGTGCAGGTCGCGGTGCTCGGCCTCGCCAGGCTGGCGCGGGCCCGTGAAGCCGACCTGCGGCCGCAGCGTGACGCGGACCATCGCCAGGCGGCCGCTCGTGTCGCGCGCCATCGTGCCCACGGCATCGTCGCGGTAGCGTTCGA
This sequence comes from Betaproteobacteria bacterium, assembly GCA_037443665.1. Classification (GTDB taxonomy): domain Bacteria; phylum Pseudomonadota; class Gammaproteobacteria; order Burkholderiales; family Burkholderiaceae_C; genus Rubrivivax. Next base: position 17,085 of record JBBINW010000053.1, read on the forward strand.
CGGTGAACCCGGCCTGCGCGGCGATCGAAAGAAACCACAGCATGTGGCAGCTCGCCAGCGCGGCGACGAACATCTCCTCGGGATCGACCGCGCCGGCGTCGGAAAAGGGCTGCGGCACCACCTGCGGTGACGAAGACGCCGCGAGTTCGGCACCGCCGTCGAAGCGCAGAAGATGGCGGCGGCTGTAGCGCTGGTCGGTGAAGGTCTCGCGTGCGCCGCGCTGCCAGACGACCTGGGCGGTGTATTCGGACATGGCGCGCATGCTGCCATGGTTGCGGCACTTATGATCGCGCCATGATCACGCTGCACTACTACCCGGGCAATGCGAGCTTCACGCCGCACGTGCTGCTGCACGAGCTCGGCGTGCCGTTCGAACTGGCGTTGGTCGATCGCGCACGCAACGCCCACAAGGCGCCGGCCTACCTGGCGCTCAACCCCAACGGCCTGATCCCGGTGCTCGTCGACGGCGACCTCGTGCTCTACGAGACGGCGGCAATCTGCCTGCACCTGGTCGATACACATCCGGTCGCGGGCCTGGCGCCGGCGCTGGGCACGCGCGAGCGAGCCGAGTTCTACAAGTGGCTGGTGTGGTTGACCAACACGCTGCAGGCGACGCTGATCCACTACTTCTATCCCGAGCGCATGGTCGATGCCGGCGACGCGGCCGCGGCGGCGCAGGTCAAGGCGCACGCGCAGGCCAAGGTGGGTGACTGCCTGGCGCAGATCGACGCCCAGCTCGCGCGCAGCGACGGGCCCTGGCTGCTTGGCGAGCGCTACAGCGCCGTCGATCCCTACTGCTTCATGCTCTGCCGCTGGACGCGCGGATTCGCCGACCGGCCGGCGCGCGCGTACCCGCACATCGGGCCCTACTTGGCGCGCGTGCTGGCGCGGCCGGCGGTGCAGCGCGCGGTGGCGGCCGAGCAGCTGTCGGCGCCGATCTACTGACCGTCCCCAGGTCCGGGCTGCGCCGGGCCCGCCCCAGCTTCTCCAACCGCAGGACGGGTTGCTGCCGCATCAGCTCGACTTCGGGCGGCACCACGCCCGCGTCCTTGAGGATCTTGTCGGCCATGTGCAGATCGGCTGGCGTCTCGTCGTCGCTGTCACCGAGGTTCAGCGGGCGGCCGCAGCTCGGCGCCGCGCGCAATTCGCGGTTGCGATGGCTTTCGGCCAGCGCGCGGCCGATGGGGTCCTCGAGCAGGCGCAAGCTGTTGTCGCGCACTTCTTCTGCCGTCATGCGCGAACCTCCTCGGGCAGGGCGAGCCGTTCGAGCCAGTGGCGCGTGAGCGGCGTCACCGGTTTGGCCATGCTGCGTTCGTTGACCAGTGCGCGGCCCAGCGCCCGGTGGCCGCCGATGGCCGCGGCGGCGAGCAGGGTCTGGTCGATCAGGTCGCGCTGCGCGTGGCTGCCGCCGAAGCGCTGCGCGATGCCGCGCACCGGGTAGATGAGTTCGGCGGCGCTGTCGGCGTCGCCATGGGCGAAGGCGACGAGCCCGCGCATCAGCGGCAGGCCCACCTCGCGCGCCATCTGGTGGTTGGCGCGGCGCGCGTCCGCTGCGCCCAGCGCGCGCTGGGCGCAGCGTGCGAGCCAGGCCTCGGCGCGCGGCAGATCGCCGGCGCCGAGCATCGCGAGCACCGCGTGGACATCATTGAAGGCGTAATGCCCGGCGTCCTCGGCGCCCAGCGGCCAGCCTGCCAGCACCGCGGCGCACTGTCCGCTCACGTCTTCGCCCAGCAGGTGCAGCCGCCACAGCAGCGAAGCCGCATCCACGCGCTGCAGCGTGAGCTGCAGCGCGGCGCCGCTGAGGTGCGCGTCGATCAGCCGCAGCGCACCCGCGGTGTCCAGCGCCTCGAGCCTGAACAGGCCCTTGTGCCACCACAGGTGGCCGGCGAAGCCATTGCCCTCGGCCCATTGCGGCTTGTGCAGGTTCAGCCAGGTCGAGCCTTCCTCGAAGCGGCCCTGCATCTCCATCACGTGGGCCACGGCATGCACCGCCCACGGCACGCGGCCGTCGATGGCGAGCGCGCGGCGGCCGACTTCCTCGGCCTGCGGGTAGAGGTTGGATTCCTCCAGGCCGAAGGCATACAGCGCCAGCACGTGGGCGAACAGCGGGTCGGCTTCGTCCCAGGCCGGCAGCGCACGCGCGGGGCGCTGGCGCAAGCCGGCAGCGTCGCCGCGGTAGAAGTCCCACAGCTGCGCCCATTGCAGCGCCAGCGCGTCGCGCGGGTGCTCGAGCAGCAGTTCGTCCCAGATGCGGCTGGCGGCATGCCAGCGGCCTTCGAACACCTGCTGAACCGCTTCGAGGTGCGCGCGTTCGCGCGGTGGCGCCTGGGTCGCCAGGGCGCGACCGTGCGCCAGGTGTGCCGCTGCGTCGTGCAGCAGCGCCGCGTCGGTCAGGCTCAGCAGGAAGCCCGCCTTCATCACGTGCGGCAGCGGCCACTGCGGGTCGGCCGCGATCGCCCGGTCGAGGTCGGCCAGCGGCGTGTCGTAGAACGACATCATCCGCCACAGCGCCTGTTCCGCGGCGTCGTGCGCGGTGCGCGAAGGACTGGCGCTGGGATTGCCGCGGGCGTCGGGGTGAGCCATGGGCGCGAATGTAGCGCGCTCGCGTGGTGTCATCCGGCCCTGGGCCTACCGCCCAGCGCGTCAGGCGCCCGTGGAGCCCGCTGCGGCCGCGATCAGGCTTTGCGTGCACGGGTGCTGCGGCGCGCGCAGCAGGGCCTGCGCCGGGCCGCGCTCGACGATGCGGCCTTCGCTCATCACGACGAGCTCGTCGCAGACGCGGTCCACCACCGCCAGGTCGTGGCTGATGAAGAGGTAGGTCACGCCGAAGCGGTCCTGCAGGTCCTGCATCAGGTTGAGCACCTGGGCCTGGACGCTGACGTCGAGCGCGCTCACCGGCTCGTCGGCGACGATCAGCTTCGGCCGCGTGATCAGCGCCCGTGCGATCGCGATGCGCTGGCGCTGGCCGCCCGAGAACTCGTGCGGATGGCGTGCGCCGTCGGCCGCGCGCAGGCCCACCGCGGCCAGCATCTCGGCGGCACGCTCGCGCTGCTCGGCTCGGCTGGCGCCGTGCAGCAGGCCCAGCGGCTCGGCCACCGTCTGCAGCACGCTGCGCCGTGGGTCGAGCGAACCGTACGGGTCCTGAAAGACCATCTGCAGACGCGCCCGTGCCCGGCGCAGCGCTTCGGCGGGCAGGACGTGGAGGTCGACGCCTTCGAGCCGCACGCGGCCGGCGCTGGGCGCCTCCAGCGCCATCACCAGGCGCGCCAGCGTGCTCTTGCCCGAACCCGATTCGCCGACCACGCCGAGGTTGCGGCCGGTGGTCATCGTGAAGCTCACGCCCGCCAGGGCCTGCACGACGACGAGCGCGGTGAACGGGTGCCGCCTGGGCAGGTGGTAGTGCCGGGCCAGGTCTTCGACCGCCAGCAGCGGGGCGTTCATGCCGCTGTGTCCGCGTGGAGATGGATGCAGCGTGCCGCATGTCCTGGGCCCAGACCGATCGTGGCCGGCGTCGCCGTGCGGCACGCCGGCGTGGCCTGGCCGCAGCGATCGGCGAAGGGGCAGCCCGGCGGCAGGTCGGCGAGGTCGGGCACGCTGCCGGGGATCGTGGCCAGCCGCATGCGGTGCCGTCCGCCGGCGTCGAGCGGCCGCGTCAGGTCGAGCCGCGGCCGGGCCGCGAGGAGGCCGCGCGTGTAGGGGTGGGCGGCGCGTGCGAACAGCGCCGTGGTGGGTGCGCTCTCGACCACCGTGCCGCCATACATGACCATCATGCGCTGCACGGTGCCTTCCATCACGCTGAGGTCGTGGCCGATCAGCAGCAGGCCCATGCCGTCCTCGCGCACAAGCTCGCCGATCAGGCCGAGCACTTCGCGTTGCACGGTGGCGTCGAGCGCCGTCGTCGGCTCGTCGGCGATCAGCAGTTCGGGGCCGCAGGCCAGCGCGATCGCGATCAGCACCCGCTGGCGCTGACCGCCCGAGAGCTGGTGTGGGTAGGCATCGAGCCGCCGCGCCGCCTGCGGCAGCTGCACGCGGTCGAGCAGACGCAGCGCCTGCGCGCGCGCGGCCGCCGCCGACAGTCCGAGATGCAGCCGCAGCGGCTCGGCGATCTGCCGGCCGACACGGTGCAGCGGGTTGAGCGCGCTCATTGGCTCCTGGAACACCATGCCGATGCGGCGTCCGCGCAGCCCGCACAGCGCCGGCTCGTCCAACGCCGTGAGCTCGGTGCCGTCGAAGCGGATCGAGCCGGCGACACTCGCGCCCTCGGGCAGCAGGGCCATCAACGCCAGTGCGGTGACCGACTTGCCGCAGCCTGATTCGCCGACCAGGCCCAGCGTCTGCCCGCGCCCGATCGTGAACGAAACGCCACGCAGCGCCGCCGCCGGTCCGCGGGCGGTGCGCAGGGTCACGCGCAGGTCGTCGACTTCGAGCAAGGTCGCGGCGGGCCGGAAGCGGTGGCGGCCACAAGGCCGGCGAAGACACGACGATAGCGCGACGGCGGTGCGGCGGCAGGCCAGGCGCCGCGGGATTGCCCCGACGGGCACCCTGCGCCGCGGTGGCCGCTCATGCCGTCGCCGGTGTCGGGCTGAGGCGCGGGCCGGCCAGGCCGAGGTCGATCAGCGACTGCCGCAGCGCGTCAGCCGCCGGCGTCGCTTGCAAGGGGCCGACCGCCGCCTGCAGCGCGCTACCGTCCAGCGCGTGTGGCACGCGCCAGAGGTAGCTCATGCGTGCCAGCTCGCGCCACAGCGGGTGGACGATGCCGACGGCGCGGATCAACCCCCAGGGCAGGCCGCCGCGGCGCCAGCCGCGCCCCGGATGCAGGCCGAGGTCCTCGGCCGCCGACCCGATCAGCGACAGCAGCTCGGCGCCGGTGAGCGTGTGGCCCTCGAAATGCAGCGTCTCGAATGGCCGCCCCTCGGGCCGCGACGCCACCCGAACGAAAGCCTGCGCCAGGTCGGGCAGGTAGGCCCAGGCATGCGGCACCCCGGTCGGACCGGGATAGACGAGGCGGCCACGGGCGATGTCCTTGACGATGACCTGGTCGAACCACGATCCGCTGCCGGCGCCGTAGAAGTCGCCGGCCCGGATCACGATCCCGCGCAGGCGATCCTGCGCGGCGCGCCCCGCGATCTCGGCTTCGATCGCGCAGCGCTGGCGACCCTTGGTCGTGGTCGGATGCTGCGGCGTGTCGGGGTGGAGCAGCGCGGGCATCCGGGCGCCGAAGTTGTAGACGTTGCCCGGCAACATGAAGCGGGCGCCCAGCCGCTCGGCCACGTCCATGCCCAGGCGCGCCAGCGGCAGCGCCTCAGCGTCCCAGCGGGTGTACAGCGGGTTGACGGCGTGGACGACGGCGCGCGCCCCCGCGGCGGCCGCGGCCAGCGCCGCGGTGTCGGCCAGCGGCGCCGTCACCGCCGAGGCGCTGGAAGGAAACGGGGCGGCCGGTACGCGGCGCACCTGCGCCAGCACGCGCCATCCGGCGGCGGTGAAGGCCTGCACGACGGCGCCGCCGAAGCGGCCATTGGCGCCGAGGACGAGAACGCTGGGCTGGGTCATGGTGGGTCTCGTGAAGCTGTCGATGGAAGGCAGTCTGGGCTGTGCAGGCCCATTCCACAATTGCCGATCACTGCAACCGAGATATACATTTCTGCATGGCACTTGAAGGCTTCGACTGGGCCCTGGTGAAGAGTTTCCTCGCCGTGCTCGACGCCGGCAGCCTGATGGGGGCGGCGCGCCAGCTGCGGGCGCAGCAACCCACGCTGAGCCGCCACGTTGCGGAGCTCGAATTGCAGCTCGGCACGCCGCTGTTCGAGCGCACCGGCCGCGGCGTGACGCCCACCGCGGCGGCGCTGGCGATCGCCGACGCGGCGCGCCAGATGCAGGACGGCGCGGAGGCCTTGTCGCGCAGCCTGGCGCGCACCCGGACCGCCACCACGGGCAGCGTGCGCATCACCACGAGCGACGTTGCCGCGACCTGGCTGCTGCCGCCGATCCTGGCCAGGTTGCGGGCGCAGGAGCCCGGCATCCAGATCGAGCTGGTGGCGTCGAATGCGCTGGCCAATCTGCTGCGCCGCGAGGCCGACATCGCCGTGCGCATGGTGCGGCCGACGCAGGGCTCGTTGGTGGCGCGCAGGCTGGGCGACATCGCGATCGTCGCCGCCGCGCACGAGAGCTACCTCGCACGTGCCGGCGTGCCGCGCCAGCCTGCCGACCTGCTGCGGCACGACCTCGTCGGGCTGGACCGCGACGACCTCGTGATCCGCGGCTTCGCGGCGATGGGACTGACGGTGACGCGCACCCACTTCGCGCTGCGCACCGACGACCAGGTGGCCGGAGCGCAGCTCGTGGCCGCCGGTGCTGGCATCGGCTTCGTCGCCGCCTATTGCGTGGCGCAATGGCCCGGGGTTCGGCCGCTGCTGCCGACGTTGAAGATCCCGCCGCTGCCTTGCTGGCTGGCCGTGCACCGCGAGATCCGTGGCAACCCGGTCGTGCGGCGGGTCTACGAGTTGCTGGCGGCGGCAATCCCGCCGGCGATTTCGGGCAGCGCCGCCGGCAGGTCGCGGTAGGCGCCGGCCTCGAGCCTCGCGTGCGTCAGCCGCCGGCCGCGATCTGCCGCAGCGCCTGCTCGAAGACCTCGGGCGTCTGCCCGCCCTGGATCAGATGGCGTTCGTCGATGACGATCGAAGGCACCGAGTGGATGCCGGCCTGTTGCCAGAAGCGCTCGGCCGCGCGCACTTCATCGCCGTAGCGGCCGCTGGCGAGCACCTCGCGCGCCGCGTCCACGTCCAGGCCGGCCTCGGCGGCGAGTCCGAGCAGCACGTCTTCGGCGCTCGGGTTGCGTCCTTCGCCGTGGTACGCGCGCAGCAACGCATGTTTGAGCTTGCGCTGGGCATCGGGCGGGCCCTGCAGCCCGGCCCAGTGCAACAGGCGGTGGGCGTCGAACGTGTTCCACACGCGCAGCCGGTCACCGAAGGCAAAGCCGACCGCCGCGCCGCGCTCGCGGATGGCGGCCCGGTTCTTCGCCAGCTGTTCCTCGCTCATGCCGTACTTGGCGCGCAGGTACTCGCTCGCGTCTGCGCCGTCGGCGTCCATCGTCGGGTTGAGCTCGAAGGGCTGGAACTTCAGCGTCACCGGGATCTCGCCACCGATGCGCTCGAGCGCGCGTTCGAGCGAGTTCAGGCCCACCGCGCACCAGGGGCAGGCGACGTCGGAGACGAAATCGATCTTCATGGGGCGGGACATTCTCTCATCGGCGATGCGTTCAGCGCTGGCGCGAAAGCCGGGGGTCGAGCAGGTCGCGCAGCCCGTCGCCCAGCAGGTTGAGTCCGAGCACGCTGAGCATGATCGCCGCGCCCGGGTACAGCGCCAGCTGCGGCGCCTGGAAGAGCAGGCTCTGGGCGTCGTTCAGCATCCGGCCCCAGCTCGGCCGCGGCGGCTGGGTGCCCAGGCCGAGGTAGCTCAGCGCCGCCTCGGCCAGGATCGCGGTCGCGAACGAGACCGTGGCCTGCACGATCAGCGGGCTGGCGATGTTGGGCAGCACGTGGTCGAACGTGATCGCCAGCGGTCCCTTGCCGGCAGCTCGGGCGGCGGTGATGAAGTCGCGCGCCCAGACCGCGTTCGCCGCGCCGCGCGTCAGGCGGGCGAAGACCGGGATGTTGAAGATGCCGATGGCCACGATGCTGGTCGCGAGTCCGGGCCCGACGATGGCCGCCAGCATGATCGCCGACAGCAGTGCCGGAAACGCGAAGGTAAAGTCGCACAGCCGCATGATCGCCTCTTCCACCCAGCCGCGCCGCGCGGCGGCAAGCAACCCCAGCGCGAGCCCGGCGACCAGCCCGATGCCGACCGCGATCACGCCGACCACGATGCTGCTTTGCGCGCCCGCGAGCAGCTGGCTGGCGATGTCGCGGCCGAGGTCGTCGGTGCCCAGCCAATGCGCCACCGACGGTGCCTGCAGCCGCGCCGGGATGTCGATGGCCGCGGGCGGCCAGGGCGACCAGAACAGCGACAGCAGCGCCGCTGCGGCGGGCACCGCTGCGAGCAGCCCTCCGAGCACCAGGCTCGGGTGGCGCGGCATGCGGGGCGGCGCGGCCGCCGGCACCGTCATGGCTGGCGCAGCCGCGGATCGACCCACGCGACCAGCAGATCGACGGCGAAGTTCACCCCGACCACGACCGCCGCCAGCAGCATCACGACGTCGCGCACCAGAACCAGGTCACGGTTGCCGATGGCCTCGAAGACGAGCCGGCCCACGCCGGGCAGGACGAAGACCTTCTCGATCACCACCGTGCCCGCCACCAGGTTTGCGAACTGCAGCCCGGTCACCGTCAGTATCGGGATCATCGCGTTGCGCAGCACGTGCCGCCAAAGCGCCTGGCGCCGGCTCAGGCCCTTGGCGCGGGCGGTGCGCACGAAGTCCTCGCGCAGCACCTCGAGCACCGCCGAGCGGGTGACGCGGGCCAGGATGGCCGCCTGCACCGCCGCCAGCGCCAGCGCCGGCAGGGCCAGCGCCTGCAGCCCGGCGACGAGCCCGCCGCCTTCGGCCGCCGTCCAGCCCGGAAAGCCGCCAGCGCGCACCCATTGCAGGCGCACCGCGAACAGCAGGATCAGCAGGATCGCGAACCAGAAGTTCGGAATCGAGATGCCGAGCTGGCTGAGCGCCATCACGCCGATGTCGCCGGCGCGCCGGTGCTGCGACGCCGCATAGACGCCCAGACCCAGCGCCAGCGCCACGGTCAGCGTCATCGCGAGCAGCGCCAGCGGCAGCGTCACCCGCATGCGCTGGCCGATCAGCACGGCCGTGGGCTGGTCGTAACTGATGCTGGCCTGGGTCCGGCCTTGCAGCAGGCCCCCCACCCAGTGCAGGTAGCGCTGCAGCGGGGGCCGATCCAGGCCCAGCTTGGCCTGCAGCGCGGCCACGGAGTCGGGGGTGGCGGTGTCGCCGAGGATGACCTGGGCAGCGTTGCCGGGCAGCAACTCGAGGACCGAGAAAACGACCGCCGAGGCCACCGCGAGGGTGGCCAAGAGTGCGGCCAGGCGCTTGAGCAGGAACAGAGCCATCGCCACCGATAATGCCGCACGCCCGGCCACCGTGGCTGGAAGCCGCCGGCTGTCGTTCCGCTCCAGTCTAGGTGCGGGGACTCACTTCGACGTTTCGTGCCGATCGGCGGCTGCCATCAGATCGGCCGCGAAGCGCGGGTCGTGGCTGGCGAAGCGAAGTGCGTACTCACGCACGGCAGCGGCTTCCCTGACGCGTTGGGCGCGCATCTGGCGGCAGGCCCGTGCTTCACCCGCGCGTTCGAACCTGCCCATCAACGTGTTCAGGCTGGCCAGCACGGAACGCGCGGCGCGTGGTACGGCGAGCTTGATCGGAGCGAGGAGAGTGGTGGTGGTGGTCATCGAACATCCTTTGAAACGGCCGCGGCTTGGCGCGACGATGGAAAGCATGTTGGGGTTTATACCAATGCAGCACAACTGAATATTGCGCATGTAAGATATGAATAAAATTCATTTCTACCATTCTGGTGGCGCTCAACTTCCGCACCCTCGACCTGAACCTGCTCCGCGTGCTGGATGCCGTGATGGCCGAAGGCAGCCTCACGCGCGCCGCTACCGCGCTGGCGATGACGCAACCGGCTGTCAGTCATGCGTTGCGCCGCCTGCGTGAATCGCTGGGTGAGGAACTCTTCGTCCGCACCGCGCATGGCATGCGGCCGACGCCGCGGGCCGAGGCGCTCTGGCCGCAGGTGCGCCAGGCGCTGACCGGACTGCGGCAGGCGCTGGCACCGGGCGACTTCGACCCCGCGCGCGACGCCGTGCAATTCCGCCTGGCGATGGCCGACGCCACCGCGGCGATGCTGGCGCCGGGTCTGGTGCAGGGCATCGAGCACGAACAGGCACAAGTGAACCTGCGCGTGATGCCGCTGACCACGCGCGACCCGCGTCGGTTGCTGGACGGCGGCGAGGCCGATCTGGCGGTCGGCTTCTTCCCGGAGGCGATCACGGCCATCGTCGCCCAGGGGCAGGAGAGCCTGCTTCGCCACACCCGGCTGTACGAGACGCGTTACGTCTGCGTGATGCGCAGGGACCATCCCCTGGCGGGGGCGCCGCTGACGCTGGACGCCTACTGTGATGCGCAGCACCTGCTGGTGAGCTTCTCGGGCCGGCCACACGGCTACACCGACCAGGCGCTTGCCGCGCTCGGCCGCCAGCGTCGGATCATGCTCACCGTCAACCAGTTCTTCACCGCCGGTCGCGTGGTCACGCGGTCCGACCTGCTGACCGTGCTGCCCGAAAGCTTCGTTCAGGCCACCGGCTACGCCGACCAACTGGTCATCCGCGAGCTGCCGCTGGCGCTGGCCGCGGTCAGCGTGGAGATGATCTGGCACCTGCGCCACGATGCCGCGCCCGAGCACCACTGGCTGCGCAAGCTGGTGCTCGCCGCCGCGGGCGGCTGAGCGCCGCGACGAATGTCAGACGACGGCGGCGATCGCGCTGGCGGTGCGCTCGACGTTGCCGCTTTTGAGCCCGGCCACGCACATCCGGCCCGAGCGCAGCAGATAGACGCCGAACTCCTCGCGCAGGCGGTCCACCTGCGCCGTGCTCAGGCCCGTGTAGCTGAACATGCCGCGCTGGCTCAGGAAATAGCCGAAGTCGCGCCCCGGCCGCTTGACCGACAGCACCGCGTGCAGGCTGCGCCGCATGGCGCCGATGCGCTCGCGCATCGCGGCGACGTCGGCCTCCCAGTCCGCGCGCAGCGCCGCGTCACCGAGCACGCGGGCGATGATGCCCGCGGCGTGGATCGCCGGGCTCGAATAGTTGCGGCGGACGGTGGCCTTGAGCTGACCCAGCACCAGTGCGGCTTCGGCCGCGTCGGCGCAGACCACGCTGAGCGCGCCGGCGCGTTCGCCATAGACGCTCATGCTCTTGGAGAACGAGTTGGCGACGAAGAAGGTCAGCCCCGCGGCCGCGAGCTCGCGCACCGCGAAGGCATCCTCGTCGATGCCGTCGCCGTAGCCCTGGTAGGCCAGGTCCAGGTAGGGCAGCAACTCGCGCTCGCGCAGCACCGGGATCAGCGCGCGCCATTGCGCCGGCGCCAGATCGACGCCGGTGGGGTTGTGGCAACAGGCGTGCAGCAGCACGACGCTGCGCGCCGGCAGCGATGCGAGCTTCGCGAGCATCGCGTCGAACGCCAGCCCGCCGCTGCCTGCGTCGTAGTACGGATAGGTGCGGACCGCGATCCCGGCGCCTTCGAACATCGCGCGGTGGTTGTCCCAGGTCGGGTCGCTGACCCAGACCTCGCTCTCCGGCAGCCAGCGCCGGATGAAATCGGCGCCCACCTTCAGGCCGCCGCTGGAGCCGATGGTCTGCAACGTGGCGACGCGGCCGCTGGCCAGCGCGTCGTGGCCGGCGCCGAACAGCAGCCGCTGCACCGCCTGGCGCGCGTCGGCCGCGCCTTCGATCGGCAGGTAGGGTTTGGGGTGGCCTTCGGCGAGCATCTGCTCCTCGGCCCGCCGGACGCTGGCCAGCACCGGGATGCGGCCGGCATCGTCGAAGTAGATGCCGATCGACAGGTTGACCTTGTCGGGGCGCGGGTCGCGCTGGAAAGCCTCGTTCAGGCTCAGGATGGGGTCGCCGGCATACGGCTGGAGGTGGCCGAACATCGTCATGGGAGCAGCCTTCGGCCCGCGGCCGTTCCCGCCTGGCGCAAGAGCGACGGGCGCAGGACCTGCGACCCGGCCCGGTCGGCGCAGGCGCATGGCAAGCCGCTGCACTCGGCCATTGGCAAAGCCTGCGGGCTCATCGGACCACCCTCCGCGCTGCGCCCTCTGGGATGAGCGGTTCGGAACGGCCGGGCGCGCTCATGACGCGAGCGCCTTCTCGATGTCCTTGCGCAGCGCCTCGGGCGCGTCGTTGGGCGCATAGCGCTTGATCACCTGGCCATCGCGGCCGACCAGGAATTTGGTGAAGTTCCACTTGATCGCCTGCGTGCCGAGCACCCCGGGCGCCTGCCCCTTGAGCCATTGCCACAGCGGATGCGCATCACCGCCGTTGACCTTGACCTTGGCCATCATCGGGAAGCTCACGCCGTAGTTGAGCTGGCAGAACGAAGCGATTTCGTCGTTGCTGCCCGGATCCTGGCCACCGAACTCGTTGCTCGGGAAGCCGACCACGACCAAGCCGCGGTCGGCGTACTCTTCCCACAGCTTCTCCAGCCCCGCGAACTGCGGCGTGAAGCCGCAGGCGCTGGCGGTGTTGACGATGAGCACGACTTTGCCGCGCTGGCTGGAGAAGTTGGCCGGCTTGCCGTTGATGGACACGGCGTCGAAGTCGTAGAGGCTGGTGGCGGCCATGGACGCGCTCCGGTCTTGCGGGAGCGCGGATGTTAGCGCGCCACCCGACGCTCGGCGCCGGCCAGGCCATGGCGTTGACAGCGAGCGCAGCGGCCCTCAACATGGGCCGCAACATGCCCATCCTTTCGCAGCCGCTGGCCAAGACGTATCGTGTGGCCCTGCTGGGATTCAGCGACTTCGAGCGCGGCGCGCTGGCCTCGTACTTTCGTCTGGCCGGCGGCCGCGTGCCCCATTACGAGCATGTGCAGATGCTCACCGACGCCGACTACCTGATCGCTGACGCCGACCACATGCCATCGGTGCAACTCGTTCTGGCCACCGAGCGGCTGGACGAGACGGTGTTCATCGGGGCGCAGGCGCCACCCGGATGCAAGGCGTGGATGTCGCGCCCGATCGACCCGCTGCACGTGCTGCGCGAACTGGATGCGATGGTCATGATCGACAGCGAGTTCGCCTCGCCGGTCTATTTCGACGACCTCGGCCGCGATGCCATCGCCGGCCCGGCCGGGTCGGTGGCGAAGCCCCGGGTTGCCTGGCCACCGAGCGTGCCGGCGCCTCCTTCCGCGGCAGCGGGTGCTCCGCAGGCCTGCGTCCGGGCTGCGGCGCGCACGGCACCGACGGCCCGTTCGCGGCCGCCGCCGTCAGTGCCGGCGCCGGCGCGCGCGCCGCTGCGCGCCCTGCTCGTTGATGACAGCGAGATCGCGCAGCGCTTCCTCGAGATGCGGCTGCAGCCCTGGGGCTTGCAGATCGAACGTGCCGCCGACAGCCGCACCGCACTCGAGAAACTGGCCCTGCGCGGCTACGACATGGTCTTCCTCGACGTCGAACTTGGCCCGGACAGCGAGCTCGACGGGCTGGCGCTTTGCCAGGCGATCAAGCGCTCGCCGGTGTCGGTGGGCAGCGTCGTGATCCTGGTCTCGGCGCATCACGGTGAACTCGACCGCGTGCGTGGCGCGCTGGCCGGCTGCGATGCCTATCTGGCCAAGCCACTGGACGACGCCGAGCTCGCGCGCCTGCTCGTGCGCCAGGGGCTGAAGGCGCCGACCGCGTCGCCGGCGTGAGACTCACCCGCGCCGGGCCAGCAGCGCCGCGGCGACGATCAGGCCGCCGCCCAGCACCAGGGCCGGCGTCAGGCGGCCGGCGCCGAGCACCACGGCCGAGGCCGAGGCGAAGAACACCTCGGTGACCATGACCACCGCCGTGACGCTGGCGGGAAGGCGCGCGGCGCCGAACTGCAGTGCCATGTTGCCGGCCAGGAAGACCACTCCCATCGCCAGGGCCCCGGCGACCCAGCGCAGTTGTGGCGGCGGGGGCCAGGCGATGTCGCCGCGCAGGCTCAAGGCCAGCGCAAGCACGGCCGCCACCGCGGCGCCGCCCAGGAACATCGCCAGTGCCCGCGCCGCCGCCGGGTGCCCCGCCTCGCGCCTGAGCATCACGTTGTTCAGCGCGAAGCTGAATCCGCCCACCACGCCCAGCCATTCCGGCAGGCTGCGCGGCAGCGGCAGGCCGCCGTCGGCCGGCCACAGCACGACGGCGGCGCCGGTCAGCGACAGCACCACGCGCCACAGCGCCGCGGCGCCGAAAGGCTCGCCGATCAGCACGCGGGCCAGCAACACCGCCCACAGCGGCATCAGGTAGAACAGCAGCACCACGCGTACCACGTCGCCCACCGTCACGCCCCAGTTGAAGCAGGCGTTGGTGGCACCCGCGGCCAGCACCAGCCACCACAGCGAGCGGGCGCGCAGCAACGCGCGCCACGCGCCGGGCCTGAACGCGGTGATCGCCGCCGCCGCGATGGCATAGATCAGCGCGGTGGCCCACAGCGGATGCAGGCCCCGGAGTTCGAGCTGGCGAAACGGCCACCACGACAGACCCCAGGTCAGCGCGTTGAGCGTCAACGCCAGGGTCGGGAGCCGCCCCGGTGCTGCCGGCGTCAGCGGTCGCTCGGGCGCACTCGCGCCGCCGAGCGCGGCCGCCGCGCCGGGCCGGTCATCAATGGCCATCGGTGCGTGCGATCGCCAGCAGCCGCTGCACCTCGTCGCCGTGCGCGACGAGATTGCGCCGGTGCCAGCGGCGGATCATCTCCATCACGGCGGCCACCGCGAGCCCGAAGACGGCGATCGCGGTGAAAGCCGACAACCCGAACCGCGCCAGGCCGGCGTAGAACGCACCCAGGCCGAGGATGCAGGCCTGCTCGTTGAAGTTCTGGACCGCGATCGAACGCCCGGCGCCCATCAGGTTGTGGCCGCGGTGCTGCAGCAGCGCGTTCATCGGCACGATCAGGAAGCCGCACAGCGCGCCCAGCAGCACCAGGAACGGCGCCGCGATCCAGGCCTTGGTGATCAGGTTCAGCCCGACGATCAGGACACCCACCACGATCCCGAGCGGGATGACCTCCACCGCGCGCTCCAGCCGCATCAGGGCCGAAGCCGTCACGGCGCCGATGACCGACCCGATGATGACCACGCCGGCCAGGTTGGACGCCTGCGTGGTGCCGAAACCCAGCGCCGCCGCGGCCCAGGCGAAGACGATGATGCGCAGATTGCCGAAGATGCCCCACAGCAGCGTCGTCGTCGCGAGGGTGATCTGGCCCAGCTTGTCGTCCCACAGGCGCGCGTTGCAGCGCGCGAAGTCGCTCACCAGTTCGCGCACGCCGCCGCGCAGCGGCTGCAGCGGCGCGGTGGTGCGCGGGATCTTCAGGTTGAACACCGCCGCGACCACGTAGAGCAAGACGATGACCGAGATCGCGGCCTCCGGCGGCGTGTCGATCCCGGTGTCGATGAACGGGACGTCGATCTGCAGCAGCATCGGCGCCAGCCGCGGGCCGACGAGCTGGCCGCCGAGCAGGATGCCCAGGATGATCGAGCCGACGGTCAGGCCCTCGATCCAGCCGTTGCCCTTGACCAGCTGCGATGGCGGCAGCAGTTCGGTGAGGATGCCGTACTTGGCCGGCGAATAGGCCGCCGCGCCCAGGCCGACGACCGCGTACGCAAGCAGCGGGTGCGGCGTGAACAGCATCATCAGGCAGCCGACGACCTTGATGCTGTTGCTCGCGAACATGACCTGGCCTTTGGGCCGCGCGTCCGCCACCGCGCCGACGAAGGGCGCGAGCACGACATAGAACAGCGCGAACAGGGGCGCCAGCGCCGGTGTGTGCCAGGCCGGCGCGTGCGCCTCGTGCAGCAATTCGATCGCCGCCACCAGCAGCGCGTTGTCAGCCAGCGAGCTGAAGAACTGCGCCGCCATGATGGTGGAAAAGCCTTTTTTCATCGTGTCGCGCGCAAGGGCGGCGCAGGGCCAAATGTGCGCGCGCAGTCTCCATTTTCAGGGCGCCGGTTTATAGCACGCGACCCCGGCTGGCAGAATCGGTGCGTGCCGTCAACGTCCTGCGGCCGCACGCCGTGCGCTCGCCCCCTCCGGTCCCGTCATGCCGCGCCCCATCGAAGCCCTGATCGACACCCGGGCGCTGGCCCACAACCTGGCCCGCGCACGTGCCGACGCGCCCGACGCGCGGGTGTGGGCCGTCGTCAAGGCGAATGCCTACGGGCACGGGCTGGCGCGGGCCTACGAAGGGCTGCGCGCAGCCGACGGGTTCGCGCTGCTCGACCTGGCCGAGGCGCAGCAGCTGCGCGACCTCGGCTGGCGTGGGCCGGTGCTGCTGCTCGAAGGCTGCTTCGAGCCGCGCGACCTCGAGCTGTGCTCGCGCCTGGCCCTGTGGCACGTGGTCCATTGCAGCGAGCAGATCGACTGGCTGGCCGCGCACAAGACCCAGCATCCGCACCGCGTGTTCCTGAAGATGAACAGCGGCATGAACCGGCTCGGCTTCAGGCCCGCGGCCTTCCGGTCGGCCTGGGCGCGGCTCGATGCGCTGCCGCAGGTGGACGAGATCGCGCTGATGACGCATTTCTCCGACGCCGATGGCGAGCGCGGCGTCGCCCACCAGGTGGCGGCCTTCGAAGCCGCCACGCGCGACTTGCCGGGCGAGCGCAGCCTGTCCAACAGCGCTGCAATCCTGCGCCATCGCCTCAAGAGCGACTGGGTGCGCGCCGGCATCCTGTGCTACGGCAGCGCGCCCGACTTCCCCGTCCACGACATCCGCCACTGGGGCCTGCAGCCGACGATGACGCTGCGCTCGAAGATCATCGCCACGCAGCAACTGCAGCCCGGCGACACGGTGGGCTACGGCAGCAGCTACCGCGCGAGCCAGGCGCAGCGCATCGGCATCGTCGCCTGCGGCTATGCCGACGGCTACCCGCGCCACGCCGGAACCGATACGCCGGTGCTGGTCGATGGCCTGCGCACGGGTACCGTCGGGCGCGTCTCGATGGACATGCTGGCCGTCGATCTGACGCCGGTGCCGGCGGCCGGCACCGGCAGCGAGGTGACGCTGTGGGGCCGCGGGCCGGGTGACCGTCTGCTCGCGATCGACGACGTTGCCCACGCCGCCGGCACCATCGGCTACGAGCTGATGTGCGCGCTGGCGCCGCGGGTGCCGGTGCGGGCGGTCGAATGAAGGCGTGTTCGCGATGGCCGCGTCGCGGGTGACGGTCGATGCGGCCGAAGTCGAGCTCAGTGCCGTGCGCTCGCAGGGTGCCGGCGGCCAGAACGTCAACAAGGTGTCGAGCGCGGCGCACCTGCGCTTCGACGTCGGCGCCTCTTCGTTGCCCGAAGAGATCAAGGCCCGGCTGCTGGCGCTGCCCGACCAGCGCGTCAGCGCCGACGGCGTGATCGTGATCAAGGCCCAGACGCACCGCAGTCTGCCGCGCAACCAGGCCGATGCGCTGGCGCGCCTGCAGGCGCTGGTCGATGCCGCGGCCACGCCCGAGGTGCCGCGCCGGCCGACGAAGCCGACCTTCGGCTCGCGCCAGCGGCGGCTGGCCGGCAAAGCCCAGCGCGGTCAGATCAAGGCCGGCCGGCGCCGGGTGTCGGAGTAGCGGCCGGCGTCTGCGGCCGGGCCGCGGACTACGATGCCGGCATGGTGCGTCGTGACGCTGAGGAAGAACTGGATCCCAAAGGGGGAGGTTC
>JBBINW010000054.1:0-34108 GCA_037443665.1 Betaproteobacteria bacterium
TCGGTGCCGACCGGGTGGGCATACGGCTCTCGCCCTACGGGGTCTTCAACGGCACGGGCGCGTATGCGGACGTGGAGGCTCAATACCTGGCGCTGGTCCGCGAGCTCTCGGCGCTGGGGCTGCTGTACCTGCACGTCCTCGACCACTCTGACATGGGCGCACCGCCGGTCCCAGCCGAGCTCAAGCTGAAGCTGCGCCGCAGCTTCGATGGGCCGTTCATACGGGCAGGCGGATTCGACCACGCCAGCGCCGAGCGCGCCCTGGTCGAGGGTCAGGCCGACCTCATCGCGTTTGCCCGTTCATTCCTCGCCAACCCTGATCTGGTGCAGCGTATGCGGGTCAACGCGCCGTTGAACGCGCCTGACATGGCGACCTTCTATACGCCAGGCCCGAAGGGCTACACGGACTATCCGACGCTGTCGGCATGATTGGCCGAGGCGATGCCTTGGCCGCGCATCGAGGCCCCGGATGGTTTGGTGGCCGCGGTGAACGGCGGGCACAAGAGCCGCCCTTTACGAACGACGGCCGCTGGGCCGAAGGCATCGCGGTCGAGCGCACTTGTGGCGCCTAGAGTTCACCTCAGACGCAGCGCAGGAGCCACCTGACGAGCCAGACGCAGATCGAGTCGAAGCCGCCCGCGGTGGAAACCCAGCGCGCGGTATTCGTCCGCATGCCCGCTGTCGTGCCTATGACGGGCCTGGGCCGGTCAACAAGCTACCGGCTGATGTCCGAGCACAGGTCTTCGCCGCCCGTCCGGCTCGCAAAGCGCGCCATCGCCTGGCGCCGCATCGATCTCGATCATTGGAGCGCAGGCCGACCGACGGTTTCGCACTGACCCATAAAGCAACCGAAAGCAGCGACGCCGATCGCGGCGGCTCTCAACGCCGCGACGGCGATCTTGAGCACGGCACCCATCAGCAACATGGCTGCGAGCACCTTGCCCCACCGCCGGGTCGTGAACCAGACCAGGCCGAGCTGACGCGGTGGCATCCCGGCTTCACGAGCAAACGGTCCTGAGCCACGGTACGCAGGCATCTGCTCCAGGCGGCCGAACACAAGATCGCCCGTGGCCAGGCGCTGCTGTCCAAGCTCTACATCCCCGAGGTGTTCTCGGTCGAGCAGCGGGACGCGATCAACGCGCGCCGGCCGGCGCAGTGGCCCCATGCGGCGGCATCAGCGGGCAAGCCTCAGCTGATGCTGTTGATCGGTGAGGTCAAGGAGATCGTGCCGGCGCGGTATGGCTACAAGGCCGTGGTCAACCACTTGCCCGACCAGGCCTTCGCGCTGGATGAACAACTGTTTCGACGGCTCTGCCGGCGCTTCGAATCGGCTTTGGCGCTCTGGGGAGCAAGCGACGTGCTGCACATGGTGATGGGGGCCAGCTTTGGCGTGAACGAGGCCGCCCTGCCATTGCCGAGCTGTCGCTGATGCCGGTAACGGGCCAGTAGCCACAGATCGAAGACGCGTTCGAGCTGCAACTGGTCGACCGTCTGGTGCTCGAGAACCGATCCTTCTTCAAGGCCCTGCGTTACAACCTGGCGCCCGGGCAGGCGCTGGCCAGCGCGGCGCTGACCGATGCGGCCGAGTCACCGGTCCCGCAATTCATCGCGCGAAGCGGTGCACGTGGCGAGCGTTCGGAATGGGGAAATCACAACCGCGCAGCGGCCGAATCGGCAACGGCGTGGATTTGGCAGGTCGATCAGGTTGCAGTCAATGCCGCCCCTTCCGAATCAGTGCCGCTGGTGCGCCGCAGCGTAGCTGGCGCTCTACAACTCAGCGCAGCGCGCCCGCGTCGATGCACCTCAGCGCCCGGAGTCCCGATTCTTCGGCAAGACCCCGGCCGGGCCGTGCACTTGCAGTGTGTCCTCCGCGGTCAGCGTGTCGTTAAAGACGACCAGGTTGGTGCCGCCAGGCGCCAGCCTCGAGGCGAACAGGATGCCCTTCGCGCCATGGGCGAGCGCTTCATCGGCCAGCACCCAGCCCGGCGGCTCCACCCGCTGGTTGAACCACAGTTCGCGCCAGTCGCAATGGAATTCCTCCCACAGCTCGGACCACCCGGTGGCGTCGTAGCCGGCGCTGACGTCGGCGACCGGAGCCAGGCTCACGGTGTAGCTCACCAGCGTGTCCGGTGGCATCAGCGGCGATAGCTGCTGGTACTCGCGGACAGCGGGTCTGAGGTTCGAGGGAGACGTACGGGCGGGAATGCCCGGAGGGTTGGCCCGCCCGCCATGTGCGGCCGCCCCGGCGCCGCTGGTGGGCGCCATCGCCCAACGCGGCGTGTGCACCCGATAGGGCGTGACCGGGCCCAGCTCGGTCAGGATCATCCAGCCGCGCCGGCCTCGATGGACGCCAAGTACCGCAGCTGATCATCGGTGCGGCCTTCCGAGACCAGCCGCTCGGCCGTCGTGTAGCCGAACACAGACAGCGGTTCGTTGCGGTACCAGAACAAGGCCTTGTTCAGATCGCCATTCAGGTCGGTCGCCGCCTTGACGACGCGCAGGGCTTCACGTAGGAAGACCTGAACCGCTCGCGACGCTGGTGCGCGGGCGATCGTGTTTCGATGCTCGTGCGCCTGTTCAGCCAGCGTCTGCAAGTCGATATGCATGGCTTGGCTGAAGCGCTTGGGCGACAGCAATGGCGCGGGCGTGTCGGCCTCGCGCAGGAAGTCGGCGAAGTGCTGGAAAGTCCCGCCCAGGATGGGCGGCTCAAAAAGAGCTGCGTCGATCACAAGAACACCTCGCTTCGGTCTTGCATTTGTTATGCATCATTTGCGCACTAAAGGCACAACATCGCCATTCAAAACCACTTGGAGACGGGCGCCACCGCGTTGGCACGTGTCGTGTTGCGTAGGCATCGGCGCACTGCTGGATTCAGCCGAGTCGGTCAGGCGTCTCGGCAACAGCCGACGAGGTGGCCGTTGGAAGTCAAGTCGCCGATCCGCCTGCATGCCAAGGCCTCCTTCAACCCGCCGCGGTGGCTCTACAGGGTGGGAGAACATGGCGATGACGCTGTCGGACACCCTTGGCAGCAGTTGCCGGGGTCATGAGCGTCTGCCTCGCAACTGTCAGGCCCAACGTGCTCTCGCGCGGCCGTCCACCGGGCAGGCCCCATGTATGGACAACGTGCACACATTCGATATGATGTCGTGATGAGCACATCCGCGTCCTACGTCATCAATCTTCGAACACCCGCCGCACAGCGGGACTTGATCGACCGCGCAGCACAGATGCAAGGCAAGAGCCGCACGGAATTCATGCTTGAAGCCTCGCGCGAGAAGGCGCAGCAGGTCCTTCTGGACCAGACCATGTTCAGCGTGACACCCAAGCAGTACAAGGCCTTCCTTGCACTCATGGAAGCTCCGCTGGCCGACAACGCCGCCTTGCAGCGCTTGCTCGCCAAGCGTTCGCCTTGGGAGCAGTGAACGCCGCGCCCGTCGGGCCACCGGCTCCGATCACCGCCGACCACGACACCTCAGGTTTCTCCTGCCGGCACGATTCGTTGAGCCAGTGGCTGCGCCGGCGTGCACTGGCCAATGCGACGAGCGGTGCGACACGTACCTATGTCGTCTGCGCTGAAGACCGGCGCGTCGTCGGCTACTACGCTTTGGCTGCGGGATCGATCATCCTCGAATCGGCGCCGGCGCGCATGCGCCGGAACATGCCCGATCCCCTGCCCGTGATCGTCTTGGGGCGACTGGGCGTCCACGAAGACTGGTCGCGTCGCGGCATCGGCAGCGGCTTGCTCAAAGACGCCGTGCTGCGCGCCCTGCAAGCGTCCGACATCATCGGCGCGGGTGCCTTACTGTGCCACGCGATTGACGACGAAGCCAAGGCGTTCTACGTCAAGCACGGGTTCGTGGAGTCGCCTCATCAGCCACTGACCATGATGCTTGGTCTGGCACGACGAACATCAAGCCCAACCTGAAGCCCATGTCCATGACCGACCCTGAAGACCTCGAGGCCTTCGTCACTGGGCATGGAAGTCGACCGCTGGGCGGTGTCGACGGACTGGAACGGAGCCGCGCATGCGAGCAGCGCCATCGCCTTCGTGACCGCATTGACGGGGATCTGCACTGGCGGGGGGAGGTGCTGGGGACGTTTGTGATGCGCTACCTGCCGGCCGTCTGATCGTCCACGGGGAAACGGTCCGCCCGCGCGCTATCCTTCGCCCGTTCAATTGAGATGCCGAGGGCATCCGAAACATAGAGACAACATGGCCACCGTCAACACGCCAGTGCATTCGAAGTTGGGCACCGTGCTCCGCGTTACGAGCGGCAACTTCATGGAGATGTTCGACTTCTTCCTATTTGGCTTTTACGCCACCTATATAGCGAAGACCTTCTTCCCCTCCGGGGATGAATTTGCCTCCTTGATGTTGACCTTCATGACGTTTGGCGCTGGCTTTCTGATGCGCCCCTTGGGAGCGATTCTTCTTGGCGCTTACGTCGACCGAGTCGGGCGGCGCCAAGGGTTAATCGTCACCCTGGCCATGATGGCCTTTGGCACCATCCTCATCGCCTTCGTGCCGGGGTTCGCGACCATCGGATACCTTGCTCCCTTCCTGGTCCTGATCGGGCGGCTGTTGCAGGGCTTTTCCGCCGGCGTGGAATTGGGCGGCGTATCGGTCTACCTTTCGGAGATGGCCACTCCTGGGCACAAGGGCTTCTATGTTGCTTGGCAATCGGCAAGCCAGCAAGTTGCGATCATCGTCGCAGCTGCCCTTGGCTACGCCCTCAACGTCTTCCTGACGGCAGCACAGATCAACGACTGGGGTTGGCGGGTTCCGTTCTTCATCGGTTGCCTGATCGTGCCGGTGCTGTTCATGATCAGGCGATCGCTGCAGGAGACAGAAGAGTTCATGCAGCGCAAGCACCGCCCCGATGCGAGAGGAATTTTCCGGTCGATGCTGCAGAACTGGCTGTTAGTTGTGAGCGGCATGCTCCTCGTGGCGATGACCACCGTGTCTTTCTATCTGATCACGGTCTATACGCCCACCTTTGGCAAGAGTGTGCTCAAGCTCAGCACCACGGACAGTCTGGTGGTGACCTTGTGCGTGGGCGTATCGAACTTTGCCTGGCTGCCCATCATGGGCTCCCTGTCGGATCGCATTGGACGGCGGCCGCTGTTGGTGTTCTTCACCGTCCTGACGATCCTTACCTCCTACCCGGCCGTCGTCTGGCTGACCGACGGCCCCAGTTTCAACAAGATGCTGCTGGTTGAGCTGTGGCTGTCCTTCCTCTATGCCAGCTACAACGGCGCAATGGTTGTCGCGCTCACCGAGGTCATGCCAGTGGCCGTGAGAACCTCGGGATTCTCGCTAGCGTATAGCCTTGCGACTGCCATCTTCGGCGGGTTTACCCCGGCGATTGCCACGGCCCTGATCAAGGCCACTGATAACAAGGCGGCGCCGGCGATTTGGATGACCTTTGCCGCCGTCTGCGGCCTTGTTGCAACCTTGATTCTGTATCGCCGCCGTCCGGTAGCCGGCTCGCCATGATTAGCCGCGCGGTCAGGGTTGGGAGGACCGAATCCCATGTCTCGCCGCGCATTCGATTCTGCCCGTGCTGGCACTGCCACCACTTCCTCCGCCCACCCGAGATGCAGGGTCGGGCCGCCGCACGTCGCCTTCGACAATGGGGGTGATGGAAAAGAAGAACAGCGACAGGGGCCTGTTCTCAAGCATCGCGGCCGCTGAAGAACTGCGGCAGCTGCTGGCGCTGCTGGTGTTCAAGGATCAGCTTCTCGCGCTGCGCGCCGAGGATGAGTTCGCCAGGCTCATGGCGCGCATGCGGCGGCCGGAATCGCAGGGCCACCGGCACGCCCCAGCGCCCGTGCGGCGCCTGTGGTTCTTGACGCTGCGGCGGACGCCTTTGTCTTGGCGCAAGAGCCCGGGGGCGCGGTCGTATGCTCGCGCCGTGCGCCACGCTCCCCCTGCGTGCCCGGAGTCCGCCATGAGCGACATACCTGGACCCGTGCCCACGCCGCCCGGGGTGCTGCGCCCGCACGTTCCGCTGACTGAGCATCTACGCTCGCATGTCCGGGTGAGGAATCGGGTGACGTTGTCGCTCGGGGATCAGCCGGCGGGCATGGCGCTCACGATGCCGGCTGCGGCTTCGGACTGCACCGCGCCGCCGGGACCGCCGGCACGTGATTCGGACGGAAGGCGGCATCCCGAGTGGGCACCGCCCACAGGATGCGCGCGTTCTTGTTGGCCAGCGCCACCATGGCCTTCTGCCAGCCGGTGGGTTCCTTGAGCTTTACCAGCCACTGGCTGATGCGGTCACTTCGCTTGCCGGCCGTCATCACCGCTCTCTTGGCGCCCTGGATCACCAGCGTGCGCAGGTAGTCGTCGCCGCGCTTGGTCGTGCGGCCCGGGCGGGCCTTGCCGCCGATGAAGACCTAGCTCGGCACCAGGCCCAGCCAGGCTGCGAACTGCCGCGCGTGCAGCACGGCTCTGGCCTTGGGTCACGACGCAAAGCGGTCAGTGGCGTAGGAATCGACGCAGCGCATGCCGCCAGGCCCGCCCGAGTCACTTCCGTGCGGAAGGCGTTCATCCGGGTAAACCATGATTTGCTCGATACGCCGCTACTACCTGTGCTCGCGCCAGCTGCGAACAATGCTGATTCCATACCCTCAAGCGGAGAACTTCAGATGAGCAAGATCCTGATGCTGTGCGGCGACTTCGGCGAGGACTACGAAGTGATGGTGCCCTTCCAGGCGCTGCAGGCGGTTGGACACACCGTCCATGCCGTGGCGCCCGACAAGAAGAGCGGCGACTACCTGATGACGGCGATCCACGACTTCGAGGGCCAGCAGACCTACAGCGAAAAGCCCGGTCACCGCTTCACTCTCAACGCCAGCTTCGCCGAGATCGACCCCGCCAAGTACGACGCGCTGGTGGTGCCCGGTGGCCGCGCCCCGGAGTACCTGCGAATGAACGTGCGCGTGATCGAGATTGCGCGGCATTTCCTGTCCAGCAACAAGCCCATTGCGTCCATCTGCCACGGCGCGCAACTGCTCGCAGCCACCGGCATGCTCAAGGGACGCAAGCTCAGCGCCTATCCGGCCTGCCAGGTCGAAGTCGAACTGGCCGGCGCGGAGTACATGGGCATTGCCATCGACGCTGCCGTGACCGACGGCAACCTGGTCACGGCGCCGGCCTGGCCCGCGCACCCGGCATGGATCGGTCAGTTCCTGGCTGTGCTCGGAACACGCATCACCCTGTAGCATTCTGATCGGCCAAGCCGCCAGGAGCCCCGCCATGTGCAAGATCTTCGTCAGCGCCGACCCCACGAGCTACGAGAGCCGCACGCGATCGGTGCGGCTTCATGGCGTGGTCACCAGCCTCAGGCTGGAGAACCTGCATTGGTCCGTGCTGCAGGAGATCGCCGGACGCGACGGCATGACGGTGGCGCAGTTGATCGAGAAGCTCTACGACGAGTTGGTGGCCGACCGCGGCGCGGTCGGCAACTTCTCATCGTTCCTTCGGGTGTGCGCGCTGCGCTATGAGAACCTGATCGCGCAGGGCCTCATTCCGCGCGACGCGGCCATCCCGATCCGCTCCCTCGATGCCGACCGTGTGCTAAACGGCCTGCAGCGTGTGCCACCGCCGATTACGCTGCTCAGCGAGGGGCGGCAGCCCAAGCGGGCGCTGAACTGAGCGCAGGTGCATTGAGAGGCGAATCAATGGACATGGGGCTTGCGAGGTTGATGTTCCAGGAAGTCGTGTAAGACGAACCACTGCTCAGCATATTGCGGCGCAGCAAAAAACTAGAACTTGAACCACTTCCTGGACGTCAACCTGCAGCATTGATGCTCCGGGCGGCCCGACCGGGCCGCTTGAGAACGCGCTCGATGTGCAGCGATCTCTGACAACCCGCGGCAAGGCGGTCTGGCCGCAGTTGTCGCCGACGCCCAGCCTTGGACGGCCCTTGGCGACCGTGCCGGGTCAGCCCCACTGGGCCTCCGTTCAGAGACAGGCGAAGAAGGTCACGTAGCGCGCGTCGCCGGCGACGCCCATGCGCGAGACCTTGGGCTCGAGTAGGTTGCGCAAGTGGTCTGGCGACTGGCGCCAGCCATCCATCAGCGCTTCGGCGGTCGGATAGTTCCAGCCGACGTTCTCGACGCAGATGCGGCTGCCGGTGCGGTCGTATCGCTGTTCGAAGCCATCGTGGGTCAGGCGCCGGTGGGCGGCCATGTCGGCGCTGTGTTCGGCGGCCAGCGTCGTCAGATCCTGCGCCGCGGCAAGGGGCGGCAGGCCGTGGCGCTCACGGTAGCGGTTGATCAGGTCGGCCAGGTGCTGGCTGAACCCATCCATCGACTGTGCGCGAGCCGGGGTGGTCGTCGCGATCACGATCACGAGTGCAGTCAGTAGCTTGAGCACGGGCGGAGTGGAAGAGGACATTGCCACTCGGTATCGACCGCCAGATCAAATTCTTAAGCCCCTCGGGGCTCATCGATGGGTGCCCGCGTAAAACCCCGAACCGACGCCGAGGAATCGTGCCGGCTTCAGCTGTGCGACGCAATGGCGCGGCAGCCCGCGGCTGCCAGTGCCGGATGCAGGCCGACCGACTTGCGCGTCGTCGTGGTCCGGCTCTTCGGGTCGCCACGAAGCACCGCCAGATTCCGCGCCGCCATCTCGGCGCCCTGATCGGCGGCGGCGCGGAACCAGCGCTCTGCGGCAGCCTCATCGCGCGCCACGCCCTCACCGGTGGCATAGAGCACACCCAGGTTGTTCTGCGCGGGGGTGTCCCCCGCCTCGGCGGCGCGCTGCAGCCAACCGGCCGCCAGTGTCATATCGCGCCGGACGCCATGGCCGCTCATCAGCATCCACCCGAGCACGCTCTGCGCCGCCACATACCCCTGTTCGGCAGCGCCACGCAACAGCCGTGCCGATTCTCCGGGATCGCGAGCGAGTCCGCGCCGGCAGAGCATCGCTACGCCCAGGTCGTACTCAGCCTCGGCAACGCCTGCTGCGGCGCGCTCGCGGAGCCGGGCGATGGAGAGCGCCGGGGTTTTCCCATCCGCCGCCGATCCTGCAGGCACGACTGGAGACGCCCCGAACGATGCCGCGCTCAGCAACGCAGTCGTCCACGCGGCCGTCAACAAACGGGTCAACCGGAGCCACCGGATGTTCATTCACGCCCTCCTCATGCGCGCCGGCGAAGCCACACGAGCACGCCAAGCGCGGTGCCGACGATCAACAAACTCGACGGCTCCGGCACCTGGCCGCCAGGGGGAGCCTCGCGTTCCGCGCGCACGCCCAGCACCGAGACGTTGTTGCATACGAACGGCACCATCACCGAATAGGTCTTGCCCGCCTGATCCTGGGCCTCGTATAGGGCCGCGTACTCGACATGCCCCGGGGGAAAGTTCACCCGCGTGTCAAAACACATCGAATCGCCGAAGCCCATCGCCGGGATCTCCGGCCTGAAGAGGTGGCGACCGTCGATCGAGCGGATGGCGGTCCGCGAGATCTCCACCCGGTCATTGGTGAATCCGTTGTCGGCCATCTCGCTGATGCGCCGCACTACTTCCGGAGGCAGCAATTGCGTCGCGGTAAGCGCCTGCTCGACCGTGCCGCGGTAGGGCGTGCGGCCGGGCACACCCCAGACGCAGTTGCGACGCAAGGCCAGCGGCGTGACGTTCTTGCGGACGCGTGGATCCGCGTGGGGCAAGTCGATGCCGTCGCTCTGCAGGCCCGGCCACCGCGGAAGCGGCTCAGCGGTAGCGTCCTGGGCTGCCACCGGGGGCGCCGCCATGGCCACTGGGCGGACCGCCGGCTTCGGCCGAGTGACGAGCAGCACGGGCACCATGGCGGCGACGCCGAGGGCGACACCACCCAACATCCACGAAAGGCGACCGCGCCAGGTCACGGCCGGTGCCGAATCGGCAGCCTCGCGCCCGACCACGCCCTGCCAGCCGCACTCGGGGTTGGTGCAGCGGTAACGATGGACAGAGCGAAACGCGCTCACGAAGCGGTCGAGCGCATGCCGATGCACACGTTCGAGCCGCCCACCACAACCGGGGCAGTACCCTCCATCGGGAAGGTCTCGGGACTTGCCGTGCGGGTTCACCGTATTTTCTTCCTCGGGACTCGCAAATCCATAACACCCTTGTAAATTCAGTCTACGAAGGATGACGCGGTGATGGCATTGACCGGCCTCAAGTCGCCGGCGCTCTGCTCAACGGGTACAACTCGATCCACATCGCAGTCGACGGCGGCCCGTCGGCTCATGTGCGCAGGTTGCAGCCGCCGTAAGCCAGGGCGTATGGCCATTGCGTTGCCTCCGGACCACAGATTGGGTGCAAGGCGTTGCGGAACCAGGATGCCATCCAGCGGGCGCCTCGCCTCAAAGAAACCGTATGCGCCGAGCTCCGCGGTTTCAGCTTGCACGCTGCCGTGCATTGCGACGCCGACGCCCGGCAGGGGCTGGAGCAACCCTGCGATTGCTTCATCCGGCCGGCGCTGATCGACGGCCGCTCGCAGTGCGCCCGCTGGGCAGGTGGTGCAGGCGCTGACGATGCCCCGGCGCAACGGCGTGACCCACATCGCGACCCGTCCGATTTCCGCCTCTTGCTAGGCGACTGCGTGCTGCGGGTGGGTTTTCCCTGCTCGACTACGTTGCTGGCGGCATCGTTGACGATTCTCAAAAACCCACACCGTTCTGTGAGATAGCCTTGCATCGGTTTGGCTGAGGATGCCGATGGTGGAAAGACTGATCTCGGCGCGTCGGCGAGAGCGAGGCGCCGAGTGTCGTGGGGGCCGGCATGATCGTTGTCCGCACACGGCAGAGGTAGGAGGGACTTCAAGAAGGGGACGCCATGCCTAAAGCTCAAGCGGGCAGCATTTCGATGAATTTCGAGCAGCAGGGCAACGGTGATGCCTTGATTCTGATCCCGTACCTGGCGGCAGACCATGCGTGCTATGCCTTCCAGGTTCCGGATTACTCGAAACACTTCACGTGCGTCTCGGTGGATCTGCGGGGCACCGGAGAGTCCGACAAGCCCGCGGGCGCCTACTCGACGGAGATGTTCGCGGACGACGTCGCTGCCCTGATGAGTGAAATCGGGATACCCAAGGCACACATTTTCGGTGTTTCCCTGGGTGCGGCCACGGGCTTGTGGTTGGCCGCGAAGTACCCTGACCGCGTCAAGTCACTTTCGCTGCATAGCGGCTGGCACCAGAGTGACTCCTATCTCAAGGCTGTCGTAAGTGGCTGGCAGGTCATCGCCAAGCAGAGGAACGACATGCCGGAGGCCGTGATCCAGGGGCTCTTTCCTTGGTGCTTCACGCCGGAACTGTATGTGCAGAAGCCGGACTACATACAAGCCTTGTCCGACTTCGTCCGCGGGCGCCCCAAACAGCCGCTCGACGCGTTCATTCGGCAATCCAACGCCGTCATCGACCACGACGCGGCGGCATGCCTTGGTCAGATACGCGCGCCGACGCAAATCAGCTTCGGGCGTCACGACGCCGTCTGCTCCACTCGGTTCGCTGAACCGCTGAAGAGCGGCATCAAGAGCTCCGAGCTGCACATTTTCGAGGATTGCTCGCACGCGGGGCTTTACGAGAACGTACCTGACTTCAATGAGAAGACGCTCGCCTTCTTGAGAAGGCATGCCGGTTGACGTCGCAAGATGCGCGCACGACGCGGTCGCTGCTGGCACCGGCCCAGGATATCGCGGCGGTCGGAGTGCTGCCGGTCGGTTGTCGTCATCGAACGATCGCTATGCCACGCACTGCAGCGGGCACCTGCAGGGGTTGGGCGCCAGCGTCAACGGCATGTTCTTCCTCGCGCACGCTGACCGGGGTGGGCGGCCGACGCGCGCAAGTCCGCCGAGTATCTCGCGTTGCGGGTCCGGGACGCGGGCGCGGGTATGACCGTGGATGGGACGCATGCACGGCGCCGGCGCCGTCGTGCCACCGCTTCTATCGCCTCGACCCCCAGCAGCAACGTGAACCACTGGCTGGACCAGGCCATCGTCGAGGCCGTGGCCGCCATGCATGCCGGCACAGCTCGCCACCAGGGTGGGCGGCATCGCGACGGTGGGCTCTCGGACCGCGCCCGGTGCGCGATCAGTAGGTCTTGTACGGCAGGAACTTGCCGCTCATCGTGATGCTGACGCGGTCGCCGGCGGGGTTGGGTTCGCGCTGCAGGTCCATCTTGAAGTCGATTGCGCTCATGATTCCGTCGCCGAACTCCTCGTGGATCAGCTCCTTGATCGTCGTGCCGTAGACGCTGATCAGTTCGTAGAAGCGGTAGATCAGCGGATCGGTGGGCACGGCCGTGGGCAGCGAGCCCTTGTACGGAACGACCTGCAGCAGCTGCACTGCCTCCTCGGGAAGTCCGAAGATCTCGCCTACGGTGGCCGCCTGCTTGGCATCGAAGGTCATCTGGCCCAGGCAGCCAGCCGTGACCCACTCCTTCGAAAGCCCGACCTTGCGGGCGACGTGAGACCACTGGATCTTCTGGCGGATCTTAGCCGAGACGATCATTTCGGTAACGTCGTTGCGATTCATCGGTTGATGCTCCTGCTTGGGTGAGGTGAAGAGGTCACGAAGAACGGAGAACCGGGCCGTCGCGCGCAGCGGCGCCGGCTTCAGGTGTTGGGCGCCTTCGCCGCCGGCCGCACGTCGCGCTCCAGCGGCAGCGGCAGCACGGTGCCCATCTCGGGCGCCGGCGTCGATGCGGCGGCTGCCGGCTCCAGCCCAGGACGAACGCACTGCGGCAGTTCGCCCTCGGTCCCCGGCACCGTGGCGTCGCCGGCGCGGCGCACCAGGAAGTCGATCACGTGGTTGCGAATGCGGTAGTACTGCGTGTCGTGGTGCATCGACTGGCGCGTGCGGTCGCGCGGCAGCGTGATCTCTACCAGCTCGGCGATCCGCGCACGGGGGCCGTTGCTCATCAGCAGGATCTTGTCGGCCAGCAGGATCGCATCGTCGACGTCGTGCGTGATCATGAACACCGTCGGGTGCGTGCCCTGCACGATGCGCAGTGCGCGGTGTGGCTTGATCGGCGGTCCTCATGCTGCAGTACTGGAAGTGGTCTGCGCAGGAGGTCGCCGCCACGCTCCAGCGTGCGCCGGAGCGAAGCCGTGAGCCCACAGACAGCTGAAGTCCGCTCTCAGCCGCAAACGTGCGCGAGACGAGCCCATCGGCCCAGTTACTGATCAGCCCTTTAACCACGGCGCCAGAGCCCTTGCCAGCTGCTGCAGTAAAGCTGGGTCGGGCATGGGCAGCCGCACGCTGGGCTGGCCCGACTCGGGGTCGCGCTCGATGCGGATGAGCGGTGCGGCGCGCGGCCGACGCTGAGCGGCCAATCCCTGCAACATCGCGGCGCCGGCCTCAAGCAGGTCGGCCCAGGGGTCAGTCCCGGAAACCTCGCCAGCCACCGCATCTTCGCCATGCCCATCGGCAACTGCAGGCCCGTCCAAGGGCGCAGGTGCATCCTCGAACGACGCAGCGGATGCGGGCGTCGGCGCGAAGGCCCCTGCAGGCTGCGACCGATCCTCCTGGTGCAGCGCGCCGCCGGCATTTGCGGCCGCCGGGCGGTCCCCGCCCTGCCCGCCCTCCCCGGCCCCTTCGTCCACCCCCATCGCCCCGGCCACCTGCTCCACGCGCTTCATGAAGCTGGCCAGCCGTGTGCCCTGCAGGAAGACCTCGCTCGCCCCGCCGTCCAGTACGCCGGCGAACAGGCTCTTCTTGAACGCCAGCACACCCAGCATGCCCTCTTCGATGCTGCCCTGGCCGATCAGGTTGACGACCTGCACACCGCGCGACTGCCCCATGCGGTGAACGCGGCCGATGCGCTGCTCCAGCACTGCCGGGTTCCACGGCAGGTCCATGTTGACCACCAGGGCCGCCGCATGCTGCAGATTTAGGCCGACGCCGCCGGCGTCCGTGCTCAGGAAGATGCGGCAGTCGGCATCGCTGTGGAAGCGCTCGACCAGCGCGCCTCGATCCTCGCCCGGCACGCCACCGTGGAACAGCACATGGCCCCAGGGCCGGCTGTTCAGCCGGCGGCGGATGATCTCGTGCGTGCCCAGCCACTGGCTGAACACGACCACCTTGGCGGCCGGATCCTCTAGCCACTCCTCCAGCAAGGTCAGCAACTCGTCGGCCTTGTGGCCGTGGTCGGTCTCGTGATCGAGCAGGAAGGTGCTGTTGCAGGCCATGCGCATGTTCTGCAGCGCGCATTGAAGCCGGCGCTGGTCGACATCGGACAGGTAGCCGGTCTTGCGCCACCGCGCTACGATGCGCGCGACGATGTCGCCGTTCTCGTTGTGGTGCTTGCGCTGTTGCGGCGTCAGCGGCACGAACAGGCGGCTGTCCACGCGCTCAGGCAGTTGCGTAAGCACCTCGGCCTTGCGCCGCCGCAGCATCACCGGCGCCAGGGTCGTCTGGATGCGGTCGAGCGCGCGGTAGCCGATGACGCGACCGGAGTCGTCGCGCAGCTGATGCTCGTCCAGCAAGCGCCAGGTGGGACCCATCCGGTGCTGGTCGACCAACTGCACGATGGAGATCAGCTCCTCGAGCCGGTTCTCCAGCGGCGTGCCGGTGAGTACCAGCGCGTAGGGGCTGGCGATGCGCTTGAGTGCCCGTGCCGCCACCGTGTTCCAGTTCTTGATGCGCTGCGCCTCGTCGGCGATCACGAGCTCCGGCGCCCAGGCATCGATGAGGTCGGCGTCGCGCGCCAGCATCTCGTAGTTGACGATGCGGCAGAATGTGTCTTCGGCGTACTGACCCTGGCGCTGCGCGCGCAGCCCGTGAATGACCTGTGCAGGCCGCTCGGCAAAGCGTGCGAACTCCGCTTTCCACTGGTGCTTGAGCGATGTCGGGCACACCACCAGCACCCGCCGCACGCCGAAGTGGCGCGCCATCAGCTCGGCCGCGGCAATGGCCTGCACCGTCTTGCCCAGGCCCATCTCGTCACCCAGTAGGGCACGGCCGGCACGCGCTGCGAACAGCGCGCCTTCGGCCTGGTAGGGGTACAGGCGGGCCTTCAGGAGCTTGTGTAGCGCCTTGTCGTGCGCCCCCTTGGGGTAGGCCTGGGCCAGCTTCTGTTGGCGCCGTTCGGCGTCGCGCACCTGTGCGATGAAGGCCCAGACGTCGTTGCCGACGCGCAATTCGTGGCCGGCCGCTTGTGCCGCCCGGACCAACGTACCGACGTCGCCGAGCCGGCTCCACGGCAGCGCCCAGCCGGCAGACGGGTCGAAGCTCAGTCTGGCCCGCGTCAGAAGCTTCGGCGGGCAGGCGGTGCCGGGGTGCAGTCGCAGCTGGCGCGCGCCCAGGTAATCGAGCCGGATCTCGCTGTGTGCCGGCGCCTGTCCGCGCGCCAGAGCCGCCTTGCCACCGCGACGCGCCTGCAGCCGCGCGAGCGTGAACTCGATGTGCTTGCAGGTGCCCAGATGATTGGTAGCGTAATCCCAGCAGGTGCACTGGTTGTGCCCCGGCGCCAGACCACGGATGGTGACGAGGTACTGCGTGCCGCTGTCGGGATTGTCGACACGGAAGGTCGAGAACACCGGCTCGGCGTCGAGGTTGCGCAAGGCAAAGGGCTGCTCGCGACCGAACTGGCGACGCAACGCGGCTTGCCAGTCGGCCACCGGAAGGGCCTCGGGCCGGCGGGTGCGAGACAGGCGCGGCTCGGCGGGGGCCTTGGTCCGCTTTGCGGACGCGGATTTGCGCAGAGGTTCAGCGGGCATGGCGGGCGGGATGTAGCGCGATTGTTACCGACGCGCCACCACTAATCGACCAGCGCCGCAACCGCACGCTCGATCCAGCCGAAGCCGATGCGCTCCTGCTCCAGCCGCAGCGGCTCGTCGCGCACGCGACGCCAGCGCAGGTCGTCGTAGAGCCGCCGCTCGGCCTCGTTCAGACGTGGCAGCTCGCGCTGCGTCGGCTGCGGCTCGGATGTCCATTGCGCTCGATGCCCGAGCAGGGTGTCGTGGTCCATCAGGAAAGACCGGGCGTGCGCGAGATGGGCGCGCAACTGGTCGAGGATTGCGAAGCCGTGGGTGTCGATGTCGCCCCAGTAATGCACCTCGCACGCCTGCAGCCAGGCGGCCTTCGCCAGGGCGTCGAAACCGTAGCCGGCTCCGAAGATCGCCAGGCTGGCGGCGGCCGGCGGGAAGGCCAGGAAGTTGATCTCGTTCTCGGTGATGAAGACCTGGCGCACGTCCGGCGAGAGCCGCGCAAACGCCTGCTGCGACAGCGTGACGTCGCCATCGGTGCCGGGCACCCAGCGGGTGTGCCCGGGGTCCAGGAAGCGCAGGCGCACCCGCAACGGCTTGTCGCAAAAGCCGTAGCGCTGCGCGAACCGCGACGCGCCGCTGGCACTGGCGTCGATGGCCTGCGGCGGCAGCGCCACGTCGAGCAGTTCGGCCAGCACCCCGCGCTGCGCTTCGATGAACTTGGTGTGAATGCCGGGCAGGTCCACCTGGCGCATGTAGATGCCCGGGCGCGGATGGGCCTGCAGCCAGGCGACGAGGTCCAGCAGCCGCGGCCAGACATCGGCCAGGGCGAGCGCGCGCAGCGGCTGTTGCTGCAGCCAGGGCAGTAGCGTCGGCTGTGGCTGCGTCGCGTCGAGCAGGGCGCGGAATGCCCGCGCGTCGCGGGCCTTGCCGATGAAGCGCAGCGCGTCGTCGAGCGTGTCGACCCAGGCCTCGCCGGGCAGGCTGTTCTGGCCGATCACACGGTGCCGTACCTCGCGCATCACCAGGCGGCAGCCGTCGCTGCCTGCCTGCTGCAGGGCGGCGGCCCAGGCGCGCACCTCGTCGAAGCGCGCTGACAGTTCGTTCGACGTGGGGCCGCGCAGGCTCAGTCGCAAAGGGAACAGGTCGCCGGGGGCGGCAAGTTCGGCCAGCAACTCACCCTTGTCCCAGCGACGCTGTAACTGGGCGCGCAGGTCGGCGGCCGTGGTCCAGGCTGTCGTCATGTCATTGAATCGCGCTCGGCGCGGTAGTCTTCGATCGCCAGGTTGCGCAGCTTCGACGCGCTCCCGTCCTCGTTGTGCACGAAGCCGACGCTAGCCACGAAGGGCTCGATGATGTGGATCTTCTGCAGCGGCGTGACGATCAACAACTGCAGGTTGAGCTGCCTGAACAGGCGTAGGCCGTACTCGGCCGATTCGTCCGAGCCGCGGCCGAAGGCCTCGTCGATGACCACGAAGCGGAACGAGCGCGAGCGTGCCGCACCCCACTCCAGCCCGAACTGGTAGGCCAGGCTAGCGGCCAGGATGGTGTAGGCCAGCTTCTCCTTCTGCCCACCAGACTTGCCACCGGAATCGGCGTAGTGCTCGTGTTCGCTGCCATCTTCGCGCCAGCGCTCGCTGGCAGCGAACTGGAACCACTGCCGCACGTCGGAGACCTTGGCCGCCCAGCGGCGATCGGCCTCGGCCGAGCCCTCGCGGCCGCGAAAACGTTCGATGATGTGCTTGACCTGCAGGAACTTGGCCTCGGAGTACTGCGTGTCGTCGGAACCGGTCAGGCTGCCTTCGGTGCAGGCGCGCAGCTCGGTCTGGAAGTCGCGCACGTCGGCGTCGGTGGCGGCCTGCGCTTCCAGCGCGATGAAGCGGCCCGGGTTGTAGTCGATTTGAGTCAGCGACTCGTTGATGCGCGCCACGCGATCCCTGATGGTCTCGCGCTCGCGGTGCAGCTGCGACTGGAAATGAGCCACCTCGCGGATGGTGTTCTCGTTCAGCAGTTCCTTGAAGCGCGCCACGAAGCGCGGCAAGTCGTCGGCCTGCAACTGCGCCAGCATGGCGCGGTACTCGCCGGCCGCCGCGACACTGACATCGACGTCCTGCGTGTCGAGCTTGAACGCTTCCTTGTACTCGGTCATCGCGCGCACGATCTTCTCGGTCAGGCGCGCCAGTTTCTTGTCGTCGGCGTCGATTCGCTCCTGCAGCCAGCGGCGCATCTCCTGCTCGCGGCCATCGCAGGACTCGACGCTGAGCGTGTGCTCGCCCAGGGCCTCGGCGCGCCACCCCTCGATCAGCGCGAAATGGCGGGCATGGGTCGCGAAGTCCGGCGCGTCCAGGCGCTGCTGCGCGGCAGCGCGCAGGGCCAGCGCCTGTTCCTGCTTCAGCAGCGTGCGCGCCCGTTCGGACTCGCGCTCCTTCAGCCGGGTGGCCGTGTCCGCGAGTGCGGCTTCCAGCGCGCCGAGTTGTGCCGCCAGCGCCTTCAGCACGTCCGATGCAGCTTCCAGCCGCTGCTTCTCGTCCTGCATCGCGGCCAGTTCGGCGGCGCTGCCGCGCCAGTCGAGGTCGGCCCAATCTCGGTATTCCTCCAGCTTGTCCAGCGCCTGCAGCCGCTCGCGTTCCTGCTGCTGTTCCTTCTGCAGCACGGCGATGCGCTGGCCGGCTTCGGCCAGGTGGGCCTGCAGCACACGCGCCTTGCCTTCCAGCGCCGCGATCTTGGCCTGGTTGCTCCAGCCCAGCACGTAGCGGCTGCGGTCGTCGATGCGGTGGCGATCGTCCTTCTCGTGGCGTTCGCCCGCGCCCTTGACCTGGCCGGCACGTGTAACGGCCCGGGCTTCGCGGCGGAACTGCTCGGCGCTGGTGCAACAGGCCAGGTCGAACCGGTGCGCCAGCTCGCGTTCCAGCCATGCGTAGAAAGGTGAATCCGGCTTGATCACGAGCTTGCGCGCCATCGAGTCGGGGTGCAGCGCTGGCAGCTCGCCGCCCTGGCTTGCGCGTGGATCCTTCTTTCCGGGGCGGACGCGGAAGTAGACGAGGCGGCCCTTGAGCTGGGTGCGGTCCACCCAGTCGCTCACCGCGGCGTACTGGGCGTCGGGCACCAGCAGGGACAGCCCAAAGCTGCGCAGCAGCCGCTCGGCAGCACCCTCCCAGTCGCGCTCGTCGTCGCGCAACTGGATCAGCTCGCCGGCGTAGGGCATCAGGGACTCGTCCAGCTTCAGCGCCTGGCACAGCGCCGTGCGCAGCGCCACCTGCTGCGCGTCGATGTTGCTGCGGCGCGCCTTCAGGCTGGCCAGTTCCTGCGTCAGCTCGGCATGCTCCTGGCGGCCCTGCACGAACGCCACGCCCAGCTCGTTCAGTTCGTTCTGCAGTTCGACCTCGCGCTGGGCCGCGGCCTCCCGCAGCGGTGCGCACAAGGCGCGCTGGGCCAGGAAGTCCTCGGCCTGGTGCAGCGCCAGCAGGCCCAGGGTCTGGCGCAGCTGGTCATAGCGGGCGGCCTTGCCGGCCCGGCGCTGCTTCTCGGCCTCCTTGCGTGCGATCTCCAGCGCCAGCCGTTCGATACGGTCGCCGCCGCTGTCGGCGATGGCGCGGCGCAGTTCACGCTCCTGCACGTGCTGCTCGCGCTGCTGCGCGGACAGGCGCTGAACGTGGTTGTCGTGCCGCGCCAGCTCCTCGCCCAAGTGCTGCAGCCGCAGATCGAGCAAGGCAGCCTTGTGCACCACAAAGCAGGCCTGCAGCGCCTCGCGCGCGGCGCGCTGCGCTTCGATGGCCGCGGCCAGCTCGGCGTGGCGTTCGCTGTCGGCTACCAGAGGCTGCAGCAGCGCCACCTGCCGTTGCGCCTTCAGCACCGCCTCGTGGGCGCGGTTCAGGTCGTCGAAGTGCGCGATCAGCGCTGCAAGCCGTGGCGCCACGTCGAAGGGTTCGAGCATATGGCTGCGAACGAAGTCGGTCAGATTGCCCACCGACTTCATCGACACCGTCTGGTGAAACAGCTCCAGCGCCTGCTCGTTGTGGATGCCGAAGTGGCGGCGCAACAGTGCGCCATAGAGCGGAAAGCTGTCTTCCACCACCACGCCGCCAGCGCGCAGGCGCTTGCGCAACTTGACGATGTCGGTGCCGAAGTCGGCGAAGTCGCCAGCAATGCTCAGAGCCTTCTCGGCCAGCGCGTACAGCCGCTGCGGCTGGCCTGCCGGGTCCTTCAGCCAAAACACCTGCGCCAGCGTCACCGTCTGGTCGTAGCCGGCGTTGTGGAACACCGCCAGGATGACCGAGTAGCTGTTCGGCCCGCGCAGCGCCACCGGCCGGCCCGCGCCCCCGAGATCGCTGCGCGCCGCCTTGTAGTGGCCCAGCACGTAGCTGCGCAGGCTGCGCTCGCGCGCATCGGCGCCGGCGGCCTTGTTGTAGGCCACGCGGTGGGCCGGCACCAGCAGCGTGGTCACGGCATCGACCAGCGTCGACTTGCCCGAGCCGATGTCGCCGGTCAGCAATGCGTTGCGGCCGTCGGCGCGCAGCGTCCAGACCCGGCCGTCGAAGGTGCCCCAGTTGAAGACCTCCAGCCGCTGCAGCCGGAAACCCGACAGGCTTTCGTCGGTCGTGAAGTCCAGTGGCAGCGATTCACTCTTCATCTTCGGGTCCCGGCTTGCCCTGCAACTGCGCCCGGTACGCCGCCAGCCGCGCATCGAAATCGCCCAGCCACTGCGCGTCGACGAAGGCCTTGAGGATGCGCTGCACCTCGAACATTCCGTCCTGCCCACGCAGCCGGCGCATGAAACCCAGCTCGACAACCTTGTTCAGCTGCGCGTCCACCTGGTCGATCAGCCGCGCCTCGTTGCTGCCTTCGGGGATGAACACGCGCAGCAGTTCGGCCGCCTGCTCGCGCGACAGGATCAACCGCGTGTCGCCACCCCCGGCATCGAACTCGGCCAGCTTCTTGCGTAGCAGGGCCAGCAACAGGCTCACAGGAAACGACAGCGGCCGGCGCGCCACGAGGCGCGGCAGCCGGGCCGCCGGGTCGTCGTCGGGCACCGTGCGCGAGCGCAGGAAGGCGTAGCCCTCGGCCTCGTCGAGCATCAGCTCCAGCCCCAGCACCGCCACGTGATCCCTCACGCGACCCTGCAGTTGCAGCAGCGCGCTCCAGTGCGCGGCATCGTCGTCGCGGTAGCTCACGCCCTTGAGCAAGGGGATGAGCACGGCCGAAAGGTCCGCCGCCGGGCCGCTTGGCATCGTGGGGGCTGCGGCCATCGTCCTCACTTCGTGAAGATCACGCGCGGCAGGCTCGCGCGCTTGAGCTGCCCGCCGTCCGCCCCGCGACATGCCCTCCAGCTCACCTGCTCCTGCACGCTGTCGTCGATCACCGCCCTGCCAGGCTCGGCGGCCAGGCTGAGGTAGGCCACCAGTTCGGCCAGGCCCTGTTGCAGCGGGCGGCTGGCCAGCAGTTCGGCCAGCGTGACTTGCGTGCGCTGCTGCAGGCTGCGCCGCACATGCTGCGCCAGCGCGGCCTTGTCGACGATGAACTGCGAATACAGGGCCGCCGCGTCGAGGTCTTCGTCGCCGGCTGCGATCTGCGCGCTGGCGATGGCCAGCTTCACGGCCGGGGCATGCAGCGGGCGCTCCATCGGCAGATCGATGCCGGGTGCGATGTCGTCGATGAACATGAAGTCGCCTGCGGGCGGCCGCCGGCGCACCGCCAGCGCGCCGGCTTCGATGCCGCGCAGGATGTCCATGATGCGACGGTTCTCGAGGAAGGCCTGGTCGTCGAGGAAGCGCCGCAGCTGCTGTGACAACTGGGCGACGGTGCGTTGCGTCTGCTCGCCGGCCTCCAGCCAGTCGTAGTGCACGCGCCGCAGCCGCGGGTCGGGCGCCAGGCCTGCCACGGGTTCGAGCTGCAGCACGCGGTCGAGCAAGGCGCTCAACTCGTCTTGCCGGTCGCGCGACATCAAAAAGTCCCAGAACGCGCGAAAGCTGCGGCCCTGGTCCGACTCGTCGATGAGGTCGCGCTCGCCCAGGATGTCCTGCAGCAGCGTCCCCTTGCTGCCGTCCCACAGCGCGATGCGCTCGCGCACGCGGCGGTCCAGGCCGCGGAAGTTGTGCTCGACCTCGCGAAAATCAGCCAGCAGTTCGCGCGCCAGCGTGGAGAACTGCGTGAAGCGCTCCTTCAGCGCCGTGTCGCCCAGCAGGGGCAGTTCGCCGGCGCGCACGCGCTCGATCTCGGCATCGATGGCGTCGCGGCG
Organism: Betaproteobacteria bacterium; assembly: GCA_037443665.1. GTDB lineage: Bacteria > Pseudomonadota > Gammaproteobacteria > Burkholderiales > Burkholderiaceae_C > Rubrivivax. Next base: position 21,931 of record JBBINW010000054.1, read on the forward strand.
GCGCCGCAGTTCCTGCACCCGCACTTCGGGGTCGGTCTGGCTGCCCTCGCTCATCTGGCGCAGCAGCTCGAACAGCGTGAGCAGGCGCGACTCGGTGCCGACGAAGCTGCGTTCGCTCAGGGCCCCCAGCCAGACCAGCGCCTTCTCGGTGGCCGGCGTGAGGTCGAAGTGCGGCTCGTCGGATCCCGGCGGGTAGAACTTGCGCAGCCAGGCCTTGTCGTTCGCCGCCCAGTCGTTGAGATACTCGAGCGCCGGCTTCGGATAGCTGGCCGGCCCGCGCTGCTCGCGCACGGCGTAGAGGGTGTCGTCCAGCGCCGAGGCCAGTTCGGCCTGATGGATCACACGCCGGTTGGGCACCACGAAAACCCTGTGCAGGAAGCTCGCCACCAGCGCCGCCGAGTCGGCCTGGAGCAAGCGCCACGCCGGGTGTTGCCGACGCAGGGCCTCGAGAGTGTCGATGTCGAGGGACATGGGCCTTCTATCAAGCAGCGGCGCGAGAGTCACCACCGAGCAGCACTCGCGGGCGGCGCCGAGGGTCGCGTTGGATGGAGTGAATGAACTGGATGTGGCTTCTATTGTCGGCGACCTGCGCCGGACGGTTCGGTGGCGCAGGAGTCTCATGGCGATCGGGCCTCGCCGGGCACTCGGACCCCGCAGTTGCGGGCCGGGCGGGTGGGCGCTGCCATGCTCTGCGCCATGCGTGGCCGATGCCGAGTCGACCGCCCCGACCCGGCTGCGTTGTTGACAGCCGTCAATACATCGACGGTTGGCCTGCGCATGATGCCGTGGCAGGGCCCTCGCAAGGCAATGCTTGATGAGGAAGGCAGCATGACCACGACCGTCCAACGCATCGTGAAGCCGCCCGCGGTGCTGACGCCCAACCTCGTCGACGTGGAAGCCACGCGCGCCACGTTCCACTGGGACGACGCGAGGCGCCTGCTCGACGGTCTTCCCGGCGGTGCCGGGCTGAACATCGCGTACGAGGCCATCGACCGTCACCTGGTGCACGGCCGTGGCGACCGGTGCGCGATCCGCTGGATCGGCAAGGCCGGCGCCCGCAGCGAACTGAGCTATGCCCAACTGGCGCGGGCGACGAACCGCTTCGCCAACGCGCTGGCCTGTCTGGGCGTGCGGACGGGCGACCGCGTCTTCGTGCTGATGGGCAGGCTGCCCGAGCTCTACGTCGCTGTGCTCGGTGCCCTGAAGGCGCGCTGCGTCGTCACGCCGCTGTTCTCGGCCTTCGGCCCGGAGCCGATCGCCACGCGTGCCGAGATGGGCGACGCGCGCGTGTTAGTGACGACGCCCGAGCTCTACCAGCGCAAGGTGCGCGGCCTACGCGCGCGGCTGGCCGGCCTGAAGCACGTGATCGTCGTCGGCGACGCGCCGGCGGACGAGCCCGGCGTGCACCGCTGGAGCGACCTCGTCGAGACCGCCAGCGGCGACTTCATCATCGGCGCCACCGACCCGGATTCGATGGCGCTGCTGCACTTCACCAGCGGCACCACCGGGCGGCCCAAAGGCGCGATCCACGTCCACGAGGCCGTCGTCGCGCATGCCGCAACCGCGCGCTATGCGCTCGACCTGCACGACGCGGACGTCTTCTGGTGCACGGCCGACCCCGGCTGGGTCACCGGCACCAGCTACGGCATCATCGCGCCGCTGGTCAGCGGCATCACCAACGTCGTCGTCGAGGCCGAGTTCGACGCCGCGACTTGGTACGCGGTGCTCGAACGCGAGCACATCAGCGTCTGGTACACGGCGCCGACGGCGATCCGTATGATGATGAAGCTCGGCGCCGAAGCCGTGCGCGGGCACGATCTGTCGGCGCTGCGCTTCATGGCCAGCGTCGGGGAGCCGCTGAACCCGGAAGCCGTGGTCTGGGGCCAGCAGGCCTTCGGCCTGCCGTTCCACGACAACTGGTGGCAGACCGAGACCGGCGGCATCATGATTGCCAATTTCGCGTCGATGGACATCAAGCCCGGCTCGATGGGCAAGCCGCTGCCGGGAATCACCGCCGCGATCGGCCAGCGCGGGCCGGACGGCCACGTCGTGCTGGTCGAGGCGCCCGACGTGCAGGGCGAACTGCTGCTGAAGACGCCGTGGCCGTCGATGATGCGTGGCTACCTGCACGAGCAAGAGCGTTACCGCAAGTGCTTCGCCGACGGGTGGTACTTCACCGGCGACCTGGCGCGGCGCGATGTCGAGGGCTACTACTGGTTCGTCGGCCGGGCCGACGACGTCATCAAGTCCTCGGGGCACCTGATCGGTCCGTTCGAGGTCGAGAGCGCGCTCATCGAGCACCCGGCGGTGGCCGAGGCCGGCGTCATCGGCATCCCCGACCCAACGGCGGGCGAGGTCGTCAAGGCCTTCGTCGCGCTCAAGCCGGGCTATGAGCCGAGCGAGGCACTGAAGCGCGAACTGCTCGGCCACGCGCGCAAGCGGCTCGGCGCCGCGGTGGCGCCCAAGACGATCGAGTTCCGCGCCAACCTGCCGAAGACGCGCAGCGGCAAGATCATGCGCCGGCTGCTGAAGGCGCGCGAGCTCGGTCTGCCCGAGGGCGACCTGTCGACACTGGAAAGCGACGAGCGATGAAGATCCACCTCGACCGTGCCCACCTGCACCACCTCTACCGGCAGATGCTGCGCATCCGCCGCTTCGAGGCCAAGTGCGTCGAGCTCTACCAGGCACAGCAAATCCGCGGCTTCCTGCACCTGTACGACGGCGAGGAGGCCGTCGCGGTGGGCGTGATGCAGGCGCTGGAGCCGCCCGACGCCGTCGTCGCGACCTACCGCGAGCACGGCCAGGCGCTGGCGCGCGGCGTGCCCATGGACATCATCCTGGCCGAGATGCTGGGCAAGGTCGAAGGCTGCTGCCGCGGCCGTGGCGGCTCGATGCATCTTTTCGACCGCGAGCGCCGCTTCTTCGGCGGCAACGCCATCGTCGGAGGCGGCGTGCCGCTGGCCGCCGGCATCGCGCTGGCCGACAAACGCCTGCGGCCGGGTATCGTCACCGCCTGCTTCTTCGGCGAAGGCGCGGTCGGCGAAGGCGCGTTCCACGAAACGATGAACATGGCCGAACTCTGGCGGCTGCCGGTGCTGTTCGTCTGCGAGAACAACCTCTACGCGATGGGCGTGGCGCTGGCCGAAGGCGAGGCCGAGACCGACATCTGGCGCAAGGCGCGTGCCTACCGCATGCCGGCCGAACAGGTCGACGGCATGGATCCGGTCCTGGTCGAGGCCGCGGCACGGCGCGGCGTCGCCCACGTGCGCCAGGGCGAAGGACCGTACTTCCTCGAGGCGCGCACCTACCGCTTCCGCGCCCATTCGATGTTCGACACCCAGGCGTACCGCACGCGCGAGGAGATCGAGGCCTGGAAGCAGCTAGACCCGATCGAGCGGCTGCACGGCTGGATGCAGGCCAACCACGAGATCACCGCCGACGAGGCGACGGCGATCGCGACGCAGGTCGCCGCCGAGATCGAAGCCGCGGTCGCGTTTGCGCAGGCCGGCGCGCTCGAACCCGTGGCCGATCTGGAGCGCTACGTGCTGATGGACTGCGTGGTGCAGGAAGCCGGGCAGGAGCCGACGCGATGAAGATGACCTACCGCGAGGCCTGCCGCCAGGCCATCCGCGATGCGCTCGCCGCCGAGCCGCGCTGTTTCGTGATGGGCGAGGATGTCGGCAAGTACGGCGGCTGCTACGCCGTGACCAAGGGCCTGCTCGAAGAATTCGGCCCCGAGCGCATCGTCGACACGCCGCTGGCCGAGAACGGCTTCACCGGCATCGGCATCGGCGCCGCGCTGGCCGGGCTGCGGCCGATTGTCGAGATCATGACCTGCAACTTCAGCCTGCTGGCGCTGGACCAGATCATGAACAACGCCGCGACGCTGTCGCACATGAGCGGCGGCCAGTTCGCGGTGCCGCTCGTGATCCGCATGGCCACCGGCGGTGGCCGCCAGCTTGCGGCGCAGCATTCGCACAGCCTGGAAGGCTGGTACGCGCACATCCCCGGCCTCAAGGTGCTGGCTCCGGGCACGGTGGCCGATGCGCGCTATATGTTGGCCGCGGCGCTGGCCGACCCGAACCCGGTGCTGATCTTCGAGCACGTCGTGCTCTACAACGCCGAAGACGAGATCGACCCGGCGCTGAAGTCGGTGGACATCGAGCACGCCCAGGTGCGGCGGCCGGGCCGCGACGTGAGCCTCGTCACCTACGGCAACAGCCTGCCCAAGTGCCTGACGGCAGCGGAAGCATTGGCGGCCGATGGCATCGTGGCCGAGGTCGTGGATCTTCGCGTGCTACGGCCGCTAGACACAGCGACGATCGTCGAGTCGGTGTCGCGCACGCACCGCGTGGTGATCGTCGACGAAGGCTGGCGCAGCGGCTCGCTCGCGGCCGAGGTCGCGGCGCGCCTGGCCGATGTGGCCTTCTTCGAGCTCGACGCTCCGATCCGCCGCGTCTGCAGCGCCGAGGTACCGGTGCCCTATGCCGCGCAGCTCGAAGAGGCGGCGCTGCCGCAGGTGGCCGGCATCGTGGCCGCTGCGCGTGGCCTCGTGAAACCCTCGTGAAGCGCGCGGGAGCCCGCCGTGAGCATCAGCGACTTCTGCATGCCGGCGCTGGGCGCCGACATGGAGGCCGGCAAGGTCGTCGAATGGCGCGTGCAGGCCGGCAGCCGCGTGCGTCCGGGCGACGTGGTCGCGGTGGTTGAGACGCACAAGGGCGCGATCGACGTCGAGATCTTCCTCGACGGCTTCATCGACGACCTGGCGCCGCTCGACCAGGAGTTGCCCGTCGGTGCCGTCCTTGCGCGCGTGCGCAGCGCCGGCGAGGCCGCGCTGCCGACGCTGCCGGCGGCACCGAAGCCTGCGCCGCCGGCCCCGGCGGCCGCGGCAATGGCGCCGGATGCGGGCAAGCCCGCAGCGGCGGTCACGACACGGGCCCGGGTCAGCCCGGCGGCGCGTAGCCGCGCTGCGGTGCTGGGCGTCGAGGCCGAGTCGCTGCCAGGCAGCGGCGTCGGCGGCGCCGTGACGCTGGCCGATGTCGAGCGCGCCGGCGCCGCCGCGGCGCCGGCGCGCAAGGCCAAAGGCGGATTCGATGCGACGCAGATGCGCCAGGCCATCGCCGCGGCGATGAGCCGCTCCAAGCGCGAGATCCCGCATTACTACCTCTGCAGCACGGTCGACTTCCAGGCCTCGCAGCACTGGCTCGATGCCTACAACGCCGGACGGCCACCGACCGAGCGGCTGCTTCCTGCCGTGCTGCTGCTCAAGGCCACCGCACGCGCGCTGAAGGCGGTGCCGCAGCTCAACGGCTTTCACGAGAACGGTGCCTTCCGTGCCGGCCCGGGCATCCACATCGGCTGGGCGGTCGCGCTGCGCGGCGGCGGTCTCGTGGCACCGGCGATCCATGACGCAGACCGCCTGGACCTGGCCGAGCTGATGAACGCGTTGCGCGACCTCGTGCAACGCGCCCGTGCCGGCGGCCTGCGCAGCTCCGAGCTGACCGACCCAACGATCACCGTCACGAGTCTCGGCGAACGTGGCGCCGACAGCGTCTGGGGCGTGATCTACCCGCCGCAGGTCGCGATCATCGGCTTCGGCCGCATTGCCGAGCGGCCCTGGGTTGCCGACGGCCTGCTCGTCGTGCGGCCGCTGGTCTCGCTCAGCCTGGCGGCCGACCACCGCAGCAGCGACGGCCACCTCGGCGGCCAGCTGCTGGCGGCCATCGACGAAGCCCTGCAGCACCCCGAAACCCTGTGATGCCCGGAGAGCGCATGAAAGAGACCGAGATCCGCAAGCTGGCTGCCGAGGTGCTGGCCGGCATCGCGCCCGAGGCCGATCTGGCCACGGTCGGCGACGACGAGGACCTGCGCGACGCGCTGGACCTCGATTCGATGGACTTGCAGAACTTCATCATCGGCCTGCACCAGAAGACCGGTGCAGCGATCCCCGAAGCGGACGTGCCGCGCCTGCGCACGCTGCGCGGGATCGGCGCCTACTTTGCCGGCATTGGCGGTTGACCCGCCACCATCGCTTCGTTGCTGCGCCCGGGCTTGCTGCCCCAGGCCGGCGGCAACGCTGGAAGACGACGCCCGCTCTCCGTGTCGAACACGTGCAGGCGAGCCAGCGGCCAAGCCAGCGGTATGCGCTGTCCAGGCGCAATGGCGGTCCGCTCGTGCAGTCGCACGCCGACCAGATCCTGGCCGACCTTGCCGTACAGATGGGTCTCATCGCCGTTCGGCTCGACGATGTCCACCCTCAGCTGCACCGGGCTGTCGGCCGCCAGCGCAAGGTGTTCCGGCCGGACGCCGAGCGTCACCGCCTGGCCCTCGCCGAGGTGCAGGCCCGGCGGCAGCGGGAACGCCGCGCCATCCGCCGCAACGAGCGACCAGTCGGCTGCGCCGGGCCCGGCGTGAGCGTGGCCGACGATGAAGTTCATCGCCGGTGAACCGATGAAGCCGGCGACGAACACGTTGACCGGGCGGTCGTACAGCTCCATCGGCGTGCCCACCTGCTCGATGCGCCCTTCGTTCATGACGACGATCCGATCGGCCAGCGTCATCGCCTCTACCTGGTCGTGCGTCACGTACAGCACCGTCTGTCGCAATCGCAGGTGCAGCGCCTTGAGCTCGGCGCGCATCTGGACGCGCAGCTTCGCATCGAGGTTGGACAGCGGCTCGTCAAAGAGGAACAGCGCCGGCTCGCGCACCATCGCGCGCCCCATCGCCACGCGCTGGCGCTGTCCGCCGGAGAGCTGCGCCGGCTTGCGGTCGAGCAGATGGCCGATCTGCAGCAATGCCGCCACGCGCTCCAGCGCGGCAGCCTGCTCGTCCTTGGGAACGTTGCGCATCTCCAGACCGAAGACGATGTTCTCGCGCACGTTCATGTTGGGGTACAGCGCGTAAGCCTGGAAGACCATCGCGATGTTGCGGTCCTTCGGCGGCACCTCGTTGACCAGCCGGCCACCGATCCAGACCTCGCCGCTGCTGATGCTCTCCAGCCCCGCGACGCAGTTCAACAGCGTCGACTTGCCGCAGCCCGAAGGCCCCACCATGACCACGAACTCGCCGTCGCCGACTTCCAGGTCGATGTCGCGAAGAACGGTGGTCTGCCCGAAGCGCTTGCAGACCTTGCGCAGGCTGATGAAGGACATGTCTCGGCGTCTGCCACTCGTGCATCCAGTGCGTGCCAGGCTTCGCCCGGCCACCATCCAGAGGCAAGGTAACCCGGCGCATACGGCGATCCGTTGCGCTCGGTCAAGGACCGGCGTTGTGGCTCCCGCGCGAATTCCCGGGAGCCTCGGACTTCCGCACGCCGCGACAACGCGCGCCGCGCGAACGTGTGCTCAGTGTCAGGCCAGATCGAACCGATCGGCGTTCATGACCTTCGTCCATGCGGCCACGAAGTCCTGCACGAACTTCTCCCGGCTGTCGTCCTGCGCGTAGACTTCGGCGTAGGCGCGAAGGATCGAGTTGGATCCGAAGACGAGATCCACCCGGGTCGCGGTCCACTTGACGGTGCCGGTCTTGCGGTCCCGGATTTCGTACAGGTTGTTGCCGGCCGGCCTCCAGGTGTAGGCCATGTCCATCAGATTGACGAAGAAGTCGTTGGTCAGAACGCCGACGCGATCGGTCAGCACGCCGTGCTTGGTGCCGCCGTGGTTGGTGCCCAGAACGCGCATGCCACCCACCAGCACCGTCATCTCGGGCGCGGTCAGACCCATCAGCTGCGTGCGGTCGAGCATCAGTTCTTCGGCACTGACGACATAGTCCTTCTTGAGCCAGTTGCGGTAGCCATCGGCCTGCGGCTCCAGCACCTCGAACGACTCGGCGTCGGTCATCTCTGCGGTGGCATCGCCACGACCCGGCGCGAACGGCACGGTGACGTCGAAGCCCGCGGCCTTGGCCGCCTGCTCGACGCCGACGTTGCCAGCCAGCACGATCAGGTCAGCCACGCTCGCCCCGGTCTTCGCCGCTATGCCTCCCAGCACATCCAGCACCTTGGCCAGACGGGCCGGCTCGTTGCCTTCCCAGTCTTTCTGTGGGGCCAGACGGGTGCGCGCGCCGTTGGCACCGCCGCGCTTGTCCGAACCACGGAAGGTGCGGGCGCTGTCCCAGGCCGTGGCCACCATCTCGCCGATGCTCAGGCCGCTGGCCGCGATCTTCGCCTTGACCGCGGCGACGTCGTAGTCCCTGCGGCCCGCGGGCACCGGGTCCTGCCAGATCAGGTCTTCCTTGGGCACGTCCGGGCCGATGTAGCGCGCCTTCGGACCCATGTCGCGGTGGGTCAACTTGAACCAGGCGCGCGCGAACACCGCTGAGAAGTAGGCCGGATCCTTGTGCAAGCGCTCCGCGATCTTCCGATACTCCGGGTCCATCTTCATGGCCATGTCGGCATCGGTCATGATCGGGTTGTAGCGGATCGACGGGTCCTCGACATCGACAGGCCTGTCTTCTTCCTTGATGCTGACGGGCTCCCACTGCCACGCGCCGGCCGGACTCTTCCTCAGCTCCCATTCGTGGTTGAGCAGCATGTCGAAATAGCCGCCATCCCACTTCGTGGGATGGGTGGTCCAGGCGCCTTCGATACCGCTGGTCACCGTGTTACGGCCAAGGCCGCGCTGGGTCTTGTTGATCCAACCCAGGCCCTGGTCGTCGACGTCGGCAGCTTCGGGGTTCGGCCCCAGCAGCTTGGCGTCGCCATTGCCGTGGCACTTGCCGACCGTGTGGCCACCGGCGGTCAGGGCGACCGTTTCCTCGTCGTTCATCGCCATGCGGGCGAAGGTCACGCGCACGTCGCGGGCGGTCTTGAGCGGATCGGGCTTGCCGTCCACGCCTTCCGGGTTGACGTAGATCAGCCCCATCATCACAGCGGCCAGCGGGTTTTCCAGGTCGCGCTCGCCGGAGTAGCGGCTGTTGGCGCTGCCGCTGGGAGCCAGCCATTCCGTTTCCGCGCCCCAATAGGTGTCCTTCTCGGGATGCCAGATGTCCTCGCGGCCGAACGCGAATCCAAAGGTCTTCAGGCCCATCGACTCGTAGGCAATGGTGCCGGCTAGGATGATCAGGTCGGCCCAGCTGATCTGGTTGCCGTATTTCTTCTTTATCGGCCACAGCAGACGACGTGCCTTGTCCAGGTTCACGTTGTCGGGCCAGGAGTTGATGGGCGCAAAACGCTGATTGCCCCTGCCGCCGCCGCCACGGCCGTCGGCGATGCGGTAGGTGCCCGCCGAGTGCCACGCCATGCGGATCATCATTCCGCCGTAATGGCCCCAGTCCGCCGGCCACCAATCCTGGCTGTCGGTCATCAGTGCGCGGAGGTCCCTCTTGAGCGCCGTGACGTCGAGCTTCTCGAGCTCCTTTCGATAGTCGAAGCCCTTCCCCATCGGGTCGCTCTTGGTGTCGTGCTGATGCAGGATGTCGAGGTTCAGCGCCTTCGGCCACCACTCCATGTTCGACATGCCGGCCGACGTGGCACCACCGTGCATCACCGGGCATTTCCCGGCCGTATCCTGCTTCCTTGCGTCCATGTCGATCTCCGTTCGTGCTCGCGTTGACTGTCATTCGCGAACATGACGGCATGACGGCAAAGCCCACCGCGCGGATGTGCTTCGAGATCAGGAACAGCACTGGTCACTTTCGCAACGCTTCCAGTCTACCTACCGACCGTTGTGGCGGCTATCGGCTCTGCCTATCGTCGAGATAGGCAAGTCAGGACACCCAAGGCCGCAGCCGCAGTGGTCGGAGTCAAGGTCATGCGCGGTTGACCGGCTGCAACGGGTTGCGTTCGCGCAAGCCGGTGGCGGACGGTGCGCTGCTACCTCCGCCGCTCGCGCCGCTGACGCCGTTGCACCCGATCACTCGTCGACAAGGTACTTCGCCGCCAACGCATCCAGTGCCGCAGAGCTCAGTCCAAGGCGCTGTTGGAGGTAGCTCGCAACGCCGCCATGGTCGGCATCCACGGCCTGCAGTGCTGCTTCCAGGAAGCCCCGCTCAACCCCCCACAGCACCGCCAGCGCTTCGGACGACGCGTCTCGCTGGCGCGGCGGCGGGCGAAAGACCACGTTGGACAACATGTAGTCCTGGACCACCACATCCCGTGGCACACCCAGCGCCAGCAGGACCAGCGCAGCGGCGAAGCCCGTTCGGTCCTTGCCCGCAGTGCAGTGAAACACCAGTGGCCCCTGTGCCTGCAGCAGATGTTCGAACAGTTCGGCAAAGCGGTGGGCCTGGTCGCTCACGAAGGCGCGGTAGAGGTCCGTCATCAGATCACGAACCGCCGTCGCGGTGAGCTGGTGCCCGGCGCCGGCCATGCCTTGCATGCGCTGCAACACCGTCGGCTCGATCGCCAGCGAATGCTGTACAACGCCTGGCAGTTCGTACGGCACCGCGGCCCGCTCGGCCTCGCCGCGGAAATCGAGCGCCTGGGCCAGGCCCAACTCCGCCAGCACGGCCTTGTCGGCCTCGGTCAGGCCACCGAGGTGATCGGAGCGGAACAGACGGCGCCAGCGCAACTCACGCCCGGCATGCCCGGGATACCCGCCCAGGTCACGGAAGTTGGTGGCGCCGTGCAGACGCAGGACGCGGTGATGGTGATGCGGCATGAAGCCGATTCTGACGTGCGAGCGACGTGCCCTTCTCTTCAAGGCCACGCGTGGTATTGCCACGTCGCCTGCGGCGCCGATGATCCATCGGCCCGAAGCCGCACCCGCTGATCGGCGCTCGCTGCGTCGATGGACTGGCTTCGCGACGGCGGCTGTGACCGCCACGGCGGATCTGGCACGCGTGATCGAGCTGGGCGGAGAGAACGTGCTGATCGACAGGCGCCATCGCGGCCTTGCGCAGCACACCGTCGGGGTTCAGGAGACCGTCACACACCGAGGTTGGGGTGGGAAACCCGCCTTCCCAATTTACGACGTACTCGATGACCCATTCGATCCGCGAGCAGAACAAGCCATTGAACCGCGTCCGGCGCATCCGCGGCCAGGTCGACGCTATTCAGCGAGCGCTCGAAGGCGAGGCGAGCTGTGCACAAGTCATGCACCGGATCACCGCGAGCCGCGGAGCAATCAACGGGCTGCTCTCCGATGTCGTGGAGGACCATCTCCGCAGCCACTTGATCGACCGAAGCGCCCATCGAGACGCACTCGACGCCGACGCCGTCGACCAGCTCGTCGAAATCGTGCGCAGCTGCGTCAAGTAGAAGGAGCACGGCTTGCAACAGCCCCGACACCGTGGGAGCGCCCGGGTCCACGCATGCCCCCTGTGCTGGATCGCCGCGAGCGCGTCGGCCGCACGGGGCGAGCCCGCCCCGCTGCTGCTGCAGCAGGCCGGCAAGGTCGTCATCCCGGCCGACTCGCGGCTGCGCAAGCAGATCGCGGTCGCGGCCGTCGGTTCGCGCACCGGCCCGCATGCCGTGTCGGCCCCGGCGACGGTCGAGGCCAATCCGTCGCGGGTGGTCACCGTGCTGCCGCCGCTGAAAGGGCGGCTCGTCGAACTCAAGGTCGGACTCGGCGACGCCGTGCGCTGCGGCCCGATCCTGGCCCTGATCAGTTCGCCGGACCTGGCGCAGGCACAGACCGACGTGATGAAGCGCGCCGACGCCCATAGCTGCTACCGCGCGCGCCGGCGATCGCCCCCTTGTTCGGCAGGCACCATTCGAGCAGGGCCATGAAGCCGTCGCCGCAGGCCGCCCCGAGCCTCAGCGTACGGCTGTGCACGACCGTACCCGGCACCAGCACATGCGCCTGAGGGCGCGCCCGACGACGCCGGGCGCACGGCCGTCGGGCCGACCCGCGGTGCATGGGCGCGCAGGGCCGGGTCCCGCGTCGCTGCACGGATGAAAAAGTCCTGCCGGGCCAGCACGCCGGGTCACGCTGGAGCACCTTAGACTGACTGCGCGCGGCGCCGTCTGGCGCGTCCGCAGGAAACGTCGCAGCACCGACATGGCCTCAACGCAAGACCACTCCCCCTGCCGCACGGCGGCGGCCGATGCCGAGGCGGGCGCGCTGCCACGCGACGCCGTCGCGCACCGCGCGCGGGCCCTGGCGTGCCGCCCCGGATAATCGAGGCATGCACCTGTTGATCCCCTACGCGGCCGCGCTTGCCGAAGCCGGGCGCGCCGCCGCGCCGCAGCGGCCGCGGCTGAACGCGCTGATCGAGAGCGGGGTCGAGGTCGAGCGCG
>JBBINW010000055.1:0-33777 GCA_037443665.1 Betaproteobacteria bacterium
TGCGCGCCGCCCGCCGCCTGCGCGGCGCCGGCCTGGCCAGCCTGCTGATCGACACATCGCCGACACCAGCGCCCGCCGCCCAGCGCCTGGCGGCCGAGATGGCGGCGCGCTACAGCGCCCTGCCGTACGCCGGCGCGCGGGCGCTCACGAGCGCCGTGCGCGCGCTGCAGAGCGACCTGCCCCGGGCGCCCGGAGACGACGGCTCCGCACGCTACGGGGCGCGAGCCCGCGGTGGCTGAGCCGCTGCGCTGGGGCGAAGGCGCGCCCTGGCCCAACGCCGACGCCAGCCGGTTCGTGCGCGCCGCCGGCCTGCGCTGGCACCTGCAGCGCATGGGGCCTGCCGGAGCGCCCAAGATGCTGCTGCTGCACGGCACCGGCGCGTCGACGCACTCCTGGCGTGCCCTGCTGGGGCGGCTGGCGCGGCGCTTCGACACCCTCGCAGTCGACCTGCCGGGCCATGCCTTCACCGAGACACCCGGGCCGTCGGGCCTGAGCCTGCCGGGCATGGCAAGCGCGCTTGGCGAGTTGCTGCGCCAGCTGGACTTCGCGCCGATGCTGGTCGTCGGGCACTCGGCTGGCGCCGCGATCGCGGTGCGCATGGCGCTGGACGGCCACATCGCGCCGCGGGCGCTGGTCAGCCTGAACGGCGCGCTGCTGCCGCTGCACGGGCTGGCGGGCCAGGTCTTCTCGCCCTTGGCCAAGCTGCTGGCGCTGAACCCCTTCGTGCCGCGCCTGTTCTCGTGGCGCGCGGCCGACCCGGCAGTGCTGCGCCGCCTGCTCGAGAGCACGGGTTCGACGATCGACGCGGAGGGCCAGGCGCTGTACCGCCGTCTCGTCGCCGACCCCGCGCACGTGGCCGGCACGCTGGGGATGATGGCGCAATGGGACCTGCCGGCGCTGGCCACAGCGCTGCCGCGCCTGGTCACGCCGTTGTACCTGCTGGTGGGCGACGCCGACCGCACCGTGCCGCCGGCACAGGCAAGGCAGGTCCAGGCCCTGGTGCCGAAAGCCAGCATCACCGTCCTGCCCGGCCTGGGCCATCTCGCGCACGAGGAGCAACCGGCCCGTGTCAGCGCCGCCATCGAGCACATCGCCGCCACGGCCGGGCTCATAGCCACCGCGGCCGAGTCGCAAGCCACCTGACGCGTCGGCAGTAGCCGCCGCGTGCCGGGCAAGGGTCGATCCGGTTGTCATTTTCGATTGACATCTCTACGATGTACATCGTGTTGACACTTCGGACTCCTCTGGCCGCATCGCAGCCGGCCTTGCGTGACCCGGTGGCAGGGCGCGCGGCGAGCGGCGACCGGCGGCCCCATGCGGTCGTCATCGGCAGCGGTTTCGGCGGTCTGGCGGCTGCGGTGCGGCTGGGCGCGCGCGGTTATCGCGTCAGCGTGCTCGAGCAGCTCGACGCCCCCGGCGGGCGCGCCTATGTCTATCGCCAGGACGGCTTCACCTTCGATGCCGGGCCGACCGTCATCACCGCGCCGTTCCTGTTCGAGGAGCTCTGGGCGCTGGCCGGCCGGCGCATGGCGGACGACGTGCAGCTGGTCCCCGTCTCGCCCTTCTATCGCGTGCGCTTCGACGACGGCACGGTGATCGACTACAACGGCGACCCGGCGTTCATGCGGCAGGAAATCGGCCGCATCTCGCCCGGCGACGTGGCGGGCTACGAGCGCTTCCTGGAGGTCAGCAGGTCGATCTTCGAGGTCGGCTTCGAGCAGCTCGGTCACGTGCCGTTCGACAAGGTCGGTGACATGCTGCGATGCGTGCCCGACCTGGCGCGCCTGCAGGGATGGCGCACGGTCTATGGACTGGCCAGCCGCCACGTGCGCGACCCGCGCCTGCGCGTGCTGCTGACCTTCCAGTCGTTGCTCGTGGGAGGAAACCCCTTCACGACGACCTCGGTCTACTGCCTGATCGCCCATCTCGAGCGGCGCTGGGGCGTGCACTTCGCGATCGGCGGCACGGGCCGGCTGGTGTCGGGGCTGGTCGACCTCATCGAGGGCCAGGGCGGCACCGTGCGCTGTGGTCAGACGGTGCAGGAGATCACCGTGGCCGGCGGCACCGCCACCGGCGTCCGCATGGCCGACGGGCGCACCATTCCGGCTGACGTGGTGGTCTCCAACTGCGATTCGGCGTGGACCTACAAGCACCTGCTGCCGGCCCGTTACCGCAAGCGCTGGACCGATGCGAAGATCGAGCGCGCACGCTATTCGATGAGCCTGTTCGTCTGGTACTTCGGCACCCGTCGCCGCTTCGAGGACGTGGCCCACCACACGATCCTGCTCGGGCCGCGCTATCGCGAACTGCTGAGCGACATCTTCGACCGCAAGCACCTGGCCGACGACTTCAGCCTGTACCTGCACCGGCCCACCGCGACCGACCCGTCGCTCGCGCCCCCCGGCTGCGACGCGTTCTACGTGCTCTCGCCAGTACCGCACCTGCAGAGCGGGACCGACTGGTCGCAGACAGCCGAGGTCTATCGGCGCCGCCTCGAGCAGCGCCTGACGGAGACGCTGCTGCCGGGGCTGGCCCGGGAGGTCGTGACCTCGCATTGCCTGACGCCGCAGGACTTCCAGGACCGCCTGTCATCGTTCCGCGGCGCGGCCTTCGGCCTTGAGCCGCAGCTGCTGCAGAGCGCCTGGTTCCGGCCGCACAACCGCAGCGAGGAAGTCGATCGGCTGTACCTCGTCGGCGCCGGCACCCACCCGGGTGCCGGCCTGCCCGGCGTGCTCTCGTCGGCGCGCATCCTCGACACCGTGGTGCCGCATGGCCAGGCCCTCGTCTGAGTCGCCGGCGGCGCACGGCGCGCGGTTTCCGCAAGCGCGATCGGTCTTCGCGCGCGACATGGACGCCTGCCGCGCGCTGCTGCGCGACGGGTCGCGCACCTTCCTGGCAGCCTCGTACCTGCTGCCGCCCACGGTGCGCGAACCGGCGTGTGCGCTGTATGCGTTCTGCCGCGAGGCCGACGACGCGGTCGATCTCGGCGCCGACGCCGGCGCTGCGGTGGCGCGCCTGCGCCAGCGCCTGGATCGCCTCTACGCCGGCCGGCCCGAGACCGGCGCCGCCGACCGCGCGCTCGCTCATGTAGTCGAGCGCTTCGCGGTCCCGCGCACCCTGCTCGACGCGCTGATCGAGGGCTTCGAGTGGGACAGCCGGCGCCTGCGCTACGACAGCATCGACGACCTGCACGCCTACGCCACCCGCGTGGCCGGCACGGTCGGCGCGATGATGTCGCTGCTGATGGGCGTACGCAGCCCGCAGGCCCTGGCGCGCGCCTGCGATCTGGGCGTGGCGATGCAGTTGTCGAACATCGCCCGTGACGTCGGCGAAGACGCGCGCGCCGGCCGCCTGTACCTGCCGCTGGCCTGGCTGCGCGAGGCCGGCATCGAAGCCGAGGAATGGCTCGCGCGGCCCCGGTTCACGCCGGCGCTGGCCGCCGTCATCCGACGCCTGCTGGCGCACGCCGAGGCCCTGTACGACCGCGTCGATGCCGGCGTGGCGATGCTGCCGCTGGCGTGCCGGCCGGGCATCAACGCGGCGCGGTTTCTCTATGCCGAGATCGGCCGCGAGGTCGCGCGGCGCGGCTTCGACTCCGTTTCGCAGCGCGCGGTCGTCGGGCGGGGCACGAAGACACGACAGCTCGCGCGCTCGATGCTGATGCTGGCGCCCGCGCGTGGCGACACCGCACAACCAGCGCTGCCGACCGCCGAATACCTGCTGCGAGCGGTGGCCGCGACGCCGGCCCGGCCGGCACCGACGGTCACCACCTATCAGCGCCTGCTGCGGACGCTCGAACTCTTCGAGCAGCTCGAACGCCGCGACAGCCAGGATCCGCTGCCGCTGTCAGTCGGCGCCGGCGCCGACTGACCCCGCGCCGGGACGAGATGCCAAACCGGTGGGCGGGGCTGCTCGAGCTCGCTATCGTGTTCGGCCTCGTGCTGGCCTGGGCGGTGCGCGAACTCGTCGCGCTCAGGCGCGCGAACCGTGCCGCCGACGAAGACGCGCGCCACGAGGCCGGGCGCGGCGGCAACGGGCATGCCGAGGCCAAGGTGTCCGAGCACGGCGCGGTCGCGGTCCGGGACGCGCCCTGAGTCGCCCCGGCGCCGGTCATGCGTGCGGGTTGAGCGATCGCGCGGTCCGGACGCGACGCCGAGCTCGGTTCGAACGCCCCGCGTCGTCTTCGTACGCTGGCCCGCCATGCCTGGGCGCCGGACGGCGACTCGCCTGCGACCCAGCGCCGCCGCGGTGCGCAGGCCCCACACCCGGCTCACGCGCCCGCACGCGCCTGACCTGAGTGCGCCGTCTCGCTGCGCGCGGGGCGCAGGAACAGGCGCGTGACGGCCTGCGCGGCCGCGTCGCGCCTCGCTTCGTCGGACTGGTGCAGTTCGCGCATCGCACCGTGCAGCATCTTGTGCGCGAGGCCGCCGGCCAGCGCCTGCAGCGCGGCCTCCAGGCTCTCGCCGCGTGCCATGCGGCGCAGCGCGCGCTGCACCTCGGCGCGGCTCCAGTCCTCGGCCTGATGCTGCAGGGCCTGGATCAGCGGCACGCTCCGGCGCTGCTCGCACCAGTGGGCAAAGCCCTGCACGCCGGCGTCGACGATGGCCTCGGCCTGCTGGACCACCGCGCGCCGGCGCTCGCCGGCGGACTGCACCAGCGCGGCCAGGTCGTCGACCGTGTAGAGGTAGGCATCGGCCAGGCCCGCGACCTCGGGCTCGATGTCGCGCGGCACCGCCAGATCGACGAGCAGCATCGGCCGCCGCCGCCGGGCCTTCAGCGCGCGCTCGACCGCGCCCAGCCCGATCAGCGGCAAGGCACTGGCGGTGCACGAGACCACGACGTCGAAGTCGTGCAGCCGCCGCGGCAGCTCGGCCAGTGCCAGGGTGTGCGCACCCAGCCTCCGAGCCAGCGCCTGGGCGCGCTCGATGCGGCGATTGGCCAACGTGATCGCGCGCGGCTGGCGGGCGGCGAAGTGCGTCGCCGCCAGTTCGATCATCTCTCCGGCGCCGACGAACAGCACGCTGAGCTCGCCGAGGTCCTCGAACAGCTGCGCCGCCAGCCTCACCGCGGCCGCGGCCATGCTCACCGAGTGGCTGCCGATCTCGGTCCGCGTGCGGACCTCCTTGGCCACCGTGAACGAGCGCTGGAACAGCTGGTGCAGCGTGCTGCCCAGCGCGCCGGCGGCCTCGGCCTCGCGCGCGGCGCGCTTCATCTGGCCCAGGATCTGCGGCTCGCCCAGGACCATCGAGTCCAGCCCCGACGCGACGCGGAACACATGCCTGGCAGCTGCCGTGTCCTCGGCGACGTAGGTGTGGGCGTGGAGTTGCGCGCGATCGACCCCGCCCTGCGCCACCAGCCAATCGATCGCCGGCGGCACCAGATCGGCCGGCGCCGCCTCGCCGACGAGGTACAGCTCGGTGCGGTTGCAGGTGGACAGCAGGGCCGCTTCGGGTGCGGCGCGGGCCAACCGATCGCGCAGGCTGGCCAGCGCGGCGCAGATCTGCTAGGGAACGAAGGCCAGGCGGCCACGCAGGTCCAGCGGCGCCGTATGGTGGTTCAGGCCGAGGGCGATCACGTTCATCGAAGACCTCCTGCGGATTCAGGCCAAGGGCAGCCAGGAGCCGATCCGGCGCATGCGGAACGGCAGCAGCATCTGCACCCAGCGGGCACGAAAACGGTCCAGCGACAGGCTCTCGTGCACGGCCATCACGTCCTCGCCGGCCAGCCGGGTGGCGAGCAGGCCGCGGGCGTAGAACGGGCCGTCCTCCAGCGCCTGCACGGTGCGGGCACCGGCGCCCGCGTCGCAGCGCGCGGTGCGCGCCACGCCCCAGCGCGACGCCGGCAGCGCCACCGGTGGCGGCGACGCGAAGGGCGTGATGCGGCCCTGGACGTCGAAGGCCTGGGCGATCGAGAACGGCGTGCCGTCGCGGCGCTGGCCGTCGTAGAGCACGGCGGTGCGGCCGCCGGCCAGCGGCGCACGCAGCCAGTCCCAGCGCACGAAATCGTCTTCCATCGGGCGCTCGCCGGTGTTCGAGTCGAGGTAGGCGCTGCCCTGCCAGCGCAATGCCGGGCGGCTGAAAGCGACCTCGATGCGCGCGCAGGGGGCGATCGGCCGCCAGCGGTGGCGCCCGGCGGCATCGAGCACGTAGCTGCGATCGACCAGCGCCTCGGGCTGCACCCGCAGCCTTCCGCGCAGCGCCCGGCGCCTGGGCGCAGTGCGCTCATCGACGTCGACGCGCAGTGCGTCTGCCTGCCAGGCCAGGCGGCTGGCGCCGAGCTGGAACTCGACGGCGCTGCGCCGCACGTCGGCGCGCCGATGCTCGGTCATCGCCCAGGCGCCGCCCCCGCGCTTGTTGTACAGCGCCACGTTGAGCGCGCAATGGCCGTCGGCTTCGGCGCGCCCGCCACGCCTGCACCGTGCGCGGGCATAGAAGGGCGAGAACACGCTGCCGACGAAGGCAATCACGGTCAACGCGTGCTCGCCGCAGTCGCTCAAGGCGTCGAGGTACCACCAGGCGTAGCCGCCGTCGGCCACGGCGGCGTCGAAGCGCGCCGCCGCGGCAAGTCCGCCAGCAGGCTCGCTGCCGCCATGCGCCCCGACAGCGCCGCCATCGGCACGCCCGGCCCCGGGTGCGTGCTGCCCCCGGCCAGGTAGAGGCCGGGCACGCGACTGCGCGAGGCCGGGCGCTGGAAGCTCGCCAGCCAGCCGTGGCTGGCCGGACCGTACAGCGCCCCGCCCGTGGCCGGGAACATCCGTTCGAAATCCGCCGGCTGGGTCGTCACCGCGCTCACCGCCGGCGCCTCGATCGTCAACCCGCAGCGCTGCAGAACCGACCAGCTTCGCTCCTGACATGACCTCAACTCCTTCGTCTCGAGACGGCCGGCGTCGCCGTCGGGCGGGGCATTGACCAGCACCAACAGCCGCTCGGCGTGGGCGTCCAGGCCCTCGGCGCTGTCGTGGCGGTCCTGCGCGCAGACATAGACCGTGGGTTCGCGTGGCACGCGGCGGCGCGCGAGAAGGTCGTCGAACTCGGCCGCGTAGTCGGAAGAGAAGAAGACGTTGTGGCGCAGCAGCGGGAAGCCCGCCGCCGGCGCGCACAGGTTCCACGTCAGCGCCGACAGCGACCGCGCGCTGCGCGGCCGCGGCCTGACGGCGGGGCGTGCGGCATGACCCAGGCGACCGCCGGCCAGCGCCTGCGCGTCGCCGCTGAAGACCACCGCGTCGGCGTCGATGCGTTCGCCGTCGTCGAGCACGACGCCGCGTGCCCGGCCCTGATGCACGACGACCTCGGCCACGCCGACACCCAACTGCAGTCGCGCCCCGCGCCGCCGGGCCATGCCGGCCAGGCACCGCGCCAGCGCGTGCATGCCGCCCTGCACCGACCAGACGCCCTCGCGTTCGACATGGGCCACCAGCATCAGCGTGGCCGGCGCTTGGAAGGGCGACGAGCCGCAGTAGGTGGCGTAGCGCGCAAAGAGCTGCGCCAGCCGCGGATCCCTGAACTCGCGCGCCAGCTCGCCCCACATCGTGGCCAGCGGCGAGATGCGCAGCAGGCCGGGCAGACCGCGCCAGCCGGCGCGCCACGCGAGCGACAGCGCGTTCGGCCGGCTGGCGCGCAGGAACGGGCGCTCCAGCGTGCGGTAGATGCCTTCGGCGCGGCGGCTGAAGCGGCGGTATCGATCGGCCTCGGCCGCGCCGCTGAACGCGGCGATCGCGGCCACCGTGCGCTCGAGGTCGGCATGCAGGTCGAGGCGCTCGCTCGGCCCCCAGGCATGGCGCGCCAGCACCTGCAGCGGCTGCAGCGCCAGATGTTCGTCCAGCCGTTCGCCGACGGCGGCGAAGAGCTCCTCGAACACCCAGCGCATCGTGAAGACCGTCGGCCCGGCGTCCATCGCCCGGCCGCCCGCGAGCACCTGGCGCATCTTGCCACCGGGGCTCACGGCGCGCTCGACGATGGTCACCTCCAGCCCCTGAGCGGCGAGCTCGAGCGCCGCGACCAGACCGCCGACCCCGGCACCGACGACGACGACCTGCTGGCGTGCCATCACGGCGACCCTGCGGCTTGTGCTCGTTGACGTTGACGACGCATGTGTCTATTCTAATTGACAGTTGTTGACGACAACTACGCGTTACTCCCAGGCATACGCAGCCGCAAGCGGCATCACGAGGAGCAGGGCATGGACTCAACCAGCCGGATCGAACTTGCGCTGCGGCGCGCGGTGGCCGCGGGCGAGGTGCCTGGCTGTCCGCCGCGGCTGGCGGCGGCCATCCGCCACGCCGTCTTCCCCGGCGGCGCGCGCGTCCGGCCGAAGCTGGCGCTGGCCGTGGCGCGGGCCTGTGGCGATGCCGACCCCGGCCTCGCCGACGCTGCCGCGGCCTCGATCGAGTTGCTGCACTGCGCGTCGCTGGTCCACGACGACCTGCCCTGCTTCGACGCCGCGATCACGCGCCGCGGCGTCGAGACCGTGCACGTCGCCTTCGGCGAGCGGCTGGCCGTACTCGCCGGCGACGCCCTGATCGTGCTTGCATTCCAGAGCCTGGCCGCCGCGGCCGCGCATGCGCCGCAACGGCTCGCGCCGCTGCTGGGCATCGTCGCGCGCAGCGTCGGCATGCCGCTGGGCATCGTGGCCGGACAGGCCTGGGAATGCGAGCCGCGCGTGACGCTGGCCGAGTACCAGCGCGCCAAGACCGGCTCGCTGTTCGCCGCCGCCACGGAGGTCGGCGCCGAGGCTGCCGGCCAGCATGGCGCGGCCTGGCGCGACTTCGGCCAATGGCTTGGCGAGGCCTACCAGGTGGCCGACGACATCCGCGATGTCGCCAGCGATCCTGACACCCTGGGCAAACCGGTCGGCCAGGACGTGGCGCTGTGCCGGCCGAGCGCCGCCGCCAACCTAGGCCTGCAAGGCGCGATGACCCACTTTCACGCCCTGCTGTCGCGCGCCATCGCCGCGATCCCCGATTGCGCAGGCGCCGGGGCCCTGCGCGCGCTCGTGCGCGCCGAGGCCGACAGGCTGCTGCCGCACAGGATCACCGCCGAGATCGCGCGCATCGCGGCATGAGCGCGCCGGGCCACTGCCAAGCGCTCATCGCCGCAGTGCGCCGCGCGGAGGATCGTCCCGTGACTGCGCCGGGCCGCTGCCGAGCGCTCACACCGCAGCGCGCAGCGCGCAGGGTGGTCCAGTGACCGGGCCTGGCAAGGCCGGGCTTCCGGCCGCCGCTGCGATGGACACACCGGCCACCGCCGACGGGCCGCGCTTAAGCTGGCGCGAGCGCTGGTGGCTGCTGCGCGACCGGCTGCTGGCCAGTCCGCGCTTCCGCCATGGGGCCGCGGCCTTCGTGCTCACCCGCCCGCTGGCGCGCCGGCGTGCGCGCGAGCTGTTCGACCTCGTCGCCGGCTTTGTGTACTCGCAGGTCCTGCTCGCCTGCGTCAGGCTGCGCCTGTTCGACACCCTGGCCGAAGCGCCGCAGACCGCGGCCGCGTTGGCAGTGCGGCATGGCCTGGGCGAGGACGCGATGCTGCGCCTGCTCGAAGCGGCCGCGTCGCTGCGGCTGCTGCAGCGCCGCGGCGGCGGTCGCTGGGGCCTGGGAGACCTGGGTGCGCCGATGGCGGGCAACGAGGCGATCGCAGCGATGGTCGAGCATCACGCCGCGCTCTACGCCGATCTGCGCGACCCGCTGGCGCTGCTGCGCGCCGACCCGGCGACGCAACGGCGCGAGGGCGCGCTGGCACGCTACTGGCCCTACGCCACCTGCGAGTCGCCGGGCAGCCTGAGTGCGCCCAGCGTGGCGGCGTACTCGACGCTGATGTCAGCCTCGCAGCCGCTGGTGGCCGACGAGATCCTGGGCGCCTACCGCGTCGCGCAGCACCGTTGCCTGCTCGATGTCGGCGGCGGCGAAGGCCTCTTCCTGGTCCGTGCCGCCGAACGGGCACCCGACCTGCGCCTGATGCTGTTCGACCTGCCCGCGGTGGCCGAGCGCGCCGAGCGGCGTCTGGCGCAGGCCGGGCTGGCCAACCGCGCCAGCACCCATGGCGGTGACTTCCGGACGACGCCGCTGCCGCGCGGCGCCGATCTCATCACGCTGGTGCGCGTGGTCCACGACCACGACGACGCGACCGCGCTCGCCCTGCTGCGCGCCGCCTTCGACGCGCTGCCGACCGGGGGCGTGCTGCTGCTGGCCGAGCCGATGGCCGACACCGCCGGCGCCGAGCCGATGGGAGGCGCGTATTTCGGCCTCTACCTGCTGGCGATGGGGCGCGGACAGCCGCGCACCGCCGCGCGCCTGGGCGAGTTGCTGCACGAGGCCGGCTTCGCCCAGGTGCGGCCGCTGCGCACGCACCTGCCGCTGCAGACAAGGATCCTGCGTGCACTGCGCAGCGGACCGCCGGGACATGACCGGGGGGCGTCCGTGCTTCGCGGGGGCGTTGACCGGCGGCCGTGATCGGAGGGTGCGTAAACCATGCTTGACACCTCTTTATGTCTGCGTAAGATGACACTCGACCCCGGACGAACCATGCGCTTTCCCATCCTGTATTCCGCACGCGCCGACCAGCCGGGGACCGGTGCTGGAGGCCGGCCATGAAGACGACCGCCGTCGTTCTCGAGCGTCCCGAACACCTGGCCTTGTCGCAGCTCGACCTCGAGCCGGCCGGGCCGGCAGACCTGGTCGTCGATCTCGAGTGGAGCGGCATCAGCACCGGCACCGAACGGCTGCTGTGGACCGGCCGCATGCCGCAGTTTCCCGGCATGGGTTACCCGCTGGTGCCGGGCTACGAATCGGTGGGTCGCGTCGTCGCCGCCGGCGAAGAGTCCGGCTTCGAGGTCGGTCAGCGCGTGTTCGTCCCCGGCGCCCGCTGCTTCGGCCCGGTGCGTGGGCTGTTCGGCGGCGCGGCGTCGAAGCTGGTGGTGCCCGGCTCGCGCGTCTTCAGCCTCGCCGACTCGCTCGGGCAGGGTGCGGTGCTGATGGCGCTGGCCGCCACGGCCTACCACGCGGTGTCGGGGGCTGGCCACCGCAGCCCGATCGTCCCGCCCGACCTCATCGTCGGCCATGGCGTGCTCGGCCGCCTGCTCGCGCGGCTGACCGTGATCGGCGGCTACCCGATGCCCACGGTGTGGGAACTGGATGCGACGCGCGCCCAGGGCGCGATGGGCTACACGGTGCTGCGGCCCGAGGACGACCCGCGCCGCGACTACCGCGCGATCTACGACGTCAGCGGCGACAGCAAGATCCTCGACACCCTGATGCAGCGCCTGGCGCCAGGCGGCGAGATCGTGCTCGCGGGCTTCTACAGCGAGCCGCTGGCCTTCGCGTTCGCGCCGGCCTTCATGCGCGAGGCGCAGATCCGCGCCGCGGCCGAATGGAAGCGGCCCGACATGCTGGCCGTCAAGCAGATCGTCGAGGGTGGCCTGCTGCCGCTCGACGACCTGATCACGCACCACGCCGACGCCGCCGACGCGCCGGCGGCCTACCGCACCGCCTTCGGCGACAGCGCCTGTTTGAAGATGGTCCTCGACTGGAGAAGTTGTCAATGAACCCAGCCAAGCCCGGCACTGCTGCCCCGGTGATCTTCATGCGCGACGAACGGCTGAAGGCCGAGGCCGCAGTCGAACCCGATCCGGTCTCGACCGCGCCAGCGACCAAGGACACGCAGATCATCGCGATCTACGGCAAGGGCGGCATCGGCAAGAGCTTCACGCTGGCCAACCTCAGCTACATGATGGCGCAGCAGGGCAAGAAGGTGCTGCTCATCGGCTGCGACCCGAAGAGCGACACCACCAGCCTGCTCTTCGGCGGCAAGGCCTGCCCCACGATCATCGAAACCAGCGGCAAGAAAAAGCTGGCCGGCGAGGCGGTGCAGATCGGCGACGTCTGCTTCAAGCGCGATGGCGTGTACGCGATGGAGCTCGGCGGGCCCGAGGTCGGCCGCGGCTGCGGCGGGCGCGGGATCATCCACGGCTTCGAGACGCTGGAGAAGCTCGGCTTCCACGACTGGGGCTTCGACTACGTGCTGCTCGACTTCCTGGGCGACGTGGTCTGCGGCGGCTTCGGCCTGCCGATCGCGCGCGACATGTGCCAGAAGGTGATCGTCGTCGGCAGCAACGACCTGCAGAGCCTGTACGTGGCCAATAACGTCTGCAGTGCGGTCGAGTACTTCCGCAAGCTCGGCGGCAACGTCGGCGTTGCCGGCATGGTGATCAACAAGGACGATGGCACCGGCGAGGCCGCGGCCTTCGCGAGGAACGCCGGCATCCCGGTGCTCGCCGCGATCCCGGCACACGAGGACATCCGGCGCAAGAGCGCGAGCTACGAGATCATCGGTCGCCCCGGCACACAGTGGGCGCCGCTGTTCGAGGAACTGGCCACCAACGTCGCCCTCTCGCCGCCGGTGCGTCCGAAGCCGCAGACGCAGGACCAGTTGCTGGGCCTGTTCTCGGCCGAGTCGACGGGTCGCGACTTCAAGATGGAGCCGGCGACGCTGTTCGACATGGTCGGCAAGAACGAGCTCGTCAAGCCGACGCTCGAAGTCATCTACGACGCCGCGTGATGGCCCCCCCCCGCAACGCCTTCGGCGTCCCCCCCCAAGGGGACGCCCCCAGCGGGCCGGCAGAGCCGGATCCGCGGCGGCCGCTCGATGCGACGCCGCCCTCCGGTGGCGACGGCCTGGGCTGTCACTCCGGCAAGGACACGCTGCTTGCCGCCGCCAAATCGGCAGGCAAGACCGAGTTGCTGCAGCAGTACGCCGCCGACTACCCCAAGGGCCCGCACGACCAGCCGCAGAGCATGTGCCCGGCCTTCGGCTCGCTGCGCGTGGGGCTGCGCATGCGCCGCACGATGACGATCCTGTCGGGCTCGGCCTGCTGCGTCTACGGCCTGACCTTCACCTCGCATTTCTATGGCGCCAAGCGCAGCGTCGGCTACGTGCCCTTCAACAGCGAATCACTCGTCACCGGCAAGCTGTTCGAGGACATCCGCGAGGCCGTCTACAAGCAGGCCGACCCGGCGCTGTACGACGCCATCGTCATCATCAACCTTTGCGTGCCCACCGCCAGCGGCGTGCCGCTGCAGCTGCTGCCCAAAGAGATCAACGGCGTACGCATCATCGGCATCGACGTGCCCGGCTTCGGCGTGCCCACGCATGCCGAGGCCAAGGACGTGCTCGCCGGCGCGATGCTCAGGTATGCCCGCAGCGAAGCCGAGGCCGGGCCGGTGGCCGCACCACGCAACGGCCGCGCCAGCAAGCCCACGGTGACGATGCTGGGCGAGATGTTCCCGGCCGACCCGATGGTGATCGGCGCCATGCTCGAACCGATGGGCCTGGCCGCCGGCCCGGTCGTGCCGACGCGCGAGTGGCGCGAGCTGTATGCAGCGCTGGACAGCCAGGTCGTCGCCGCGATCCACCCCTTCTACTGCGCCAGCATCCGCGAGTTCGAGACCGCCGGCCGCACCATCGTCGGCTCGGCGCCTGTCGGCCACGAGGGCACCGAGGCCTGGCTGCAGGCGATCGGCAGCGCAGCCAACGTCGCGCAGGCGCAGATCGACGCGGTGAAGAACCGCATGCTGCCGGCGATCAAGGGCGCGCTCGCGCGCATGCCGATCAAAGGCCGGATCACGATGTCGGGCTACGAGGGCTCCGAGTTGCTGGTCGCGCGGCTGCTGGTCGACAGCGGCGCCGACCTGCGCTACGTCGGCACCGCCTGCCCGCGCACGGTCTGGAGCGACGCCGACCGGCAGTGGCTCCAGGCGCGCGGCGTGAAGGTCCAGTACCGCGCCTCGCTCGAGCAGGACCTGGCGGCGATGCACGAGTTCAGGCCCGACCTGGCGATCGGCACCACGCCTGTGGTGCAGGCGGCCAAGCAGGCGCGTATCCCGGCGCTGTACTTCACGAACCTGATCTCGGCGCGGCCGCTGATGGGTCCGGCCGGCGCGGGCTCGCTGGCCGTGGTCGTCAACGCGGCGATCGCGAACAAGGCGCGCTTTGAGACCATGAGCGCCTTCTTCGGCGGCACCGGCATCGGCGACAAGGCCGGCGTCTGGGAAGGCGTGCCGCAGGAGCACCCCGAGTTCCGCGCCGACACGCGGCGCCAGGTCATCAAGCTGATGAAGAAGCGCAAGGCCGAGGAGATGATCTGATGTCCCTCGTCCTCGACCATGACAGAGCGGGCGGGTACTGGGGTGCGGTGTATGTCTTCACCGCCATCAAGGGCCTGCAGGTGATCATCGACGGCCCGGTGGGCTGCGAGAACCTGCCCGTCACCAGCGTCCTGCACTACACCGACGCGCTGCCGCCGCACGAGTTGCCGATCGTCGTCACCGGCCTGGCCGAGGAACAGCTCGGCCGCGAAGGCACCGAAGGCGCGATGAAGCGGGCCCACGCCGTGCTCGATCCCGACCTGCCCAGCGTCGTCGTCACCGGATCGATAGCCGAGATGATCGGCGGCGGCGTCACGCCCGAGGGCACGACGATCCAGCGCTTCCTGCCGCGAACGATCGACGAGGACCAGTGGCAGACCGCCAACCGCGCGATCTATTGGCTGTGGCAGCAGTACGGGCTGCGCAAGGTGCCGCAGCGCGTGCGCAAGGAAGGCGAGCGCCCGCGCGTCAACATCATCGGCCCCAGCTACGGCATGTTCAACGGCCCGAGCGACCTGGCCGAGATCCGCCGCCTGGTGCAGGGCATCGGCTGCGACGTGAACATGGTATTCCCGCTCGGCAGCCATGTCGCCGACGTCTCGCGCCTGGTCGAGGCCGACGTCAACATCTGCCTGTACCGCGAGTTCGGCCGCCTGCTGTGCGAGACGCTCGAGCGGCCCTACCTTCAGGCGCCGATCGGGCTGCACAGCACGACCGCCTTCCTGCGCGAACTCGGCCGCCTGACCGGACTCGATCCCGAGCCCTTCATCGAGCGCGAGAAGCACACCACGATCAAGCCGATCTGGGATCTCTGGCGATCGGTGACGCAGGACTTCTTCGGCACCGCGGACTTCGCGGTCGTCGCCAACGAGACCTACACCCGCGGCCTGCGCCATTTCCTCGAGGACGAGCTGGGCCTGCCATGCAGCTTCGCGATCCCGCGCGTGGCGGGGGCGAAGACCGACAACGAGGCGGTGCGCAAGCTGATCCACGACAAGCAGCCGCTGGTCGTGTTCGGCAGCTTCAACGAGCGCATGTACCAGGCCGAGTGCGGCGGCGCCCACGGCATGAAGCCGGCGCACATCCCGGCCTCGTTCCCGGGCGCAGTGATCCGCCGCGCCACAGGCACGCCGTTCATGGGCTACGCCGGCGCGACCTACGTCGTGCAGGAGTTCTGCAACGCGCTGTTCGACGCGCTGTTCCACATCCTGCCGCTGGGCACCGAGCTCGACCGCGTCGAGGCCACGCCCTCGCGCGTGCACGCCGCCTTGCCGTGGGACGACGAGGCGCAGCAGATCCTCGAAGAAATGGTCGAGCAGCAGCCGGTCCTGGTGCGCATCTCGGCCGCCAAGCGCCTGCGCGACGGGGCCGAGGCCGCGGCGCGCCAGGCCGGCGAAACACGCGTCACCGCGCGCCGTGTCGATCCCTCGCGGGCCACCGCCGCAAGTGCACAACAGGCATGAATGCCAACGCAGGAGAAGCTTCCATGGCGATCACGCAAAAGCTCCCCCCCGCCGCCGGACGCCAGCGCCGGCTGGAGGACGAGCGCACCTTCCAGCTGTTGTTCCTGCTCAGCTTTCCGATCTTCCTGGCGATGGCGCTCGGCGCACGCGTGCTGCCCGGCGCCAAGTCGGGCGACGACCCGGGCGCTCACCGGGGCTCCCTGCTTTCTGACGCCGCATCGGCGGCGCGTTCGACGATCGCGATCGCACTGACCGACTGATACATCAAGGAATCGCCCGGCAGCCCCGGGCGTGCGCTATCGCCGTGGACGGGCCATGGCAGCGTTCCCTGCCGCGCGGGTTTTGCGCGGTAACCACTTGGAGGAACCCAAGTTATGGCAAACGACAGAAACGGTTCGTTGTCAGGGCTGACCGAACAAGAAGCGAGGGAGTTTCATGGCTTGTTCATGAGCGGCTTCATCGGCTTCACGGCGGTTGCAGTCGTGGCCCACATCCTCGTCTGGCTGTGGCGCCCCTGGCTCTGACCCTGAAACCTCATCACTAGGAGATCTGAAACATGTGGAGACTCTGGCTCCTGTTCGACCCGAGGCGCGTGCTGGTGGCGCTCTCGGTCTTTCTCTTCGCGCTTGCGCTGCTGATCCATTTCATCTTGTTGAGCACCAACAAGTACAACTGGATCGAAGGTGGCAAGCCCATGCCGGTGGCGACCACCCCGGCGAAGTAGCGACGCGCTCCGCGAGCGGCGGACGGTGACGACGGCTCGACCGCCACACCGTTCGTCCGCCTGTGCCGCGCGATCCGCGGCCGGGTGTTTCGCGAGCACCACTTGAGGAACCGACGATGTCCATGCTGAGCTTCGAAAAGAAATACCGGGTGCGCGGGGGCACGCTGATCGGAGGCGACTTGTTCGACTTCTGGGTCGGCCCGTTCTACGTCGGCTTCTTCGGTGTCACGACTGTCTTCTTCTCGGTGCTCGGCACCCTGCTGATCATCTGGGGAGCCTCGCAAGGGCCGACCTGGAACATCTGGCAGATCAGCATAGCCCCGCCCGACCTGAGCTACGGCTTGAAGCTCGCGCCGTTGATGGCCGGTGGCCTGTGGCAGATCATCACGATCTGTGCCATCGGTGCCTTCGTGTCGTGGGCCCTGCGCGAGGTCGAGATCTGCCGCAAGCTGGGCATGGGTTACCACGTGCCGTTCGCTTTCGGCTCGGCGATCCTGGCCTACGTCACGCTGGAGGTCATCCGGCCGCTGCTGATGGGCGCCTGGGGCAACGGCTTCCCGTACGGCATCTACAGCCACCTGGACTGGGTGTCCAACGTCGGCTACCAGTACCTGCACTTCCACTACAACCCGGCACACATGCTGGCGGTGTCGCTGTTCTTCACGACCACGCTGGCACTGTCGCTGCATGGCTCGCTGATCCTGTCGGCGACCAACCCGGCGGCGGGTGAACAGGTCAAGAGTGCCGAGCACGAAAACGCCTATTTCCGCGACTTCGTCGGCTACTCGATCGGCGCCCTCGGCATCCACCGGCTGGGGCTGTTCCTCGCGGTCTCGGCCGCGGTGGCCAGCGCCGTCTGCATCGTGATCAGCGGCCCGTT
This sequence comes from Betaproteobacteria bacterium, assembly GCA_037443665.1. Lineage (GTDB taxonomy): Bacteria > Pseudomonadota > Gammaproteobacteria > Burkholderiales > Burkholderiaceae_C > Rubrivivax. The sequence goes on from JBBINW010000055.1 coordinate 17,199, forward strand.
CTGGACCCACGGCTGGCCCGAATGGTGGAACTGGTGGACCGACCTGCCGATCTGGCGCTGACAAGAACAGGAGCAAGCGATGGAGTATCAGAACATCTTCACGCGCGTTCAGGTGCACGGCCCGGCCCACATGGGCCCACCGGCGGCGCGCGGCACCTGGGTTCGCCAGGGCGAGCCCTTCTTCTCCTATTGGCTGGGCAAGATCGGCGACGCCCAGGTCGGGCCCTTCTACCTGGGTTTCCTGGGCCTGGCATCGCTGCTGTGCGGCTTCCTGGCCATCGAGATCATCGGCCTGAACATGTGGTCCCAGGTCAACTGGGATCCGGTGCAGTTCGTGCGCCAGCTGCCCTGGCTGGCGCTCGAGCCGCCGGCGCCCAAGTACGGCCTGCACATCCCGCCGCTGAACGAAGGCGGCTGGTGGTTGATGGCCGGCTTCTTCCTCACGACCTCGATCCTGCTGTGGTGGGTGCGAACCTACCGCCGCGCCCGCGCTCTGGGCATGGGCACGCATGTCGCCTGGGCCTTTGCAGCGGCGATCTGGCTGTACCTCGTGCTGGGCTTCATCCGCCCGGTGCTGATGGGCTCGTGGAGCGAGGCGGTGCCGTTCGGGATCTTCCCCCACCTCGACTGGACGGCAGCTTTCAGCCTGCGTTATGGCAACCTCTTCTACAACCCCTTCCACGCGCTGTCGATCGCCTTCCTCTACGGTTCGGTCCTGTTGTTCGCGATGCACGCCGGAACCATCCTGGCCGTCAGTCGCTACGGCGGCGAGCGCGAGCTGGAGCAGATCACCGACCGCGGCACGGCCTCGGAGCGTGCCGCCCTCTTCTGGCGCTGGACGATGGGCTGGAACGCGACGATGGAATCGATCCACCGCTGGGCCTGGTGGTTCGCCGTGCTCTGCCCGCTGGTCGGCGGCATCGGCATCCTGCTGACCGGCACTGCGGTCGACAACTGGTACCTGTGGGCGGTCAAACACCATGTCGTGCCGCCCTACCCGGTGCTGCATCCCGACGTCATCGACCCCTCCACGCTGCCGGGAGCCAAGCCGTGATGCGCCTCCACCCCACCCGAGTCTCCTTCGTCGTGCTTGTCGGCGCCGCGGCGCTGCTGTCGGGCTGCGAGCGCCCGCCGCCGAATACGGTGCAGACCGGCTATCGCGGCACCGGCATGGTCCAGGTCAGCAACCCGCGCCTGGATGCCGCAAGGCTCGAGGCCAACCACGTGCCCGACCCGCAGCCGCCGGCCCCTGCCGACGGGCCGAAGGCGGCAGCGGTGTACCAGAACGTCAAGGTGCTGGGCGACCTGAGCGTGGTCGAGTTCACGCGCACGATGTTGGCCATTTCACAGTGGGTCGCGCCGCAGCAGGGCTGCGCCTACTGCCACAACCTGCAGAACCTGGCCGACGACTCGCTGTACACCAAACGGGTGTCGCGACGGATGATCCAGATGACCGAGCACCTCAACCTCGACTGGAAGCAGCACGTCGGCCTCACGGGCGTCACCTGCTACACCTGCCATCGCGGCAACAACATCCCGGCCAACGTCTGGTTCACCGCCGCGCCGCGGCGGGCGGTGGGTGGCATGAGCGGCGAGATCGCGCTGCAGCACAAGCCGGCGCAGGTGGTCGGCCTGAGCTCGCTGCCCTACGACCCGTTCACGTCGTATCTGCTGGGCGCCGAGGACATCCGCGCTGCCGGCCTGATGAAGACGACGGGGACGCTGCAGTCCATGCACCAGACCGAGAAGACCTACGGGCTGATGATGCACATGGCGGGCGCGCTGGGGGTGAATTGCACCTACTGCCACAACACCCGCAACTTCGCGACCTGGGAAGGCAGCAACCCGGCGCGGGTGACGGCCTGGTACGGCATCCGGATGGCGCGCGAGCTCAACAACGACTACATGGTCGGGCTGACCGACACCTTCCCGGCGCACCGCCTCGGCCCCACCGGCGACGTGGCCAAGATCAACTGCCTGACCTGCCATCAGGGCGTGAACAAGCCCTTGTACGGCGCGCAGATGGCCAAGGACTATCCGGGGCTGACCTCGATCGCCGCAGCGGCGCCCGCCGCGTCGGCGGCATCGGCCCCGGGCCCGGTGGCCATGGCCACGCCGCTGCCGCTGCCGAAGTAGTCGGGGCAGCGTTCACCGCCGCCCCGTCGAGGCCTGGCCGAGTGCGCCAGGCCTCCGTCGTTGGCTGGCCCTCGCGGCGAGTGCCTTTCAGGCGCTGGCGGCCTCGAGCAGAGCCCGATCCTCGGCGCCGAGTTGCAGCCGCGTGGCCGCAATCAGTTCGGCCAGTTGCGCCAGCGACGTGGCGCTGGCAATCGGCGCCGTGATGCTCGGCCGCCCGATCTGCCACGCCAGCGCGACCTGCCCGGGCCCGGCACCGCCATGGCTCGCGGCGACCTCGTCCAGTGCCGCCAGGATGCGCAGACCGCGGTCGTTGAGATAGCGCGCCACGACGTTCTTCCCCCGCGCGCTCTTGCCTGCGTCCTCGGGCCGGCGGTACTTGCCAGTCAGGAAGCCGGCCGCCAGGCCATAGAAGTTGATCACGCCAATGCCGTGCCTCACGCACACGCCCTCGAGCGCGTCCTCGTAGACGGCGCGGTCGTAGAGGTTGAACAGCGGCTGCAGCGACTCGTAGCGGGGCAGGCCGTGCTGGGCGCTGACGAGCAGCGCCTCCTCCAGCCGCACCGCGCTGTAATTGGAAGCGCCGATCGCGCGCACCTTGCCGGCCGCTATCAGCTCGCCGAAGGCGCCCAGCGTGTCGGCCAGCGGCGTGCCGGCATCGTCGTCGTGTGCCTGGTAGAGGTCGATGTGGTCGGTCTTCAGCCGTCGCAGCGAGTCTTCGACCGCTGCGCGGATGTCGGCCGGCGACAGGCCCTTGCGACCTCCCATCGGCTTGCCGACCTTGGTCGCGATCACGACCTGCCCGCGCTTGCCGCTGCGCTTCAGCCACCTGCCGATGATGGTCTCCGATTCGCCACCGACATGGCCGGGCGCCCAGATCGAATACACGTCGGCGGTGTCGATGAGGTTGAAGCCGGCGTCGACCCAGGCGTCGAGCAGCGCGAAGCTGGTGGCCTCGTCGGCGGTCCAGCCGAACACGTTGCCGCCGAAGGCCAGCGGCGAGACCTGCAGGCCCGAGCGGCCCAGGGAACGCAAACGCATCGAAGTTTCTCCGCGCCCGGCAGGTGGGCGATGTGCACGTCGGGCCCGCCGAGCCGGGCCATCGGAGCTTGCCCCAGGTTGCCTTGATCGTGCCGGGCCGCCGACAGGCCTTGCCGGATGTTACTTGCCGCCCCGGGCATCACTGCAGGACGCGCCTGATCGCCCCGATCAATGCATTCGGATGTTCGAGCCCCCGGTAGGCCGCGGGAACGCGGTGCGGTTCGCCGAGCAGCGTCGCGACGGCGAGCGCCGCCGAGTGGATCGAGTATTCGACCGTGTAGGCCCCGTTGTCGGGGATCTCGACGTACTGGCCGACGAAGGCGAGGTTGACGGTGCCGAACGGAACCACCGGCGGCCGGTCGCCGGGCGCCCTCGGCATGAACTGGCTCGTCGCGTACGGCAGCAGGCAGGGGATGCAGTTGGCGCCTTCGAGCAGCGCCGGCAACTCGTCTCGCCAGCCGAGGTGCGAGACCACTTCGGTCAGGATCTCGGCGCCGCTGCAATCGGGCATCGTCTTGGCCACGAAGTCGCCGGCGCAGTCGGCGAACAGGCCGTAGCCCCACCAGACCTGCGTGTCCGGCGGCTGCCCTGCGTAGGCCGGCGGGTGGAAGAGGTGGAAGGTGATTCCCCAACTCGAATCCTTCAGCGTCACCAGCCCGCCCTGCCCGGCCGGGCTGCCGCTGAAGCGCTCCATCCGGCGCGCGAAGCGCTCGTCGGCGTGCGTCACCGTGAACGTGACCCAGCGCGTGCGCGCCACGTCACCGCAGAACGCGGCCGGACGGCCGAAGGCCGGATCCCTGGCCGCGAGCCGCGCCCACAGCGACCAGGCACCGCCACGGCGCCGGGCCGGCGGCGCCGGCAAGTCCATCGTGCCGCGGGTCGAATCGGCCGTCATCGAGCCCAGAGTCACGATCGCGAGGTCGCCGTCGCCCAACTCGATGTCGGCTGGCGCGCCATCGCGTGTGGCGCGGATGCGGCGCACGGCCTTGCGATCGTTGTCGACGGCTTCGAAGTCGAGGTCGCTGACCAGCACGCCGACCTCGCACTGCACGCCTTGCTGCTGGAGCCAGCGCACGATCGGCCGCACGATCGAGTCGCGGCCGTTGTAGCGCGTGGACTGGATGATCCTCAGCGTCGGCAGGTCGGGGAACAGGCGCAGGAAGCGCAGCAGGTAGCGCCGCAGTTCGGCAGCGCTGTGCCAGGTCTCGAAGCCGAACATGCTGCGCCACAGGAACCAGAAGTTGGTGGCGAAGAAGTGTGCATCGAAGCACTCGTCGATGCGGCTGGCGCCGAGCGCCGCCTCGCCGCGCAGCATGAACATGATCAGGTCGACACGGTCCTTGTTGCTGAGCCCGAACGGCGCGGCGTCGACGATGTGCCCGTGTTCGACGAGCCGCGCCTTGTCGTTCCATGGTGCCTGAACCCAGAATTCGAGCGTGTCCTGCGTGACCGACTTGTTCGGGTCGTCGAGCGACGGGATGTGCGACAGCAGTTCGTACGTCAACTCGTAGGCGGGGCCATACATCCGGCTGCCGCGCATCGAGAAGCCCCGGTCGGCCGAGCCCGAGGCGTCGAGGCTGCCACCGAGCGCCTGTTCTTCGAGGATCCGCACGCGGGCGCCCGGAACGTGGCCGTCGCGGACCAGATAGACAGCAGCGGCCAGCCCGGCGATGCCGCCGCCGACGATGATGACTCCCGGGCCTTGCGCAGCGATGTTCATCGTGGGTTCGCCGGGACAGTTGCCGAGGCCGCCAGCCTTCGACGCTGGGCCGTTGCCGACGGGTTGCGGGTCTTCGCGAGCAACTCCTCGAAGGCTTCGACGAACGTTTGCGCCAGCCGGTGCGCATCGGGCACGGCGGCGCGCGCGGTCGTGAAGCCGAAGCCCATCGAGCCGGCGTAGCTGATGACGGTTATGTTCAGCCCCAGGCCGTGCTCGACGATCGACACCGGCCAGTAGGCGCTCATGCGTGCACCGGCCGCATACAACGGCACACGCGGGCCCGGTATGTTCGAGATCACGACGTTGGCGAGCACCGGCATCACGCCGGCCAGGTGCGATCTGCCGTAGAGCTCGGCCAGGCCGTGGAGCACCCACGGGATGCCGATCGACGGAAAGTCCATCGGCACCACGCCCTTGGCCTGCTGGACCATCGCCTTCACGGCGCCGGCGGCATCACGGATTTCGCGCAGGCGTCGCACGGGATCGGCGATGTGGGTGTGCAGGTTGACGAGCGGCATCGTCGCCTGCGTCGTGTAGTCGGTGTTGCCCGCAGCGCGCAGCGAAATCGGCATCGCCGCCGTCAGCGGCTTGTTCGGGATGCCGCCGTGGTGCGCCAGGTACCGGCGCAGCGCGCCGCTGCACAGCGCCAGCACGATGTCGTTGAGCTTGGCGTCATGGGCCGCGGCGACCGCCTTCATGGCGTCGAGCGGCAGCGACAGGCCGGCGAAACCCCGCTCGGCGGTGATCTGCACGTTCAGCGGCGTCGGCGGACCGAAGGCGAAGTTCCGCCGCAACCGGCCCGACGCGCCACCCGCCTTCGTCGGGCCGAGCAGGCCCGCCAGGGTGCGCATCACCTCGGGCAGCTGGCGCACGAGCTTGATGTACTGGCCGGCGTCGTGGCGCAGCGCTGCGGCGCCGAGTTCGATCATGCCCGGATGCTCTGCCGCAATGCCGTCCTTCGCGGGGGGTATCGGCGGCGCGCGCGGCGCCAGGTCGAACAACGTTCGTGCGAGCGCGATGCCGGCCTGCCCGTCAAGCGCCGCGTGGTGGACCTTGAAGTAGTAGCCGACCTGGCCGCTTTCGAGGCCGTCGATAACGTGCAGGCGCCACAACGGGCGGCTGCGGTCGAGCAGTTCGGCGTGCAGGCGGCCGACGCAGTCGTCGAACTGCGTCATCGTGCCCGGCGGCGGCAGCCTCACGCGCTGCACGTGGTGGTCGAGGTCGACAGCGTCGTCGTCCACCCAGACCGGGTTGGCGAATCGCAGCGGCATCGGCGCGAGCTTGCGGTGCAGCACCGGCGCCAGGTGCAGGCGCCTCGCCAGTTGCCGCTTCACCTCGGCGTGGAAGTCGCGCCGGTACCGGGGTGGCAAGTCGAACAGGCTCACCGACCCGACGTGCATCGGTGTCTCGGCAGTCTCCAGGTGCAGGAACGCCGCGTCGACACCACTGAGGGGTCTCACCGTTCTCTCCCGCCCCGGTCCCGATGCGCCCGCGTCCCGGCGGTCTTCCTCGCCCCCGCCGGCTTGCGTGAACCCGCCGCCTTCTTCTGCGCCGCCGCCTTGCCGGCCGCCGCGACCGGCTTGCGCCCGACGGACTTGCTCGCGACCGCGCCCTTCCCGGCAGCGGTGGCCTTCGCAGGGTGTGCGCCGGCGGCCGTCCTGCGCACCTGGGCGCGCCGGGCCGCCGATAGCATCGTCACGAACTCCTGCTCGAACCCGCGCGTGATGGTTTCGGGATCGGGCACCAGGTGCGCGTCGGCGACGATGGCCAGCGTCGCGTAGCCGCGATAGCTGAGGATGCTGATGCCCATGCCGAGGTGCTTGCCCGGGTGCGGAACCCAGAACATGACGCGCTCGATCGGCACCCCGGCCACGTAGAGCGTGCGCGGCGAACCGACGACGTTGGTCATGACCATGCTCGCCTTGCTGCTGATCATCGACGAGGGGATGTCCGACACCACCTTCGGTGTCCGGCCGAAGATGTCGAACAGCACCCGCATCGCCACCGGCTCGGGCGAGCGCTTCAGCGCGTCCATGTGCGCCTTGGTCACGCGCAGTCGCTCGAGCGGCGTCCTGCTGCCGACCGCCAGTTCGAGCAGCACCAGGCCGAAGTCGTTGCCGAGCTCCAGCGCGCGCTCCGGCGGCCGCAGATCGACCGGCACCAGCGCACGCAGCGTCGTGTGCCCCACGTCGACACCTCGTCCCTTCAGGTAAGCACGCAGCGCACCCGTCATGCCGGCGACGAGCACGTCGTTGACCTTCGCATCGGCCAGCGCGCCGATCGCCTTGACATCGGCGATCGCCACCGGCTCGGACCACGCGATGCGCTTGGCCAGCGCGAACGGCCCCTTGAACGGCGATTCCGGGTCGTCGCGCTTGAGCAGCTCGGACAGCAGCATCCCCGCTCCACCGGCGACCAGCGCAACCTTGTCGATCAAGGCCTTCGGGTTCGTAGCCACGACGAGCGCGGCGTCCGCCGTCGAGACGACGGCGCCGACCGAGGCCCCCAAGGCGTCGAAGGTCGACCTCAGCCATCCGTCGGTCGCACTGCGCCCGCCCTTCGGCGTCGCGGCCGCGGGCCGGCCCGCCGGCGCATCGGCGGACTTGTCGTACAGCAGCATCGACAGCGCCGTCATCGCGGTGCCGTCACCGATGCAGTGGTGGAACCGCGTCACGAGCGCGCTGCCGCCCTCGACCCCGTCGATCACGTGCACCTGCCACAGCGGCTGCAGGCGGTCGAGCGGCGTGCTCACGATGTCGCCGAGCAGTTGCGCGAGCGCGCGCTGGTCGCCGGGCTGCGGCAGCGCCACGTGGTGCAGGTGCTGGCTGATGTCGAAGTTGGGCATGTCCTCCCAGTGCGGGGCGGGCAGCGGCAACCCGCGTTCGACGACCCGTTGCCGAAAGCGCGGGAAAGCGCTCAACCGTGCCGCGTACAAGGCCTTGACCTTGGCGAAATCGAGCGGCTTCCTGGTCAGGGCGACGCTCGTGACCATCGCCAGGTTCGCCGGACCGTCCATGTGGAACCACGCTGCGTCCACCGGCAGCATCTTGTGAAGCGTCATGGCATGCCCTCCACCAGGGGAACTCCCACAGCCGTTCAGGAAAGTTCAACCCATGTTAGGAGCGTGCGCAGACCGCAGACTGATCGGCGTCAACGCCAACGCGAATCCGGCGCCAGCCAGGCGGCCGCCGAACGCGGCGGACCGGTCGTCGGGCGCGGCCGATTCGTGCCGATCGGCCATGGCTGCCGGCCGAGTCCGAGGCGAACTACCATCCTCGACTCGCCGAGCCGGCCGTCCCGGTCCGAGCCGCACCAGCGACCGTCCACGATTCCCGCGGCGGCCCATGGCCCACAGACGCGGAGAGCCACATCGTGCCGTCGTCAAGTCCTCCCGCAGGGCTGCCAACCTCCCCAGCATCGGAACCCGGGGCGGCGGCGTTCGGCACGCTGGTCGCGGTTCGAGGCAGTGTCGTCGACGTCCGGTTCGATGGGCGCTTGCCGCCGATCTACACCGTGCTGCGCGCCGGCGACGAACGGCAAATCGTCATCGAGGTGCTGGCGCAGAGCGACTCGCACCCTGTGCGCGGCATCGCCTGAACGCCGGCGCAGGGGCTGGCCCGCGGCATGGCGGCGCAGGACACGGGCGCGCCGCTGCAGGCACAGGTGGGCAGGGCGATCCTCTCGCGCGTGTTCGACGTGTTCGGCAACACCATCGACCGCGAGGCGCCGTTGTCCGACGTTCAGTGGCGCTCGGTGCATCGCGCGCCGCCGCCGGCGCTCCACGAAGTCCGAAATTCTCGTGACCGGCATCAAGGTCATCGACGTGCTCGCACCGCTGGAGCGCGACGGCAAGGCGGGTCTCTTCGGCGGGGCCGGCGTGGGCAAGACGGTGCTGCTCACCGAAATGATCCACAACATGATCGGGCATCAGGCGGGCATCAGCAGCTTCTGCGGCATCGGCGAGCGGTCTCGCGAAGGCGAGGAGCTCGATCGCGAGATGAAGGCAGCCGGCGTGCCGCCGAACATGGTGATGGTCTTCGGCCAGATGAACGAGCCGCCGGGCGCGCGTTTCCGCGTTGGGCATGCGGCATTGACGATGGCCGTGTACTTCCGCGTCGACGAACGCCGCGACGTGCTGCTGCTGATCGACAACATCTTCGGCTTCATCCAGGCAGGCGCGGAGGTATCGGGCCTGCGGGCGCAGATGCCATCGCGGCTGGGCTATCAGCCCACGATGGGCTCCGAGTTGGCGGAGCTGGAGGAAAACGCATCGCCAACACCGACGCCGGCGCCATCACGTCGATCCAGGCGGTGTACGTGCCGGCGGACGATTTCACCGACCCGGCGGCGGTGCACACCTTCTCGCATCTGTCGGCATCGATCGTGCTGTCGCGCAAGCGCGCCAGCGAAGGGCCGTTACCGGCGGTCGACCCGCTGCAATCGAGCTCCAAGATGGCCACGCCGGGCATCGTCGGTCGGCGGCACTATGCGCTGGCGCAAGAGATCCGGCGCACGCTGGCGCAATACGCACAGCTCAAGGACATCATCGCGATGCTGGGTCTGGAGCAGCTCTCGACGCAGGACCGAAGCGTGGCCGACCGCGCCCGCCGGCTCGAGCGTTTCATAACCCAGCCCTTCTTCACCACCGAGCAGTTCAGCGGCATCGAGGGCAAGCTGGTCAGCCTGGACGACGCGCTGGACGGTTGCGAGCGCATCCTGGGCGACGAATTCAGGGACTACCCCGAGAGTGCGCTGTACATGATCGGCAAGGTCGACGAGGCGAAGGCGAAGGCCAAGACCGCGTCCGGGTCTCCCGCGAAGCCCGACGCCAAACCGAAAACCCAGGTCGCGCCGGCGGCCGATGCCCATCCAATCGCGCGACTCGTTAGCGTCGGCCAACGTCGACCGCTTGACTGCCGAGCGAAATCCCATCGCGTACAGCTTGGTCAAATTGGCCGACAAATTGGCCTCGACATCGCGCAGGCTCTCGCGCCAAGTCAGCTGCGCAAACGCCATGGCGCGGAACTGCTCGGCGCACGACCCCGAGCGCACACCGGCGTTGCCGCCATGGCGTTGCACGATGCGAGCGAAGCTGGTCCAAGGGACGAACTCCATGACTTGAGAGAACAAGGTCTTGCCGACGTACACGAGTTCCCCCAGAGGCAGTCAAGCCCGGGCAAGTGCGCGGTACTTGAAGATCGAAGTTCAAGTCGGCACCAAACCAGATCGGCCGATAGACGGCGCCAATGCTTGCGAATCGACGCGGCGAGGCTCGTTTAACCGGACAGTAGTGACCTTGCACGGGAGACCGCTTGCCCTTGTCATGCTAAGCAGAGCCTATTGACCATTACGGTCATGGGAGTTCACCGTGATCACCGAGACCAGCGCCGTCGCCTTCCGTCAAAACCTGGGCGAGATGCTCAGCATCGTCCAGTACCGCGACGACAGCGTCCTTATCAAGAAGCACGGCAAGTCCGTTGCTGCCCTCATCGACGCGCGTCTGTTCGAACGCATCCGGCGCATGCAGGAGCGCTTTGATGCGCTGTGCGATTGCCTCGAGCAGACCTACGTCGGTGTGCCTGCAGACGAAGCGCAGACCGAGATCGAGCGTGCGACCTCCCGCGCACGCGTTGAGACCGCGCAGGCCTGGCGCGCTGCCGGCCGCCTGCCTTCGCTGCCCACCGAGCGCACCAAGCGCGTGGCGAAGCGGGCGATCCCAGCCACGAAGGCCGTCCCTGCCAAGCGCACGAAGGTTGCGGCAAAGACCAAGACAGCACGCTGAGCACCGGCATGTGGCTGGTGCTCGACACCAACGAGCTGGTTTCGGGCCTGCTGTTTCCGGGCGGCCCGCCGTTGCGCGTGGTCAAGGCGCGGCGTTCCGGGGCCTTCGACCTGGTGATCTCCGACTTCGTCATTGACGAGCCAGCGCGAACCTGGGCGCACCTGGCACCCAGGCTGAAGGCATCACCCGACGATCTGGCCGACTTCATCGACACGATCGGCGTACGGGCCGAGTTGATGCGCGTCGATGCAACCATGCTCGCGCAGGCCAGCACGGCCGGGTTGCGTGACCCGAACGGCCTGCCCGTACTGGCCCTGCTCATCGGCTCGGGCGCCGACCACCTGGTCATCGGTGACAAGGACCTGCTGGCCCTCGCTGACACCTACCCCATCCTGAGGCCCGCGGACTTTGTGGATCGTTTCGTGCCATGAGCTTACTCGCGGGCGGCTTGCCCGGGCGTGGCGCCTCGTTGTTGTCGGCGCAGTGCCGGCACGGTATGCCGAAAGCCCTGGTGATCACGTCGGCCATCAGCGCAGCACGTCGACATGGCGTGGCCGGTCACGTGGCGCCAAGCCCGCCGGGCATGAAACCTCCGAGGGCGCCGGCGCCGGCGCAGCAGTGCCCATTGCAGAATCGGGCCATGTCACCCTCGCCCTCACCCACGAACATCTTGCCCCTGCGCCCGCGCGACCACGACGACGCCGCGCGCGTGGTGATCTCCTGGCTTGCGGAACGCCATCGCAAGGGTTGGCGAAAGGCCGTCGACGACCTGCTGGACCATTGGCGGCCCGAAGGCCCTGAAGACGGCTGGCCGTTGGACGAGGACACCATGACCATGGTGTCGATCAACGCCGGCGAGTGGCTGATCGCCCGCGGGGAGATCCGCGCCCGCGGCGGGCTGCGGGAGATCAACAGCTACCTGCTCGGCCACGACGGCCCCTACCTGACACCGGGTCAGAAGGCCTGGATCACTCAGCTGCGCGAGCGGCCACTGTGCCTGTACCGGGTGACGGACGTCCGACCTGGCGAAGGGCTGACACTGGTCGATGAGTTGGACGCCCAGGCCGAGCCGCACGCAGTGCGCGAACGCAGCGGCAGCCTCAGCGCGAGGCCCGGCATGTTGATGGGCGCGCGCATCATGCAGGTGGGTGATGGCACCGACGGGCACCAGGAACTGTCGGGCGCGATCTACCCTTTCGGCAAACTGCGCGAGACCCAGGTGCTCACGCAGGTGCGCCAGGCGCTGGCCGGGGCCGCCGCCTTGAAGCTCCATGCCGAGAACACGCGGGACCTGGCCGAGATCGAGATCGCCCGCGCCTGGATGGCGCAATGGTTCGAACCGGCGCCGTTGCCGCAGATTCGCGACGCGGCCACCGGCGACGCGATGCTGCTGGTGACCGACCACTATCGCGTTCGTGATGCGGTGGCGCTCGCGGCCGCGCTGGCAGCGCAACCCGACGTGAGCGGCGACGCGCAGCAAAGCTGGCGCCGAGAGACGCGGGGCGGCGATGGCCAGCTGCGCAGTCTGGCTGCCATCAACCCCGGCCGTGAGGCTGACCGCATCGAGGTGTTCTACCGCACGCAGCGGCTGGCCGACGAGGGCCGTGCCTGGTTCGAGGCGCTGGCTGGGTCGGCGGTGCAGCACCTGACGCGGGAGATCACCGACCCGGCCGGCAGCCTGGCGCGCGCGGGCGAGGCCAGCGACGTCGAGGCGCGGGAGACAGCCGCATCTCCAGCCCCGGACCTGCCGCCGGAAGTGCTTGCACAGGCCCTCGAACAGGTCATTCACCGCCACTACGCCCACTGGTGCGACGAAGCCATCCCGGCGCTGGGTGGGCTCACGCCGCGCCAGGCCATCACCTCGCCGGCAGGCCTGGAGCGCGTCAAGGGCCTGTTGCGCGAGTACGAGGACGGCGAGCGCCGCCAGAGCACCGCGCAGGGCCGGCCGGCGGTGTCCTACCAGTTCCTGTGGGACGCACTGGGCATCGCGAAGTGAATCCAGCCGATGACCAGGGAGACGACGCCGGCACCGCGCGCCGTGCACTGGTTATCGACCTCGACGAACTCTGCTGGGCCCTGAACTCGCGCGACCCGCTGGGACTGGCCAGCCACTGGCTGAACCTCGAATCCGGCGAGTTGCTGTTCGTGGCCGAACCAGATGTGCTGGACGAAGCTGCGGAGGATCCGCGCGACGACGGGCGCTGGCTGCGCATTGAAGCCATCGAGTCGTCGGACGCCTTCCGCATCATGGAGGACTTCATCGACCAGTGCGACGACACCCGGCTGACCCACGCCCTCGGGCAGGCACTGCAGCGGCGCAAGCCCTTTCGCCACTTCAAGGACGCGCTGGCTGACCACCCGGCGCAGCGCGAGGCCTGGTTCGCCTTCGAGCGCCAAGCGATGGAGGCAATCGCGCGACGATGGTGCGAAGACAACGGCATCACACCCAAGTGGTTGGCACAGCGACAACCACCATCGTCTTGAGCAATGCCGCGGCAACTCGACATCTTCGACGACAGCCGCGACGTGGCGCTGCGCAACGACCTCGCGCAGGCCTTGCTGGACGGCGACCCAGTCGCTGCGCGTCGCATCGTCGACACGTCGCAGGCCGAGTTCGGCGCCGACCCCGTGCTGGCACCGGCCGCGGCGCTGATCGCGCACCATCATTGGCGGCAGTCCCTGGCCGCAGACGGCCATTTCGACGTGGCCGCGGTTCTCGACGCACGCCGCCGCCTCGACGGCCCCGTCGCCGAGGCGGCGACCGCGGCATTGGGCGCGCACGAGGCTGCGGCCTGGCTGGTCGGCCAGTGACGCTGGCTGGCCGGGCAGGCCAGTGACGCTGGCTGGCCGGGCAGGCCAGTGACGCTGGCTGGCCGGGCAGGCCAGTGGCATCGGCTGGCATCCGACCCATGCCGAAGCTCACGCCGCTGCGCTGTACCTTCGCGGCCACGCCTGGCCGCAGGCGGCCGAAGCGGTGGCGCGCATCGAATCGTGGCGCCAGATCCCCTTGCCGCTGCTGTGGATGACGCAGCCACGGTGGCGCGGCGACGGTGCGGATGCGGGGTGGCCATTGCTTGCCGAGGCGCTCTGGCTGACCTCGGCCCGGGCCGCAGCGTTGCTGCCGGCGCCGCCGCCTCGACTATCTCAGGCCACACTTGACTTGCTGACCAAGCTGCGCGTGCAGGTGCACACCGGCGCGCGCGTGTCCGAGGTGCTGCGCGACGGCGTGAAGCTGGCCGACGGCCGCGTGCTGCCGGCGGAACTGGCGGTGTGGGCGGCGGGCGTGAAAGCGCCGGACTTCCTGAAGAACCTGGACGGGCTCGAGACAAATCGCCTCCTGACTAGCAATCAACCTCAGTAGCTCACGCCATGAGCTACCTGGGATGGATGATGGGCGCAGTGCAACAGGAGGCGCTCATGGCAATGAACCGAGTCCAGTTTCAACCCGGGCTGTCGATGCACCAGTTCATGGAGTTGTATGGCACGCAGGATAAGTGCGAGGCCGCCGTCATCGGCTGGCGCTGGCCCAAGGGTTACCTCTGCGCCTCGTGCGGTCAGGTCGATGCGAACTTCTCATCGTTCCGTCGCGGCCGTCTGCTGTACCGGCAGTGCAGCGCCTGCCACCACCAGTGCAGCGTGATCGCTGGCACCATCTTCGAGGCCGCCAAACTGCCTCTGACGGTGTGGTTCCTGGCCATGCATCTGCTGACCCAGGCCAAAACGAATATGTCGATGCTGGAGTTGTCGCGGCATCTGGGCGTGTCCTACCCCTCGGCCTGGCTGATGAAGCACAAGCTCATGGAGGTCATGCGACAGTGCGAGGACTCCCGGCAGCTCAGCGGCCGGGTGGAACTGGACGACGGCTACCTTAGTGGCGAGCGCTCTGGCGGCAAGTCTGGCCGCGGCTCGGAGAACAAGATCCCCTTCGTCACGGCCGTGCAGACCACAGAATCCGGCGAGGCGCAATTCGTCTGCCTGGCACAGGTGCCGTTCACCAAGGAAGCGGTGAGCGCCTTCGTCGAGAAGTGCCTCGTGCGGCCGCTGACCGTCGTCTCCGACGGGCTGGCTTGCTTCACCGGCACGGCCAAGGCCGGCGTGCACGAGCGCGTCGTGGTGAGCGCCGGCAACGCCAATGCCGCTTATGCGCGCTTCAATGCCGTCAGCGCCGCCCAAAGCAACCTGAAGACCGCCATGACCGGGGCCTACCACTCCATCAAGTTCGGCAAGTACGCCCATCGCTACCTCGCGGAGTTCCAGTACCGATTCAACCGCCGCTTCGACATGCGTGCCATCTTCGCGCGCCTGGCTCGGGTTGCGTCTGGCTCGTCACCCATGAATCGGCGCCTCATTCAGGCCGCTGAGGTTGGTTGCTAATCAGGAATCGCCTTGACCAACTCGTCGTGCGAGCAACGCTGCAGACCACGCGCGACGACGACGTGTTCGCGATGGGCGAACGCGCGGCCTGCCCTTGGCCCTGCCACGGCATGGTGCCGCCGGGGGCGCAGGCCGCGCGCCGGAAGGCTACTCACCTGTACAAGCAGACCCGAAGACGGCTCGCCGGCAAGCCGCTACAGGACTGCGCCTACCGCGATTTCGGCTCGCTGGTGTCGCTGGGAGAGTTCAGCACGGTCGGCAACATGATGGGCGGCCTGGTCGGCGGCAGCCTGCTGGTCGAGGGTGCGTTCGCGCGCCTGATGTACCTGTCGCTGCACAAGTTGCACGAACTCGCGCTGCACGGCCCGGCGAAGGTGACGCTGGACACGCCGGCGCGGCTGATCACGCGGCGCACCGAGCCCCAGGTCAAGTTGCACTGAAACTGTCGGGGCTGGCGACCGATGGCTTGCACGCGAGGCTCCCGAGGTGGTGACCTCGGATGGTCTCAAGTCGCGCACAGCGTCGCAATCGCACTCTCGGGTGCCCACCGAAAGGAGCGTGCTTTCGGTTGCCCAGCTTCCGGTGACTACTTCCCGGTCGCCGACGAAGTGAGCATGGTAGCTGGGGTGCCAGGTAGCTGCCGGTCTTCAGCGACGGTTGATGGCCGGGCCCTGCCCGTGGCGACCGGCAAGTATCCGGCCGGCCACCTTGTTGAAGGCTACGTCCAGACCCGCAGCCGGAAGTGCGACACCGCATGCGCGAAGTCGTTGTCTGTGGTGAGCAAGGTCAGGTCGTGCCTGATGCACAGCTGCGCGAGCAGAGCGTCGATCGTGCCAAGCTGAACGCCGGCGCGACGACAGGTATTTCGCAGCTCCGCGGCATCGATATGATCCTGACGGTCGGGACTGATGAGTGGCAAGGCGGCGAATCGCTCGATCAGGTCCCTGCGCGCGCGCGGGCCCGCAAATCCCTGCAGCAATTCCTGCAGCACGAGGCCGGTCGTCACGACCATGTCGTTGCCCTCCAAGGCATCGCGCAAAGCGCTGACCTGCGACACCGTCGACTTCTGGTCGCGGCGAAAGGCAAGCGACCAGACACTGGTGTCGACGAGCAGCGTCATCTCCGGGACCGCTCAGCCTTGTAGTCGAACGACTTGTCCCATTCGAGCTTGCCCATCAGATCGACCAGGCGCTTCTGCCCCCGACGTGCGATGAACTCTTCCAGCGCACGTGTGACAGCGGCCTTCTTGGTGCGCTCGCCGCTCACCTCGACGGCACGATCAAGCAGTTCCGGATCCAGTGAGAGGTTGGTCGCCATGTGTGACTCCTTACACATGACTCTACACAGCATCGATCGTGGCTGCAACGGCAGAGCGAAGGAGTTCTGCGAGGAGGGCCGGGTCGGCTCGGACCGGCAATTGGGGTTGGGCTTGGGTCGACAAACGTCAGTCCTGCGGGTTGCTCAGGACCGCGTTTTCCCAAGAAAAACTAGCCATTCATTCCCAACACTTCTGGGAAACTTTCTAATTT
>JBBINW010000056.1:0-32011 GCA_037443665.1 Betaproteobacteria bacterium
CGACACCTCGTCGGTCACCGTCGTCGCCGACAGCCGGTCGGTGATCGTCACCACCTTGTTCGGGTCGGCGCCGTTGTCGCCCGAGGCACTCGCCGTCGCGGTCGTCGCCCACAGCGTCACCTGGCCATCATGGCCGACAGAGCCGGTGAGGTTGCGAAGCCCGATCGTCGTCACATCCGGGTATGGCCCATCCGACCCGGTCAGGTTGCTGTCGATGGTGCCGATCAGCCCCTTGGTCAGGACGTAGTCCAGCTGCCAGGTGCCGTTGACCCGGCTCCACTTCTGCAGACCGGCGTGGGTCGTCGCATCGGTACTCGAACCCGTGCCCTCGTCGGTCACGTACATCGTGTTCTCGTCGGCGAAGAAGACGGCGAAGGGGGTGAATTTCCCACCGGTCGCCCGCGCCGAATCGGTCGGGAAACCCGGCACGACGCTGATCACGGATGTGGCAGCGTCCTCGACCGTCGGCAGCGAACTGACGGTGTACACGGTATCGATCCCGTTGCTTCCGCTGCCCTTGGTGAAATAGAGCGCGCCGCCAAACTCGGTCACGCCCCGGTAGTTGTTGTCCTTGCCCGCCTTGTCCAGGGCACCGTTCTTCCCCAGCGGGTACTGGAGGAACGGATCCACCTCGGCCGAGTTGCCGTCGGGGATCGCCACACTCACGGAACGAGCGTTGATCGGCTTGACGACTTCCAGGCCCGTGGTCACGGTGACATCCGGGTTGGTGCCGTTGGGGCTGACGACCGAGAATGTCGATGCATTGCCGTTGTTGGAATTGCCGACGGTGTAGTAGAGGCCGTTCGATGCGAGCAAGGCTGAACGGCCGTTGTTGCCCCCGTAGTTGATCGTCGGCGTGTAGGAGAAGCGGCCATCCTCATCCATCGAAACGATGGTCCGGGGGAAGGCATAGTTCGACCCGAAGGCGTATGTCACCGGATTGGTCGGGTCCTGTGCGGGCACGGCGTCGGAGTTCGACACGTCGAGCGCGCCAACCCCGGCGCCGGCATAGCCCATGAACACGAGGTGCAGACCGTGCCTGTCCCGCGCGAGGTGCAAGCCGAGTTCCGACTTGGACGGGAAGCTCGTGACCACCTGCTTCGTAGGCACCTCGATGCTGCGGAAGACGTGCCCGCTGTGGGGTTCGATGTCCGTCAGCCGCATTGCCGACGTCACGCCGAAGCTGCCGTCCACGGACGCGTTGTTCCACACGGTCACGTACGAGTTGCCCGCGACCGCGGCCGTGGTGGCCGTTGCCTTGGACGGGAGCATCGTGCCGACGGCGAGCGAGGCAATCGCACCCTGGCTCCGGTCATAGGAGCTGCTGCTGATGACCAGCGAGTGGGGGCGCAGGAAGGGTTCGTCGGCGCGCGCGCCGACGCTGGTCATGCAGACTGCGGCGATGGCACTGGTGGCAAACAATGAGACCGGACGGACAAGCGGCGGGCGGATGCGCATGAGGATTCCTTGTTGGATCGATGTGAGGCGTGCGGCCCCGCATTCGAGCAGAGGCGCGGGCGACCTTAAGCAAGACCGTAGAGGCCGGCCGTTTCGCTTCTGTGACAGCCCACACGCCTGTCTTCAATCCGATCGCTCGCGCGACGGGATCGAAGCGACTCAGGCTTCAAGCCAGAAGCACCGGAGCGCTGCCGAGCGCGCGGGCTGCCTCCACACCGTCACCGCGGCGCGATGAACTCGCGGTCTTTGCAGACTTCCGAGTCGACTGCTTCCGGCTCGCCAACCGGGTCCACTCTTCACTCCCACCGCCCGATGGCACCGCTCGGCGGCGCTCTCGTACCCCCCCGTGGCCAGGTCGATGTCGGGGTGCGCGGGGTCCGAGTGGTGCAGGCCCAGATCCGAGCTAGCTGTCGAGCTATTCCCGACTTTTCGACATTGGCAACCCACATTCGAGCTTGCGGCCCTCGATCGAACAATGGCGCAGCGGCCTGCCTGCAACGTCGAATTCCGTCAACCGCCAGCCTCCGGCGCTGCGCTCGAGCATCGCGAAGCCGAATCCCAGTTGCGTCGCAAAGGCGTCGACGGCGGCGTCAGGCTCGGGCCGCGCCGCCAGCGCGGCAGCGGCATCCAGATGGCCCTCCATCTGCGAGCCGGAGTTGCCGACCACGAGTGTCGCGGGCTCGTCTCCAGCGAATCCGATGGCCTCGAAGAGATGAACATGGCCCTGGATGGTGAGGTCGACGCCGTCGGTGAACAGCCGCTGAGGATGCCGCACGGCCAGCACCGATTGCAGGCCCGCATGGCCGGGTTTGGGATGACCGTCTTGGCTGACGCCGAAGCCCAGCGCAGGGTGATGACTGGCCCAGATGCTGTGCGGCTTCTGCTCGGCGAGACGATCGACCTCGACCGTGTCCTCGACATAGCGCACCAGAGCCGGATCGCCCGGTCGGTAGCGGTGCGATGAAATGGCCGCGGAATCAAATACGATCAACTGCCAGTCGGCGTCGAGCGGCACCGCGAAGGGCCGGCCGAAGTCCGACTCGCCGTCGTTCGCCGGGTCTTCGCAGGAGCGCGTGGCGCTCCAGGCATGGGCATCCAGGAACCTCAGCCAGCCGACCCCGGCGCGGCTGCAGGACTCGTGGTTGCCGCGCACGAAGACCCAGGGCGCTGCGGCCAACAGCGGTGCGGCCGGCCGGAACAGGTCGGCCTGCCAGACGTCCCAGCCATAGCCCCACGGGCTGCCTGCGCAGCCGGCACGGCTTGCGGGGCAAGGGCTTTCGCGGTAATGCAGGTCGCCGACATGGATCACGAGATCCGGGTGCATGAGTGCCGCGCTGCGCGCGACGGTTGCGAACGGCCATGACCCGGCGTCGTTGCAGTCCTGCCAGGCGTCTTCGGAGGCCTTCATGCGGCATCCCGAATCGCCGACGAGAACGATGCGCCGCGCCTGCACTGGCGGTGCCGGCAGCGAAGTCGCGCCTATGTGCAAGCTCCGCACGCCCGCGGGAATGTGGGCCTCGCAACTGAGCACCGGGAACTCAGCCGCCTTGGACAAGGGCTGACCGCCCTTCGCGCGTGCGGGGACCGTCGCCAGCCCCGCGCGCACCTGCATGGGGTTGCTTCCCCCTTCCCAGGCCAGCGTCGGGCAACTCGCGGCGGCCGTGATTGCACGGGCCGACCAGGCACCGTCTGCGTCGGCCTGCACCCAGGCAGCACGTGTCTCGTCGGGGGCTGTGGCGGTAGGCAGCGCGCAGGCGTTCAGCAGCAGCGCAGCCAAGGCCGCCCATCCGTACCGCGCGGACGCCCCGGGCGCCGCCGAGCGCCGCCCCCGGGGTACATGGCACATGCGAGCCTGCTGCTTCAAGCGAGCTGCGTCGTCAGAACGTGACCTTGGCCGACAGCATGACGCTGCGCGGCGCCTGCCACAGGTACTGGTCGAGCGCGGTCGTCGCGCCCGTGGCGATCGCCGTGACCTTGCGGCTGTCCGTCAGGTTGTAGACGCTCGCCTGCAACTTCACCGCCTTCACAAACGAGCCGAGGTGCGCGAAGGTGTAGGCCACATTGAGGTCGGCATTTCCGTAGGCATCGATCTTGTACGCGTCGGGCTCGTTGTTCAGCGCCCATTGCTTGCCGACGAGCTTATAGACCATCGACGCGTTCCAGGGGCCCTCGTTGTACATCAGGCCCAGCGCCGCCGTCATCTCCGGCGCGAGTGCGATTTGACCGACACCGGCCGGGTTGCCCGACTTGAACTTGGCACTGTTGTTCGAATAGTTGGCATAGATCGCTACGCCGCTGCCGACGACGTAGGTGCCCTCCATTTCGAAGCCCTTGTAGATGGTGCCGCCCTGGTTGAAGAACTCCGTCTGTCCGGCTACGACGCTGGAGCCGATCTGGTTGTTGAAGTCGATGTAGTAGACGTCGGCGTCGAAGGTGAAGTCGGCACCGTTGTGCACCCATCCCAGCTGGTAGTTTGTCGTCGTCTGAGGCGCCGGCGTGTTGCTTGGCGTTGGCACTTGCAGCGCAGTGCCGAGGGTCGGGACCTGCATTCCCTTGGCGAACTGGGCATAGGCCGAATCCGACTTGCCGAACAGGTGGTTGACGGTCAGGAAGGGCAGGTTCGCGGTGTAGGTCTCGGAGAAGTTGGCCGGCACGCTCGAACCCTGGTTCTTGATCGCGTCGACCGCGCGCGTGAAGTGCATGTACTTGAACCCCGGTGTGACCGTGGTGTCAGGCGTCACCTCCCATTCGAACTCGACGAAAGGCTGATACTGGTGCCAGCTCGAGTCTTGGTTGAACTTGGTGCCCGTGCCCGCGAATGTCGGATCCAGCGGGACCAGCGTCGTCATGTCGAGCCCCCACTGGTGACGCCGCGTCGAGGACTGTTCGATCCAGATGCCACCTCGCAGCAGGCCGCTAGAGAACTGCTCGGTGACCTTGAGGATGTCGCCGCTGACACGGTAGTGGTTGAGCTTGTCGTAACCCAGCACGCCACCGGCGGGCACCTTGGCACCGGAATACGAACTCGAGTTGGTCTTTGCCCCCGGCGCCACCAGGCCGGTGCCGATGTAGCCGCTCGCGTCGTAGCCCGCGAGCGTGCGGTTGTCGTAGTAGTAGCTGTAGAGGTTGTTGTCGGTCTGCAGACCGTTGCCCCAGTCGGTCTGAAGGCGCAGGTACTCCATGTCGGTCTTCTTGTTCACCTGGTTGTAGCCAAAGTAGCCCTGGCTGGTGGGGTCATTGTTCATGCTGTAGTTCTTGCCGAACAGTGCCTCCTGCTGCAGCGTAGCGCCTGAAGTCGAATCGGGCAGCGGCGTCTTGATGTCGTTGTAGGTGCCGAAGATGGTCATCAGCGTGGAGCTGCCAACACGGCGCTGGAACTTGGCGACCAGGTTGCTGCCATCCATGGTGTTGTAGGTGAGATAGCCGTCGCTCTTTATCTTCTGCAGGTTGAGCTGCAGAGTCGAGTCGCTGCTTCCAAACTTGCCGCTCTCGTAAGCGATCCCGACCAAGTTCGTGTTCCAGTTGCCGTGCGAGACATAGGCCGTCGTCGACTGGCTTTCGGCTGGGGCCTTCGAGAACAGATTGATGCTGCCGCCGTAGCTCGCCTGGCCAAGGTTGCTGGCATTGCCAGGGCCTCGCTCGACGACCACACCGCCGATCACCGCGGCCGGAAAGTAGGCCGTCGAGTGGTGCGAAGGATCGTTCGTGTCGCCGAACGGGATGCCATCCCAGGTGACGTTGTATTGCGTGTCCTGGAAGCCGCGCAGCACCGTCTTGGTGTCGGCGGCACCGGGGCCGTTCGCTGACGGCTGCGTCGATGCTCCCGGCGCGATGCCGGCGATCGTGTTGAAGTTTCCGGTCGGAGGAATCGAGTTCTCGATGAAGGCGCGCGAGATGATCGACTGCGGCTGCGTTGCGCTCAGGCTCGCCTGCGTTGGCGCAACAGCTGCTGCGCTGCTGCGCTGGGCGGTGACCTCGACCACTTGGCCAGCGCCGACTTGGGGGCCGACGGTGCCGAGGTTGACCTGATCGTCGTCGGCGAAGGCTGCGTGGGCCGCGCCCCATCCGATGAGCGCAACTGACACGGCGCGCGACAACGAGGTCTGGCGCAGGCGGTGGAAGGACTTCATATAGATTTGTTCGTTGGTTGGGAAAGTTGATGAAAAGCAGTTCGACGCCCTCATCCGCGCGCGCAGCCACCCGAACCCGCACCCGCATCCGCACCTTGTGCGTCGTACAGGCAGCGGGAAGGAGGGGGTGGCAGCGTCAACGTCGCCGCCGATTCGCAGCGGCCCGCGCTCGCGCGCACGGGTCTGGACCTCACGCGTTCGTAGGCGCTTGGCATCGGCTAATCGCGAGCCCGATGGCCCCGCGATCCCAACAGAGTGTCTTGAGCGTCGGTGACAAAGCCATGAACGCGCTCGACCGTGCGAGTGCCCTGAGTCTTTTTCACTACAGCCTGCGGCAGCCACTGAATCGGGTCTCAACGTCTCAAGGCCCGCCGCGTCGCTTGCAAGCAGGCGCCAGGGAGGCCGATGATCGGCTTGAGGGCGAGAGTCGCCGGCGTCGTGGCTGCGCGCTCGCTGCACACCTGCCGACGGGACTTGAGGAGCATGAAGGTGCGCGCCTGACACAGACTTCATGTCAAATGCAAGCAGCCTCACTGCTGTTGAAGGACGGTCCGACTCTCCGCAGTTTCATCGGGCGACCGAGGACTGCGGCGAATCCGACGCCTTCTCGATAGACAAATGCCTCCAAACTGGCGCGCTCTCGGCGCTCTGGCCGCGTCACTGATTGCGAGTGCGGCATCCGCAGCGGCCCAGGCCGACGAGCCCGCAAAGGCGCCTCCTTCAGCAACCGTCACGATCACGGGCAAGGTCAAGGCGGAGCAGACCCTGATCGACCGCAAGGTCTACAAGGTCTCCGGCGAACTCACGGCAGGCACGGCTTCAGCTGCCGACGTACTGAACACGCTCCCGTCGGTGGAGGTGGACATCGACGGCAACCTTGCCCTGCGAGGCGACCGCAACGTGCTGATCCTGGTCGACGGCAAGCCCTCGGCCCAGTTGACCGGATCAGGTGCTGGTGATGCGCTGCTGCAGTTCCCGGCTTCGATGATTGAGCGCATCGAGGTGATGACCACGCCGCCGGCCCAGTACCGCGCGGAAGGCACTGGTGGGTTGATCAACATCGTCACCAAGAAGACGCGACCCGGTGGCCCCAGCGCAAGCGCACAGGCCAGCCTGGGCAGCCAGCGGCGCTACGTCCTGGGCCTGAGCGGGAACGCCACCAGAGGCAGTCTCCTCGTGAGCGGGGGAGTTGGCCTGCGCCGGGACCAGCGTCGTCGCATCATCGACAGCACACTTGTCACACCCAACCCGGCAGGTAGCGGGTCGCTCACGGCCACGCAGCGGTTCGACGAGAGCGCCCGGCGCTTTCTGCCCTCGGCACGGGGATCGCTGAGCTGGCAGGCCAGCACGGCACAGACCATCGAGGCCGACTTCAACGCGCGCGGCCGAAGCGGCGAGCGCTTCTTCGACCAAGGCAACTCCACCCTTGGCTCTGACGGCAGCGCGCTGAGCACAACGACGCGCCACAGCGACGGCCACGAAGCTGCCCTGGCCACCGAACAGACGCTGCGCTGGCACTGGGCCACGGAGGGGGCGTCGACGCTGGAATTGTCCTGGCATCGCACCGCCGACATCGAGCGCGAGCACTACACCTATGCCGACCGGAGCATCGTGCCTGCGCCGGGCACGTCCGCATCCCACCTCGGTCTGAACCACGACTTGGACACCGTGGACTGGGCTGCAGACTACGCACACACACTGGATGACGGCGCACAGCTGAAGTTCGGTATCGCACTGACCCAGGACCGGGACGCCTTCTTCAACACGGGCGACACGGTCGATCCGGTCAGCGGGCTGGCAGTGTCCGACCCTAATGTCACCAACCGTTTCGAGTACAGCGGCTGCATCGACGCGCTTTATGCCTCCTGGCAGCAAAGTCTGGCCTGGGCGTCGGTGGTGGCCGGGCTGCGGACGGAACACACGGTCAGCGACGGCTGGCAGGTCACCACGGGCGAGCATGACCACCAGGATTTGAGCGGCTGGTACCCCAGCCTGCGCGTGGAGCACTGGCTGGACACGCAGGCCAGCGTCTCCCTGGGCTACAGCAAGCGACTGTCCCGCCCCGATCCAGAATGGTTGAACCCGTTCATCGACTACCAGGACATCCACAACCTGCGCGCAGGCAACCCACTGTTGCGACCCCAGGAAACCCAGGCCCTGGAACTGCGTTATCGGCGTGAAGCCAACGCCTGGAACTTCGACCTGACGGGCTACGCCCGGAATTACCGCAACAGCGTCACCGACATCGTGCAGGTGCTCAGCGCTGACGTGGCCCTGGCTACCAAGGCCAATCTGCCCTACAACCGAACGCGAGGGGTGGAGTTCACGGCCGAAGGTACTGCCACGCCTCGGTGGGGCTACCGGCTGAGCGGAAATGCCTACAGCAGCGAAATCGATGCCACGGCGCTGGGGGAGCCCGGCCTGAAGTCAACCACGGGGCTGAATCTGAAGGCGACGCTGGACTACAAGCCGACGGTGACCGACGTGGCACAGTTCAACCTGAGCCGTGTGGGCCGCCGCCTGACGCCGCAAGGCAGCATTGCATCGACCACCGTGGTGAACCTCGGCATCCGGCATCAGGTCGATGCCAACTCCTCCGTGGTGGCCACCTTGTCGGACCTGTTCAACGGGCAGCGACAACTGCGGACGCTGGATACGCCAGCGCTGCAGCAGACCTACCTGCGTACGCAACGAGGCCAAGTGTTCTTCGTGGGCTTCGCGATCACGCTCGGCGGCGGCACTAAGAAGGGCCACAGTGGCGCATTCGAGTATGACGAATAGGCGTTCGAGCTGGTTTGACCGGTCAATGCTGCGTTGTGGACCTTCGCCCGCACATCTCGACAGTTCCCTTATGGTCGACTGCAGCCCGACAAAGTCGCGAACCCAGTTCACGCTTCTCGGCGCATTGTTGCCGCTCACACGGTCGGTCGCATGCCGCTCCCTCGAATTGATCAGCGCCAACCCTTACGCGAACAACATGCGTTGACTGTCGTTGATCAACTTTGCAAATTGACACCGGCGGCGCTGCCGGACATCTTGGAAGCCTTGCGAGCCGCGCTGGGGTCGACGCCCGAAGCCAGGAGGGCACGAGCCTCCTCTCGGCGCTGCCGAGCTTGTCGCAAGCTCGTGTCGGGGTAGGTACCCATCGACAGCAGCTTTTCCTTGCCGCCGAAGCGGTACTTGAGCCGCCACGACTTGCCGCCCTGAGACTTGACTTCGAGGTACAGGCCGCGCCCGTCGAACATGCGCGTGGGCTTGGCGACGCCAGCTACCCTGATCGCAGCGTCGGTGAGGGTGTCGGTCGCCATCGCTTGGGGGGTAACTGGTTGGCCGTGATTGGCAGTTACCCCAACATCTACCCTCAACCACGCCCGGATTTCAAGCTGCCTCCTGGCACAGCCTGGGACGCTGGACGCCCGTCTACCTGGGTGAAGGCAAGAAAAAGGGTCCTCTTGGGACCCTGTGGAACGGCATCTTGGAGCGGGTGAAGGGAATCGAACCCTCGTATGAAGCTTGGGAAGCTGCCGTTCTACCATTGAACTACACCCGCGGCGGCGCAAAGTTTACGCGATCGGATCGCCCGTCCACAGCTGCAATGAACTGCGGCGCCGGAGCATTCCTCGTCGCGCCTCGCTCCAGAGTCCGTGGGTTTGGCTCGGCGTCGGGCATTGATGCAGTGCAAGATTGGCATACGGCGAAGGATCGGATATCTTGCCCCGCTCGCAGCGAGCCAGAGCAGGCGCGCTGCGACAGGCCCCATCTCTCACCGTCCACGTCCGCAACGAAAGTGAAGATGCCATGCTGAAGCTGACCAGGTTCCGCTCCGTCTTGCTCGCGCTGGGCATGTGGGTCGTGACCGCGGCGGCCGCACACGCGGCCACGTTGATCCACTGGTATGGCCAATCCGCCTTCAGGATCGAGACGCCTTCTGGCGGCGTGATCCTGATCGACCCGTGGCTCACCGTTCCCACCAACCCCGACAAGGACTCGATCGCGAAACTGGGTCGGGTGGACTACATCCTGACCTCCCACGGCCACGGAGACCACGTCGGCAACGCCGTCGAAATCGCGAAGAAGACTGGCGCGATCCTGGTCGCGCCCTATGGGCTGCAATTCAACATGAAATCGGTGCTCGGTTATCCCGAGAAGCAGGCGACCTCGGCAACCGGCGGCAACGTGGGTGGCACCATCGACCTGCCCAAGGCTGGCGCCAAGGTCACGATCGTCAATGCGATCCATGGTTCGGAACTGACGATACCGATGATCCCGGCTCCCGAGCCCGGCCACCCGGCAGCCATCACCAGCGGCAATCCGGTCGGCTACGTGATCCAGATCGACGGCGGCCCGACTATCTATCACACCGGGGACACCGACGTGTACTCGGACATGAAGCTGATCCCCGAGTTCAACAAGATCGATCTGATGCTCGCCTGCATCGGTGGTCATTTCACGATGGACCCGGCGCGAGCCGCCCAGGCCGTCGAATGGGTTCAGCCGAAGCAGGTGATCCCGATGCACTTCGGCACTTTCCCTCTCCTGGCCGGCACCCCGGCGCAGTTCAAGGCGGCGCTGGCAAAGCGCGGCCTGGGCGATCGAATGATCGAAATGAAGCCGGGCGAGGACCGCAGCTTCTGAGCCTGCTCTGCGCCAGGCCAGGGTTCGGAAGGGCCGTTGCGGGTTCGGCGAGCCAGCCAACCGGACGATCGCTCGGCGTGTGCTTCGTGCCACTGCGCCGGGTATCTGCACATGACGACTGCGACGCGCCAGGCCCTAGACTGGTCTTCGAAGCAGCCAAGATGGGAGAGTGAATGGAGCCGAAGATTCCCCGCCGCATCCTCCTCAAGGTCGGCTCGACGACGCTGGGGGGAGCCGTCATGGGCCTACAGGTGGCGTCGGCGCAAGCCCAGAATGCGGAGAAGGAAGCCAGCGAGATCGTCGTGGCTGTGCAAGCGCTGGCCAACCCCTCGGCGCTTCGTTTCGCCACATGCCAGTTCGACGCCAACGGCCCGGCGCGAATTGGCATCGTGCTCGACAACGGCCATGTCATCGACGTCGAGGCACAGGCCAAGCGCCACAAGATGAAACTGGCGTTCCCGGCCGACTCGATGCTCGCGTTCATCGCCAGCGGCGACAGCGGCATGGCGCAGATGCAGTCGCTGGCGGCCATGGCAGCGCGTTCGAGGGTCATGACGGTCCCGATCAACCGGGTCAAGCTCCATTCGCCGATCCCCAAGCCCCAGGCCAACATCTACTGCGTCGGCTGGAACTATCTGGAGCATTTCGAAGAGGGCAAGGAAGCCCGCGCCGACAAGGCGGTCACGACCTACCCGGAGCACCCAGTCTTCTTCACCAAGGGTGTCCACACGATGAATGGTCCGTTCGGAACCATTCCGTACGACCCGGCCTATACGGCCAAGGCCGACTGGGAAGCCGAACTCGCCGTCGTCATCGGCAAACGCGGCCGGAACATTTCCGAAGACCAGGCGATGAACCACGTCTTCGGCTATTCCGCGTTCAACGACACGACGGTCAGGGACGTGCAGCAGAAACTCCACGGCGGTCAGTGGTTCAAGGGCAAGAGCCTGGATGGCTACGGCCCGATGGGGCCCTGGATCGCGATGGCCGACGGCGTCGTCCTCGACGACCTTCGGATCATCTGCCGCGTCAACGGGGTCGAAAAGCAGAACGCCAGCTACAAGCAAATGTTCTTCAAGGTGCCGGAGATCATTGCCGAGCTGTCCCGCAGCCTGACGCTCGAACCGGGCGACATCATCGCGACCGGCACCCCGCCGGGCGTCGGGTACAGCCGCAAGCCACCGGAGTTTCTGAAGCCCGGCGACGTCATGGAGACGGAAATCAGCGGCGTCGGCACCATCCGCAACACGGTCAAGGCCGAGGTCTGACCGGGCACAGGCGCTCGCGCCGCCGGTACGGTGGCGCGGCAAGGCGGCGGCGTCCCCGACAGGCACGTGGCACATGAACGGCCCGCCGGCGAGGCCGGCTTCCACCCGGAAGGGCAGAATGCGGCGCCCATGGCCATGGACGACCGCATCGACGCCGACGAACGCCACAGTGCACCGCGCCGCAGCCCGGTCCGCAGCTTCGTGCTGCGCGCCGGCCGCATGGGCAGCGGCCAGCAGCGCGCGCTGGCCGAACTGGGGCCGCGCTACGTGCTTCCCTTCGCGCCGCAGCCGCTGGACCTGGACGCGGTCTTCGGCCGCCACGCGCCGCGGGTGCTGGAGATCGGCTTCGGCATGGGCGACGCGACGGCGCAGGTGGCCGCGGCGCAGCCCGGCACCGACTTCATCGGCATCGAGGTGCATCTGCCCGGTGTCGGTGCCCTGTTGCGGCGGATCGGCGAGCAGGGGCTCACGAACCTGCGCATCGTCCAGCACGACGCGGTCGAAGTGCTGGCCCGGATGATCCCGCCGGCCTCACTCACCGGCGTGCACATCTGGTTCCCCGACCCCTGGCACAAGAAGCGCCATCACAAGCGGCGCCTGATCCAACCCGGCTTCGTCGCCGAGCTGGTCACGCGCATCGCGCCCGGCGGCACCCTGCATTGCGCCACCGACTGGCAGCCCTACGCCGAGCAGATGCTGGCCGTGCTCTCGGCCGAGCCGGCCCTGGTCAACCGCGCCGGTGGCGGCTACGCGCCGCGGCCCGAGACGCGGCCGCTGACCAAGTTCGAGCAGCGCGGCCGACGGCTCGGCCATGGTGTCTGGGACCTGGTGTTCAGTCGGCCCAGTTCGCCACCCCCGTAAGCCAGCTGCCCAGCACGATCAGCCCGAACGCGATCCGGTACCCGGCGGAAGGCACGAAGCTGTGGCCCGAGATGTAGCGCAGCAGCCAGCGCACGCAGAAGAAGGCGGAGACGAACGACGCCGCCATCCCCACGCCCCACATGCCGAGGTCGCCGCCATGCAGCAGCGCACGCTCCTTTAAGAGCTCGTAGGCCGACGCGACGCCCAGGGTCGGGATCGCGAGGTAGAGGGTGAACTCGGTGGCCGCCTGGCGGCTCAGGCCGAAGAGCGTGCCGCCGATGATCGTCGCCCCCCGAGCGGCTGGTGCCCGGGATCAGGGCGAAGCATTGCGCGCAGCCCACCTTCAGCGCGTCGAGCCAGCTCATCTCGTCCATGCCGTTCACGCGAACGCGGTGGTCGCGCCGCTCGGCCCACAGGCTCTAGAAGGCGCCAAGGATGAAGCTCGTAGCCACCGTGGGGGCATTCGACAAGTGCGCCGTCAGCGCCTTGCCGAAGAGCGGGCCCAGCACCGCGATCGGCACGAAGGCGATGGTGACGTTGCGCAGCAGCCGCTGCGCCTTGGGGTCGCCGGCGGCGCCGGCGAAGGTGGCCGCGATGCGGGCGCGGAACTCCCAGGCCACGGCCAGGATCGCCGCCGACTGGATGACGATCTCGAACAGCTTGCCGCGTTCGTCGTTGAAGTTCATCAGCGCGACGGCCAGGATCAGGTGCCCGGTGGAGGACACCGGCAGAAACTCGGTGAGCCCCTCCACCACGCCCATGATGGCGGCCTTCAGGAGCAGGATCGGGTCCACGGGTCTCCAGGCAGGCAGCGAGGCGGCGGATGATAGCGACGCACCGGCCAGGCGGGTTCGGCACGCGTCCTCAGGCGCCGCTGGCTGACGGGGCCGGCGCCGCGGGCACAAAGGGCACCAGTGCGATCTCGACGCCGCGCCCCGTGACGCTGACGCTTCCGGGCATCACGCCCTGGCGTTGCAGCCGCGCAGCCACATCGGCGGGCATGCGGTAAAGCACCGCGGCCTCGAGCATGCGCTCGGTCACCGCGGCGACGAGCCGCTCGGCGGTGCTGCGGTCGGCACTTCGGGGGTCGCGCAGCGCGAGGTCGCGCACCCGCACCTGCACCATGCGCAGCGTCCGGTCGGCCGGCTCCCAGCGCAGCGCGGCGTCAAATTGCAGCCGGCCCTGCCAACGGTTGCCGAGCACCCGTTCGCGCGCCTGCAGGTCCAGCACCGCGGCGACACGACCGCGATCCGGCAGCAGCGTGATCGTGGGCACGAGCAGCGTGACGTCGAAGATGTCGAGCAGCCGGCGCTCGAGCGGAAACTCGCGATCGATGCGGCGCGATATCTCGTCCGCGGTGAACGTGATGCGACGCGGCGGGCCTAGCAGGGCGCAGCCCGGCAGCCCCAGCACCGCGGCCGCGGCCCCCGCGGTGAAGGACAGGCTCAGGCGCCGTCGAAGTCGGATCATTGGCAGACGCTGACTCTCAAATAGCCCGAAGGCTGATTAAGGAGCCAACGCCCCCATTCAACCGTGCATGCGGATTTCCCGCACGCGGCTTACCAGTGGTCGTCGGCTCGCGGCATTGTGCAGCCCTGCCCCTGCGAGCAGGGGCAGGGCCGGGTTGCGGACCGCACTGCATGCCGCTTGCAGTTCATCACGCCCGCAAGGTCGCTCATACGTACTCACGACCCTTTTGCCCGCTCGGCTGCGGCCCAGAGCTGCCCTTGCAGTTGTCGCACTTTGTCGCACGGCTCTTCACCTCCGGGGTCGTCAGGTCCGGTCTGGCCGGCCATTCACTCGCGCTTACCCGCCATCTCAGCATGACCACCGCAGGAACGCTTCCCTCCAAGCGCGTGATGCCCCACGGCGGCCTTCGTCGGCGCAGCTGAGGCCGCCCCGTCCGGTACTACGATCCCCTCGGACTCCCGCTGCGCACGGCTCGACTTCACCTTGGGCTTATACGAACTCGTTTGCCCCGACCCGAGCCACGCAGACGGGCCTCTCGTGTTCCGCTCCGCGCCTTGCACACGTGCTGCGCCCCCTACCCCGCCGCAGCCACCGGCACGCCTCGGCCCTTGCGCCAGCGGTGTCGCCTTCGCCGTGAAATGAGCGGCTCGGCCTGCGGGTTGTAAATCTGTCGAGGCTGCAGGCTTCACTGCATGTTGCGCCCCGCGTGCTTGCTCCCCGCTGCGAGGCTTGCGCCGCCTCGCAAGCTTCTGACGCCCCGCTCGGCCACAGAGGTCTCCCTCCACCACCTGGGGCCTGCTACCCGGCGCACGGACGCATACCGGGACGGGACTCTCACCCGTGGCAGTGGCGCAGCAAGCCAGGGTCTGACCTCCCCCTTCAGGCATCGGTCTTTCCTCAGCGTCACGACGCACCATGCGCGCAGTCTTGGGCCGACCGTCGGGGCGCGGCCGGCGAGGGAGCGGCGGGCCGCAGCCTAGAATTCTGCCGCCCTGCAGCCGGTTCACCCTTCTCGCCATCCGCACCTGCCATGAACATCGAACTCGCCCGCTTCAACATGATCGAGCAGCAGATCCGCCCCTGGGATGTGCTCGACCAGGCCGTGCTGTCGCTGCTGGCCACCGTGCGGCGCGAGGACTTCGTGCCGCCGGCGATGCGCGCGCTGGCCTTCGTCGACACGCAGGTGCCCCTGGTCGCGGGCGACCCGAACGGGCCGTGCATGCTCGAGCCCAAGGTCGAGGCGCGGCTGCTGCAGGAGCTGCAGGTGCAGCGCCACGAGAAGGTGCTGGAGATCGGCACCGGCTCGGGCTTCATGGCCGCGCTGCTGGCCCACCGCGCGCAGCAGGTGTTCACGCTCGAGTGCCGGCCGGCGCTCGCCCAGACGGCGCGCGAGAGCCTGCACCGCAACGGCGTGCTCAACGCCCGCGTGATCGACGTCGGCGCCGTCGAAGGCGCGCGCGGACTGCCTGCCGAGGCGCCGTTCGACGTCATCGTGCTGTCGGGCTCGGTGGCCGAGGTGCCGCGGGCTCTGCTCGAGCAGCTCAAGATCGGTGGACGGCTGGTGGCCATCGTCGGCGAGGAGCCGGTGATGCGGGCGCGCCTGTTCACCCGCGCCGGCGACGCAGCCTGGTCGGCCGTCGACCTGTTCGACACCGTCGCGCCGCGGCTCGAGGGTTTCGCCGAGCCGAGCCGCTTCCGCTTCTGAGCCGCGAAGCGCGCATGCAGGAGCTGCGGGTCAGCGAACTGGCGGCCTTCGTCGCCGCGACCCCTGCGGTGACCCTGCTGGACGTGCGCGAAGCCTGGGAGCTGCGCGCGGCGAGCCTGCAACTGCCCGGCGCGGCGGTGCTGCACATCCCGATGCATCTGATTCCGCTGCGGCTGGCCGAAATCGACGGCTCGCATCCCGTCGTCTGCATCTGCCATCGCGGTGCGCGCAGCGCGCAGGTCGTCGCATTCCTGCTGCGCCAGGGCTGGGGCGCGGTCTATAACCTTGCCGGCGGCATCGACGCCTGGTCGCTGCAGGTCGATCCGTCCGTTCCGCGTTACTGAGCAACCTCGAGGAATCCGAATGCGCCCCACCCTTTACCGTCGCGCAGGCGCGATCGCGCGCGCCGTGGCCGCGCTGACGCTGGCGCTGCCCGGCCTGGCCCCGGCGCAGAGCCTGCAGGAGCTCTACGAGGCGGCACGCGCCTACGACGCGACCTACCTGTCGGCACGCGCGCTGGCCGATTCGGCGCAGTACCGCGAGCAGCAGGCCGAAGCCCTGGGGCGACCTTCGGCCAGCCTGACCGCCAGTGCCACGCGCGCCCAGATCGACCTGCCGCAGGGCTATGGCAGCGGCCGCGCCAACACCGCCGGCGCCTCGCTCAACGGCAGCTACCCACTGTTCAACCGCGGCAACGACGCCAGCATCGAGCAGGCGCGCAAGAGCCTGCTGATCGCCAGGGCCGACCTCGAAACCGCTGAACAGGACCTTGTCGTGCGGGTGGCGCAGGCGTATTTCGACGTCCTGGCCTCGGAAGACGCCCTCGCCACCACGCGCTCCAGCAAGGTGGCGATCACCGAGCAGCTCGCGTCGGCCAAGCGCAATTTCGAGGTTGGCACCGCGACCATCACCGACACCCGCGAGGCCCAGGCCCGCTTCGACCTCGCGCGCGCGCAGGAGATCGCGGCCGAGAACGACCTGCGCACCAAGCGCATCGCGCTCGACCAGCTCGTCGGCCGCACCGGCGTCGAGCCCAAGCCCCTGCTGGCGCCCGTCGTGCTGCCGGCCACGCAGCCCGGCGACGTCCAGTCCTGGGTGACCCTGGCCGATGGCGGCCACCCGACCATCCTCAAGGCCCGGCTCGGCCTCGACGTGGCCCGGCTCGACACCGAGAAGGCACGCGCCGGACGCCTGCCAACGGTGGACGTGGTGGGCAGCGCCGGCACGACCCAGAACAGCGGTTTCGTCACCACCAACCCCGAAGGCCAGACCCGGACCGCCACCATCGGCGTGCAGCTGAACTGGCCGCTGTACACCGGAGGCTCGGTGCAGAACCGGATCAAGGAAACGGTGGCCCTGGAGGAGAAGGCACGCAACGACCTCGAGGCCGCGCGGCGCGGCGTCGAGCAGGGAACGCAGCTGGCCTTCTACGGCGTGCAGTCGGGGCTGGCGCAGGTCCGGGCGCTGGAGGCCGCGGAATCGTCGTCCAAGCTCGCGCTGGAGGCCACCGAGCTCGGCTACAAGGTCGGCGTGCGCGTCAACCTCGACGTGCTCAATGCACAGTCGCAGCTCTACACCACCCAGCGCGACCTGGCCAAGGCGCGCTACGACGTGCTGGTCGGCGGCCTCAAGCTGCGCCAGGCGGCGGGTCAGCTGTCCGACCGCGACCTGCTGGCCGTCAACCACCTGCTCGCCGAGTAAACGATTCTTCACGCGGCAGCCACGCCGCGGGTGGGCGGCGCGGTTCATCATCGCCACCATGGATCTGCCCGCCCCGTCCGGCCGCGACCTCCAGGCGGCGATTGCCGCCCACCGCTTCGGGCTCGGGGAGCCCAGCCTGCAAGAGATCGCCGCCGACCCGCGTGGCTGGCTGCTGGGCCAGATCGGCCCGGCCGAACCACAGCGCGGCAGCGGCCTGGCCAGCGGCGTCGAGGGCTTGAAGCGCCACGCCGAGCTCACGCGCCGGCTGCGCGACGCGCGCACCGCAATCCCCCCGCCGGTCGGTTCGACGTCGGCCGGGCCGGCCGGCGCCGACCCGGTGGTGGCGATGTTCGCCGCCGAATTCCGCGACATCGTGCAGGCCGACGTGCGCGCCCGCCTGACGACGGCAGCGCTCAGCCGGCGCCCGTTCAACGAGCGGCTGGCGCTGTTCTGGGCCAACCACTTCACGGTCTCGATGGCCAAGGCGAGCGCGCGCGGCATCGTCGGCGCGTTCGAGCGCGAGGCGATCCGGCCGCACATCGCGGGCCGCTTCGAAGACCTGCTGCAGGCCGCGGTGCATCACGGCGCCATGCTGCGCTATCTGGACAACGACAACTCGGCCGGCCCCGGTTCGCGCGTCGTGCGGCTGCTCGCGCGGCGCGCCAGCGCGCGCGGCACGGCGCCGCGCATCAGTGGCCTGAACGAGAACCTGGCGCGCGAGGTGCTGGAACTGCACACGCTGGGCGTCAGCGACGGCGGCGCGGCCTACGGTGGCTGGGGCGGCTACACGCAGCGCGACGTGACCGAGTTCGCGCGTGTGCTCACCGGCTGGCGAGTACCGCTGCCCGAGCTGGACGATGCCGGCCCGGGTGCGCCGACGAGCCGCTTCGACGCCGCCTGGCACGACCCCGGCGAGAAGACCGTGCTCGGCCGCCGCTACGCCGAGGGCCCGCAGGCGCTGGACGCCGTGCTCCGCGACCTGGCTCGGCACCCGTCGACGGCGCGCTTCGTGAGCGCGAAGCTGGCGCGGCACTTCGTCGCCGACGACCCGCCGCCGGCGCTGGTGGCGAGGCTGGCCACGTCGTGGACCGACAGCGGCGGCAACCTGGCCGCGGTCTATCGCACGCTGGTCGACGCGCCCGAGGCCTGGGCACCCCCGGCGGCCAAGCTGAAGACGCCGGAGGAATTCGTGCTCGCCAGCGTGCGCCTGCTGGGCCCCGGCGAGGAGGCCTTTGCACGCCGGCCCGACGCCGGCATCGGCGCGCTCGGGCAGCGCGTGCAGGCCGCACCGTCGCCCGCCGGCTGGCCGGACCGCGCCGACGACTGGCTCGGCCCCGACGCGGTATGGAAGCGGGTCGAATGGGCCACCCGCGTGGCCGGATACCTGGGCCGGCAGACCGACTCCCGCGCGCTGGCGCAGGCCAGCCTGGGCGCGCGGCTGCAGCCGGAGACGATGCGCCAGATCGAGCGCGCCGCCGACGGCCCGCAGGCGCTGGCCTTGCTGCTGCTGGCGCCCGAGTTCCAGCGCCGCTGACGAAGGAGCTGACATGCCATCGCGACGCCGCGTTCTCGCCACCCTCGCTGCCGGTGCCGCCGGCAGCGCCCTGTCCACCTGGTCGCGCCTGAGCATCGCCGCCGCCGGCACGCGGGATGGCGGCAACCGGTTCGTCTTCGTCATCCTGCGCGGCGCGATGGACGGCCTGACCGCGGTGCCCGCCGTCGGCGACCCTGCCTTCGCCGCTGCGCGCGGCGCGCTGGGCGTGTTCGAATCGGCGCCACTCGCACTCGACGCGACCTTCGCGCTCCATCCGCTGCTGCCGCAGCTGCATGCGATGTACCGCCAGGGCGAGCTCGCAGTGCTGCACGCGGTGGGCCAGGCCTACCGCGAGCGCTCGCATTTCGACGCCCAGCAGGTGCTCGAAAGCGGCGGCACGCGACCACACGAACTCGGCGACGGCTGGCTCGGCCGCGCCCTGGCCAGCGCCGGCGCAGGCAAGCTGCGTGCGGTGGCGCTGGACATCGCGGTGCCGCTGGTGCTGCGCGGTCCGCGCGAGGTGGACACCTGGGCACCGTCGGCGCTGCCCGACCCCTCGGACGACCTCGTTGCGCGGCTCGAGGCAATGTACAGGGCCGACCCCGCGCTGGCGCGGGCGCTGCGACGCGCGCGCGCCCTGCGCGATGACCCCGGCATGGCCGCCAATCTACCGCCGCAGCCAGGGGGACGCCAGGCGACGGTGGGGCTGGCGACCAAGGCGGCCGAGTTCCTGCAGCGTGGCGCTCAGGTCGCCTTGCTCGAGATGAACGGCTGGGACTCGCACGCCAACCAGGCCGCACCGCGCGGCGCGACTTCGAACAACCTGCGCACGCTCGACGCCGCGCTGGCTGCGCTGCGCGACGGGCTGGTGCCTGGCGACGCCTGGTCGCGCACGGTCGTGCTCGTGGCCACCGAGTTCGGACGTTCGGTGGCGATCAACGGCACTCAGGGTACCGACCACGGCAGCGGCGGCGCCGCGTT
Source organism: Betaproteobacteria bacterium (assembly GCA_037443665.1). GTDB lineage: Bacteria > Pseudomonadota > Gammaproteobacteria > Burkholderiales > Burkholderiaceae_C > Rubrivivax. The sequence goes on from JBBINW010000056.1 coordinate 19,744, forward strand.
CGTGCTCGGCGGCGCGGTGCGAGGCGGCCGCGTGATCGCCGACTGGCCGGGCCTGGAGACCGGCGCGCGGTACGAGGGCCGCGACCTGCGGACGACGACCGACCTGCGCGCCGCGCTGCGCACCGTGCTCGCCGACCACCTGCTGATCGCGCGGGGGGCGATCGACAGCAACGTGCTTCCGGGCAGCGCCGGGATCGCGCCCTTGGCGCTGCTGCGCGGCTGATGGGGCGGACCGGTCGCGCGGTGCCCGACCGCGCGGCGTCAAGGCGGCTTCGTTGCTGCCGGCACCAGCGAGAGCACTGCCGCGGCCATGCGCGGCGCAGCGCCGCGGTGTTGCGCCGCGAAGGCCAGCGCACGCACCGACCAGTCCGCGCGCGCCGGGTCTCCGGCCAGGTCCACCGCACGGTGCACCGCCGCGTCCAGCGTCGCGGCGCGTTCGGCGGCGCCAGCGGCCAACGCCAGCTCGGCGGCCTGCGCGAAATTGAAGGTGTGCGGTCCCATCAGCAGCGGACAGCCACAGGCCGCAGCCTCGATCAGGTTCTGACCGCCCAGCGGCGCGAAGCTGCCGCCCAGCAGCGCCACGTCGGCCGCCGCGTAGTACAGCGGCATCTCGCCGATCGAGTCGCCGAGCCATACGTCGGCCGCCGCGGCCGCCGCCGGCGGCGCCTCGCCCCAGCCACTGCGGCGCAGGCCACGCAGGCCGGCGGCAGCGATCATCGCCGCGGCCTCGTCGAAGCGCTGCGGGTGGCGCGGTACCAGGAGCAGCAGTGGCCGCGGGCCGCGCAACGTCGCCCAGGCACGCAGCAGCGGCTCTTCCTCGCCCTCGCGAGTGGCCGCGGCCAGCACGACCGGCCTCCCGAGCGCGGCACGCCACGCCCGCCCGCGCGCCAGCAACGCCGCCGGCGGTGACATCTCGAACTTGAGGTTGCCCACCAGCTGCACGTCGGCCGCGCCTAGCGCGCGCAGGCGCGCCGCGTCGGCTTCGCTCTGCGCCAGCACGAGCGCGAAGGCGGCCAGCGCCGGCCGCATCAACACGCCCATGCGTTCGCCCTTGGCCTGGCTGCGTGCCGAAAGCCGCGCGTTGGCCAGCACCATCGTCACGCCGGCCTGCTGCGCCGCGTGCAGTAACGCGGGCCAGACCTCGGTCTCCATCAGGACCCCGGCACAGGGCCGGTGGCGGCGCAGGAAGCGGCGCACGGCGCCCGGCGTGTCGTAGGGCAACCAGGCCTGCGCGTCGCCGTCGCGCAGCAGCTCGCGGCCGGCCGCGCGCCCGGTGGCCGTGCCGTGGGTGAGCAGCAGCGCGATACCAGGGCGCAGTTCGCGCAGGGCGTCGATCAGCGGCGCCGCCGCGCGAGTCTCGCCCAGCGAGACCGCGTGCAGCCACAGCCGCCCGGGCGCCACGGCGCCGACGCCGCCGCCGAGCCGCTCGCGCCAATGCGCGCGGTAGGCGGGCTCGCGGCGACCGCGCCACCACCAGCGCAGGAACACGAGCGGCAGCGCCAGCCACATCAGCGCGGCGTAGGCGCCGCGGGCAAAGCGGCCGCTCATCGGCGGCGCCGGTTCACGCAGCGGCCGGGCGCGCGGGCGCGCTTCAATGCGCCGCGGCCGCGACCTGCGCGTCGGGCTTGACGCTGCGCAGCGCAGCCATCAGCGCGCTCTGGATGCGGTCCAGCGCAGCCTGCGTCTGGCCCTCGAAGCGCAGCACCAGCACCGGCGTCGTGTTGCTGGCGCGCACGAGGCCGAAGCCGTCGGCGAAGTCCACCCGCAGGCCGTCGATGGTGCCGAACTCGCCGCCCGCGAACGCGAGCCGGCCATCGGCGGCGCGCGCCAGCAGCTCGGCGACCACGCGGTGGTGCTCGCCCTCCGCGCAGGGCACGTTGAGCTCGGGCGTGGAGAAGCTGGTCGGCAGCGCCTCGAGCACGGCGCTGGCGTCGGCACTGCGCGACACGATCTCGAGCAGCCGCGCCGCGGTGTACATCGCGTCGTCGAAGCCGTACCAGCGCTCGCCGAAGAACAGGTGGCCGCTCATCTCGCCGGCAAACGGAGCGCCGATCTCTCTGAGCTTGGCCTTGATCAGCGAATGCCCGGTCTTCCACATCAACGGCACGCCGCCGGCCTCACGGATCACCAGCGGCAGCCGCTGCGAGCACTTGACGTCGAAGATGATCGTCGCGCCCGGATGGCGCTGCAGGATGTCGCGGGCGAAGAACATCACCTGGCGGTCGGGGTAGATGATCTGGCCGCGCCGGGTGACCACGCCCAGGCGGTCACCGTCGCCGTCGAACGCCAGCCCGAGCTCGGCGTCGGTGGCGTGCACGACCTTGATCAGGTCGGCCAGGTTCTCGGGCTTGCTCGGGTCGGGATGGTGGTTGGGGAAGTCGCCGTCGACCTTGCTGTAGAGGTCGATCACCTCGCAGCCCAGCGCGCGCAGGATGCCGGGCGCGGTGGCGCCGGGGATGCCGTTGCCGGAATCGACGACGATCTTCATCGGCCTGGCAAGCTTGCAGTCGGAGACGATGCGGTGCCGGTATTCGACCTCGATGTCCATCGTCGCGCTGCGGCCGTGCCCGGCGGTGTAGGTCCCGGTCTCGATGCGCCGGCGCAGCTTCTGGATGTCGTCGCCATGGATCGCCCGCCCGGCCATCACCATCTTGAAGCCGTTGTAGTCCTTGGGGTTGTGGCTGCCAGTGACCTGGATGCCGCTGCTGCAGCCGTGCCGCCCGCGCGTGGCGGCCACGTAGTAGAGCATCGGCGTGGTCACCGCACCCAGGTCCACGACATCCAGCCCGGTGGCGACCAGGCCGCGGATCAACGCCGCCGCCAGCGCGGGGCCCGACAGCCGCCCGTCGCGTCCGACGGCCACCGCGCGCTCGCCGGCGGCCAGCGCCTCGCTGCCGAAGGCACGGCCGAGGTTCTCGGCCAAGGCCTCGTCGATCGTCTTGCCGACGATGCCGCGGATGTCGTAGGCCTTGAAGATGCTGGCGTCGATCTGCATGAAGGGGCGCTCGGGAGATGGACTGCGGGCGGGGCGGAAGGACCGGCGCGATTGTAGGCAGCGTGCCGCGACCCTTCGGCGCAAGGCAGCGCCGGCGCGGACCTCCGTTCAAGGTGATGTGGCGGCAGCCTTCACGCTGGCGAGCGGCGTCGGCTTCGCCAGATCTGCCAAACTCACCCGATGGATGAATCGACACCCCAGCGCAGGATCAACGATGGTGGCGGGGCAGACCGATCGAACGGCGCCCCGGACAGCGCCCGCGACCGCGCGATGCCGCGCATCGGGCACCGTGTCCGGTCGGGCGCGCGGGTCCTGGTCTTCGGCGTCCTCGGCGTGCTGGCACAGATCGCCCACGCGGACTTCGAGCTGACCACCCCCGACGGCCGGCAGGTCGTACTTCAGGACGATGGCACCTGGCACTACCGGCAGGAGCCGTCGAAGGACAAGTCGGCGGCGCCGGGCGACAAGCCGCAGGGCGAGGCCGTGCTGCGGCTCGAGCGCAAGATCGACCGCGGCAGCGTCTGCAGCGTCGTGCTGAGCCTGCGCAACCAGATGCCGTTCGAGATCCGCAGCATCGTCCCTTCGCTGTCGGCTTATCGCGCCAACGGCGTCGTCTTCGAGACCGTGAGCGTCGCGTTCCTGACCATCCGGCCCGGTGGCGTGCAGGAGAGTGGGGCCGATTTCTCCGGCATCTCGTGCCAGGACATCGCACGCATCCAGGTGCTCGGAGCCGACCGCTGCGAGCTGGGCGAGTTGACCAAGTTCTCCGACGCCAAGGGCGAGTGCCTGGCGCGCGTGCGGGTCGTCGCCAGCGATCTGCTGCGTTTCGACAAGTAGCGCCCCAGCTGCCGGATCTCGGCGCTCGCGGCGCCGCTCCATGGCCGCGCGGGCGGCATGACGCGCACGCCGCCGGCGGCGGTCAGTCGGCCGGCACGGCGATGACGACGCGGCGATTCTGCGCGCGCCCCTCGGGCGTGGCGTTGTCGGCCACCGGCTTGTCGGGTCCGAAGCCGCGGCGCTCGATCGCATCGGCGGGCCAGCCGATCGCGACCAGCTGCCGGGCGACCGACTCGGCACGGCGCTTCGACAGCGCGGCGTTGTACGCGGCGGCGCCGACGTTGTCGGTGTGGCCTTCGACCCGGATGCGTTCGATGCCGAGCTTGCGCAGCGTGCGGGCCACGTCCGCGACGGCGGCGACGCCGTCGGCAGACAGGGCATCCACGTCCACGTCGAACAGGAGCTTGACGCCCAGGTTGAGTTCCCACCCGTCGTCGACGGGCGCGAAGCCCAGGCTGCGCAGGGCCGCGGCCTTCGCCTCCTTCGGCGTCGGGGCTGGCGCGGGCGGCGCCGTCGTGCAACCCAGCAAGAGCGTGCAGCACAGCGCCACCGTCCAGGCGCGCCGGCGAGCGAAGGCGGTTCGAGACGACATCTGCGGGTCTCCCTGTCAGGGCGCGCCGGCGCGGGCCTGGCCGTCGAGCGCCGGGTCGAACATGCAATACGAGCCGGGCTGCCGGGTCTTGGCGCGATACATCGCCGCGTCGGCGGCCAGCAGCAACGTCTCGACGGTGGCTCCGTGGCCCGGGAAGACGGCCACGCCGATGCTCGCGCTCGACTCGATGGCGCCGAACCGCGCACTCGTCACGCACGCGCGCAGCGCCGCGGAGATCCCGGCCGCAATGCGCGTGGCATCGTCGGTGCCGCGGATCGGCGCCAGCAGCACAGCGAACTCGTCACCCCCGAGCCGGGCGACGATGTCGCTCTCGCGCAGCTGGGCGCGGATTCGCCGCGCGGTCTCGATCAGCAACTCGTCGCCGGCCGCATGGCCGAGGCGGTCGTTGACGGCCTTGAAGTTGTCGCTGTCGACATAGAGCACGGCGACCTTGGAGGCGCGGCCGTGGCCGTCGAAGACCGCCCGCGACGCGTGCTCCAGGAAACTGCTGCGATTGGGCAGACCGGTCAGCGAATCGTGGAACGCCAGGAACGACAGCGACTCGTTGGCACTCCTGAGATCGTCGTGCTTGGCCACCAGCTCGGCCTCGCGCGCCTGGATCTCGGCCAGCAGGGCGTTGAAGTCCTCGCCCAGGGCGTGGATTTCCTGCACCACGGCGGGCGGGGCCCGCAGCCCCAGCGCACGCTCGGTGCGCGCGGTGCGCGTCAGCGAGGCCAGACTGTTGATCGGGTCGACGATCTCGCACTCGATGCGCCGCGAGAGCTGCGACACCCACCAGGCGATGACCGCCATGCAGCCGGCCACCGCCGCCACGACCTGGAGCAGGAACATCAGATAGACGCCGGCGTTGCCGCGCACCGCGACGCGACCGATCTCGGCGTCCTGGTGCATGATCGGGACGCTGGCCTGCAGCGGAAACAGCAGGGTTCCGATGCGTGCGAGCGTCGCGTCGACGGCAGCGCCGCGGTCGCGCACGTAGCGCGCCAACGGGGTGCCGTTGCGCCGGTAGATGTCGGCTGCCAGCAATCCTTCCTGCGATGCGATCAGGGTCATGATCTCGGAGGCGGATGCGGCATCGTCGAAGACCATCGCCGCCTCGGCCGAGTAGGCGATCGAGCGCGCGACCAAGGTCAGGTTCTGCTCGACATAGGTGCGCAGCGTCAGCAGCGAGACGGCCGTCAGGACCAGGCCGGCGGCGACCACGGCGACCAGACCCAGGCGCACGTGCGCGGCACGCAGCGCTGCCAGCAGGGGTCGGCGCGCCTGGCTCATTGGTCGACCCACGCTGCGCGCTCCGGAGTGAGCGCTTCGGAACGGTCGGGCGCGCTCATGGCCCACTTCCGGGCGCGCCATGCGCGATGCGGAGCACCCACGGATTGATCCGCAGCCCGCTGCGCGCGACGGCGTCGAGGTTGACCGTGAACCGCGCGGCGCCGGCACCGGATTGAAGGCAGAACATGCCGCCGTCGGAGCAGAACTCCGGCCCTTCGCCGATCAACAGCACGGGTCGCCCCAGCGTGTGCTGAAAGACCTGGCGCATGCGGTCGGCGACGATCGCGCCGACATAGATGACGTCGCAGCCCTGCCAGGCGTCGCTGGCATCGGCGGCGGCCCGCACTGGCACGCTCAGCCGGGGAGTGCCGAGGTCGGCGACGCCGAGCAACTCCTCGACGCCAGGGCCGCGTCCGAGCGTGCACAGGCGAATCGACATCTTCGCTGCCGGCCATCGCGTGTAACTCACGATGCCGGCAACGACCGTCGTGACGATCCCCCGACCGCCTTCGGCCGCAGCCGGCGACTTGCCCGGCACGGCGGCGTCGTCGGCCAGGGACGGACCGGCCAGCCAGAGCAGGGTCACCGCAACGACGGCGATGCGGACCGCCCCGCGGCGCTGCGCTGGCGGGTGGGGCGGGACGCGGAGGACTCCGGGCTCGGGCATGAGGTGCCGCTTTGAGATCCGGCCGCCGGCGCCGGCGTCGGAAACGTGCGCTCAGCGACAGGGGTCGAGGAAGCCTGGCATATCGGCACAATGGCCGGGCTGCCCGAGGCCATGCACGCTCATGGCTGGCGCGGCCGTGTCGAAATTGGCGGCTGGACGCGGCGACGGCCGCGCTCAGCCGCGCGTGATACGCAGGCCGGCGTCGAGCAGCAGCACCTCGCCCGTCGTCTTGGCTGCGCCGGCACCCAGCCACCAGGCGGCATCGGCGACGTCCTCCGGCGCGATCACCGCGTCCAGCGCCGAGCGGGCCTTGTACGACTGCACGCTGGCGGCATAGCGCTCGGCGCCGAGTCCGGCCAGCAGCCAGGGCGTCTCGACCAGACCGGGCGCGATGGCGTTGACGCGGATCGCGGGCCCGAGCGATCGCGCCAGGCCGACCGTCAGAGCGTTCAGGGCCCCCTTGCTGGCCATGTACGCCAGCGACGAGCCGACGCCCATCATCGAGGCGATCGACGAGACGTTCACGATGCCCGCGCCGGGGCTGCGCTGCAGCAAAGGCGCCAGCGCGCGCACCATCTGGTAGGCGCCGATCACGTTGACGGCGTAGATGCGCTGAAAGTCCTCGGCCTGCAGGTCGTCGAGGTTCTTCGCGCCGACGAACTTGGTCGTGCCGGCGTTGTTGACGAGCACGTCGGCGCGGCCAAAGCGGGCCTCGACCTCGGTCGCCAGGCGCCGGCAGTCGGCGTCGCTGGCGACATCGGCGCGCACGACGAGCACCCCGACGCCCGCGGCCCGGCAGTCGGCGGCCACGGCCTCGGCCGGCGCGGGATCGCGCGAGAAGTTGACGACCACGTCCCAGCCCTCGCGGGCATAGCGCCGCGCAGTGGCGGCGCCGATGCCCGACGACGAACCGGTAACCACGCAGACCCTGCGCTCGCCCATGCCACGCCCTTCGTGAAAATCGCCCCGCGGCGACGGCCGCGGCCCGGTCGGCGCCGCCGCGCGGGGATGATCGTCGCAACGCGCGCCGGGCGCCAGGGCTTGAAACCCGCGCTCGCGGCCCTAACTGTGATTCATGCAATCCGAAGCCCGTCACACCCTGCCCGGTCGCCTGCACAGCCTCGCCGCGATGGCCGGGTTGCTGGAGCGGCTGGACCGTCGTCCGCGTCAGGCCAGTGCCGAGCAGTATCGCAGCGTGGCGCAGCAGGTCGCGGCGCTGCTCACGCAAGCCGAGGCCGACGCCGATCTGGACGCACTGCTGGCCGTCGCCCCGGCGACAGCCGAGTTGTATGAGAACATGCGCTACGAGATTGCGGGCCTGTGCCGAGCGCCGCTGGAGGCGGCACTGAACGCCGAACTCGCCGCAACGGCGGCGATCGCGAAGGCGAGGCGCACCCGCTGAGATCCTGCCCCGCGCGGCGGGTGCGGCAGGGACAGGTCCGAAAGCGGCGAGTCGAGGGCCGGCCGGCGACTACGATCGGCGCATGTTCCTCGATGCCGATGCCGCCTATCTCGCCGTCAAGGCGCACGACGCGCGCTTCGACGGGCGGTTGTTCGTTGGTGTGACTTCCACCGGCGTGTACTGCCGTCCGGTGTGCCGGGTTCGCACGCCACGGCGCGAGAACTGCCGCTTCTTCGATACGCCGGCGCAGGCCGAGGCGGCGGCCTTCAGGCCATGCATGAAGTGCCGACCCGAGATCGCACCCGGACTCGCGCACAGCGATTCATCGCGCACGCTGGCCGACACGGCGGCACGGATGATCGAGAACGCCGTGCATGCTGGCGAGGCGATCGTGTTGCCCGCCATCGCGGGACGGCTCGGCGTGACCGACCGCCACCTGCGGCGCATCTTCCAGGCCGCGCATGGCGTGGCGCCGCAAGGCTACCTCGGCACCCAGCGTCTGCTGCTGGCCAAGCAATTGCTGACCGACACCGCGCTGCCGGTGACGCAGGTGGCGCTGACCAGCGGATTCGCCAGCCTGCGCCGCTTCAACGCCGCGTTTGCCGAGCGCTACCGCTTCAACCCGACTCAACTCCGCCGCGAGCGTGGCCCGGGCCTCGACGCGGCGGCCCTGCGCTTGGCCTGGCGGCCGCCGTACGACGTCGACGCAATGCTCGGCTTCTTCGAGCGTCGGGCGTTGCCCGGCGTCGAGCAGGTCGAGGGGCTGACGCTGCGCCGCACGCTGGGCTGGCAGCACCGTGGCCAGCGCGTTGCCGGCTGGATTGAAGCCCGCTTCGTCCCCGAACGGAACGAGGTGCGCCTGCGTGCGGCATCCAGCTTGGCGCCGATGCTGGGCGCTGTGATGCAGCGCGTGCGCCAGGGCCTGGACCTGGACGCCGACCCGGCGCGGATCGACCCCGTGCTCGCGCTGCTGCCGGTGCCGCTGCGCGCCGGCACGCGGCTGCCCGGCGGCTTCGACGGCTTCGAGACCGCCGTGCGCGTGATCCTGGGTCAGCAGGTGACGGTGAAGGCGGCGCGGACACTGGCGCACAGGCTGGTCGGCCGCCTCGGCCAACCGGTGAGCACACCGTTCGCCGGCCTGACCCATCTGTTCCCTTCGGCGGAGGCGATCGCCGGTGTCGACCCCGATGTCATCGGCCGCCTGGGCATCGTGCGCCAGCGTGTCAGGGCCCTGCAGTCGCTGGCCGGTGAGGTTGCCGCGGGGCGCATCGAACTGCACAGCGGCGCGCCGCTGGCGGCCACGTTGAGCGCGCTGCGCGCGTTGCCGGGCATCGGCGAGTGGACGACCCAGCTCATCGCGATGCGCGCGCTGGCCTGGCCCGACGCCTGGCCGGCGAGCGACATCGGTCTGCTGCGCGCGCTCGGCAGCCGAGATCCGAAACACGTCACCGCGCTGGCCGAGCCCTGGCGGCCGTGGCGCGCCTACGCCGTGATGCGGCTTTGGCATCACCTCGAACCGCCCCCGGAGAAGCACCGATGAAGACACCGCACTTCGACGCACAATCGCGCATCGAGACCCCGCTGGGCCCGCTGACGCTGGCGGCCACCGCACGCGGCCTGGCGCTGGCGTGGTTCGACGGCCAGGCGCACCGAAGCAAAACGATCGCTGCGCCGCTGGTCCCTGGACACCCGCATCTGGCGCAGGCCGCGCGCGAATTCGAGGCCTACTGGCGCGACGCGCACGCCCGCTTCACGGTGCCGCTGGACCCGCAGGGCACGACGTTCCAGCAGGCGGTGTGGCAGGTGCTGCGCGGCATCGCGCCGGGCCGCCTGGCGACCTACGGCGAGGTGGCCGCGCGCATCGGCAAGCCGGCGGCGGTGCGCGCCGTGGGCGCGGCGATCGGGCGCAACCCGATCGGCATCATCGTGCCCTGCCACCGCGTCGTCGGCCGCGACGGATCGCTCACCGGCTACGCCGCCGGCCTGCCGCGCAAGCAGGCCCTGCTCGAGCGCGAAGGCGCGCTGCCGGCGCGCGCCTGACACGACGCGCAGGCCGCAGCCAGCGCAACGGCCGCCAGGCAAGCCGCCGCGGCCGTCGCGCGCGATGGATGCCCCCGTCTAGCGGAACCGCGGGTTGGGCACGGTCAGCAGTTCGCCGGGCAGCGAGCCCACGTACTGCGCGATGGCCTTCAGCTGGTCGTGGCTGAACTGCTTGGCCTGGCCGGCCATGATCGCGTTGCCGCGGCCGAGATGCGGGTTGCCCTCGATCGTGTAAGCCTTCAGCGCGGCGTAGAGGTAGTCGGGGTACTGGCCGGCGATCTTCGGGTAGCCGGGGTCGATGGGCTTGCTCAGGTTGGGGCCGTGGCAGGACGTGCACGCCCCCTTGGCGATCAGCGCCGCGACCTCGGGCGACGGTGCCGCGGGCAGTGTCTCGGCCACCGGTTTGATCGACGACTGGCCGTACTGGTGGAAGAAGGCCGCGAGGTCGGCGATGTCCTTGTCGCTGAGCGCGCTGGCGATGGCATGCATCGTCGGGTGCTTGCGGTCGCCCTTCTTGTATTCGCTCAGCGCATTGACGAGGTACTGGGTGTTCTGGCCCGAGAGCTTGGGCACCTTGTAGATCTCGGGAAAACTGGCCTGGTAGCCGGGGATACCGTGGCACCCGAAGCAGGTGTCCGCCTTCTTGCGGCCGGCGGCGACGTCCTGGGCGTGGGCGGAGGTCAGGGCAGACAGAGCGGCAAGTGCCAGCAGCAAACGGAAGGCTTGGATCATCGGCTGGGGTGTTGGGTCGTGTGACGGCAGGTGCCGAGGCGAAGGGTCGGCAACCCGTGGAGCCCGGAGGATTATAGGGCCCCTTATACTGAGCCGAGCCTGTTGGGGCCACGCCCCCTCACCTGCCACGGCCCCGTTGCGTGGCGCCCTCCAGCGCAGCGCGCGCACCCCTTCACGATGAAGTTCCAAGGCTCGGACCAATACGTCGCCACCCAGGATCTGATGCTGGCCGTCAACGCCGCCGTCACGCTGCAGCGGCCGCTGCTGGTCAAGGGCGAACCCGGCACCGGCAAGACGATGCTGGCCGAGGAGGTCGCAGGCGCGCTGAAGATGCCGCTGCTGCAGTGGCACATCAAGAGCACGACCAAGGCCCAGCAGGGGCTGTACGAGTACGACGCGGTCAGCCGGCTGCGCGACAGCCAGCTCGCCGATCCCGAGAGCTCGCACAAGGTGCGCGACATCCGCAACTACATCGTCAAGGGGGTGCTCTGGCAGGCCTTCACGGCCGAGCAGCCGGTGGCGCTGCTGATCGACGAGATCGACAAGGCCGACATCGAATTCCCGAACGACCTGCTGCGCGAGATCGACCGCATGGAGTTCTACGTCTACGAGACGCGCGAACTCGTCAAGGCACGGCACCGGCCGATCGTCTTCATCACCAGCAACAACGAGAAGGAGCTGCCGGACGCGTTCCTGCGCCGCTGCTTCTTCCACTACATCAAGTTCCCCGATGCCGACACGATGCGCGCCATCGTCAACGTGCATTTCCCGCGGCTGAAGAAGGATCTGCTGACGGCGGCGCTGAAGACCTTCTACGAGGTGCGCAACCTGCCGGGCCTGAAGAAGAAGCCGAGCACCAGCGAGCTGCTGGACTGGCTCAAGCTGCTGGTGGCCGAGGACATCCCCCTCGAGGCCCTGCACAGCCAGGACGACAAGGTCGCCGTGCCGCCGCTGGTCGGCGCGCTGCTGAAGAACGAGCAGGACGTGACGCTGTTCGAGAAGCTCGTCTTCATGCAGCGCCACAACCGCTGACGGCGCCGCGCCCGCGATGGCCTGGCCCGAGCCCGTCGCGCTGACGGGGCCGCACGCAAGACTGGAACCGCTGGCCGGCGCTCACCACGATGCGCTGTGCGACGCCACGCGCGACGGTGAACTCTGGCGGCTCTGGTACACCGGCGTGCCCTCGCCCGAACGCATGGCGGCTGAGATCGAGCGCCGGCTGGCGCTGCAGGCCGCCGGCTCGATGCTGCCGTTCACCGTGTTCGACGCCGCCGGCCGCGTCGTCGGCATGACCACCTACATGCACATCGACGCCCTGAACCGGCGGGTCGAGATCGGCAGCACCTGGACCGCCGCGTCGGCCCAGCGCACGCCGCTGAACACCCAGTGCAAGCGGCTGCTCCTCGCCCATGCGTTCGAGACGCTGGGCTGCATCGCGGTCGAATTCCGCACCCACCGCCTGAACGGGCAGAGCCGGCGTGCGATCGAGCGGCTGGGCGCGCAACTCGATGGCATCCTGCGCGCCCACAGCCGGGCCGCCGACGGCACGCTGCGCGACACCGCGGTGTACAGCGTCACCGCCGCCGAATGGCCGGCGGTGCGATCGCATCTAGACTGGCAACTCGTCAAGCCGCGCTGAGGCGCGCACTCCCCGGGGAGATGGTATGGACACCTCCCACCCGCTGAACCGGCGCCCGGGCGGCGCGGAGC
>JBBINW010000057.1:0-31277 GCA_037443665.1 Betaproteobacteria bacterium
GGCTAGCTGCTGCTTGTAGGCTGAATCGGGCCCGGGGTGGGCCGCCTCGGCGGCCTTGTTGGGAGCGCCGGCGCCTCGTCCTAAGGCGTCCCAACTTTCATGAATGGGGGTTGCACCCTGGATCATGGAAGACGCGACGGGGCGTGCGGGCCAGCGCAGGTAGAGGTCGGTCAACACTCTGATGGCTTTGACCGCGATCCCTGACTTGACCCGTCGCCGACCACTCGTACCCAGGATTGCCTGCGAGCGTGGCCGAGACTTTGCTGGATCGGCTTCGCCTGACAGCCCAAGCAAATTAGAGCCGCCGAGCTCGCTCGGCAGGCCGTTGGTCGGCAGCACCTGCGCTGGCTCACGCGTTCGTCAGTGTGACTCAAACTGCAGGAGTTCGGAATGGAGCCGACCGCCATGTTCAAGCGCGTCATGGCGCTGAACGTTCACCAAGCCAAGATCACCGCCTGCGCCATCGTCGAGCACGACGATGGCCGCCAGGAGATGACCAAGCTCGACTTCGGCGCGTTCAAGCGCGACCGTCGCGCGCTGGCCCAATGGGCGCTGCGGATCCGGCCCGAGGTGGTGGTCATGCAGAGAGCACGGGCGTGTACTGGAAGAGCCCGTTTGCAGCACTCGAGGCCGTGGGCATCATGGCCTGGGTGGTCAACGTCCGGCACGTCAAGGCCGTGCCCGGTCGCAAGACCGATAGGGCCGACGCGCAGGGGCTCGCCACACTGGCGCGCGCGGGTCTGCTGCGGGCGTCGTTCATCCCGCCGGTGGACTTGGCGCCAGCTTCGGCTGGTGGCCCGTCAGCGGCAAAAGCTCGTGGGCATGCTCAGCGCGCAGAAGAACCGGCTGCACAAGGTGCTGGTCGATGCCGGCATCAGGATCAACGTGCTGGTCAGCGACGTCCACGGCCAAAGCGCCCGCGCGATGATCAAGCCGCTCATCAAGGGCCAGCCCATGCATGAGATCCTGGACCTCAAGGGCCGGCTCGGTGCCAGCGGCGAGGAATTGCTCGAGGCCCTGAGCACCGAGCAGTTCAGCGCCAGGCATGCCTTCGTGGCCGACGAGATCATGCAGCACATCGAGTACATCGAGCAGAGCGTTGCCCGCATGGACGGCTACCTGCCAAGCGGACTCGCGGCGTGGCAACCGCAGTTGAAGCTGCTGCAGACCATTCCCGGCGTCGACCAGATCGGCGCGGCGATGCTGCCGGTGGAAATCAGCGCGGACATGAGCGTCCTTGGTAGCGCCGAGCCGCTCGCGTCCCGGGTGGGCATCTGCCCGGGCAACAACGAGAGCGCGGGCAAGCGCAAGAGAGGGCGCATCCGCAAGGGCAACGCCTGGGTGCGCCAACTGCTGTGCGAGTTCGCCCAGGCGGCGGCCAGAACGCGCTGCGCGCTGAAGGCCAAGTTCGAGGCGCGGGCCATCCGCAAGGGACGCAAGAAGTCCGTCATCGCGCTGGCCCACAAGATGCTGAGGACCATCTACGCGATGATCAGCAGTGGCTCGCATTACCAAGACAAGACGGTGGACTACGAAGCGCTGAGCGTGGCGCGCAACGCGCCGCGGTGGACGAAGATGCTGCGCAAGCACGGCTTCATCGAAACGCAGGCGGCCGCCTGAAGTTACCGAGTTCGTCGCACGCCAAGCACCGGCCGGCTTCAGGCCAGGACAGCACTTGCACGGAGGGGACGTTCTTCCACATTAAGGCGTCCTAAGGCCTGTGGCTCGGCCGGATGGGCCAGGCCGGAGCATCCGCTGCAAGTCGGCGGGCCGCCGGCCCCGGCACCGGTTCAGGACGCGCGCTCAAGCCGGCGACGCCGATCGGCGATCCGCTCGCGCCGCCGCATCCAGTGGATGACCGCACGCAGCGTCGGCACCACCACCGAGAAGATCGACATCGCCATCAACGCGCCGCTGAGCGGCTGCGTAAACAGCGCCGTCCAGTCGCCCTTGTGCACGACCATGCTGCGCATCAGATTGTTCTCGCCGATCGGGCCCAGGACGGCGCCCAGCACCATCGGTGAGATCGGGAACTTGTACTTCTCGAACAGATACCCGACGATGCCGAAGACTACGATCATCCAGACATCGGACAGCGAGTTGCGGTCGGCGAAGGCGCCGACTAGGCAGAACAGCACCACGATCGCGTTGAGCAGGTACTGCGGAATTGTGAGCACCTTGATCACGAGTCGGATCCAGAAGAAGCCGATCACGCACATGCCGACCACGCTGACGAACATCGACGCCAGGATCGTGTAGACCGTCTGCCGAGACGCCGGGTCGGACAGCAGCATCGGCCCCGGCTGAACGCCGTGAAGCAGGAAGGCGGCCAGGATGACGGCGGTCGCCGCGCTGCCCGGGATGCCCAGCGTGAGCATCGGGATGAGGTGCCCCGCGACCGAGGCGGTGGAGCCGATCTGCGGCGCGACGATGCCACTCGGGTGGCCGCCGCCCATCTTCTTGCGCTCGCGGCTGTACTGCCGCTCGACGCCATAGCAGATGAACGAGGTCACCGTGGCGCCGGCGCCGGGGACCACGCCGAGGAAGGTGCCGATCATGCTGCTGCGCGCGATCGAGCCGCGGATCGCCCAGATCTCCCTCCACTTCGGGAACGCGGTCTCGACCTTGGCCACCGGCTTGCCAGCGATGTCCGCCATCTTCAGACCCTGGCCGATGCGCTTGAAGACCTCGCCCAGGCCGTACATGCCCACCAGCACCGCGACCAGTTGCACGCCGTCGCCCAGGATCGGCACCCCGAAGGTGTAGCGGCTCGCTCCGTAGGTGCTGTCGACACCGATGCATGCCACCAGCAGGCCCAGGCAGAGGCTGGCGAACGATTTCGTCAACTCCTTGCCGGCTAGCGAGACCACCGTGGTCAGGCCGAACAGGATGGCAGCGAAGTAGTCCTCGGCGCTGAAACGCAGTGCCACATCGGTCAGTGGGCCGGCGAGCATGACCATCACGACCGAGGACACCAAGCCACCAATCAGTGCCGCCACCAGGGCCCATCCCAGCGGCTTGGCGGCGCCCTCCTTCTGCGCCATCACGTAGCCGTCCCACAGCAGCGGCACGTCGTTGGGCTCGCCCGGGATGCGGTACAGGATGGTCGTGAAGCAGCCGCCGTAGGTGCCGGCGAAGTAGATCGCCGTGAGCAGGATCACCGCCGGCTCGATGTCCATCTTGTAGGTGAAGGGCAGCGCCAGGATCACGCCCATCACGAAGCCCAGGCCGGGCATGATCGACACCAGCATGCCGACCAGCAGCCCGATCACCAGCATCAACAGGTCGTACGGATGGAAGACATGCAGGAACCCCAGGCTCAACTCGTGAAGAAGGTGCATGGTCAGTGGATCCCCAGCAGGCGGAAGGCGAACAGCGAGACGGCCTTGAACGGACCCTCGCCCAGGGGCAGGGCCACATACACGATCTTCATGAAGATGATGGTGAAGGCGATCGCCAGGACGACGCCGAACACCGGCACCAGGCGCCAGCGTCGCATGCCGCCGATCACGAGCAGCGCCATCGCGTACGGCGTCGTGGTGCAGACAAAGCCCAGCGTGGGCAGTGCCGCCACGTACAGTCCGGTAGCAAGGGCGCCGACCCAGACCATGCGCGGGTGCGTCTCGGGAATCACGAGCAGGGCCGCCGCGGCGGACTCCTCTGCCTCGGCCGCCTGCAGGGCGTCCGGTTCGCCGGCGCCGAACGTCGCGACGATACCGATCGCACTTGTCAGCGCGAGCACCACGCTGACGATTTTCGGCCACAGGTCGGGCCCGACGCGCGAGCCCTCGGTGACGGTGTCGAAGTGTCCGGCCTGCAGGTATGCGAAGGCCGCTACGGCCAGCAGCACCAAGTGCGGCACCACGCGCTTGATGAGACTCGGATTCATCGGTGATCTCCCGGCGCGCGGCGCGTCAATGGCTCCGGCTGAGGGTGTCTTCGGCCTGCTTGAGCCAGCCCTGCATGAAGGCCTGCGAGCTCGGCATGTCGAGGTAGCTGTCAGGGTCGGCGTACTGCTGCGCTAGGTAGGACTTGAACTCGGGCGTCTTGGCCACTTGCGCCAGCGCGTCGGCCAACTGCTTGACGCGGTCGGGCGGCGTCCCGGCGCGCACGACGATGGCGCGGAACTGCGGCAGCGTGACGTCGTAGCCAAGCTCCTTGGACACCGGCACGTCGGCAAAGGCAGGTATCTGGACTCGGTGCGAATAGAAGAAAAGCACCGGGCGCATCTTTCCGGAGTCGAAGTAGCTCCGCACGTCGCCGGTCTGCTCGTAGACGATGTCAGCGTTGCCGCCCAGGATCGAGCTGTAACGCATGCCCGGCTCGGCAAAGGGAACCGACTGCAGGTCGATGCCCTTGGACTTGAGGTAGCGCGTAGAGATGTCGTCGGCGCTGCCGAATCCGGTCACCGCAACGGTCAGGGTCTTCTTCTGGGCCGCCTTCACGACATCGGCCCAGGTCTTCCAGGGTCCCTTGGCGTCGACCCAGTAGCCCGAAGGCTGCTGGATCATGATCGCCAACGGAATGATCTGGTTGAGCGTGAACGGCGGGTTCTTGCGCGACAGCAGCGCGTAGGTGTCACCGATGAGCACCGCCAGGCTGTAGCCGTCGGCAGGCGAGGTCAGCAGCTTGGTCATGCCGACCATGCCGTCGGCGCCAGGCACATTGATCACCGGCAGCGAGACCCCGAGCCCCTTCTCCATGATCTTCGAGGAGGTTCGCGCCAGCAGGTCCGCGCCGCCCCCTGCGCCCCAGGGCACGATGAAGTTGATCGGGTGGTCCGGAAACGCGGCGTGCGCCAGCGGCAGCAGCGCGCCCAGGGCGAGGGTGCAGAGGGTCTTGGCAATTCTGGACATCTGGGTCTCCTGTGGGTAAGGGGAGGCATGGGGGCGGTCAGCCGCCCTCGACTTGTTCGGTTCAATGCAGGCTCAGGGTGACCTTGATCCGGCCCGGCGGGATTTCCTGCAGCTTCAGGCGCTGGACCTTGCCCGACGGGCCGCGCGGAAGCTCGTCGACGACGTGGCAGGTGCGCGGCGACTTGTAGCGGCCGAGCTGCTCCAGGCAGTGCTGGCGCAGGCCGTGAGCATCGACGCTGGTGCCCGGCCGCAGCACCAGGTAGGCCTCGATGTCCTGCCCGTAGTGCCGGTCCTGGACGCCGCAGGTCGCGGCCTCGAGCACCGCAGGGTGGCGCTGCAGCGCCTCGTCGATCTCGCGCGGCGCGATGTTCTCGCCGCCCTTGATGATCAGCTCCTTGATGCGCCCGGTGATGAAGTAGAAGCCGTCGGCGTCGCGGTGCCCGAGGTCACCGGTGCGCAGCCAACCGTCGGGCGTGAAGGCGGCCGCGGTGGCCTGCGCGTTCTTGTAGTAGCCACGCATCACGTTCGGGCCGCGGATCGCGATCTCGCCGGTCGTGCCGTCGGGCACCGGCAGCAGCGCGGCGTCGATCACGCGGGCCTCGCAGCCCGAGGGCCGGCCGACCGAACCGAGCTTGCGCGCGCTCGGCTCGAGCGGATTCGAGAACGCCGGCGCCACGGTCTCGGTCAGCCCCATCGTCTCGATGACGCCGATGCCGAACTTCTGCTCGAATCCGCGCAGGTGCTCGGGTGCCAGGGCCGCCGAGGCCGAGCGGCACAGGCGGATGCCGGTCAGCGACCCGGGCGCCGGCGCTTCGCCCTCGAGCAGGTACGAGACGATCGTGGGCACGACGTTGAGCCACGTGCAGCCGGAGCCGAGCGCCTGCGGCCAGAAGCGCGCGGCCGAGAAACGACTCGCCATCGCCACGCTGCCGCCGCTGGCCAGCGGCGCGAGCATCGTCACTGCGAAGGCGTTGATGTGATACAGCGGCAGCACGCCGAGCACGCGGTCCGCCGGCGTCAGCGCATGCTCTGCGGCGATGGCCTGCGCGTTGGCCGCCAGGTTGGCCTGGCTGAGCATCACGCCCTTGGGCACGCCGGTCGTGCCCGACGTGTACATGAGCAAAGCCATGGCCTCGGGCGCCGGCGGCAGGTCCGCGTCGGCGCCGGCGGCGTCGGCCTCGCCCGGCAGCGCGAGCGCATCGGGATCGGCCACCAGCAGGCCGACCTGGCGATCCAGGCCCTCGAGCAGCGCGCGAACCTGACTCTCCCAGACCGGCGCGACAACCACCAGCCTGCAATCCGAATGCCCGATCACGTAGCGCATCTGCTCCGGCTGCGAGAGCAGGTTCACCGGGTTGACGCAACGCCCGCCCCACAGCGCGCCGAGCAGCAGGCGCAGCGTGCCCAGGCCGTTGGGCATCACCAGCGCCACCGTCTCGCCGGGCGCCACGCCGTGGCTCTGCAGCAGCGCGGCCACGCGCCGGCTGCCGGCGGCGAGCTCGCCGTAGCGGATTGCGCCTGCGCCGTCGGCGGCCACGGCGTAGACCGCGTCCGGCTGTTGGGCGGCCTGGCGCTCGATCAGTTCGCGAACGGTGGCCGCCGCGTTCATGCGCGGCCGTACTTGTCGAAAAACGCGCCGAAGATCTCGGCTTCTCTCGGCACGCGCTCGGGGATCGGGCGCGAGACGCGCGTGATGTTGAGGTAGTGCCGGTAGTTCATGTTGTCGGAGAAGTTGTTGCGACCCCAGGTGCCGCAGCCCATCGACAGCGAGAACGGCAGGCCGTTGTCGAAGCTGCCGCCGGTGGCCGCTGAGTGGGCCTGGTTGACGATGACCCGCGCGACCGGCAGCGACAGGCCCAGCTGTAGCGCCCGCCCGGGAAGCGTCGTGTGCAGGCCGACCGAGTGGCCGGCACCCTGCCAAGCGTAGATCCGGCGCACGATGCGCGCGGCATCGTCGAAGTCGCCTGCGGTGTAGATCGCGATCACCGGGCTGAGCTTCTCGCCCGAGAACAGATGATTGGGGCCGAAGCCGTCCTCGTCTACCATCAACATGCGCGGCTCGCGCGCCGCGATCTCGGGCCAGCCGGCGCGCTCGGCGATGACGCGGGCACTCTGCCCGATCACCGCGGGTGAGAGGTGGCCATCGGACCACATCAGCTGCTCCAGCGCGGCCTTGCGCCGGCTGTCGATGACGACCGCACCACGGCGCTCGAGCGCCTCGATCATTGGCGCGCGCACCGCCGCGACGATCACCAGGCTGTTCTCGGACGAGCAGCTGGTGGCGTTGTCGAAGGTCTTGGACTGCATCACGCGGTCGGCGGCAGCCTCGAGATCGGCGCTCTCATCGATGATCCCCGCGACGTTGCCGGCACCGACGCCGAACGCCGGCGTGCCGCTCGCATAGGCGCTGCGCACGTTGGACTGTGACCCGGTTGCGACGATCAGGTCGCAGCGGCGCATCAGCTCGGCGGTGGAGGCCTTGCTGACCGGGGCCGGCAGCAGTTGGACCAGGTCGCGCGGCGCACCGATGCGGTCGAACTGGTCGTGGATGTGGTCGATTAGGCGAGCCGCCGTCGTCCAGCCCTTGGGCGAGGGCGCGACGATCACGGCGTTGCGCCCTTTCAGCGCGTTGATGATCTTGTTGGCTGGCGTCGCCGCCGGGTTGGTCGACGGCGTGATCGCGCAGACCACGCCGACCGGGCGTGCGATCTCGATCAGGCCGCGCGCCTCGTCCTCGGCGATCACGCCGACCGACTTCGCGCCGGCAAGATCGCGCAGCAGTCCCAGCGTCTTGCGGTGGTTCTTGCGGATCTTGTCCTCGACGTTGCCGATGCCGGTGTCGGCAACCGCGAGCTCGGCGAGCTCGCGGTTGCGCGCCGGCTCGAGGATCGCCCAGCCCGCCGCAGCGACGAGCTCGTCCGTTCGCTGCTGGTCGCAGGCATCGGCCACGCGCTGCGCATCGCGTGCGCGCTCGACGAGGCTGGCAATGGCCAGGGTGATGGCGTCGTCGCCGGTGTTCATCGTCATTCTCCGAGTGCGTATGCGGACGTCGGCCCGCAGGTCGTGGTGAAGCTGGAGCGCATGGTGCTGCTCAAGTCGCGGCGGCGGCAACGCGCGCGCCGCGGGTCGTCGCGCCGCCCACCGCCAGCGTGACGGCGCTGGCGGTGGCCAGCACGAGCAGACCGAGCTCGCGCTCGCGCGCGGCGCCCAGGCGCGGGGTCGGTGCGGACAGGCCGACCGCAGCCACGGCCTGGCCGTGCTGGTCGAAGACCGGCGCGCCGAGCCCGCCAACGCCGATGCGCCATTCCTCGCGGTTCACCGCGTAGCCGCGCTGGCGCACTTGCTCCAGCTGCGCCTGCAGCGCCTGGCGGCTGGCGACCGTCTTCGCGGTCGGGCGCGGCAGCTCTGCCGGCAGCGCTGCCAGCGCACCCGGGCCGCCGTGCGCCAGCAGCGCCTTGCCGGTGGCCACGCAATGCGCCGGTGCGCGGCCGCCGATCTCGGAGTAGGCGCGCACCGGCTGCGGGCTGTCGATCTTGTCGAGATAGACGATATCGGCTCCGTCGAGCACCGACAGATGGATCGTCTCCTGCGTGTCGAGCGCCAGCCGCGCCAGGTATTCGCGCGCCGCGCGCCGCACGTCGTAGGCATCGGCGACCCGGCAGCCCCACTCGAACAGGCGCAGCGTGCAGTGGTAGGCCCCGCTGTCCTGTTCCTGCGCGACGAAGCCCAGGTGGGACCAGGTCTGCAGCGTGCGATGCACGTTGCTCGGCGCGAGATCGGTCTGGCGCGCGAGCTCGCTCACGCCCATGGGCCGGCCCATGCGCACCAGCGCGTCGAGCAACTGCACTCCCTTGATCAGCGTCTTGTCCATTCCAACATCTAGAATTGCATTCCAAATGCTAGAATCTCCGATCTCATGGACCGACGTCAACCGGGAGAACCCGCGGTCGCGTCCGCCGGCCTGGGCGTGCGCATGGCGGCCAGCGAGAGGTCGGTGGGGCACGGCCCGCGCAGCGGGCCCGGCACGCTGAGGCCGGCACATGCGGCTTCGTGCGCGAGCCTCGACACCGCGTCGGGCCCTGCATCGCCTCAGCGGCTGTGCCGGCCCGCGATCAGTTCGATGAGTTCGGCGAACGGCCGGTGGCCGCTGGCCAGGTCGAGGTCGAGCACGCGGCTGTTGGCGTAGTAGGGGCTGAGGTCGAGGCCCACGCCCAGCCCATGCAGCTGCAAGTGGCCGGTGCGTTCATGCCGGCCAGCGACGTCGCGCAGGTGCTGGTCGAGGTACTGCGGGTCATTGGCAAGGGCGGTCGCGCTGTCCATCGGCGATCCATCGCTGAGCGCGAGCACCACCTTGCGTTCCTCGCCGCGCGCCAGTAGGCGTTCGCAGGCCCAGTCCAGGGCCTCGCCGTCCAGCCCCTCGCGGAACAGACCGGCCTCGAGCAGCGCCGCGATGCCCGTGCGCGCGTGGCGCCAGGGCGTGTCGGCATCCTTGAACACCAGGTGCAGGCGCTCGTTCAGTCGCCCTGGATTCGGCGGCCTGCCGGCGCGCTGCCAGTCGCGCGTGGCGCGACCGCCGTTCCAGGCCCCGGTGCTGTACCCCAGCACCTCGCTGGTGACGCCAGCCTGCTCGAGCGCGCGCACGAAGACGTCGACGAGCATGGCCACCGATTCGACATGCGCCCTCATCGATCCCGAGCAGTCGATCAGGAACGTGACCACGGCGTCGGCCCGCGGCTCGCTGCGCTCGGCGCGGAACAGGCGCCGCTCCGCCGGGCTAGCGATCAGGCCGGCGAGGCGGCGCCCGTCGACCCGGCCTTCCTCCTGCGCGTCGTCCCAGCCTGCGCGCGCCGGCCGCGCGAACAGCGCGCGCAACTCGCGGGCGAGCCGGTGCAGGTTCACGCCCTGGCTGGCGATGCGCGAATCGAGGCGCGCGCGGTGCTCGAGCAGGGTCTGTGCCCGCATGCCCGTGCGAGCGACGCGTTCGCGGTCATATGCCGAGGTATAGACGCGGTACGCGCGGCTGTCGGCGTCGGGCACGCGGGAGCGGCCGGCGGCGGCGCTCGCCTGCGCTGCGTCGCGCTGCGAGTCGAGCTCCATCACCAGCGCGAACGCGCCGCGGTCATCATCGGGGTCGGCTCCCGAGGGCGGGGCCGCCGCGGGCTCGGCGCCGCCTTCGAGCAGCATCGCCGCCATCTGCTGCGCGATCGCCAGCGCATGCCGGGCGTAGCCGGCCTGGTCCGCACGCTCGCGCTTGAGGCCGCCCAGTGCACTGCCGATCAGCGGAGTGATCGCCGCGCGCGTGGACTCGAGCAGGTCCTCGGTCTCCTCGACGACCGCATCGCCGGTCAGCCGCGATCGGCAGACTTGCAGCAGTGTGTAGATGAGCAGGCCACGCGCGCTCTCGGTCTGCCCGGCGTGGTGGAAACCCAGCGACCAGGCCTCGAAGCGGTGGCGCAGGTTGTGCGAGACGCCCGGCATGCCCTCGGGCACGAGCGACTCGACGCGCAACTGCTCGAGCAGATCGAACAGCAGCCGCAGCACGGGCTCGGTCGGGCACAGGCGGCGATGCAGTGCCGCGTCCGAGCGCAGCAGTCGTAGTGCCAGGCCGTCGGCGGCGCCGCGGAACGACCGCATGTCGTCCTTCCCGAGGCGCGGGTGCAGGTGCGCGGCATACAGCGGCAAGGCCCGCCCGCCGCGGTGCAGCCGGCGCGAGCGGAAGTGCAGGTCGGATTCGCCGCTGAGCGCGCGGATCGCCGCCGCGCAGAGCTCCTCGACCTGTTGCTGCAGCCGGGCGCGGGCGCGGTCTTCGGACGGGTTCATGCAATGGTGCATGTGGCGCGGGTGCGCCGGAGGCGCGGCGGCCCGGTCAGCCCGCCGGCGCGGGCAGGGCCGATTCGTCGAGCTCGCGATCGAAGCAGCGCTGGTAGTACTCGGCGACGACCGGGCGCTCGGCCTCGTCGCACTTGTTCAGGAACGACAACCGGAACGCGAGCGCCAGGTCGCCGAAGATCTCCAGGTTTTCCGCCCAGGTGATCACGGTGCGCGGCGACATCAACGTCGACAGATCGCCGGCGGCGAATCCCTTGCGCGTGAGCTCGGCCACCGCGACCATCGCCACGACCAGCCCGGTGCCCGCCGCATCCGCGAGCGCCGGCACGCGCGCCTGCACGATCGCCACCTCCTCGTCGCGCGGCAGGTAGTTCAGCGCGGCGACGATGTTCCAGCGGTCGATCTGGGCGTGGTTGAGGCGCTGGCTGCCGTGGTACAGGCCGTTGAGGTTGCCCAGGCCGACCGTGTTCGCGGTTGCGAACAGGCGGAACCAGGGGTGCGGGCTGATGACTCGGTTCTGGTCGAGCAAGGTCAACCGGCCGTCGCGCTCGAGCACGCGCTGGATTACGAACATCACGTCGGGCCGCCCGGCGTCGTACTCGTCGAAGACCAGCGCCACCGGTCGCTGCAGGGCCCAGGGGACGATGCCTTCCTGGAATTCGGTCACCTGCTGCCCCTCGCGCAGCACCACCGCGTCCTTGCCGACGAGGTCGAGCCGGCTGATGTGGCCGTCGAGGTTGACCCGAACGCAGGGCCAGTTCAGCCGCGCCGCGACCTGTTCGATATGGGTCGACTTGCCGCTGCCGTGCAGGCCCTGGACCATCACGCGCCGGTTGCGCAGGAACCCTGCCAGGATCGAGAGCGTCACATCGGGGTTGAAGCGGTAGACCGGGTCGATGTCGGGCACGTGCTCGTCGCGCTCGGCGAAGGCGGGCACCAGCAGGTCGCTGTCGATGCCGAAACGCTCGCGCGCAGGGACGAGCAACTCGGGCTGCCGATCACGCAGGTTGGGCATCGGGCGTCTCCGGCGGTCTCACGCGCGCTCCCGGCTGGCCGCGGGCGTATCGGCATCGATCGCGGCCAGCGCGCTGGCCGCGCGCTGCAGCGCCGGGAGCACCTGCATGGCCTTGTCGGGCGTCAGGCGCATCACGGGGGCCTGCACCGCGATCCCCAGATTGGAGCGCCCGCCCGGCCGCGGCACGAGCACCGCCACGCAGAGCAGGCCGGGCAGGAACTCCTCGTTGTCCAGCGCATGGCCGTCGCGGCGCACTCGCGCGAGTTCCGGCTCGAGCGCATCCGGCGAGGTGATCGTGTTCGCCGTGTAGCGCTGCAGCACCCCATGCGCAAGCAGGCGCCGGCGCTGCGGCGGCGGCATTTGCGCCAGGAAGAGCTTGCCGCTGGCCGAACAATGCGCCGGTACCCGCGAGCCTGGGTGCAGGTAAAAGCGCAGCGGCGCGGCCGTCTCGACCCGGTCGAGGTAGACAACCTCGCCGCCGCTGAGCGCGGTCAGGTTGCAGCTCTCGCCGACCTCGTCGACGAGGCGGCGCAGTACCGCGTGGCGCGCACCGTGCAGCCCGCTGTTGAGCAGCAGGTTCTCGGCCAGCCGGCGCAATCGAACCCCGGTGCTGTAGTGGCGCCCGTCGTCTTCGCGCTGCACCAGCCCGGCCGTTTCGAGCTGCGCCAACATCCGATGCAACGTGGGCTTGGGCAGGCCCGTCTCATCGGCCAGGCTCTGCAACGAGAACAGCTGGTCGTGCGCGGCAACCACCTCGAGTAGGGCGAACAGCCGCATGGCCGGCGAGTCGCCATTGATGCCGCTGGCGCCGTCCGGATCGCGAACGAGTTCCATCGCGCAGATGATATTCTATTTCCGGATTCCGGAAAGAAGCGTTCCGGAAAATGTGATATCTGTTGACATCGGCGCCCGGCCTGCCTAGAGTTTCAGGGGTTCCTGTTTGCGGAACGCGACGTACCGAATTCACCGCACCGAACCCAGCCTGGGAGACACCCGCATGAGCCAGATGCCCGCCACAGACCGTCCTGCCATCCTCAGCGGTCCGCAGAAGATGACACCTTCCGAGGCCTTCGTCGAGACGATGGCCGCCAACGGCGTCAAGCACATATTCGGCATCATGGGCTCGGCGTTCATGGACGCGATGGACATCTTCGCGCCGGCCGGCATCACGCTGATCCCGGTCGTCCACGAACAGGGCGCCGCGCACATGGCCGACGGCTACGCGCGCGTGTCGGGCCGCCACGGCGTCGTGATCGGCCAGAACGGCCCGGGCATCAGCAACTGCGTTACCGCGATCGCGGCCGCCTACTGGGCGCACAGCCCGGTGGTCATCGTGACGCCCGAGACGGGCACCATGGGCATGGGACTGGGTGGCTTCCAGGAAGCCAACCAGCTGCCGATGTTCCAGGAGTTCACCAGGTACCAGGGACACGTCAACAACCCGAAGCGGATGGCCGAATACACTGCCCGCTGCTTCGACCGCGCGATCTCCGAGATGGGGCCGACCCAGCTCAATATCCCGCGCGACTACTTCTACGGCGAGATCAGCTGCGAGATCCCCAAGCCAATGCGCGTCGAGCGCGGCGCCGGTGGCGAAAACAGCCTGAACGCCGCCGCCGACCTGCTGGCCGGCGCGAAGTTTCCGGTCATCCTCTCCGGCGGCGGCGTGGTACTCGGCGACGCGGTCGAGGAATGCAAGGCGCTGGCCGAGCGCCTGGGCGCGCCGGTGGTCAACGGCTATCTGCGCAACGACAGCTTCCCGGCCAGCCATCCGCTGTGGTGCGGCCCGCTCGGCTACCAGGGCTCGAAGGCCGCGATGAAGCTGATCGCGCAAGCCGACGTGGTGATCGCGCTGGGGTCGCGCATGGGCCCGTTCGGCACCCTGCCGCAGCACGGCCTGGACTACTGGCCCAAGGACGCGAAGATCATCCAGGTCGAGGCCGACCACACCAACCTCGGACTGGTCAAGAAGATTACGGTCGGAATCCACGGCGACGCCAAGGCGGTGGCGCGCGCGCTGCTCGCGCGCATCGGCGGCCGCGCGCTGGCCTGTGACGCGAGCAAGGCCGGGCGAGCGGCGACGATCGCCGCCGAGAAGGCGGCCTGGGAGAAGGAGCTCGACGGCTGGACCCACGAGCGCGACTCCTACAGCCTGGACATGATCGAGGAGGCGAACACCGAACGCACCTTCAGCGGCGGCCACTACCTGCACCCGCGCCAGGTGCTGCGCGAACTCGAGAGGGCGATGCCGCCGCGCGTGATGGTCTCCACCGACATCGGCAACATCAACTCGGTGGCCAACAGCTACCTGCGTTTCGAGGAACCGCGCAGCTACTTCGCGCCGATGAGCTTCGGCAACTGCGGCTACTCGCTGCCGACCATGATCGGCGCCAAGCTCGCCGCCCCCGATCGGCCGGCGGTGGCCTACGCTGGCGACGGCGCCTGGGCGATGAGCATGGTCGAGATCATGACGGCGGTGCGGCACGACATCCCGGTCACCGCAGTGGTGTTCCATAACCGCCAGTGGGGGGCGGAGAAGAAGAACCAAGTCGACTTCTACAACCGCCGCTTCGTCGCCGGTGAGCTCGAGAACCCCAGCTTCGCCGGCATCGCCAAGGCGATGGGCGCCGAAGGCATCGTCGTCGACCGGCTCGAGGACGTCGGCCCCGCGCTGAAGAAGGCAGTCGACCTGCAGATGAACCAGCGCAAGACCTGCGTCGTCGAGATCATGTGCACGCGTGAGCTCGGCGACCCGTTCCGTCGCGACGCGCTGTCTAAACCCGTACGCTTCCTGGACAAGTACAAGGACTACGTCTGAGGCCGGCACGCCGTGGCTGAGACGCCGCCGGTGCCGGCGGCCGGCGTGCCGGCCTCACACCCCCGGCTGGCCGCGCTGATCGGCAAGGCGCGCGCGGGGGTGGGTGCCTCGTTGCCGGTGGTCGGCCTGGTCCATCCGGGCGATGCGCTGGCGCTCGACGCCGCGCGTGGGATCGTTGAGGCCGGAATCGCGCGGCCGCTGCTCATCGGTTCGCGCGAACTCATCCTGCGTACCGCTGACGCCTCCGGCGTCGACGCCCGGGCCTTCGAGATCGTCGCCACCGAAGCAGACCCGCGCGCGGCGGCGGCGCGGGCGGTGGCACTGGTGCGCGATGGCGCGCTGCGCGCGCTGATGAAGGGCTCGCTCCACACCGACGAGCTAATGGCGGCCGTCGTCGACCGCGATCAGGGCCTGCGCGGTGAACGGCGCATCAGCCATGCCTTCGTCTTCGACCTGCCGCGGTACCACAAGCTGCTCGCGCTAGCCGATTGCGTTGTCAACATCGGGCCCGAGCTGAAGACCAAGCACGACATCCTGCGCAACGGGCTCGACCTGCTCGAGCGCCTTGGCCTGGCCGAACCCAGGGTCGGCATCGTCGCCGCGGTCGAGACTGTCAACCCCGCTATCCAGGCGACGGTGGACGCGCAATCGCTCGTCGAGATGGCCCGCCATGGCGCGTTCGGCCGCGCCATCGTCGAAGGGCCGTTCGGCTTCGACAACGCGTTCTCGCTCGAAGCCGCGCGCGTCAAGAAGATCGATTCGCAGGTCGCCGGCGACGCCGACCTGCTGCTGATGCCCGACCTCAACGCAGGCAACATGCTCTACAAGAGCTTCAACTACGTCGGTGGCGGCGATTGCGCTGGCCTGGTGCTCGGCGCCCGGGTGCCGATCGTCCTGACCTCGCGTGCCGATTCGCTGCAGTCGCGCCTCGCCTCGGTCGCGCTGGCGGTGCTGTACAGCGCCGCGGACCGGGATTGATCTTTGCGGCGCGCGTTCGCGGGCCTGTCCCGAACCGGATCGCCGCGGTCGCGCACGGTGGGAACAGCGCCACCCCCAGAGTCGGAGATGCGCGGTGGTGCTGAGTCCTGCGCGGTCTTCAGCGGGGCCGGCCCGACTACTCGCAAGCGCGAACATCGCGCCACGGGCGACCACCGGCCCTCCGAGATGCCGGCGATGCAAGGCATTGGCGCACTGGTGAGGACTTGGGTTGGTCGCGACACTACGCCTGAATGCGTTGCTGCGTTGCCCTAACGCCCGGGGAGGCGGTGCTGAACCAGCTGCGAACACGCCATGCCGACCAAATGCAGGAGCGGCCGGAAGTTGGCCCCGACGAGTTCAAGACACTCGCAAATCGCGCGGGCAACACCGAATTCGTGGCATCCCGTCTTGTTCGGGGAACGCTGGTTGAAGGCTCCAAACTCTTGCCCACGGTTCCGGCGGGAGCGGCAAGAGCCCTTCTCGCGATATTCCTGGTCTCGGAAGTTCACCCGTTCACGGATGGCAATGGTCGCCCTGCACGCTTGACGATGAACGCAGAGCTCTCGGTCGTCAATTGCTGCCGCATCATCGCTCCCACGCTGTTCCGCGAGGAGTAGCTGGACTGCCTGCGTGTATTGAGACGAAGCGGAGACCCCAAGCCCTTCCTCGACGCGAAGCAGAAGATTCACGCGTGGACTGCTGACTTCGACTATGAGGACCTCGACGCTGTAATTGCGCTCATGGAAGCTTGCCACGCGTTCGAGAAGTCGAGGGTGATGTACAAACTGCTGACCCCCACAGCTCGAGCATGTCGAGCCCGCCACTAATTCAAGTGAGCGTTCAAGATGAGCCTATCTATGCCATGCTCTGAGACGTTGATCACGACTGGAGCCTGCCATGGCACGACCGCGTTCGTCGGAGGCAAGACTTGTCGAGCACGCCAATCGGTTGGCTGCGCAGGCGCATACAGTCGAAGACTTGCGCTGCGCTCAGGCAGTGCTCCTGCCGGCGTTGCTGGGTGCGACGCTGGAGCAGACGGCCGCTGCCCTCGGCATCAGTCGTGCCACCGTGGGTCGATGCCCGGGCTAAGGTGCGATGGCGCTTGAGTAGGGTCGAGGACTGGCGCGCCAACATTAGGCTCCGTCGGGTGATCCACAGCTTTCGCCGTGGCCCTCAGTCCGGCTGCCATCGTCACGTTTCCAGCCCCCGCCTCGTCGAACGCAGCAGGTGGATGTCCCGCACGACGCTCTCCTGTGTGCTTCTCGTCAAGGGTTATGAGACCGACTTGACGGCTGCGCGACGCACGCCTGGCAGTCAGACGTCCGCGTAGCTGCCGATGGGGATGCCCCACTGAAGAATGAACCATCGCCACTTGTCGACTGCATGGAATGCCCTGACACGGCTCATCGAATCGGGAACCGGCGCACCCTTGGACATTTGCAGTGTGATCGTGCGAGGGGCGTCGGCGTTGGGCTTGCAGATCCAATTCCGGCCGTCCTTGATGTCGCAGTCCGTAAACCTTCCCGAGGGCTCCGCAGTCCCGACCGTCCAGAAAATGACCTCGCGGTGCGCCTTGAGAGCGCGAAACCTGAATCGGTCCGCCGTGACAAGCCGACCACTGCAGTGCAGGCCTCGCCACACACCGTCGCGGCAGTCGATGGCGTAGATCGTGCGCTCTCCCTGCAGCGTGACCTTGTCGCTAGCCCACACGAAGGCGATCACGGCTGCCAGTGCGGCAAGAGCGAACAACCAGCGACGCATGCGGGGATTATCTCTGACTGTCCCGTTACGGTTGAAACCGGATTCGCGACGGCGCCGGCGTCGTGCAAGCGACCGCCACGCCTTCAAGCCATCGATCCGCATCTGCCTGAGGGAGCTCTCTTCGACCCAACGCCGGCTTTTCGGCAGGCACGTCGCGCCGCCCAAAGCCAGCTTGGGGTCGGGCAGCGCGGGTCAACTGCCTGAACTCGGCGTCCAGAGCCTGTCGTCCGAATCGCCGGGCCGGCCAGCTGACGTTGGCCGTCGACGCCCCCGGCCGAGAAGGAGCAGTCATGGGGCAGCTCGGGAAGGTCGGCGAGCCGTCGCAGCGGCTCGCCCGGCTCAAGCCCAAGTGCTCATCAACCTGACGCAACAACAGCAAGCCACCGTCTGTGCTCAAGTCTCCGCCGCTGAAGCCATCAAGACGTGGAAGCCGGTCTGGTCAAGCCGGTGGCCGACGTGGTGGCGCGCCTGCGGGCCATGCGTGCCAAGAGCTGATGGTCAGCAGACCGACCCAATACGAGGTCCTGCTCACCCGAGGCGCAGAACAGGATCTCGAATCGCTCCATGCCCACCATGCCCACATCGCCAAGTTCAGCAGCCCGGTGAACGCTGACCATGCGTTCGACGAGCTGATGGAGGTCGTACAAGGTTTGGCGCCGTTCCCTGAGCCAGGCAGGCACCCGAAGGAGTTGGTCGCGTTGGGCATCAGTGATTACCGCCAGACGTCGTTCAAGCTAGCGGATGATCTATCGCGTCATCGGCAACCAAGTCGTCATCTACCTGATCCTGGATGGTCGCCGCGACCTGCAATCCGCGCTGGCTCGCCGGCAGCTCGCGGCGTAACCCGCAGCAGCCAGCGCGATTACCATTGAGCTCAATGGCAGTCTTTGCACGAGGCAACCCTCTACCACCACGAAAGGCGCAATGGAATCGAGCGCTTGGTTGGCGTCACGCCCTTTTTCTTTGGCGCGGATGGGTACGTCCTTGGGCACGGAAGGGAACGCCTGCCCATCCGCTGCTGCGCGGTACTTGAGGTGACCAGCAGACAACGTCGACGACGAGTGCCCCGATGATCCTCGCAATCCTCAAAGCCGTTCACGTACTTTGCGTCGTCGTGTGGATCGGCGGCATGGTGTTCGCGCACTTCTTCCTGCGCCCGGCCGTGATGCAACTGGACCCGCCGACGCGACTCCGCCTGATGCACGACGTGCTTGGGCGCTTCTTTCAGGCCGTGCTCGTGGCGTCGCTCGCGACTCTGATCAGCGGTGTGTCGATGATGCTCGCTACGCCGGGAGGGACCCGCCAGATGCCCTGGACCTGGACCGTCATGGCGCTGGTCGGAACCTTGATGGTGGCGATCTTCATGCACATCCGCTTCGCCCTCTTCCAGCGGCTGGCAAGAGCGGTGAACCTCGCCGACGGGGCCGGCGGCGGCGCCGCCATGACTCAGATCCGCCAGTGGGTGACGGTCAATCTCGGCCTGGGAATCGCCGTACTGCTGACGATCCTGCTTGGGTGATCTGCCCGCTGCGGGCGGTCCAGCCCGCCGCGCCGCCCGTGGTCAGGTGCCGTCGACTCAGCGGGCACCGGCACGGCAGAACCGGCAGCGGCGCCGGTTTCGGCAACAGGCCCGGATCGCCATCGTCAAACGCAACCGGTCGGCTTCGGCAAGCCGCCGTACTTGGTGATCGGCTTCATGGGGCCCGTCATCCAGATCTTGAACAGATCCTTCTGATCTTCACCGAGATACTTTGCAAATTTGCGGATCGGCGGCACGATGCATTCTTCTTCATAGAGCTCACGCGCCTTGAGAATGTGGTTCCATTTCAGGTCATCCAGCTCGAAGCCGTCGACCTCGGCCATGGCACGACCGATTTCTGGCGTCCACACGTTCATGTTGGCGAGATATCCGTCGCCATCGCGTTCAGGCAATTCCATTTGCACGCCTCTCAGACCTCTGAAGACTGTATCTGGGGATGCGCCGCTCAGGCGCGCCGGCGTGCCGCTCGTAGCCACGCCTTGCTAGTATAGCCAAGCAAATTTGTCGGATATGGGCAGGGTCATTTGCTGAGTTGACAGGCCTTGGCGGCCGGTTCGCGCGAGACCCTCGTCGAGCAGCGCGGCTAAGGCAGCTGCGGCCTGATGCGCCAGGCGCCCATCGCGTGACGGGTGGTGCGCAATGGTGAGCCGGCGTCGCGGCCTGCAGTGGGGTCGCTGCGCCGGAATTCAAGCGCCTCCCAGGCGCCGCAGCAGGTCGGCCAGCGCCTGCGGTTCGCTCACCATCGGGCAATGACCGGTCGGGATCTCGAAGATCTCGAATCCCGGCATCTGGCGCACCCGCTCGCGCATCGCCGCGATCGTCGGATAAGCTGGCTGCGTGCAGTCGATGAACGCGCGCGGCACACGCGCCCAGCGCTCACCGTCGAAAGGCAACGGCTCGCGGTAGGGACCGAAGGGGTGCGGCACCTGCCGCCTGAACAGCCAGTCGCGGTCTGCGCCCTCGAGTCCGAAGTCCGCCGGGTCCGGAGGCGGCAGCGCGAAGTCGTTGGCCTGTGCAGTGGCGGTCCGCGCCGCCACGACCGCCGCATCGTGCTTGTCGCCCCAGCCCTCGCCCGGCAGCGGGACCATCGCGTCCACGTACACGAGGCGCCGGATCGCGCCGGCCCGGCGGGACAGCAGGCGGTCGGCGGCGCCCGTGATCACCTGGCCACCGTAGCTATGGCCCACGAGCACGATGTCGGCCAGTTCCTCGGCGTCGATCAGCCCGAGCACGTCGGCGACGTGCGTCTGCAGGCCGATGTCGCGGCGCCGCAGGTGGGCCCGCTCGCCATCGCCAGTGAGCGTGACCGCATGGACCTCGAACCCAGCATCGCGAAGCGGCCCGAGGACACGGCGCCAGATCCAGGCGCCACCCCAGGCGCCGTGCACGAGAACGAAGGTCGGCAGCTTCATCGGAGGGCCCTCGAGATGGTCGACGCGCGCACTCTATCGCCTCGAGCGCGTGATGGCCGCGCGAGATCGATCGCCGACCGGCCGCGATGGGCGCCGACGCCTCACTTCATGATCTGCGTCAATGAATCCAGGCGCGATAAGGCGGCACGAGGCTTGCGAACGCTACAGGTAGTGTCTAAACTACCGGCACACGCTATATATAGCGCCCAAAATGAGTTTGGCATGCTCTCAGCCCCTTCGGCGGACCACGGCTATCTGATCAAGCGCGACGGCGGTCTTCGGCGCTTTGATGCGGCCAAGATCGCGAGCGCGCTGGCACGAGCGGGCGTGGCCACCGGCGAGTTCGGGCCCGACGAGGCGGCACGCCTGACGCAGGACTGCGTGCTGCCCGCCCTGCGGGCGCTGGGGCCGATCACACCGCATGTGGAGCAGGTGCAGGACGCTGCGGAAGGCGCGCTGTTCGAGGCCGGCTGGCGCGTCACGCTGCGGGCCTACATCGTCTATCGCGAACAGCACCGAAAGCTGCGTGATGTGCGGCGTACGCTGGTCGATGTCGAGGCCTCGGTTTCCGAGTACCTGCAGCAGCGCGACTGGCGGGTCAACGCCAACGCGAACCAGGGCTACTCTCTGGGCGGGCTGATCCTCAACGTCTCGGGCAAGGTCGTCGCCAACTACTGGCTCGACCATGTCTATGCGCCCGATGCGTCGCGCGCCCACCGCGAGGCCGACCTGCACATCCACGACCTGGACATGCTCAGCGGCTACTGCGCCGGCTGGTCGCTGCGCACGCTGCTGCAGGAGGGGCTGAACGGCGTGCCCGGCAAGGTGGAGTCGCAGCCGCCGCGCCACCTCTCCAGTGCGGTGGGGCAGATAGTGAACTTCCTGGGCACGCTGCAGAACGAATGGGCCGGCGCCCAGGCGTTCAGTTCGTTCGACACCTACCTGGCGCCCTTCGTTCGCAACGACGCGATGTCCTACGAGCAGGTGCGCCAATGCGTGCAGGAGCTCATCTACAACCTCAACGTTCCTTCGCGCTGGGGCACGCAGACCCCGTTCACGAACCTCACGTTCGACTGGGTGTGTCCGCTAGACCTGCGCGAGCAGGTGCCGGTGATCGCCGGTCGCGAGATGCCGTTCCGCTACGGCGAGCTGCAGGCCGAGATGGACCTGATCAACCGCGCCTATATCGAGGTGATGACGGCCGGCGACGCCAAGGGCCGCGTCTTCACTTTCCCCATTCCCACCTACAACATCACGCGCGACTTCGACTGGGCCAGCCCCAACGCCGAACGCCTGTTCGAAATGACGGCGCGCTACGGCTTGCCGTACTTCCAGAACTTCGTCAACTCGGAGCTCGAGCCGCACATGGTGCGCAGCATGTGCTGCCGGCTGCAGCTGGACCTGCGCGAACTGCTCAAGCGCGGCAACGGCCTGTTTGGCTCGGCCGAGCAGACCGGCTCGGTTGGCGTGGTGACGGTCAACTGCGCACGCCTGGGCCATCTGCACGCGGGGGACGAGCCGGCGTTGCTGGCGCGGCTGGACACTCTGCTGAACTACGGCAAGCAGACGCTGGAGACCAAGCGCAAGGTCATCCAGCGCCTGATCGACCAGGGTCTGTTCCCTTACACGAAGCGCTACCTCGGCACCCTGCGCAACCACTTCTCGACGCTGGGCGTCAACGGCATCAACGAGATGGTGCGGAACTTCAGCGGCGATGCGTTCGACATCACCGACCCGCGCGGTCATGCAATGGCCGTGCGCCTGCTCGACCATGTGCGCGAGCGGATGGTGCAGTTCCAGCAGGAGACCGGGCACCTGTACAACCTCGAGGCCACGCCTGCCGAAGGCACAACCTACCGTTTCGCGAAAGAAGACGCCAAGCGCTTCCCGGGCATCCTGCAGGCCGGCACGCCAGCGCAGCCCTACTACACGAACTCGTCGCAGTTGCCGGTTGGCTGGACCGACGATCCGTTCGCGGCGCTCGAGCAGCAGGACGAACTGCAGCGCAAGTACACCGGCGGGACCGTGCTGCACCTGTATATGAACGAACCATTGCCCGACGCCGCCGCCTGCCGCGAACTCGTGCGGCGGGCCTTGACGCGCTTCCGCCTGCCCTACCTGACGGTGACCCCTACCTTCTCGATCTGTCCGACCCACGGCTACTTGGGCGGCCACCACGAGTTCTGCCCTAAGTGTGACGCCGAGCGCCTGGCGCGCAAGCAGCGCGCGCTGGCCTGAACCTCGAAAACCGGAGATTCCGACATGAGCACTGCTGTCCAACCCGCGCCGGCGCTGAAGCCCGAGCTGACCCTGACCGACGACGAACGCCAGCGCTGCGAGGTATGGACGCGAGTGATGGGATACCACCGGCCGGTGGCCTCGTTCAACATCGGCAAGCAGGGCGAATTCGGCGAGCGCCGGCACTTCGTCCTACCAGGCGCTTCGCCGACCTGACCCGAGATGGACCGGGCGGCGCGCTTTGCGCCCGTGCACCGGGCCGCATCCGATCTGCGCATCGGCGGTTTCGTGCCGTTCTCCAGCGTCGATTTCCCGGGCGAGTTCGCCGCCGTCGTCTTCGTCCAAGGTTGCCCCTGGCGTTGCACCTATTGCCACAACCCCCACCTGCAGCGGCGTGACCGGCTGCCGGACGACGCGCACGTCTGGCCGGCGCTGCACGCCTGGATGGAGCGCCGCGTCGCGCTCGTCGACGCCATCGTATTCAGCGGCGGCGAGCCCACCGTCGACCCGGCCCTGGCCGCGGCCGTGTCCGAGGTTCGCGAGCTCGGCTTCCGCGTCGGCCTGCACACGGCAGGCCTCTACCCCCGGCGGCTGCAGCCGCTGCTGCCGCAACTCGGCTGGGTCGGGCTCGACGTCAAGGCACCGCTTGCCGGGTCCGCGGCGGTCGCCTTGCACGCGCGCATCACCGGCACGCGCAGCAGCCCGTTGCCGGTGCGGCGCAGCCTGGGCCTGCTGGTGGCCAGCGGCGTGGACTTCGAATGCCGCACCACGGTCCACCCCGCGCTGCTGGACGACGCCGCGCTGCTGGCGGTGGCCGACGATCTGGCCGACGCCGGCGTGCGCCGCTGGGCACTGCAGATCTACCGCGCCACCGGCAGCCTCAGCGGCCTGGCGCCAGTGGGCGACGACTACCCGTCGATCGAGACACTGGCGCGTCTTCGGTCCCGCATACCCGGCTTGACCGTCCGGCGCCACTGAGGCGTTGCGCTTCCGCGTCGGCGCGACGTTCGAAACCCGACCCCACGGCGCGCGCGCGGGCGCTCGGGCGCCCGTCGAGACCCAGCCGATCGGCGCAGGCTATGCCTGCCAGACGCCGTAGCCGGCTTCGCGCAGACCGATCGCGAGTTCGACCTCCATCTCCCTGGCCGCCTCGTAGGGCATCGGGTTGTAGACCTCGAACAGTTCGGGCATGAGCCGAAGACCGTACTTCAACACGAAGCGATTGGCCTGGATGCCCGCCTTGTGGCGGTCGAAGCGAAGATCGGGATCAAGCCCGGTCATGCCGACGTACACGAACGGCTTGCCAAAGCGGTAGTCCGGATTGGCCCTGCGAAAGCCGGGCTCGCTCCAGACGCGATCCGAGAGTTCCACCACATAGACGTGGTGGTGGTGGGTCGGCCTCTGAACAGACATGGCAGCCCGCATTGTCGACCGGCGGATCCGTGCCGGAGAAGCGGCCGTCGGGCCCGCCCCCGCATTGGCCGCGGCCGCGGATTGATCGATCGCAACATCGATCGCCGTCAGTGGTCGCATGCTGGACCCCGCCGGGGGATCGGCGTCAGGAGGCGTGACCGTGGAAAGAATCTGGTTGAAGGCCTATCCGGAGGGCGTGCCGCCCGAGATCGACGTGCGCGAGTTCGACTCGCTGCGCGACCTGCTGCAGCGAACCTTCGAGCGCTTCGGCCCCCTGCCCGCCTACAGCAACATGGGCGCCACGCTGACCTACGCGCAGCTCGACCGCAGCAGCCGCGACTTCGCGGCCTACCTGCGCCAGTCGGTGGGCCTGAAGAAGGGCGACCGCGTAGCGCTGATGATGCCCAACCTGCTGCAGTACATGGTGGCGCTGTGCGGCGTGCTGCGAGCCGGACTGGTCGCGGTCAACGTCAATCCGCAGTACACCGTGCCCGAGCTCGCGCACCAGCTCGAGGACTCGGGTGCGGCGGCCATCGTCGTGCTCGAGAACTTCGCCCACACGCTGCAGGAGACGCTCGAGCGCCATTCGCAGCTGCGCCTGACTGTCATCGCCACCGAGGTCGGCGACATGTTCCCGCTGATCCAGGAGATGGTGACCAACGCGGTCGTCAAGTACGTCAAGCACATGGTGCCGAAGTGGAAGATCCCGCATTCGGTGCACTTCAACGCCGCGCTGCGTGCCGGGCGCGAACTGGCGCTGGAGGAGGAGCCGATCCGGCCCGAGGACATTGCCTTCCTTCAGTACACGGGCGGCACGACCGGCGTCGCCAAGGGTGCAGTGCTGACGCACGGCAACATGGTGGCCAACGTGCGCCAGGTCTCGACCTGGATCGCGCGCGACCTGAAGGACGGCGAGGAACTGTTCGTCTGCCCGCTGCCGCTGTACCACATCTATGCGCTGACGATGAGCCTGGTGATGGCGAGCAAGGGGACGCACACGGTGCTGATCACCAACCCGCGCGACATGCCGGGCTTCGTCCAAGAACTGAAGAAGAACCGCTTCACCGTCATCATCGGCGTCAACACGCTGTTCCGCGCCCTGCTCGACGAGCCCGGATTCGTCGACGTCGACTTGAGTGGCCTGAAGGTCGCCAGTGCCGGCGGCATGGCGGTTCAGCGGGTCGTCGCCGAGCGCTGGAAGGAGGCCACTGGCGTGCCGCTGGTCGAGGGCTATGGGCTGACCGAGACGTCGCCCGTGGTCACTTCCAACCTGCTCGACATCACCGACTGGACGGGCACGATCGGGGTGCCGATCCCGTCCACCGAGGTCGCGGTCCTCGACGACGACGGCCGCGAGCTGCCGATGGGCGAGGTGGGCGAGATCTGCGTGCGCGGACCCCAGGTGATGCCCGGCTACTGGCAACGGCCCGACGAGACGGCCAAGGTCTTCACGGCCGACGGCTGGCTGCGCACCGGCGACATGGGGTATGTCGACGAGGCCGGCTACTTCCGGATCACCGACCGCAAGAAGGACATGATCCTGGTCTCGGGCTTCAAGGTGTTCCCGAACCAGATCGAGGACGCGGTGGC
Source organism: Betaproteobacteria bacterium (assembly GCA_037443665.1). Classification (GTDB taxonomy): domain Bacteria; phylum Pseudomonadota; class Gammaproteobacteria; order Burkholderiales; family Burkholderiaceae_C; genus Rubrivivax. The sequence continues at coordinate 25,451 of JBBINW010000057.1, forward strand.
CCTGCATCCCGGCGTCATCGAGGTGGCCGCCGTCGGCGTGCCCGACGAGCGGTCGGGCGAGATCGTCAAGATCATCGTCGTGCGTCGCGACGCCGAGCTCACCGAGGCGTCGGTGCTCGAGCACTGCCGCCGTCACCTCACCGGCTACAAGATGCCCAAGCTGGTCGAGATCCGCAGCGAGCCGCTGCCCAAGACCAACATCGGCAAGATCCTGCGTCGCGAGTTGCGCGAGGCGGCCAGGGCCGAGACACGCTGACGCGGGCCCACGCCCGCCGGGGCATGGCCTGCGCACCGACGGGCAGCAACACAGGCACGGCCATGCAGCCCCATCCCCTGCCGCCTTTCGACGCGTGGCTCTGGCTTCGTGCCTGGCAGGAGACTTGGCTGGCGACGCTCGACCCGGCGGGTGCCGGCAAGCGCCTGCGCGCGCAGCGCCTGCAGCAGCTCATCGAGACCGCGCTGCGCGACTCGCCACTGTATGCGCGCCGCTCGCCGGGCGCGCGCGTGCTGGCGGATTTCGAGCCGGTAGGCAAGACCGAGCTGATGCAACACTTCGACGACTGGGTGACCGACCGGCGCATCACGCGAAGCGGCGTCGACGCCCTTCTCGGCGCCGGGCAGGGTGTGGCCAACGCCTGGCTCGGCCGCTACCTCGTGTGGACCAGTTCGGGGACCACCGGCGAGCCCGGCATCTTCGTGCAGGACGCCGCCAGCCTGGCGGCCTACGACGCCATCGACGCGCTGCGCCTGCGGGTCGGGCCGGGACCCCCCGGGACGACGCCGGCGCTCGGCCTGTGGGGTCTGGGGCGGCGCTTTGCCTATGTCGGCGCCATCGGCGGACCGTACGCCGGCCACGTGACCGTCGCACGCCTGCAGCGCATCGTACCTGCGCTGCTGGCGCCACAGGTCCACCTGCTCTCGGTCCTCGATCCGCTCGCGCTAGTGGCACGCCGGCTGCAGGCGCTGCAGCCAGACGTGCTGATCACCTATCCCAGTTGCGCCGTCGCCTTGGCGGAGCGGCAAGCCCGGGGCACGCTCCAGTTGCACCTGAGCGAGCTGTGGCTGGGCGGCGAGCAGCTCAGTGCAGCGCAACGCGACGCCCTGCGCGCGGCGTTCGGCTGCACGCTTCGCAACAGCTACGGGGCCTCGGAGTTCTACTCGATCGCCTTCGAATGCGGCCAGGGCCAGCTGCACGTGAACGACGACTGGGTGATCCTCGAAGGCATCGACGCCCGGCAGCGCCCGGTGCCGGTCGGCACCTTCTCGCACACCACGCTGCTGACCAACCTGGCCAACCTTACCCAGCCGCTGCTGCGCTACCGCCTGACGGATCGAGTGCGTTTCGTCGCTGCGCGCTGCGGCTGCGGCAGCGGATTTCCGGTCATCGAGGTCGAGGGCCGATCCGACGATGCCCTGGTGCTGCCGGCACGACGCGGAGGCAGCGTGACGCTGCTGCCGCTGGCGCTGGAAACGGTGATCGAGGAAGAGGCCGGGATCACGCGATTTCAGTTGCTGCGTCACGCCGACGATGCCATCGAGGTCCGGCTGCCGCTGCAGGGCAGCCACCGGCGCGTGGCTTTCGATCGCTGCCGCCTCGCGTTGCTGGCGTACTTCGAGCGCCAGGGGCTGGCGCCGCCCCGGGTCGTATTCGGGCGCCATGCGCCGGTGCATCAGCGCGGCAGCGGCAAGCTGCGCCGGGTGATCGACCTGCAGGCCCGGCACTGACGACGCAAGGGGGGCGCATGACCAGCCACCGCCGAGAGGGTTGGCAGCGGTGCTGCCGCGTCGGCGAGCTTCCGCGCCGCCCGGCGCCACGGGGCGAGCCCGGCAGCGCGCCCCTTGCGCCGGGTCAATGCAATGCGCCGCCCTCGGGCCTAGCCTGACAATTGGTCGGGTTGCTTTCGGCCAGATGGGTGCTTTGGGTGAATTCCGCAGCGCGTGCCGGGCGCATTGCCCGAGAGGACAGCAGCGGACGCACGCACTGCCGCCAGGAGTCGCGGATGGAGATCGCCAGCCAGCAGATCAGCCATGACGTGCTGATCGACACCTACGCGCAGCCGGGGGAGACGGGCATTGCCGACGTTCGGCTGCGCATCGCGCGGGCGCTGGCCGAGGCCGAGGCGCCGTTGCAGCGCAGCGCCTGGCAGGCGCGCTTCGTGGCGGCGCAGCAGGCGGGGTTCATACCCGCCGGCCGCATCGCCGCCTACGCCGGCACGGGCCGGCAGGCGACGATGATCAACTGCTTCGTGCAACCGGTCGGCGACTCGATCAGTCGCGACGATGAGCGGCCCGCGATCTACACCGCGCTGGCCGAGACCGCCGAGACCCTGCGCATGGGCGGCGGCGTAGGGGTGGACTTCTCGCCGATCCGCCCTCAGGGTGCCGCCGTGGCCGGCAGCGAATCGACGGCGGCCGGGCCGCTGGCCTTCATGCAGCTCTTCGATGCGTCGTGCAGGGCGCTGGACGCCACTGCGCTGCGGCGAGGCGCGCTGATGGGCGTGCTGCGCTGCGACCACCCCGACGTCATGGCCTTCGCCACCGCAAAGGCCGGTGGCGGCCTGTCGCGCTTCAACCTGTCGGTGGCGGTCAGCGACGACTTCATGCACGCATTGCAGGCGCAAGGCGAGATCGATCTGGTCCACGCCGCCACGCCGGGCGCGGCGCAGCTCGACGCTGGCGCCACGCAGCGGGCCGACGGCCTGTGGCGTTACCGGCACATCCCGGCGCGGACGGTGTGGGAGCAGATCGTGCGCTCTGCGCATGAGCATGGCGAGCCCGGTGTACTCTTCATCGACCGAATCAATGCCGACAACAACCTCGCCTACTGCGAACGCATCGTCGCCACCAACCCCTGCGGCGAGCAGCCGCTGCCGCCCTACGGCGCCTGCTGCCTGGGTTCGGTCGACCTGACACGGCTGGTGCGCCAGCCCTTCGAGGGCAACGCACGTCTCGATTTCGACGCGCTGGCAGCGATCGTGCCCGTCGCGGTGCGCATGCTCGACAACGTGATCGACCTGACGGCCTGGCCGCTGCCACAGCAGCGCGCACAGGCCCTGTCCAAGCGGCGCATCGGGCTGGGCTTCACCGGCCTCGGCGATGCCCTGGTCATGCTCGGCCTGCGCTACGACGGCCCTGCCGCACGCGAGATGGCGACCCGCGTCGCGCGCTGCCTGCGCGACAACGCCTACAGCGCGTCGGTGGCGCTGGCGCGCGAGCGCGGCCGCTTCCCGCTGTTCGATGCCGACGGGCTGTTGCGACCCGGAGGCTTCGCCGCCCGGCTGCCACGGGCGCTGCAGGACGACATCCGCCACCACGGGCTGCGTAATTCGCACCTGCTGTCCGTCGCACCCGCCGGCAGCGTCAGCCTGGCGTTCGCCGACAACGCCAGCAGCGGCATCGAGCCGCCGTACGCGTGGCACTACCTCCGGCACCGGCGCGCCCGGCGCGGCATCGGCGTCACCGCGTACGAGGTCGAGGACCACGCTTGGCGCCTATTTCAACGGCTGCACGGCCCGCACGCGGCGTTGCCGCCAGCCTTCGTCGGTGCGCTGGAACTGTCACCCGCCGCCCACCTGGCCATGGTGGCCGCAGTGGCCCCGTACATCGACGGCTCGATCTCGAAGACCGTCAACGCGCCCGAGTCCTGCCCCTATGCCGAGTTCGAGGGGCTCTACCGTCAGGCCTGGCAGCAGGGTCTGAAGGGCGTCACCGCGTTCAGACCGAACCGGGTGCTCGGCAACGTGCTCCACACCGACCCGCCGCGGGCGGCCGCAAGCTGCGGCCAGTGAGGGCGGCAGCCAAGGGGGCTAGCGAAAGGCCTCGCGGCGCTGCGCCTCGCTGACGAACTCCTCCATCTCCGGGTCCATCACGCTGCGCGAGCAGGCCAGCCCGATGAGGCGGCCGTTCTCGACGACCGGCATCTGCCGGAAGCCGTGCGTGTGCATCAGGCGCAGTGCGTGGCCGAAGGTCTTGTCGGGTCCGATGGTCATGGGGTCGGCGGTCATGACTTCGGCCAGCGGCGTGGCCTGCGGATCGACCCCTGCGGCGAGGACGCGGAACACCGCGTCGCGCTCGGTGAAGATACCGATCACCGTGTAACCCTCGACGACCACCAGGGCGCCGGTCTTGGCGTCCGCCATCAGCCTGGCGGCGTCGGCGACGGTGCACTGCGGCGGCGCCACGAGCAGCCGATTCGACTCCATCACCTGTCTGACCCGCTGGCTGAACATGACACCCCCCTCCAACATCGGTGGCATCAAGGTATCTCGGCGCGGGCAAATGTGGTTGACCTCCCGCAAATCGCCCGCAGTGTCGAATTTGATCCACATCAACTTCGACACCGGCAGTCCTTGAAATCCGATGCCGAGGGCAGCGGTATCTTCGAACGCGCTTGGGCCTTGGGAGAAGTCAGACGAGGAGGTTCGCCGTGGAGATGCAGCGTACCCTGACTGTTCACGAGGAGTTGGCGGTTTGGCGCGGACTGGGTGCCGCGATGATGTCCCTCCTCCTCTCACTGAGCTGCCAGGCACCCGCATGCCCCGGGCCGGCCGGATCCAGTTCTGGTCCCGGGCGCAACCGCCGAGCTGTCTCTTTGCCCAATTAGACAGTGTTGCGGCCTGGCAGGCCTCACACAGGGTCTCAGCTTCCGTCGTCCGAGGTTCTCGACCTGCAAGGCCGCGGGAGCTGGCCAGCATCGGGGGGTCGCGAGCTTGCCGCGCGCGATGCTCATTTCACTGTTGGAGGCGGAGAGAATCCATCGACCGTATAAGGCGGCACGTAATCGATCTTTGCCTTTGCCTGCAGCTTCTTGAGCGCGTCGTCGATGGCATCCTTCCTGAGCTTGTCCATCAGCATGTTCGTGACCATCAACTTGGCCTGCGCCAGGTCAATGGGCTGCATTTCCTCGCCCACCACGAACATGATGTTCATCTGGCCCTTGCGCCCCAACACAGCGCTGCCGCCGACCGGCGCGTCCTTGAGTTTCTGCAGCACGTCATCAGGCAGGCGATCGCTCGTCACCGTGACCATCTTGCTGTCATGCGGGATGTTGTTCGCTGACAGCCACTTCTCGAAGTCCTCGGGTTTCTTGCTCTTGCTCAACTGGGCCTCGATCTGAGCCTCTCTTCCTGGCGGCGCCTGAAGGCTCAATTCCTGCAAGTTGTATTCCTTGCGCTTGGCGAATTGGGCTGGATGGCTGTTGTAATAGTCCGTGATTTGTGGATCGGTTGGCTTGGCAGTGGCGGTCAACAGCTTCTGCAGATAGGCCGAAGCCAGGATGGTCCGGTTCGCATTGGCAAGCCGCGCCCGCGTATCGGCATCCGCATCCAGCTTGTCCTCAAGGCCGGCTTGGCGCAGCAACTCCATCTCGACGACATGCTGCATCATCTCTTTCGATATGGCTTGATTGCTGATGCCCGGAACTTGCGGTCTCCTGGTGTCGAACTCGGCCAGACTGATGGTTTGACCGTTCACCTTCACGACCGCTTGCGTATCCGATATGCCGCTCTGCGCTGCTTGCTCCTTCTTGTGGCAAGCGGTCAGGGCCAGACCCAGAACTGCGGCAACGACAAGCAAACCACGGATCTTCTTCACGATTTTCTCGATGATAGTTAACAATACAGAGGACACATGGCAGATCGTCCAAGGGGAACCGGGCCATTCATTCTTCGCGCCCGGATACACCCCGTTCATGTCTGGGGCGCTGTCGCGGCGCAGTTCGCACTGGCCTGCCGAGCGCCGACGCCGGCGTAATTCGGATTGCGAGCCATGATGGCGACACGAATCCAATTCACCCACTCGATCGGCTAAACGTCGACGGGAAAATTCG
>JBBINW010000058.1:0-30374 GCA_037443665.1 Betaproteobacteria bacterium
GGACGCAGCGCCAATTCCAGGCAGAACCCGTAGCTGCCCAGATAGGCAGCCAGCGGGCAGTAACCGTCCACGCCAGCATAGGTGCGGCCGACGCCCTCCTTCATCGTGCCGCCGTTGTCCATGGCGAAGGTGTCCACGTCCAGAGGCACCCAGCCGCAGGGCAGGACGCCATAGTCCGGGCGCTGTGCGCTCAGCAGGGTCTCGATCATCGAGGGCACGAACTCGAAGAACTCGCCGGCACGGGCATCCATGCGCTGGCGCAGCGTCGGGCTGGACGGCAGCAGCCCGATGCCAAGGGCCTGCTTGTAGAACGCGTCGCCACGGAAGTTCTCGATGGCGTCGAAGTCGCTCTTGCCCTGCACCAGCAGGCCCAGGTAGCTTCGCAGCACATCGCTGTTGGACACGCCGCCCTTGACGGGCAGCGCGGCATCGAGGGCGGACCAGATCGGCTGCAGCGTCTGCAGATAGTGCCCGACCAAGGACAGACCGGCCACGGGGGTCAGGTCGTAATTGAGCTGCTTGACGATCAATTGCGGCATGGTCGGAAAACCTCAACGCGAGGTCAAACGAAGTCCGCAATTCAACGCACCCACAGAGTGAAGCGGCGTCAGGGCCAACCCTACCCGTTTCGCCCGTCAAATCAGACACTTGGCGCCGCCGACGTTCTCAGTCGTCACGGATCCAGGTTCCTCTTCACGTTCCAGCCGCCACGTCAGCCGCTTAGTCCAACGACAGCGAGAAGGCAGCGAAGTAACTGGCGAATTCTGTCGAAAAGATTTACACGGATAAAGTCAGATCGCCGTAAACCATTGAGTTTATTGAAGATTTCATCCTGGTCCGATCATTGCTATCAGTCACAATGTGGCTTCGAGACGGAGCTCCGAGGTGGCTCGCCAAATGGCGACTCACCAATCCCCACTCGTTTGAATCTTCAGCCTATGGTGGATAGCCATGTCTAATTCTTTTGTCAAGACCGCGATTATCGGGGCACTGTCAGTCTCGGCCTACACCGCACAGGCGGCCGTGCTCCCGGCCTACAACCTGACTTTCGACCAGTTCACTACTTCGGCCACCCCGAAGAACTACTTTTCGAACCTTTCTCCGGTCGGCTGGCAACTGGGCACGACGCGCGGCAATCTCCTGTTCATCGATTCCTCGGGTCCCTCCGGGTGCGCCGCTTGTGCGGACGGTCCGGTCTACCTTCAGGTCTACGGTCCTTTCCCGTCTCCACCGGTTGGCGGCAACTATATCGAGGCCGATGGCAACCCTGACTACGAGAGCGTGTTCTATGAACAGATCACGGGCTTGACGGCCGGGCAGACCTACAGCCTGAGTTTTTACCAGGCCGGCGGACAACAGACTGGGTTCACCGGCAACACAACCCAGCAGTGGATCGTCTCGCTGGGTATGCAGGCACTGACGGACACGGTCACGGGCGGTTTTGGGCACTACTCGAATCCGGATCCAGGTGCTAGCATCGTGGCCACGCCGCTGATGAGCACCACATCCGGGAGTTTCACACCTTGGCAGTATGTCACCGTGAACCTGACGGCGGATTCCTCGACCCAGTTGCTTAGCTTCCTGGCCTGGGGTGATGGAGGCAGCACCGTCAATCTACCGCCAATGGTATTCCTGGCTGGGGTCAACCAGCCGGATGTGATCCCTGAACCGGCGACGCTGGCGCTTGTTGGTCTGGGTGTCTTGGGCGTGGCTGCAACGCGGCGCAAGCAGCGCGCCAAGCGCGACACCGCCGCCTGACAGCGCAAACCGCCGAAGTGCCGGGTTCGTCCTGGCACTTCGGTGGCAGTGCGGATCGCTTCCTGCTCGAACGACGCAACTTGCCGGCCTACCTCGACCCCCATCACCTGCCACCGTTCCTGCAGAACGTCGTCAGGTTGTGTTTCTGGCTGGTGCTGCTTTCGCTGTGTTTCGTGCCGCTGGAGCGCTGGTTCGGGCTGCATCGCCAGAAGGTCATGCACCGCGGGCTGTTGCGCGAGGTCGCCTACTTCTTCATCAACGGCCTGCTGCCCGGGCTTTTGCTTGCGACGCCGCTGGCGCTGATCGCCTGGTGCGCGCACGCGGTCATGCCGTTTAGATTCCAGCTCGCAATCGCAGAGTGGCCCCTGTGGCAGCGCATCGTCGTTGGCTTCGTCATCGGTGAAATTGGCTTCTACTGGGGCCATCGCTGGGCACATGAGATTCCCTTCCTGTGGCGGTTCCATTCGGTCCACCATAGCCCGCAGGGCATCTACTTCCTGATCAGCTCGTACGCGCATCCGCTGGACAACGCCTTCGTCAGGCTTTGCGGGCTGATTCCCGCCGTATTTCTCGGCGTGGCCAGTCCGCTCACACCGGACGGCACCCTGGTGCCGGTGATCATCGTTCTGGTTGCCACCGCCTGGGGCTTCTTTATCCATGCCAACCTGCGCTGGCGATTTGGCCCACTCGAATGGCTGATCGCCACCCCGGCATTCCACCATTGGCACCATACCAACGGCGAACTGCGTGACCGCAACTATGCCTCGATGCTGCCATTGATGGACATCGTCTTCGGTACCTATCACCTGCCGCGAAAGGACTGGCCGAGTTCCTACGGCATCGACTCGGCGATGCCTGCATCTCTGGGCCAGCAACTGCTGCATCCGTTCGTGTCGGTGCCCGCTTAGCTGAGGGCCCGCGAACACCTGGGCCAAGCCCGACATCGCATGGGCGGGCAGCGCGCGGTCAGGGCGGGAGGAGTGCTCATTCCACGCCAACTGACGCGAGCCACAGCGGCCCGCTGTTCGACGATCTGCCGGTGCCTGCTTCGGCACCGGCAGCGGCCCGTGAGCCCGCTGCGGGCCGCAGCGGGCTTGATCCTGCCCAACCGCCACCAGATCGAGTCGCGCCCGATGGAACTGGAGTCGCTGCTGTCCGAAGGGCACCGCGCCCAGCCGGTGTGGGCCTGGGTCGGGCGCCAAGAGGCGAGCACGCTGGGCGCTGGGCGCTGGGCGCTGCGATCAGGGTGCGCGAGGGCGGCGTGGGGCGCAGTGCCATTGCGCCGTAGATCCTGCTCCGGCTGTGGCTGCACGCCACGCTGGACGGCGTGGGCAGCGCACGGGAACTCTCCCGCCAGGTGCTCGAAGATCACGCGTGACCGCCGGATCAGCGGCGGGGTGCAGGTCAACCACCACACCCTGTCGGACTTCCGCGTGGCGCACGGCGCGGCGCTGGACGAGATGCGCAGCGCCAGCGTGGCCGCACTGATGACGGCTGGCGCGGTCAAGCTGCAGCGGGTGGCGCAAGGCGGTGTCGGCGTGCGGGCCAGTGCCGGGGCAGCGTCCTTGCGCCGCACGGGCAGCCTGCAAGACGACCTCGAGCAGGACCGTGCGCGGGGGCGTGAGCTCAAGGTACAGCTCTACGCCGACCCGGCGCAACCCAGCCGGCGCAGGGCGGCTGCCCAGCAACGCGCCCGGCGCGAGATGGAGCAGCGGCTGCAACAGGCACTGGACCGGTTGCCAGAACTCGAGCGGATCAACCGCATTCGATCCGCCGCCGGCGCCAATCGAAGGCTTCACTGCCTCTGAGCCGACGTCATCGCCGAGCAGCTGCGTCTCGCCGGGCCACGCTCTGACTCTTGCCCCGGCAGGACGTCTCCTGCTGAACAAGCCAGCCTTCGCTGCAAGCACGGTCCTGCGCTCCGTTGTGCGCGATGGATGGCCTCCTGCTCGAAGGATCTTGGTGATCGGCAGCGCTGCCTTGCCTGGTCAGCTCGCTGCGCGCCGGCTCAGGATCTCGAACGCTGGCAGCGTCTTGCCCTCCAGCACTTCGAGGAACGCACCGCCGCCGGTGGAGATGTATCCGATGTCACCCTCGATGCCATACTTGGCGATCGCCGCCAGCGTGTCGCCGCCACCGGCGATGCTGAATGCCGGGCTCGCGGCGATGGCGCGGGCGATGGTCTCGGTGCCGTGGGCGAAGGCGTCGAACTCGAACACGCCCACCGGCCCGTTCCAGACGATGGTGCCCGCGGCCCTGAGCTGATCGGCCAGGATGGCTGCCGTCCGCGGGCCGATGTCCAGGATCAGGTCGTCGGCGGCCACGTCGGCCACCGCCTTCACGGTGGCCGGTGCGTCGGCCTTGAATTCCTTGGCGGTGACGACATCGACCGGAATCGGCACCGCGGCGCCGCGCGCCTTCATCGCGTCGATCACCGCGCGCGCCTCGCCGACCAGGTCGGGCTCGGCCAGGCTCTTGCCGATCGGCAGCCCGACGGCAAGCAGGAAGGTGTTGGCGATGCCGCCGCCCACGATCAGCCCATCGACCTTGGCCGCCAGGCTTTGCAGAATCGTCAGCTTGGTGCTGACCTTGCTGCCGGCGACGATCGCCAACAGCGGCCGCTTCGGGTGCGCCAGCGCCTTCGTGATGGCATCGATCTCGGCCGCCAGCAGCGGGCCGGCGCAGGCGACCTTCGCGAACTGCGCGATGCCGTAGGTGCTGGCCTCGGCGCGGTGCGCGGTGCCGAAGGCGTCGTGGACGAAGATGTCGCACAGGGCCGCCATCTTCTTCGCCAGCGCCTCGTCGTTCTTCTTCTCGCCCTTGTTGACGCGGCAGTTCTCGAGCAGCACCACCTCGCCCGGGGCCACGCTGACGCCGTCGACCCAGTTCGCCACCAGCGGCACCGGCCGTCCCAGCAGCTCGGCCAGCCGCGCTGCCACCGGCGCCAGCGAGTCCTCGGGCTTGAACGCGCCCTCGGTCGGCCGGCCCAGGTGCGACGTCACCATCACCGCCGCACCGGCATCCAGCGCCATCCGGATGCAGGGCACGCTTGCCCGGATGCGGGTGTCCTCGGTGATGTGGCCCTGGTCGTCCTGCGGCACGTTGAGGTCGGCGCGGATGAAAACGCGCATGCCGGCAACGCGGCCCTGGGCGATGAGGTCGGCGAAGCGCAGGACGTTCATGAGAGTCTCTCCGGGTTGGTTTGACCGCAATTCTATGGACCGGCTACCAGTCCAGGCCCAGCCGCAGCAGCAGCAGCACCGCCATGCCCACCACGATCGTGCCCAGGATGCCACGCCGGCGCCAGAAGTAGATCGCGCCGGCGGCGGCGGCATACAGCCGCGCGTCCTGCCAGGTGGAGATCAGCCGGCCCTGCTGCATCACGACCTCGGGCGCGACGACGGCCACCAGTGCCGCCAGCGGCGCGTAGCGCAGGCCCTGGCGCAGCCATTGCGGGATCGGGACCTCGCGCTCGGTGATGAAGAAGAAGCCGCGCGTGACGACGGTGATCACGGCCAGGCCCGCGATCGCCGCCAGCGTCTGCCACCCGCCCGCGCCACCTTGGCTCATGTCTTGTCGTCCAGCGGCACGGCCGGCCTGGGCGTCCCGTGGTCCATCAGCAGGCCGATGGCCACCGCCGCCGCGATCGCCACCACGATGTTGAGCTTGAAGGGCGCCGCGTATGCCGCCACCGCGGCGCAGGCCGCCACCGCGCCGGCCACGGCGGTGGCCTTGCCCGTCAACAGCGAACAGGCCAGCGCCAGCAGCGCCAGCGTGCCGGCGAAGCCCAGGCCCCAGTGCACTGGCACCGCGCCCGCCAGCACGATCCCGCTCAACGAAGGCACCTGCCAGGCCAGCCAGTTCGTCACCGCACCGCCCCAGAAATAAGGTGCCTGCTCGGGCGCCGGCTGCGGCTTCGGAAAGCGGCGCATGAAAATCACGTAGTTGACGTCGCCCGTGAAGTAGGCCATGCGCATTCGGCGACCGCGAGAAAACCCGATGAAGTACGGCCGCCACTGTGCGCTGAAGATGACGAAGCGCATGTTGACGCAGGCCGCGGTGGCCCAGACGACCCACATCGGCGCACCGCCCGCCAGCAGCGGCAGCACGGCGAGTTGGGCGCTACCGGCGAACACAACCAGCGACATGAACACCATCAGCGGCAGCGGCAGGCCGCTCTTGCCCATCGCCACGCCTGTGATCAGCCCCCACGCGCCGATGCCGAGCGCGGTGCCGAGCATGTCGCGCACGCCGCGTTCGAATTCCGGGTGGCGCCAGATCGGCGCCGGCTGGCTGGTGGATGAACTCACTCGCACATTGTCGCCATCCGCTGTCGCGCCGCTGCCACGTCCGGCCGCTCGGGCCTGGCTGCGGCCGGGCGCCATCGGCATGGCTGGCCGCAGCGGCTATTCGTGCGTGACGCTGCCGCTGCCGGCCACCGAACTCTTCAGCGCCAGATGGCCTCGGGAGCTGACGTCGCCGCTGCCGGCGATGCCGACGTCCAGCGTCTTCTGCGCCTTCAAGGCGGCATCACCGCTGCCGGCAATGCGCACGCTGACGTCCTCGGCCTGCAGGTCCTTCAGGCGCACGTCGCCGCTGCCCGAGATGCCGACCTTCAACCGGCCCGCTTTGCCGTTGCCGGCGACGTCCCCGCTGCCGGCGATGCGAACACCGAGTTCGCCGGCGTTCAGCCCGGCAAGCGTGACGTCGCTCGAGCCCGACGGCGACAACGCCAGCGCCGGCGTCGTCAACGACTCGATCCGGATGTCGCCCGCGCCGGACGCCGCCACCGCGGCCAGCCTGGGCGTGACGACGTCGACCTTGACCTTGGCCCGGGTGTACGGGCTCATGCCGCTCTTCTATCGCACCCGCAGCAGCGGGCCGTGGCTGCCGCCATCGACCACGGTTTGCAGCAGCGGCAACAGGTTGTCGTCGGCCTGCACCCGGACGGCCGTCTGCGAACCCTGGAGCACGGCCAGATCCATCGAGTCTTCGATCGCGATGGCCTGGAAGTCGCCGACGATGCGCGATTCGCTCGCGATGTGGCCGGAGCCGACGGTGAACGCCAGACCCTCGGTCGAGAACGCCAGGCCGGCCACGGCCAAGAAGCCCGACCGGACAGCGATGGATGCCTGGCGGCGGGACGCAAGCATGGCACGGCTCCGGGAGCTCGGAGCCTGGACTGTGCAGCGCCGGTCCGGCGGCGCGCCATTGGCCATTGGCTTGCGACGGGGTGCCGCTGCCGCCGACGAACCGCCGTGGACGGCGTCAGGGCGGCTTCGCGGTCGCCTTGGCGGCGGACCCGGTGGTGCCCGACTTGCCGGCGGGCCCTGCGGTCTTGTCCGTCTTTTCGGCCTTGTCGGTGCCGCCTTCGGGCGGCGTGCCGGCGGCGGCGACGGCCACGGTCGCCTGGCCGTCGGCCGGCATGGGGTCGATCTTGTTGTCGCGCATGTAGTCGTTCATCTCGCGCCAGCCGGCGAACATCGCCGCCTTGTCGGCGTGCTTGTTCAGCTCGAAGCATTGTTCGATCGGGCGCGCGCTGTAGCGGCAAGCGCCGCCAATGGCCTTGCCTTCGGCGTCGCGCTTGGCCGCGATGTCGCTCGCCGACTCGATGCCCAGCATGTCGCAGCCGGCCAGGCACAGCGGCAGGGCAGCGAGGACCAGGCGGGCGAGACAGCGCTTCACGGGGGGCAGTTGGCGGACGGGACTGCCCTGCTTATCGGCCGCCGCGGGCCGCGACTTGAGCACGTGCTAAGCCGCGTTCGAGGCTGCGCAGAGGGGATGCCGATGCAGGAAGTCGCGTGCCGCCATGCGGCCGCCGCCGGGTGCCTGCAGCGTGTGCAGTTCCAGCGCGCCTTCGCCGCAGGCGATCACCAGGCGCCCCCCGTCGGCCGCCAGCACCTGCCCCGGCGCGCCCTGCCCGGGCACGACGCGGGCGCGCCAGACCTTCACCGTCTGGCCGCCGAGCACGGCCGTGCAGCCGGGAAAGGGGTCGAAGGCGCGCAGCCGGCGTTCGATCGCGGCCGCCGGCAGGTGCCAGTCGATGGCCGCTTCGGTCTTCTCGATCTTGCGGGCGTAGGTCGCGCCGCTGGCGGGCTGCGGCATCGGCCGCAGTTCGGCGCGCTGCAGCCGCTCCAGCGCCTGCACCACGAGCCGCGCGCCGATCGCGGCCAGGCGGTCCTGCAGCGTCGCGCTGGTGTCGTCGTCGCCGATCGGGGTCGTCTCGGTCAGCAGCATCGCGCCGGTGTCGAGCCCGGCATCCATCTGCATGATCGTGATGCCGGTCTGCCCGTCGCCGGCCTCGATCGCGCGCTGGATCGGCGCCGCGCCGCGCCAGCGCGGCAGCAGCGAGCCGTGAATGTTGAGACAACCGTGGCGTGGTAATGTGAGCGCCCACTCTGGCAGGATCAGCCCATAGGCGGCAACCACCATCACCTCGGGCGCCGCCTGCAGCAGGGCGTGTCGGGCCGCGGTGGCGTCCTCGGGCCAGCGGCCGTCCAGTCGCAGGCTGCGCGGCTGGGCCAGCGGCAGCCCACGCTCGAGAGCCAATTGCTTGACCGGCGAGGCCTGCAGCCTCAGCCCGCGTCCGGCCGGGCGATCGGGCTGCGTCAGCACCAGCGGCACCGCATGGCCGGCGTCCAGCAGCGCCGCCAGTGCCACCCGCGCGAAAGCCGGCGTGCCGGCGAAGGCGACCCTCATCGCCGGTGCCCCGTGGCGCCGGGTCTGCCGCTTGCCTGTCTGCCGCTCGCCTGTAAGCTGCTCATTTGCCGCGCTGCTCGTCGCGCGTCTTCTTCAGCATCTTGGTCCTGATGCGCTCGCGCTTGAGCAGGCTCAAGTACTCGACAAAGACCTTGCCCACCAGATGGTCCATCTCGTGCTGCACGCACACCGCGGTCAGGCCCTCGGCGTCGAGTTCGAAGGCCGCGCCGTCGCGGCCGAGCGCGCGCACCTTGACGCGGGCATGGCGCTCGACGCGGTCGTAGATCTGCGGCACCGACAGGCAACCTTCCTCGTTCAGCGCCAGCTCGGTGCTGCGCTCGACGATCTCGGGGTTGATCAGCACCAGCGGCTGGCCGTGCTGCTCCGCGGTGTCCATCACGATCACGCGCTCGTGCACGTCGACCTGGGTGGCTGCCAGGCCGACGCCTTCGGCGGCGTACATCGTCTCCAGCATGTCGTCGACCAGGCGCCGGATGCGCTCATCGACGGCTGCCACCGGTCGTGCCACCGTGTGCAGACGGGGATCCGGGTAGCGCAGGATGGGCAGGCGGGCCATGGCGGGAGGTGACGCTCGGGGACAATGGGAAACAGACCGCAACGGCTGTGGAACGGGCACAACGCAAGCCCCGGTGGCCGCGGCCGTGGGGTACTGCACGGAGCGCCGGTTTCATTGCGGCATCAAGGGTTCACCGGCAGAATCTGTGAAACGATATAAGCATTGTCGATGTTCGCTTCGGCCCCTGCATCTGCGGGGACCGATCACCCAGCGCGACGCGGCATTTTCGCATCGGCCGCTGCCCGGCATCCGGCCCGGAGACCCAAGCGTCATGAGCATTCGCGATCATCGCGTCACCCCTTCCGTCCAGCGGCTGGCCCTGGCGGCACTGTTCGGCGCCGTTCTCGGCAGCCTGGCGCTGCCGGCGCTGGCGCAGACCAGCGCCCTGCCGATCTATCCGCAGTGGCGCGACACGGCCGAGCGCGTGGCCCAGGCCGGCGTGCCGCTGGAGGATCTGGCGCCCAACGCGCCCGATTCGCATGTCGTGCAGCGTGGCGACACGCTGTGGGGCATTTCGTCGCTGTTCCTCAAGAGCGCCTGGCGCTGGCCCGAACTCTGGGGCATGAACCTCCAGCAGATCCGCAACCCGCATCTGATCTACCCCGGCCAGCGGCTGGTGCTCGAGAAGCGCAACGGCCGCGCCACCTTGCGCGTGGCCGAAGGCGGCGGCACCCGCGCCCCCACCGACACCGTGCGCCTGTCGCCACACGTGCGCAGCGGCGTGCTCGACAACGGCGCCATCGCGTCGATCCCGCTCGACCTGATCGGTCCCTTCCTGAACGAGGCGGTGGTCTTCGACAGCAACACGCTCGAGACCGCGCCGCGCATCGTTGCCACGCAGGAAGGCCGCGTGCTCGTCTCGCGCGGCGAAACCGCCTACGTGCGCGGCGACCTCGGCGGTGCGCGCGACTTCCGCCTCTTCCGCGAACTCACGCCGCTGACCGACCCCGACACGGGCGAGGTCCTCGGCTACGAGGGCCGCTACGTCGGCACCGCCGAATACGTGCGCAGCGGCGACACTGTCCTGGCCTCCAGCGACAAGGGCGTCGTCGTGCCCGACACCATCCGCATCACCAGCACCAAGCTCGAAGCCGGCGTCGGCGACCGCCTCTCGCCGGTGCCGCAGCAGGAACTGCTGGCCTACGCTCCGCATGCGCCGGCCAAGCCGATCGAGGGCAGCGTGGTCTCGATCTACGGCGAAGGCTTCAACGCCGGCCAGAACCAGATCGTGGCCCTCAACCGCGGCAGCCGCGACGGCGTCGAGCGCGGCAACGTGCTGGCGCTGTGGCGCCACGGCGCCGCCGCGGTGGACACCACCAGCGGCGGCCATGTCGCGATGCGTCTTCCCGACGAGCGCGACGGGCTGCTGTTCGTCTTCCGCACCTTCGAGCGCGTGTCCTACGCGCTCATCCTCACCGACGAGAACCCGGTGAGCCGCGGCGACCGCTTCACCCAGCCCTGACCGGGGCTCGTCCGGCGGCGCGCCTTGGCCGGCGACGACGATTTCGCAGCCTGGCTGCGACTCCTCGAAACCCCCGGCGTCGGCCGCGATACCGCGCGCCGGCTGCTCGCGGCCTGCGGATCACCGGGCGCCGTGCTGCGCACATCGCATTCCACGCTGCGGTCGCTGGCCGGCAAGGCGACGGCCGATGCGCTCCAGCGGGAACCCCCCGAGTACGCCGCCCACCTGGAGGCCGCCCGGCGCTGGCTGGCCGGCGGCGGCAAGCGCCAGATCATCACCCTCGGCCATCCGGCCTGGCCGGCGCTGCTTCTGCAGACCGCCGACCCGCCGCTGCTGCTGTACGTCGATGGCGACGCCTCCCGGCTCTCGGCGCCGGCGCTGGCGGTGGTCGGCAGCCGTCATCCCACGGCGCAGGGGCGCGACAACGCGCGCGGCTTCGCCGCGGCGCTGGGCGCGCAAGGCCTGGTCGTGGTCTCGGGGCTGGCGCAGGGCATCGACGCCGCCGCGCACGAAGGCGCACTGACGACCGACGCCGGCACGGTGGCGGTGGTCGGCACCGGCCTGGACATCGTCTATCCGCCCCGCCATCGCGAGCTGGCGGCGCGCATCGCAGCGCACGGCGCCCTGGTCAGCGAATTCGCCCCCGGCACGCCGCCGCTGGCCGAGAACTTCCCGCAGCGCAACCGGATCATCGCCGGCCTCACGCGGGGCACGCTGGTGGTCGAGGCGGCGCTGCGCTCGGGCTCGCTGATCACGGCGCGGCGGGCCGCCGAGGCCGGGCGCGCGGTGTTCGCGGTGCCGGGTTCGATCCATGCGCCGCAGTCGCGGGGCTGCCATGCGCTGATCCGCCAGGGCGCCAAGCTGGTCGAGACGGCCGAGGACATCGTCGAGGAACTGCGCCTGCCGCACCGCGCCGGGCCCGCCGGCGCGACGACAGGGGCTGAGACGAGCGCCGAGCCGCCCGCCGATCCCTTGTTCGCCGCGCTCGGCGAAGACCCGGTCACGCTGGACGCGCTGATCGACCGCACGGGTTGGCCGGCGTCCGGGTTGTCGGCACGGCTGCTCGAACTCGAACTCCAGGGCCAGGTCGCGCGCCTGCCCGGCGGGCTGTACCAGCGCCGGCACGCGGCCTGAAGGGCCGGCCGACCGCGCCGACCGCTCGCGCGCACGTGGACACCGCGCCACGCCACCCGCGCGCGGTGCCGTCGGGTATAGTGGTTTCATGTTCGAGGTTCTGGTCTATCTCTACGAGAACTACTGGCGGCCCGACGCCTGCCCCGAGCCGAAGCAGCTCTCGCGCAAGCTCTCGGCGGTGGGCTTCGAGCCGGAAGAGATCCAGGATGCGCTGCGCTGGCTCGACGGCCTGGCCAGCAGCGCCGAGGCCGTCACCGGCAGCCCGGTGCAGGGCAGCATGCGCATCTACACGGACGCCGAGCGCGAGGTGCTGGACGAAGCCTCGGTCGGCTTCATCGCCTTCCTCGAGTCGGCCGGCGTGCTGCCGGCACCGATGCGCGAGATGGTGATCGACCGCGCCGTGGCCGTCGGCGGCGGACCGATGGACCTCGAGGATCTGAAGATCATCGTACTGATGGTCTTCTGGAGCCTGGGCGAAGAGCCCGACGCGCTGATCCTGGACGAACTGTTCGTCGATCCGGGCGACCGGCTGATCCACTAGCGCCGTACGGCGCGGCCTTGGCTCCCTGCGCCGTACGGCGCGGCCTTGACCCCAGCGCCGTACGGCGCGCCCCTCACACCAGCGCCGTACGGCGCTGCCCTCAAGCCAGCAGCCGCGAAGCGTCGACGTCCAGCTTGGCCAGTGCGCTGCGCGTGGCGCGCACCGTCAGCGACTCGTCCTGCGCCGGCAGCATCAGCCCGGCTTGCAGGTACGACGCCAGCCGGTGCTGCTGGAACAGCACGCAGCGGCCCTGCGGCGTGACGAACAGCGAGAGTTGCTTGCGCATGCCGTGCCAGGCCAGTTGCACCGGCTCGCTGTGACCACCGCGGTCGAGCATGTACCAGCTGCCGATCTGCAGCTCGCGCGCCCAGGCCACCATCGCCGGTGTGGGCATCGAGCCGCCGTCGAGCACGACCTCGAGCTCGGAGCTCTGGTGCCCCGACAGGTCGAGCACCATCGACTCGTCGATGTCCACGTCGGCGGCCTCGGGCAGGAGCTCTTCGAGCGTCTCCAGCCGCTCCATCAGTTCGCGCAGCCGTTCGTCGGGGATCACCGCCGTCTTCGCCGTGAAGGCCGCCGCCAGCGAGTTGTTGAGCTGCTGGATATGTTCGTCCTGCTTGGCGGCGTCCGTGCCGGCCGAAAGCATGCCCTCGCGCAACGACTTCAGCAGCAGCGGCAGACGGCGGATGACCTCGGCACGCTCCTCGCGCGTGACCTTGGCGCTGGCGCTCCAGATCAGGTCGGCGGCGGCGTGCTTCATGGCCCTGGTCTGCTCGCTCTGGCCACCGTAGCGCACGGCGGTGGTCGCCAGCACGTCGGCCCAGACGTGGAACAGGAACTGGCGCACGCCTTCCTGCACCGGCACCTCGTTGAGCATCTTGCGCAGCTCGATCGTGTACTGGATCGCCATCGTCTCGCGCTGCTCGACCTGCTGCGCCAGCGAGACGCCGCGCTTGGTCGCCTCGTTGGCCGTGCTGAAGTAGTGCTCGAGGAACTTCTCGAACTCGATCAGCACGGTCTGGAACACGCGCCGGCCGGTGTCCGGGTAGGCCTCGACGACCTGGACGATGCGCTTGATCTCCTTCTCCAGCGCCTCGTTGGTGCTGCCGGCCGTGCCGGTGGCGACGGTGTCGAAGCCCATCACGCAGGCACCCATGCGGTCGATCAGCCGCCGCGCCGGGTGGTCGATGGTGGCGAAGAAATCGGGCTCGGTCACCGCCACCCGCAGCACCGGCATCTGCAGCCGCGCGAACCACACGCGCACGCTGGCCGGAATGCGGTCCTCGGTCAGGATGCTCTGGAACAGCAGCGCCACGATCTCGATCGTCGCCCGCTCCTCGGGCGTCGCGGCGGCCTTCTTCAGCGCCTGCTTGCGCTGGTGAAACTCCTCCAGCAGCACGGGTGCGGTGGCCATCGCGTCGCCGCCCTGCAGGGTCGAGGACGCCAGACGCTGGCGGATGCCCTGCTGCGCCGTGTCGATGGCCCGCGCGAGGCCCGGCGACAGCGCGTGGCCCGGTCGCGGCAGGTTGCCCGAGCGCGTCGAGGTCGCGAACTCGGGCACGTGGCGGCCGACGAGGCGGTTCAGCCGTCCGAGCACCGCCTCGGCATGCTCGCGGCTGCGCGCCAGCGGCGAGGCGCGCGTCATCATCCGCGTTTCCTCGCCGACCCCGGCCCGGCCGCCACCGGACCCGCCGCCCGACCAGTGGCCGTAACCGCCGCCGGACGACGATCCGGGCCCGGACCCGCGCCCCAGGTGGGTCGCCGGGCCGCCGTAACCCGTGCCGCCGCCCTGGCCCGCGGACCCTCCGTCGAAGCCCGTCGCCCCCACCTGCCAGCCCAGCGGCGCGTTGGGGTGCGTGCGCGCGCGGCGGATGAACGGTCGCAGGTCGACCTCGGGCAGGACGCCGTGATTCACGAGCCAGCTGTTGGTCTCGTGGTAGCCCTCCTCGACCAGCAGCGCGAATTCCTCGTGCAGCACCGGCTGGAGCTCGCGCCAGCCTTCCAGCGTCAGGCCGGCGGCGCGCCAGGCTTCGAAGGCGATCCTCGCCAGCACATGGGCGCGCAGCATGTCGTGCGCCTCGAGCTCGCTGCGGCCCTCCAGGTGCGCCACCCGCGATCGCAGGTCGGCAAACTCCCACGACGCGCGATCCATGATCGCCAGCGCCAGGCGCGAGGTCACGATCTCGACCTCGATCGTGTCGTCCGGCACCAGGGTCAGCGAATCGCGTCCCCTGCCCGGCGGCGGCAGGTCGCCCGGGCGCGACGCCGAGACGCCGTGCATCAGCACGTGCCGCAGGCCGGCGACCATGCCGCGGTGCCAGTTCTGCGCACTGGACATCAGCGCCTGCATCAGCTCACGCCGACGCTGCATCGCCGCATGCTCGGACGGCTTGTCGAGCAGGCCGCGGGCGCCGTCCAGCGCCGCCTGGACCAGGGGCACCAGCCCCTTGACGAGCTCTTCGGTGTAAAGCCTGCGCGCCTGGCCAGCGAGAGAGTCGGGCGACGCGCTGTAGGCCATTTCAGCAGGCGGGGTGGAAGTGGCGGGCTGAGTCCACTCTACACCACGGCCCCGGCGTTCGGATCGTTGGGGTCGTGCTCCTTGCCTCCGGCCTTCACGAGGTCCTCGCGCTTGACGCCCAGCCACATCGCGATGCCGGCGGCGACGAAGATCGACGAGTAGATGCCGAACAGGATGCCGATGGTCAGCGCGACGGCGAAGTAGTGCAGCGTCGGACCGCCGAAGAACAGCATGGACAGCACCATCATCTGCGTGCAGCCGTGGGTGATGATGGTGCGGCTGGTGGTGCTGGTGATCGCGTGGTCGATGACCTCGTGCGTGTTCAGCCTGCGGAACTTGCGGAAGGTCTCGCGGATGCGGTCGAAGATGACCACCGACTCGTTGACCGAGTAGCCCAGCACCGCGAGCACCGCCGCCAGCACGGGGAGAGAGAACTCCCACTGGAAGAAGGCGAAGAAGCCCAGGATGATGACCACGTCGTGCAGGTTGGCGATGATGCCGGCGAGGGCGAACTTCCACTCGAAGCGCAGCGACAGGTAGGCCATGATCCCGATCACGGTGGACAGCAGCGCCAGGGCACCGTTCTGGTAGAGCTCGGCGCCGACCGACGCGCCCACCGCCTCGGTGCGCGTCAGCAGCAGCGGCTCACGGCCGTCGGCACCGGTGCAGGAGGCGCGGCTGACCTGCTCGCCCTGCGGCGTGAGGTACTGCTTGGTGCCCGCGGTGCCGGCCTCGGCCTTGCACAGCGCCTCGAACACGCGCGAGGCGACCTCGGTCTGCTTGACGTTCTTCTGCACCGGCAGGCGGATCAGCACGTCGTGCGAGGTGCCGAACTTCTGCACCTGCACGTCGCCCAGGCCCAGCCCCTCGACGGCGCTGCGCGCGCGGTTGATGTCCGCCGACTGCGCGTATTCGACCTCGATCAGCGTGCCGCCGGTGAACTCGATCGACAGGTGCAGGCCCTTGGTGGCCAGGAAGAACACCGCGGCGGCGAAGGTGATGAACGAGACGATGTTCAGCACCAGCGCATGGCGCATGAACGGGATGTCGCGCTTGATCCTGAAAAACTCCATCTCGATTCCTTTGTAGATTCAATGGAGGTCTGGGGAGGGCTCATGTGCGCGCAGCGCACGTGACGACCGCACCAAGAATTCCATGGCGATGTCTGCGCTTTCAGGCCTTGGGGGCGGGCGACTTGGTCGCCGGTGCCTTCTTGTTCATGGGGGTCTTGGCCGCCGCCGCGTCGACCGAGGGCACCGCCTGCGGCCGCCACACCTGCCCGATCGACACCGCCTTCAGGCGCTTCTGGCGCCCGTACCAGAAGTTGACCAGGCCGCGCGAGAAGAACACGGCCGAGAACATCGAGGTCATGATGCCCAGGCAGTGCACCACCGCGAAGCCGCGCACCGGCCCCGAGCCGAATGCCAGCAGCGACAGCCCGGCGATCAGCGTTGTCACGTTGGAGTCGAGGATCGTGCCCCAGGCCCGCTCGTAGCCGGTATGGATCGCGATCTGCGGGCTCGCGCCGCCGCGCAGTTCCTCGCGCACGCGCTCGTTGATCAGCACGTTGGCGTCGATCGCCATGCCCAGCGTCAGCGCGATGGCCGCGATGCCGGGCAGCGTCAGCGTGGCCTGCAGCATCGACAGCACCGCCACCAGGCACAGCAGGTTGAAGGCCAGCGAGATGGCCGAGAACATCCCGAACAGCAGGTAGTAGGCGCACATGAACAGCGTGATCGCGGCGAAGCCGTAGATGACGCTGTCGAAGCCCTTGGTGATGTTGTCGGCGCCCAGGCTGGGGCCGATCGTCCGCTCCTCGATGATCTCCATCGGCGCGGCCAGCGCGCCGGCGCGCGTGAGCAGCGCCAGGTCCGCAGTCTGCTGCGGCGTGAAGTTGCCGGTGATCTGGAAGTCAGTGCCGAACTCGCCCTGGATCGTCGCCACCGACAGCGCCGTGCCCTTGCCCTTCTCGTAGAGCACGATGGCCATCGGCTTGCCCAGGTTCTCGCGCGTGACGTTGCGCATCGCGCGCCCGGCGACGTCGTCCAGCCGCACCGACACCGCCGGCCGCTGGTCCTTGTCGATCGTCGCCGTGGCCTGCTTGAGCTGCTCGCCGGTGGCGATGACGTCGCGCTTCAGGCCCACCATCCGCGGTGGCGCAGAGGGATCGGCCTGCTGCATCGGCACCACCTCGGCGGCGGTGGCGGTGTCGGGATCGACGAGGCGGAACTGCAGCGTCGCGGTGCGCCCGATGATGTCCTTCGCGCGCGCCGTATCCTGCACGCCCGGCAGCTGCACCACCACGCGGTCCGCGCCCTGCTGCTGAATCACCGGCTCGGCGACGCCGAGCTCGTTGACGCGCTTGTGCAGGGTCTCGATGTTCTGCCGGATCGCCTGGGTCTGGATGTCGGAGATCGCCTTGGGCGACAGCCGCCCGAGCACGCGCACGCTGCCGTCGGCGGTCTCGGTGCTCCACTGCATCGACGGCAGGCGGTCGAACAGGATGTCCTTGGCCTGCGTGGCTTCGGCGGCGTCGGTCAGGGTCACGGTCAGTCCGTCGGGGTCGCGCGTCAGGCCCGAGAAGCGGATGCGCTTTTCGCGCAGCGCGGTGCGGGCGTCGCTGGCGTAGGTGTCCACCGCCTGCTTGAGCGCGCCGCGCATGTCCACCTGCATCAGGAAGTGCACGCCGCCGCGCAGGTCCAGCCCCAGGTACATCGGCAGCGCGTGAAGGCTGGCCATCCAGGCCGGCGTGCGCGAGATCAGGTTCAGCGCCACGATGTAACCGGGGTCCGACGGATCGGGATCCAGCACCTTGGTCAGCGCATCCTTGGCCTTGAGCTGGGTGTCGGTGTCGGCGAAGCGCGCCCGCACCGAGTTGCCGTCGAACTGCACGAAGTCGGGCTTCACGCCCGCGCCCTGCAGGATCTGCGTGACGCGGTCGACCATCCCGGCATCGACCTTCACCGTGGCCTTGCCGCCCGAGACCTGCACCGCCGGCGCCTCGCCGTAGAAGTTGGGCAGCGTGTAGAGCAGGCCCACCAGCAGCGCGACGGCGAGGATCGCGTACTTCCACAGCGGATAGCGGTTCATCGAGACTTCCTAGGGCCTGGGCGACCGCCGGCGGCGAGAGCGATGCCGGGGTCGCGGTCTGGCGCAGGGCGCCGGTTGCTGGAGGGTGCCGGGGCGACACGGTGGCCGGGCCCCGGCGGTACGGATCGCGGCGCGGGAGCGCCGGTTCCCCGGCGGCGCGGCGCCGCGCGAACAGTTACTTGAAGGTGCCCTTGGGCAGCACCTGCACCACGGCGGCGCGCTGCACCTGCAACTCGACGCCGTTGGCCACTTCCACGTAGACGAACGACTCGCCGAGCTTGGACACGCGGCCGATCACGCCGCCGCCGACAACCACCTCGTCGCCCTTGGCCAGCGCCTCGATCATCGCCTTGTGCTCCTTCTGCTTCTTCATCTGCGGGCGGATCATGATGAAGTACAGGACCACGAACATCAGCGCCAGCGGCGCCAGGGTCAGCAGCGACGATTCGGTGCCGCCGGCGGCACCGGCGGTCTGGGCGAAGGCTTGGGAGATGAACACGGTGGCAGTCCTGGTGGGGTCGGCGACGGGAGCCCGGCAGGCGCGGGCGAACCGGGCATTTTAGGGTCCCCGGCGCATTGCCTCGTTCGGAAAGCATCGCGACGTTCGCCGAAGTGCCTGCCGCGCCCTCGGCGATCGCCTCATGCGTTGGAGCCACCCCGATCGCCCGTTGACGCCCTGTTTTGACCAGACTAGACTAATATGCAGGCTCGTACTTGAAAGTTGATCGAATGGACACTGTGAACATCTACGAAGCCAAGACTCGGCTGTCCCAGCTGGTCGACAAGGCAGCCTCGGGGGAAGATGTCGTCGTCAGCCGCAACGGCAGGCCATTGGTCCGGATCACCCGGCTCGAACTCCCGCAGCGGCACATCAAGTTCGGTCTGCTCAAGGGCCGGGTCACCATCGCCACGGACTTCGATGCGCCCCTGCCGGATCAGGTGCTCGCAGCCTTCGAGGGGCGCTGATGCGGCTGCTGCTCGACACGCACCTCTTCCTCTGGGCCGTTGCGGGATCGCCTCTGCTGAAGCCGCCGACCCGTCGCTTCATGGAATCGGCCACGGAGGTGTATGTCTCGGCGGCGTCACTTTGGGAAGTCGCGATCAAGGCGCGACTGGGCAAAATCGAAGCCGATCCGCATGAGTTGCTCGGAGCCATCGAAGCAAGCGGGTTCCTGGAGCTGCCCGTCACGGCTTCGCACGCTGCCGATGTTGTCAAGCTACCCCTTCACCACAGCGACCCGTTCGACCGGCTGCTGATCGCGCAGGCGCTGGCCGAACCACTCAAGTTGCTGACGGCAGACCCCTTGCTGGCGAAATACAGTGACGTCGTCGTTCTGGTCTGAGAGCCTCCCATAGTCGGAAGGCGCTCGGCGCGTGGCTCGTAGCGGCATGGTCGGCGGGCGCCGGATCACTTGGGGCAATAGCAGGCATGTCCATCGGTCTCCTCAGAAAATCCAAGGCCTCCCAGACGCCATCGGCGCTGCTCGAACTTCCCCGCGAAGTCCAGATCGCCCTCGCCCAGCTCCATGCCAACGGCCTTGCGGCGACTGGCGAAATCTCCGACCTCGCGGAGCGCTACCGAGAATGCCACTGGCTGGTCGACAACTGCAGAGCAAACGGCGACCCGTCGAAGCGGGAGCGTTCGGCGTTTGTGTATTCAAGGATCCGGCCCAGGAGTCACAGCGGCACGGCGCCTGCCACCACGCGCTAGCGCAGGGGCAGTAAAGCGCTGCGGCCCAATCCGCAGGCCAGCTTTGCTGCCACGCGTCAGCGCCGAACTTGTTGATGGGCAGCCGGCAGCGACTTCGGGATCGGCATAGGCGGGCCATCACCGGTCAAGAAGACTGGCGCCCGGCACCCTGGAGGCCCGTCTGTCGAATGTCCGCAGGGGCTGCTCTCCTGCCTGCAGGGCCAGGCCGACATGGACGCAGTCGGCGAAATCTGCTGTCCCTTCCCTGTACAGCTGCAAGGCCACTTCCAGGGCGCGTTCCGATTCGAAGCTGAGCTCAACGGCGGAGAACAGGCTCCCGGGCACTTGCACGACAGCGTCTTTCGCGAACCCGAAGTTCGATCTGAGCACCCACTCCAGTTCGAGAGCAACAGTCACCGGCACGAAGAGTGTCTGCCCGTCCTCGACACATCGCGTAATCAGTGCCCTGGCCGCCTCGAGCTGCGCACGATCGTCCTGTATGAAATAGCGCACGAGGACGTTTGTATCGAGTGCCGGCATGGCAGCGAGTCAACGCCAGGGATTCATCTCTTCGACGCTGACCCGCTTCCCTTTCGGCGCCTTGAGCATGCCAGCCATGTCGAGGATGGACTTGGTCTTGGCGCGCACGACGACGGTCCCGTCGGGCATTGCTGACCAGACGAGCCTGGTTCCAGGCTTTGCCTGCATGACAGCGCGAATGTCAGCGGGCACGGTCGTCTGGCCCTTGGCGGTGATGGTTGATTCGGCCACGATGAATTCCTTACAGAGAGGCCGATTGTAATGTGATCGCCAGCTCTCCGAGCTCGCTCCAGTCCAGCCGCCCGGCGCACGTCGACAAGTCATCTGCTCCACGCGTGGGAACGGGAGGGGGCTGACCCTGACCGAGTGATGTCGAGCCTGCCCGAGCGCCCGTCACGGGAGGGATCACCACACGCTCGCCGTAGACCGCAGCCCCTGCGAGCGTGCCGGCGAGCAGTACGTCTGGGCCCGCGGCCGGCGCGAGCTGTGACGCGCCGCGTCTCGGCGGAGCCCCCGTCAAGTCGAGGTGCCGGCCGGCGGGGCTGCGGGCTGCCCGACCGGCGTCGAGGCAGACATCCATTGCCGCACACCTGGCAGCACGCCGTCGATCTCCGCCAGCGAACGCCGCTTGCCACCGGGAGCCAGCGCACCGTAGGACGAGATCGCGCTGGCCGGCAGCGGGCCTGCGATCGCCGCCAGGTCGCTGAAACGCACGCCGTTGCGTGCCATGAACGCAAGATACGTGTGGCGCAGCACGGCCGGCGTGACTTCGGCAGCCATCGGCAGGCCGGCGTCGTGCGCGGCGCAGGCCACCAGGCTCTCGAGGTCGGACGCAGAGGGGCCTGCCGTCGCGGACGCGGGGATCAATGGCGGCGAAGGATCACCTGCCGCCAGCTGCCTCGACTTGACCGCCTGCGCCGCCCGCAGCGCAGAGGCAGCCTCCGGTATCAGCGCGAACTCCCGCGGACTCGGCGCGCCGATCCTGACCAGGCCACGCACCGTGTCGACGTCGGACCAGCGCAGCGGCAGCAGTTCTTCGGGCGCCAGCCCGCTGAGCAGGACGACGATGACGGCGCGCGCGACAGGATCGGCAGCTTCCAGCAGCGCCACGACCTCCGCATCGCCCAGCTCCAGCGGCGCGGCCGCCGGCGGCAGCATGGGCGGGGCGCCGCCTTGCGCGATGGCCCCGACGGCACCCGTACCTTCGAGCGCGGCGTGCCCTCCTGCCGGCCCGTTCAAGCTCACCGGATACGGAAAGGCCGTCGGCGCGACGATGAAGGCCGGACCCTCGTCGCGCCGGGTCAGGAATGCCGTCAGCCACGCCGCCAGGAAGCCGAGCGCGACCGCGGCGCCCAACGTGATGCTCGAGTCGCGCAGGTACAGCGGGCGCCAGGGCTCGAGCGGCGTGACGGCCGCCTCGATCAGGCGCACCTGCGGCCTGCGCGCCCTTTCGCTCGCTTCCAGCCGCACCGCCTTCTCGCGTGCCGTGCGCAGCAGCGCTTCGAGGTTGTTCAATTCGTCCTGCAAGGTCCTGTACTCGCCGAAGCGGGCCGAAAACGCCTGTGCGGTCTGACGCGTCGTGCCCAGGCGAGCATGCAGCTGATCGACGACCTGGCGTGCGCGGGCCGCCTCCTCCTGCGCACCGGCAAGATTGGCCTGCTGCCCGGCGGCACGCTCTTTCTCGACCTGAGCCTCGAGCTCCCCGATGCTCGTCTTGAGCGCGCGCGCGTTCGGGTCCAGCGCCAGATAGTTCTCGGTGAACCGGCGCTGGAGCTGGCTGTACCGATCCCGCGCCTGGGACAGACGGTCCTCGAGTCCCGCAAGCGTGGGATCATCCTTGGACAGGACCGGCGACTGTCCCGAGGCGATCGAATCCTTCAGGGCTCGAACGCGCGCCTCGGCGGCCGCGGCCTTGTCTTCGGCGGTCGTCAAGGAAACGCCCAGTCCCTTGGCCTCGGACAGTGATTCATTCTCGTCGCGCTCCAGCGAGACGATGCCGTAGCGCGCGCGCAGAGCCGACATCGCCTGGCGCTTGTCGTTGACGGCCGCTTCGTAGCGCTCGGCCTCGTCCTGCGCCTGCTTCACGGCCTGACCCGAGGTGCTTCGATATCGCTCGAGCACCTGGGTCTGGTACAGCTGCAGTAGACCGTTCACCGCAGGCGCCAGCACGCCCGGACGCGGTCCCACCGCCGTGAGCTCGACGATCCGGGTGTCCTTGATCGGCGTCACCGTGATCATCGATTGCAGCGCGCCGACGCCTTCGGCCTCGGACGCGAAATCGACCAGACCCGCCGCTTGCAGCTGCCGCAGCAACTGAGCCAGCAAGGGCCGGCTGGTCAGGACTTGAAGCTCGCCGAGGAAGCTGACAGGCACATCGACTTCGGCCCCTGCCCCGCTCGACCCGTTCTCCGGCGCACGTACCTCGAGATCCTCGGCGGGGACGATTTCCGCTCTCGCGGTGGCACGGTACTCGGCCGGGCGGAGGAAGGTGTAGCCGAGGCCCGCGAGGCTGACGATCACGAAGACGACGCCGAATGCGATCAGCCGCCGACCGGGTCCGCGTCGCCCCGTCCGGGGACCATCGGCGTACGCCTGCTCGGAGTAGGCCCGGCGAGCCCGAGATCGCCAATTCATAGCCCGCTGCCCGTTCGGAACATCTTCGACCTCAAGCGAAGAGCGGCTCGGCCTCGACGCGATGCCGACGGTTCGTGCATCCGCTCAAGGCACCGAAGGCAGGCCTTGCAACCGTCGCGGAAACGGCCAATCGTCGCTGCAGCCGCCTCGGGCTTTCCGACCTGGCGCCCTTGGCCGCCATGAACGGCATAGCCCCTATTTCCTCATACCCGCGTACGCTGCCGGATTTCCGGGGCGAAGGCAAGACCGCGAACGGGGCCGCGGGCCGCCCGTTCACCCCACGCGCGGCAGGAAATTGCGGCGCAGCCAGTCGGCCAGCGCCGCTTCGTCCAGGGTGCCGGCCGCGACGGCGAGCATGGTCAACGTCGCATCCGCCTGGCCGGCGACCAGCCGATGGCCGTTGAGACCCAGGAACAAGCCCATCGCCAGAAACGCGGCGCGCTTGTTTCCGTCGACGAAAGCGCGGTTCTTCGCGAGGCCGACGCCGTAGCAGGCGGCCAGCGCGGCAACGTCCGGCTGCCCGTACGCCGACAGGTTGACGGGCCGGGCCAGAGCCGACTCGAGCAGGCCCTCGTCGCGCAGCCCCGCGGCGCCACCGTGCTCTGCGAGGCTGTCCTCGTGAAGCAGGACCAGCGCGCGCCGGTCCACCCACCGCCAGCTCATTTGGCGAGTTGATGGAAGGTGTCGCGGTAATCGCGCATGAACTCGCGGCCGAGCGCCAGCTGCTCCTCAAGCGCGGGGTCGTAAGGCGTCAGCGTGACCCCGCCCGGCGCATCGGTCACGAACACGCTGTCGCCCTTCTCGAGCCTGAGCCGCGCAAGGATCTCCTTGGGCAGGATCACGCCAACCGAGTTGCCGATCTGGGTGAGCTTGAGGGTCGTCACCTGGCGCCTCCTGTTATTACGTTCGTAATACTAGCGGGCCTCGCTGTTCTCGGCAAGGCGAGTAAGAACATGGCCGCGCGCCAAGGCGTGGTCTTCAGCAACAATCTGGCTGCGTCGTCGACGCCGGGTAACACCCGGCAACGCTCAACCTGCCAGCCCCCGTCCTGCCGCGTCGCGGGCCTGAGCGGGTTCGCCATCCGCAGCCAGCCACAGCAGCAGGAGCAGCAGCCAGAGAAAGCGCGGGGCGTCGATCAGGGTGTTCAGCGAACCGCTGAACAGGAAAGCCCCCAGGGCCGCCAGCGCAGCCGCCGACTCTGCCCGGCCCGCTCGCGCGAAGCGCACGCCGCGGGCGACCGCGAGCCCCAGCACCCAGCCCCAGGCCAAGGCGCCGAACCAGCCCTGGTCGAACAGCACCGCCACGGGCAGGCTGTGGATGTGCCAGGGCGGATCGACGTCGGTGCTGAAGAACCATCGGTCGAGGCCGGCGCCGAAGTCGCCGTTCGCCAGCAGGTTGTCGCCGCCAGCGATCTGCAGGCGCAAGCCCCGCACGTCGAGGGTATGGTCCTCGCCTGGCGTCAGCAAGGCGAGCTTGACCAGCGGGTGGAAAGGCCACGGCGTCGGCGCCTGCGGCGGCACCCGCAGATGCACCTCGGCGTGCTGCCATGCGCCCGCCTTGCCGGTCTCCGGGTTCGCGACGGCCTCGCCGAAGCTGCAGTTGCGGGAGGTCAGCAGCCACTTCTCGCACAGCGCGACCGTCAGCGCCGCCGGTCCCACGGGCGCCCGGAGCTCGGCCGAGAGAACGACATCGGCTCCCGGTGGCGGATCGACGATCTGTTCGACGTAAAGCGTCGCGCCCGGGCCCAGGCGCAGGAAATCCCGCCCACTCTCGCGCTTCAGCCCGTAGGAGGCGGCGTGGACGGGCTCGCGACTGCGCCAGTAGTGCAAGTCGGGAAACCGCCCAATGCCTTCGCCGAACCACGACGTCGCCCAGCCGTCGTGACGCATCGCGAGAGCATCGGCCCAGTGCGCGCGGCGCACCTCGAAGTCGTGCGTCGAGTGGCTCAGGCGCGCGCGGGCGTAGGGCCCGACGACGATCGGCGCCGCCGCGCCGACGACGACCAGCAGCGCCGCCAGACCGATGGCGAGGTCGCGCCACGACGCGCCGCGCCAGCGCAAGCCCCCGGCCAGCGCGACGACGAGCATCACGGCCATCGCAGCGTAACCGTTGCGCGAATAGGTCACGGCGACGGCGTAGGCGGCACCGGCGAGCAACAGCGCCGCAGGGATCAACACCGCCCGGCGCCATCGGTGCAGCAGGGGAACGACCACGAAGGCCGAGGCGGCGGCGAGGTAACACTCGACATAGGCACCCCCCTTGTGCATCGCCGAAAACGGCCCGCTGACCCGGTAGACGGACGCGAAGTCGAAGAGTCCGACGAAGGTGATCCGCTCCCACAGGATCCAGGCGACCGTGAGCAGCAGCCCGATCGCCATCCCCTTGCCGAAGAGCGAGGCCGCACCCTCGCCGCGAGCCTGAACCCGGCGGTACAGGCCGACGAACAACCAGGCCCAGACCGCCCCTTTGACGATGCGCAGCGCGTTGTACGGGCTGTCGTAGCTGGAGAAGCTGTTGGCATCCGGCGGCGTCCAGGGCAACAGGGCCCGCAGCGTGCTGATGGCCAGGCTGAGCGCAAGCAGCCCGAAGGCCAGGTTCAGCGCGCTGACGCCACGATGGGGCCGCCCCGTCGCCGGCACGCGCGCGAAGGCCAACGCCAGGCACACCGCGCTGAGCAGGTCGAACTCGTCGAGAAAGAACCGCCCGCTCCACGGCGCCAGATCGAGTGCCGGCATGGCCGCCGGCAGGATGGCCAAGGCCAGTGCCGGCCGCCACCAGACCACCAGACCGGCGGCGGCGAGCAGCCCCAGCAGCGTCAGGGGGAATGCGGGAAACAACCAGGCCCAGACCGCCACCAGCGGCAAGGCAAGGCCCGCGAGCCAGGGCGCAACCCCGAAGCCAGCCCGCAGCCCGGCCGACGCCCACACTGTCAGCGCGAGCCTCGGCCGGGCCGGCCGCGGCTCGCTCGAGTCGGGCGATGTCAACGCCACTTGGTCATAGCGCAGCGGCGGTTCGCGCATCTCCAGGCTCCTCTCTTCGATGCCCTGGTCCGCCGGGCCAGCGTACGCCGCCGTCAGACGGCGCAGTGCGAAGCTGCCGGGTTCCGCCGGCATCGGCGTGGCGGCCGGAACGGCAGTGCCTATGATCCCATCGACCGCCGGCGCCGGTACCATCGAGATGAGCGTGTCCCGCACCTGCTTCGGCCGACGGCGGCGCGTCGCCGGGCGTCACCCGGCACCCCCGAGGAAGAACAGGATGCACGACAGAGCTGCGCAGCACCGTGCCAACCGACGATTCCTGGCTTGGTGGCTGGCCTGCGCATTGCTCATCGTCTACTCCAGCACCGTCGTGGGCCCCACGGGCCTGAACTTCGTGCCGCTCGAAGCCGCCGACGCTTGGCGGGCCTACAGGGCCCGTGCCTTCACCTGGGTGAATCTCGGCGCCGATCAGCGGGCCGACTGGATGGGCAACCTCACGCTGTACGTGCCGTTCGGCTACCTGCTGGCCGGCGCGCTGTGGCCGAGCACGGAGGCCAGCCCGCGTCGCCTCGCCGCGGCGGCGGCCGCCGGCGCCGCCTGGGCGCTGGCGCTGGCCTTCGTGCTGGCGGTGAAGTTCGCCCAGCTGTACTTCCCGCCGCGTACCGTGATGCTGAACTACGTCGTGGCTCAGGGCATCGGCGCCGCGCTGGGCATCGCGGCCTTCGGCGTCTCGCGCAGCCTCGCTCGTGCACACCCGCTGCGCCAGGGCTGGCACGGGCTGGACGATCCGCGCGAGCGCCTTCGGCTCGCCCTGATGGGGTACGGCGCCGCGCTGTGCGTGTTCATCCTCATGCCGCTGGACTTCGCGCTCACCGGGCACGAGCTGCTCGCGCAGCTCGGCCGGCTCCCCGACGCCGTCTTCCGCCTGCCCGGCGCCGACCGGTCGCCTGTCGTGCAGGCGGCGCTGCTGCTGGCCGGCGCGCTCGCCACTGTGCCGTTCGGCCTGCTGCTGGCCCTCGGGCCGCACGGGCGCCAGCGATCCCCGGGGGAGGTCACGGCGCGCGGGGCCGTCTGGATGACGGCACTTTGGCTGCTCTCGACGCTGGTGCTCAGCGCCGCGCCGTCGCTGGCGACGCTGGCACTGCGCATCGTGGGCCTCGCGCTCGGCGCCTGGGGGTTGCGCTGGCTGCAGACCCAGGACGTCGATCGGCTCTTGCACCGGCTGCGTTCCCGGTCCGCCGCGGCGGCGCTGCCTTACCTGCTGCTGTTGTTCGCGGTCAACGGCCTGCTGTCGCTGCACTGGCGCACGCCGACCGAAGCCCTGCGGTCGGCCTACCCGCTGGGTTGGCTGCCGCTGTTTGACTACTACATCGTCAGCAAGGCCACGGCAGCGAAGAACATCGTCGCCCATGCCCTGATGTACGCGCCCGTCGGCGTGTTCGCCTGGCTCAACGGCGCCCGCCCGACCGTGGCCCTGGGAACCGCCTCGTCGCTGGCGCTTGTCGTCGAGCTCGCCCGCTACATGCGCCCGGGACTCGAAGGCGACGTCAACGCCGTCGCGGTCGCAGGCATCGCCGCCTTCCTCACCGCCCGCGTGATGCCCGGCGTCTGGCGCCTGGTCACAAGCGTCGTCAAGGGCAGGCCGACTGACCGGAAATCAACGTGAAAGGAATGTTGCTTCCCGATTGGAGGGGCACAAACGTGCCGGTCGCGCTCGAGTTGGAGACGGCGCAGACGGCGAACCTGTAGGTCGAGGTGCCACCGTCGGTGTAGTTGTAAGTGACCTGACCGTAGCCGGCTCCGCTGGCGCTGGCGCCCCAGGTGCCGACCTGAGTCGTGGGATCCACCGGATCGTTCGGGCCTTTTTTGTAGTCGATCAGCGCGCCACCGGTGCCGCTGTGGAACTCCTGCCAGCGGTCGCCGCCGCTGCTCGCGCACACCGTCTTGCTCCCGAGCAGCGTCGTGATGTCGGACGCACTCAAAGGACTGCCCGACGGGCAGCTAATGGTCTGCGCGAGAGCCTGGGCGCTGAAGCCGGCCAGAACGGCGAGCGCGGCAAGTCCCTTGCCGAACGTGATAACTGCAGCCATGACCTGACCTCCGGGGCGGTTGGCGAACGCTTTGGAACGCTGACGCTATCGTAAGAACAATGCGTCTGGGTCACCAACTCGCGACCCCCCTCGAATCAGGGGGCCAGACAGGCGGTGACCCGCACAATTGTCGGTGCAAGCCGGTTTCGTCAGGCCACCATGCCCCATCCGATCTTCCACTTCGGTTTGCCACGACGCCGCTTCTTGTCGATGGCCGCCGCCGCGCTCCCGGCCTGGGCCCGGGGCAGCTCACCGGTCCTGGCCGTCGGTCCGGGCCAGCGTTGGCACACACTCGGTGACGCCCTGCACGCAGCCGTCGACGGGGACACGATCGTCCTGGCGGCCGGCGCGTATCGCGGCGATATCGGGATCGTGACCCAATCCGGCCTGACCTTGCGCGGTCTTGACGCCGGCGCCACGTTCCACGCCGACGGCCGCGATGCCGAGGGCAAGGCGATCCTCGTCGTCCGTGGCCAGGACGTCCTTGTCGAAAACTGCGAGTTCCGCGGCGCCCGCGTGCCCGCCGGCAACGGCGCCGGCATCCGCTTCGAACGTGGCCGCTTGACGGTGAGGCGCTGCCGCTTCTTCGACAACGAGATGGGGCTGCTTGCCAACAACGACCCGACCCAGGAACTCGTCATCGAGGACTGCGAATTCGGCCAGGCGCCGCACCACGAAGGCCTGCTGCACCACCTGCTCTACGTCGGCGCGATCGGTGCCTTCACGCTCACCGGCAGCCGATTCGGCCAGGGCTGGCGCGGGCATCTGGTGAAGACGCGCGCGCTGCGCAACCGAATCCTCTACAACCGTCTGGACGACGGCCTGACCGGCGAAGCCTCGTACGAGCTCGAGTTCCCGAACGGTGGCCGCAACCTCGTCGTCGGCAACCTCATCGTGCAGAGCCCACGCTCGCAGAATCCGGCGATCCTCAGCATGGGCGCCGAAGCGCACGACGGCATGACGGGCAGCCTGCTGCTCGCGCACAACACCTTCGTCAACCACGGTGGCGTCGAGGGGCGGTTCGTGCACCTCTGGGCCGAACGCCTGCAGGGCGACACTTCGGTGCGCATGGCCAACAACCTGTTCGCCGGCCCCGGCGAGCTCGACCTGGCGGCCGCTGGCGACGAAGGCGGCAACCACCGCATCGGCCTGCAGGACCTGCGCGATGCGCGCGGCGGAGACTACCGGCTCGCGCCCGACTCGCCGCTGATCGGCAGCGCGGTGCCGCTGCCGACGAAAGAGACGCCGCAGGCCGAATTCAGGCCGCCGGCCGGCACCCGGCCGCTGCCGCCGGGCCTGAGGCTGTCCCCAGGCGCTCTACAACTACCGTAGACAAGAGCGCGTTACAGGGCCTCGAGTTGAACGATGGCGTCGCATATTTCGCGACCGTCCGATTCCCGGTCAACAGGGTCAGGGGTTCCGTCAGCGCCTGCGCGGCCAGCAGCCGATCGAATGGATCGCGATGCAACGGCGGGAACTCTTCGACACGCACGGCATGCTCCGCGCGGATCTGCAGCATCGAGTAGCCGGCGTCGACGAACGCCTGCACCACTTGCGCCACTGACACCGGCATGTCGCCGTTGCCCAGGGCGTGCTTGATGGCGATCTCCCACACCGACGCCGCACTGACGAAGACCTCGTCCGCCGAAAGGCGCCACAAGGCCGTCAGCGCCGCCAGGTGTGCTGGCATTCAGCTCAAGCAGCCCTTCGCCAGAGAGGGCAACCTCTTTGCAGGGCCGACCACCTACTTGGGATGAAGGGGTGGCGCTGATCGATACCCCGCGAACACAAACCCGACCGCCCACACTCATCGGAATCGACGCCACGCATATGCCCGCAATCAAGCTCGCGACACTCAAAATCGCCCTCGAGCGACTTGCCTGGCGGTGGCATCGACCGGGAAGATGGCGTTCAAACCGCCAATGCGCCCCGCCGTACCTGCTCAGCGCCTAGCATGCCCACCCCAGGTGTAGACCGACGTGATCGCGTAGTTCCACACCGCACCGACGACGATGCCGGCCAACGCCGCCAGCAGCCATCCACCATCCTGACTGAACAGGTAGCCGGCGATACCCACGTTGGCCACCGCGCCGATGCCGCAGGCCAGCACAAAGGACGCCAGGCCGACGAACCACCGGAATCCCTTCAGCTGCCGGTCACGGTAGGTGATGATGTTATTGACGGAAAAGTTGAAGACCATCGCCACCACGGTGGCGCAAGCCTGCCCGGCCACGAAACTCGTCATCCGACTTCTGAAGAGCAGTGAGAGGACGGCCATGTGGACCAGAATGCCTGCGCCGCCGATGAGCCCGAACGCGATGAACCGTGCCGGGACGATGTGCCCGATGAGCTTGTCGGCAAGCAGCATTCCAAAGTCCCAGGCGGCCTGGTTGTCGAGCTTGCTTTCGCCAGCGAGACGATTCCTGAAGGTGTAAGGGATTTCCGCGAAGCGGAGCTGCCGCGCGCTCGACGCGAACAGGTCCACAAGAATCTTGAAACCGAGCGACGACATCCTCCGGACGCAGCCGGCGAAGCAGGCCCGAGTGAGCATGAAGAACCCGCTCATGGGGTCCTGAAGGGATGGCGGCACCAGCAGGTGGCTCATCCTCGCCGCTAGGAGTGTGGGCGGCAGAAATCCGCGAAGCCTACGCGTTCGGTTGGAG
>JBBINW010000059.1:0-29657 GCA_037443665.1 Betaproteobacteria bacterium
CATCGAGCCGGCGCAGCACCTGCTGCTGGGGGTGCACCGGGCGGTGGCGCCAGCCACGAAGTGGCCGGCGCGCTGCGCCAGCCGGTGAGCCACTTGCCCATGTCGGCATACATGTCCGCATGGCTGGCGTGCATCTCGCCGCGCGCGTGGCCCGCCGCCGCTCTGCCGGCGCTGGGTTCCATTGCCAGCGTAGCTGGCCTGCCCAGCGCCGCAACGGGCGCTGCTGAGCGGGCTTGCAGCTCAGCACCCAGCGATAGGCGCAGAGGCTGGACCTCCATACGGCCTACGTCGCAGGACCACCGAGTTCCAGATGCACGCCGCCCTGCCGAGCGGCGGCGCCATCCTTGCCCGCCCTGAAGGGCAAGGCTCGTCGCGCAGATGGGTCAAGGTGCCGCAGGACATGATCCTGGCGTCTTTCGGCTTGCCGTTCCGGCTCGGCGCGGCGGTGATCCTGCTGATGATCCTGCTCTACGCGGTGGAAGGCGACGTGCGCACGATCGTCTTCACCGACACGCTGCAGACCACCGTCATGCTGCTCGGCCGGGCCGTGTGCACCGCGCTGCTGCTGTGGCACCTGGGGCTGTCGCTGCCGCAGAGCGTGGTCGCGCTGCACGGGTGGGGGCTGTCGCAGGTGTTCCGGACCGACCCGCGCGCGGCCGATTTCGTCGTCAAGCAGATGGCGGCCGGCATGTTCATCGCAATCGCGATGACCGTCATCGACCAGGAGATGTTGCAGAAGAGCCTGTCGGTGCGCCGCCTGGCCGATTCGCAAAAGAACTTGCCGGTGCTGGGCGTCGTGCTGCTGACCGTGGTGGCGGTGTTCCCCGGCCTCGGCGCCCTGCTCGCGCTGGCTGCGCCGGGCCTGGGCCTGCAGGCTGCAGGCTGCAGGCGACCGCGTGTTCCTGGGCTCGGTGCTGCAGCTGCTGCCGGCCTGGGGCCAGGCGCTGTTCGTGATCGCGCTCGTCTCGGCGCTGTTCCCCAGTGCCATCGGCGCAGTCACCGCGCGGACCTCGTGCAGCCGCATCGACCTGCTCGGCTTGCGTGAACGCGGCGACCTTGACGCCGCCGCCAGAACCCGCATCCGCCGCCGCGTGCACGCCGGCTGCGCGGGGCTGTTCATGGCGCTGATGCTGGGTTTCAAGGCACTCGACGACCCGACCATGATCGGGCTGATCCTGAAGATCGCGGCCTACACCTAGGGGCCGCAGCTGGGCCTGTTCGCCTTCGGCGTGTTCACGGCCCGCCAGGTGCGCGGGCGCTGGGTGCCGGCGGCGCCGCTGATTTGCTGGTTCATCGGCGCCTGGCAGCAGCCGCTGGCGGGCAGGCGGCGGATCGGGCTCGCGCTGCTGGTGCTCGGTGGCGCACTGACGTTCGCCGGACTTTGGCTGGCGTCGCGGCCGGCCGTTTGTGCCGGGGCGGTGGTGATCGGATCATCTCCGCGGTGAGCACCGCGGCGCGCTCACCAACGCCGCACGCGACCGATGTCCAGGTGCACGAACTGCTCGCGCGGGTAGAACCCGACGCCGCCGCCGCGCAGCGCAAGTGCCGCGTCGCGCATGTCGGCCAACGCGACGCCGGGCAGGCGCACGTCGATCGCGCGGCCCTCCATGTGCAGGCTGTGCTTGGCCACGCCACCGCCACCGGTCTCGCGCAGGCGCGCGTTGGTGGCGGGGCAGCGGTAACCAGAGATGACCTCGAACGGGCGTGCGCTGCCCAGCGTCTGCCGCACCCGATGCAGCAGGTCGAACACGCGCGGGTCGATCCGACCGATGTCGCCCGTGTAGTGATCGCGCAGGAAACGATTCAGCGAGCCCAGGGCCTCGGGCACGTAGTCTTCGTCGACCGCATAGACGAGGTCGATCTGCTCGCCGGTGTGCGTGTTGAACATCGCCAGCCCGCGCGCGCCCGCGACCGAGGCCCGGGCGGGCATCGCACGCGCCAGCGCGGCGCCGCCGGCCGCGAGATGGACCGTGCGGCGCAGGAACCCGCGGCGGGTGGGGGCGGTGGTGTCGTTCATGGTCGGATTGTGTCTCGCTGCCGATCCAGCGAGTTCCGGCGCAGGGCGGCGTCGAGCCGGCGGTCCTGTCCGTAGATGTCGTCGAAGAAGTAAGTCCGACCGTCTTTGACGAGGGTAGTTCCATAGGCGATCAGCACGCGCACCGGCTCGGCCAGACGCAGCGTGGTCGATTCGCCCTTGCCCATGGCCTGGCGGATGCGGTCTTCGGTCCACTCGGGCTGGTCCTGCAGCACGAACTTCGCCAGGGCCACCGGGTGCTCGACCCGGATGCAGCCGTGACTGAAGTCGCGCCGGCCGCGCTCGAACAGCTGCGTCGCCGGCGTGTGGTGCAGGTAGATGTTGTCGCGGTTCGGGAACACGAACTTGATGTCGCCCAGAGCATTCCGCGGCCCCGGCCGTTGACGGATGCGAAGCTGGCCGGCGTCCACCGCGTCCAGCCGGGCCGGCGTGAGCGTGGTCTGCACCCGCCCGTCCGGGGCTACGAACTCGAAGCCCTCGCGCGCCAGCGCGCCGGGGTCGTGCCGCAGCTGCGGCACGATCTCCTTGCGGGCGATCGACGGCGGCACGTTCCAGTAGGGACTGAACTCGATGAAGCGCAGGTCGGCGTCGAACAGCGGCGTGCGCGTGTTCAGCGCCTTGCCGACGACGATCTTCATCGCCAGCGGGACACCGATGCTGCCGTCGCGGACCTCGTAGGCGCGGAGCACGAACTCGGGGATGTTGACCACGATCATGCGCGGCCCCTCCATCACCGGCGTCCAGCGCAGGCGCTCGAGCATCAGTTCGATCTGGCGCACCCGCTCGGCAGGTGTGGCCTGCAGCTGCGCCAGCGTGGCCCGGCCGACGACGCCGTCGGCCGCCAGGCCGTGGCGCTGCTGGAAGGCCTCGACGGCCGCGACCAGCGGGCCTTCGAAGCGTGGCGGCGCGGGCGTTCCCGGCGCGAGGTCGCCCACCGCGGCGAGCCTCTGCGCCAGCAGCGGCAAGCCGGCCCAGGCTTGGCCGGGCTCAAGCCCGCCAGCGGTGCCGCGCCGCACGGCCGGCAGCGGCGGCAGCGGCGTCTGCCAGGCCGGGTGGCCGACGAGCCCGCGGTAGCGCGCCAGCGCATCGCGCAGGTGCTCGTACAGGGGCATGCGCGGAGCCGCCTCGTGCACGGCCTCGGACAGGCGGTGCGCGGCCAGTGCCGCCGCCAGATACGCCGGCGCATCGAAAGGTTCGCGGCGCGGCGGCGCATAGTCCTGGTCGATCTGCCGCGGGTCGATGCGGCCCTCGTGCAGGTCCGTCAGGTAGCGTTGCATCGCCGTCGTCAGCGCCAGGTCCAGCCGCTCGATCGCGGACGGGGTCGGCGGCGGGCCCTGCGCTGCCTGGGTGATCGCCTGCTCCAGCGCGCCCGCCGCGTAGTCCTGCGGCTCCAGCCCCTGGCTCGCCGAGGCGGCAAGAAACTCGACTGCCCGGCGGGCCTGCGGTCCGGGCCGGGGGCCGTCGAACCAGAGGGGACCGGCGTTCGCGGCTGCCGTGCCCAGGCCCAGCCAAAGCAGCAGTGCTGCACGGTGAAGGAACGGTGCCAATGCGTCGGGCCTTCGCATCGCGCGATTGTCGAGGCTGCGAGCAAGGGCCGGTGCACTTCGCTCCGGCGCGTGGACGGGGCCCTCGGAGCGGCGGCCGCGGGGTGCCGCGCCGGAGCCCGAAGGCCTGCCGGGCGTGGCCGGCGGTCGACCCCGGTGCCGACCCTGCGTGCACGCGGTCTATCGGCCGCAGGCACACTTGCCCGCTTCCCTGGAGTCGTTCATGAAGTCATCGAAGCACACCCTCGCCGCCGCCCTCGCCATCTCGCTCGCCATCGCCGCGCCGGTCGCCCAAGCCGCGCTCAAACCCGGGGACAAGGCGCCCGACTTCAGCACCGACGCAGCCCTCGGCGGCAAGGCCTTCCGCTTCAAGCTCGCCGACGCGCTGGCCCACGGGCCCGTGGTGCTGTATTTCTTCCCCAAGGCCTTCACCTCGGGCTGCACGGTCGAGGCGCACGAGTTCGCCGAGGCCACTGCGCGCTTCAATGCCTTGGGCGCAACGGTGATCGGGGTCTCCAACGACGACATCGCGACGCTCAAGCGCTTCTCGGTCGAGGCCTGCCGCAACAAGTTCGCGGTCGCCGCCGACGCCGATTCGAGGGTCATCCGCAGCTACGACGCGAAGATCGCCTTCATGCCCGGCATGGCCGACCGGATCTCGTACGTCATCGACCCTGCAGGCCGGATCGCCTATGCCTACGGCAGCCTGGACCCGGAAGGCCACGTCGCCAACACGATGAAGGTGGTCGAGAAGCTGGCCGCCGAGGCGAAGCCGGGCGCGGTTGATGGCCGGCGCTGAAGCGCATGGCCGCGACGCGGGCAGCGCCGGACGTCAGAGGGCGGACGGAACCGGCTCGGCCAGCGCGCTGGCACGGGCCTCGGCGCGTGCCACGCGTGGCGCTGGAACGAGGTCCGTCATCAGCGGGAACTCGTAGGTGCATCGCGACACCTGGCGCCGTGCAGCATTGCAGAACGAGCGATTCGGGGTGGTGTCGGCCGCAGGGCGCTGCTATGAACGCTCTTCTTGCCGGCCCGGCCAGTGAGCGCGATGCGGTCGTCGCCGCCTTCGGTGAGGGCGCGCGCGGTCGCAGCCTCGAATTCGGGCCCGGGGTGGTGCCGCCACGTCGGCTTGGCATCGATGGCGTCCAGGGCAGGCCACATGGCGCGAGCTTGACCGCGCCGGGTGCCCGGCGATCGACGAATTTGCGGCGTCAAAGCCGTGCAGTTTGCGTGCCCGCCGCGGCGGCGTCAGGTAGCGTGCTGCCGCGCGCGACGGGCCCGACTCGACCTCGTCGCCGGCGCACCGCTTGCGGCCGCGGCGCGTCGCTGCAGCACCGCTGACCTGCACCCGGCCATCGACGATAAGGCGTATGCCCATGGTGCGCCGCTCGCCGTCGACCGCCTGCTGATCGCCAGCGGTTCGACGCTGGCGACGCTGCCCATCCCGGGCCTCGCGGGCCGCAGCGTCCATGCCTGCTGGACCCTGGCCGACGCGCGCGATCATGGCCGGGGCCAAGCCGGGCGCGCGCCTCGTGCAGATCGGCGCCGGCTCCGTCGGCTGCCTCATCATCGAGGCGCTGGCCACCCGCGGCGTGCAGCTCAGCGTCGTCGAGACGGGCGACCGCATGGTGCCGAGCTTGACGGGCCGCACCGCCGGCGGCAGCATGAGAGGCTGGTGTGCGACCAAAGGGGTCGCCGTGCATACCGGCGCCAAGGCGGAAGCGATCGAGCGCCCCGACGCCGCGGTGGCCGAGCCCGGCCTGCCGAGCCGCCTGGCGCATACCGTCGGGTTCGGGTCACCGCCGGCGCCTGGGCGCCGCTGCTGGTGCGGCCTTCGGGCGGCAGCAGGCTGTCCGCCGACCTACTGATCAGCGCCACGGGCGTCAGGCCGAACATCGGATTCCCGCACGACAGCAGTGTGGCCTGTGCGACTGCCGTTCTGGCCGATGCGCGGCTGCAGACCGACGTACCGGGCATTCACGCCGCCGGCGACTGCGCCGAGGCCTTCGACAAGGTCAGCGGCAAGCCCGTCGTCAGCGCGTTCCAGCCCAACACCGCCGAGCAGGCGCGCGTCGCGGCGCTGAACATGCTCGGCCTGCCGACCGAATTGCGCGGCGTGACGCAGATCAACGTGCTCGACACGCTGGACCTGAGCTCCGGCAACTTCGGCCAGTGGGACGGCCTGCCGGGCGGGTGGCAGTCGAGCTCACCGAAAGGGTGGCTGACCGCCGCCTCAGCCTGAAGTTCGACGCCGAGCGCCTTTTCGGCTGCAACGCGATCCGCGGGTCCGATCACCTGGGCGTGATGCGCGGACTCTTCGAAGGCCGGGTGCGGTTGGGCGAAGGGCGCGACCGCCTGGTTGCCGACCCTACTCTGCTGATGGGGGCCGACCTCGCGTGCGCGCAGGTGCAGGCCGAACATGCCCATGTCCGAGCTGGCCGCGGGTGATGCCGTCGCCACGATGCGCATCACGTTGAAGCGCTACGCCAGTCTGGCGCGCGAGCATCGGTCGGGCAACCCGGTGACGCTGGACGTGGCCCAGGTGCTTGTTAACGGGCACTTCATTTCCGCAGAGGCGCGTACCACGCGGCGGCTGGCCGACGGCAACTGGCTGGCGATCTGACGGCCGGTCTGATGGCGAACGACCCCGGCGCCGGGGTCGAGCGCCAGCAGGGCTGCACCGAAGCAGAGAGGCTTTGCTGGCTGCCGGGTGCGCTTCGCGAGCCATCCCTGGCGCATGCGGCCCCCGGCCGGGCCACCGTGGTCATCGGCGCCGGCTGCCTACGACGGCGCCGGACCGTTCTGCCGCCGCACCGCGCTGATCGTCTTGCCGCGCCTGCCGGCGCGCGTCGACTCCGAGGGCGTCGAAGCGGCCGTACGCGCCGAGTTCATGCGTTTCTTCGACCGGTATCTGCAGCGCGGCGGCAGCCTGTCGCGCCGGCTCATCTGGCTTCGCCGAAGCGCCAGGTCAGGCCGACCCACACCCCGCGCGGCGCGCCGACCGAGCGGAACTGCTCGTTGCGCCAGGTCGCGCCGGTGGCGTCGAACGTCTCGCCGGCGCCGGTGAAGACGTTCTGCCCTAGGGCGCCGAAGCTCGAATAGCGGCGATCGAGCAGGTTGCTCACCCTGGCGAAGAGCTCCCAGCCGGCGGCCGCCCGCCAGCGTGCGTCGAACTCGAAGACCGCGAAGCCGGGCACCGGGCCGTTGACGTCACGGTTGTTCTCGTCGCCGCGGGCGTAGGCCGGCCCCTGGGCAACCATGGCGAGCCCCAGGCTCGCCGCCGCCGCCACGTCCCAGTCGAGGCCCAGCTTCAGCGTCTGCAGCGGAATGCCTGGTATGTGGTCGCCGGGCAGCACCCGGATGTCGGCGCAGCTCGCGCAGCTCAGCGGCGCGGCGGCCGAATTGCTCGGACTGTTGAGGATCAGCGGCGACTCGAAGGTCGCGTTGACGAGGCTGTAGTGAAGGTTGAGCCGCAGGCGGGCCAGGCCGCCGTCGAGCCGCAGTTCCAGCCCCTGGCGGCGCGTCTTGCCGACGTTGCGGAAGTAGCCGGCGCTTGTTGCGCCGCCGCCGCTGCTGATGAACTGGATGTCGTCGGACAGCGTGGTGCGGAAGACGGCGGCGCTCCAGCCGAACGCGGCGCCGGCACGGCCGCGGCCACCGAGCTCCAGCGTGCGGCTCACGACCGGGGCCAGCGCAGGGTCGGACGCGAAGGCGTTCGGCAGTGAGCATGGCGCGCTCGGGTCGGCGCAGGTCAGCTCGACCGGCGTCGGCACGCGCATCCCCTCGTCGTAGGCGCCGTACAAGGTGAGCGCACGCGCGGGGTTCCAGGTCAGCCCCAGCGCCGGGTTGAGGCGGTGGAAAGCGTGCTCGCCGTCGAGCGCGGTGCCGAGCTGGTCGGCCAGCGCGACGCGGTCGTGGTCGTAGCGCGCCGAAATCGTCAGGAAGGTCTTCGCGTCGATGCCCAAGCTGTCGCTGAGGTAGGCGCCGCTCGCGGTGCTGCTCGAGCGCAACGACGTCGCCAGCACCGCCGGGGCGCTGGAATCGGTGCCGCGCGAGGCACCCGCTTCCTGGTTGAGCTGGCTGAATTTGGTGCGGCCACCGTCCACCGCGAGGCCGACGACGAACTGGTTGACGTGTCCGATCAGGGGTCGACCCAGGCTCAGCTGCAGCGACGCCCCGGGCCGGTCCTGGTCGATCTGGTTGATCGCGTTGCCGGTCGGCGGGTTGCCCGGCCCGATCGGCGCCGCGGTGTCGAAGTTGGCGTTGACGTTGCTGTTGACGACGTGGGTGCGCAACTTTCGCCAGTACGCGCCGCCCTCGATCAGCCAGCCGCCGTCCAGCCGGCGGTCGGCCTTCAGGTCGACGAAGCCCAGGCGGTTGGTCTGCAGGTCAGGGTAGGTGTAGGCCCGTGCCGGGTCCGCCAGGAACGACAGGGGGAGGGTCTGGTTGCCGCCCAGGCGCGTGTCGGCCAGCGTGAGGTTGACCGACGCGTGTGTGCCTGCACCGCGGTAGCCGAAGCTGCCGAACAGCTGCTGCACGCGGCTCGGGTCCGCCTGCGCCCAGCCGGACTCGTGGACCGAGTTGCCGGCGACGAACCAGCCCAGCGCCTGCGCGCGGCCGCCGCTGGCGAACTCGACGGCGCGACGGCCGAACGATCCGATCTCGAACTTGACCGAGGTGCCCGGGCCGTCGAAGCCGCTGCGCGTGGAGACGTTGACTGCGCCGCCCAGCGTGTTCAAGCCGAACACCGGGTCGGAACCCGGCACGACCGTGATCGCCGCGATCGCCACGTTGGGGATCAGGTCCCAGTGGACGGTGTCGCCGAAGGCCTCGTTGACGCGCACGCCGTCGACGAAGACCGACAGACCCTGCGGG
This sequence comes from Betaproteobacteria bacterium, assembly GCA_037443665.1. Lineage (GTDB taxonomy): Bacteria > Pseudomonadota > Gammaproteobacteria > Burkholderiales > Burkholderiaceae_C > Rubrivivax. Next base: position 8,455 of record JBBINW010000059.1, read on the forward strand.
GTGCCGAGATCCGGCGATGCGGTGAAGCCGCGGAAGCTGACATCGGGCTGGAACGGGTTGCCGGTGGTGTCGTTGATGCTGACGCTGCCGGCAGCGTGCAGCAGCGCGTCGGCCGGGCTCAGCGCGCCGCGGCTGCCGACGTCCGTCGGGCGCAGTACCTGCACATTGGCCGGCACCCGGTCCAGCGGCATGCCGAGCCCCGAGAGGGGGGTGGTCGAGATCACCACGGTCTGCTGCGCCGCGGCTGCCGTGTCGGCGTCCGCGGCATCGGCCGCGCGCGCCGGGGCCACGAACAGCAGGAGCGACGAGGACAGGGCGCCGAGACCGATGCGCCCGCGGCGGCAGGGACCTAGAGACTGCAAATGTATTGCGCGAGGCTCTCGATGTCGGCGTCCGACAGCGACTTGGCGACCGGGGTCATCGTACCGGCGTCGTTGGTGCGCCGTCGGGCACGGAAGTCCTCGAGTTGCTTGACGACATAGCCGACCTGCTGCCCGGCGACGCGCGGGATCTCGTTCTGCCCGGCGAAGCCGCCCAGGTGGCACATCGTGCACAGCACCTCATCGGCCTTGGCCTTGCCCAGGCGGGCCTTCGCGGGGTCGGGTGTGAAGCCGTTGGACATCGGGGTCTGCGCGGCGAAGTAGTCGGCCAGCGCGTGTATCTCGTCGCGGCTCAGGCCGGTGGCGATCGGACTCATTTGTTCGTTGCGACGCCGCCCGGCCTGGAAGTCGCTCAGCTCCAGGTACAGGTAGCGCGCGGACTGCCCGGCCAGACTGGGCACCAGCGCCTGAGCTGAATGGCCCGCCGGCCCGTGGCAGGTCACGCAGATCACGGCCTTGGGCGGTGCTTCCTGGGCGTTTGCGACTGGCGCGACCAGTGCTGGCGCGGCGCAAGCGAGAAGGTTCAGGCTGGCGCGCAGCCGACGTCGCATCGAACGGGGCATCGGGTCCATCTTCGTTTTGAGTCTCGCACATGACAGCGGCCCCGCCGCGCGGCGGGGCCGCTGCGCCGACCGAGGCCGGCCATGCCGGATCAGGGCAGAGAGAACACGATGACGGCGTTGCCGCGCTTGTAGTCGAGCTGCGTGTTGCCGCCTGCGGCGACGGCGATATACTGCTTGCCGTTCACGCTGTAGGACACCGGTGGCGCGTTGACGCCGGCGCCGGCCTGGTAGTGCCACAGCTTCTTGCCGTTCGCCGCGTCGAAGGCGTCGAAGTCGCCGTTGCCCTCGCCGGTAAAGACCAGGCCGCCCGCGGTGGCCAACACACCACCGATCAGCGGTTGGTCGGTGTCGGCGTGCCAGGCAATCTTGCCGGTGTCGAGGTTCACCGCCGCCAGGCGGCCCCACTGCTTCTCACTGGCGATCGTCTTGAAGGCGCCGGCCAGCCAGAGCTTGCCGCCCGGGTAGGTCGACTCCTCGTACTGGTAGGTCATCGGCTGGTGCAGGTTGGCCGCGTACGCCAGGTGCAGCTTCGGGTTGACCGCCATCGGGCTCCACTCGACGCCGCCGTTGGCGCCGGGCAGCATGCGCACGCCGGTCGGCGTCGGCTGCACCCACATGTTCTCCTGCGGGATCATCGCGTCGCTGAAGCGGATCAGCTCGCCGGTGCCGCGGTCGTGCACGTAGACGTGCCCGGTCTTGCCGCCGTGGATGGCCACCTTGACCATCTTGCCGTCCTTGCCCCGTGCTTCCGTGAGGATCACCGGCGAGACGGCGTCGAGGTCCCACACGTCGTGCGGCACGTACTGGTGGTGCCACTTGTAGGCGCCGGTGTTGAGGTCGATAGCGACCATCGAGTCGGTGTACAGGTTGTCGCCCGGGCGCTCCTTGCCGTACAGGTCGGGGCTGGGGTTGCCAACGACGAAGAAGACCGTTCCGCTGTCCTGGTCGACCGCCGGCGCCATCCACACGCCGCCGCCCAGCGTCTTGTAGAAGTCGCCGCCCTGCTGCGCGAATTGCGCCTTCTCGGCCGTGATGTCGCGGTGCTCGTCGCGGCCAGTCGCGTCGGTGGCCGACCAGACGCCCTCGTGGCCCTTGTCGGGGATCGTGTAGAAGGTCCAAAGCAGCTTGCCGTCGGCGGCGTTGTAGGCCTTGACGAAGCCGCGGATGCCGTACTCGCCGCCGTTGGTGCCGACCAGCACCTTGCCGTCCACGGCCACGGGCGCCATCGTTTCGGAATAGCCCTGCTCGGGGTCGGCGATCTGCGTGCTCCACAGCAGCTTGCCGGTCTTGGCGTCCAGCGAGACCAGCTTGGCATCCAGCGTGGCCATGTAGACGCGGTCGTTCATGATCGCCACGCCGCGGTTGTTCGGCCCGCAGCAGTAGGTCGTGACCGGCCCCTGCTTGTGCTTGTAGTGCCAGTATTCCTTGCCGGTCGCCGCGTCGATCGCGTAGACGTGGTTGTACGAAGTCGTCAGGTACATGATCCCGTCGACGACGATGGGCGCGGTCTCCATCGACTCGAGGACCTCGGTCTGGAAGGTGAACGCCGGGCGCAGTTTGGCGACGTTCTTGGTGTTGATCTGCGACGCGGGGTAGTAGCGCGTCTGCGCGTAGCTCATGTTCGACTGCAGGAAGTTCGCGCCGTCCTTGTCGGCGGCATTGAGCCGGCCCTGCGGCACCGAGATGTCCTTGGGCACTGGCACGCCGGTCGCCCCGGCGCCGCCCTGAATCTCGGCCTGGGCGAACGCGGCGGCGCCGGCCAAAGCCAGCGAGCAGCCCAGCGCAACATGGGCCAGGGGGGGTGCTTTCGTCTTTGCAAGCATGCGTCATCTCCTCGTTATGTGTGTCTTCGAGCTTCGGTCGGGCCGGTGCGTGCGACTTCGGGATTCGCGCGCGGCGACCGCGGCCGTAGGGCAGATCCTTATCGCCCGGGGCGAACGTCAGCTCAGAATCGCAAGCAGTGGTGCGCCATTTGACGCCTTGGCGTTGCGCGCGCTTCGCTTCCGCCGGGGGCCCTTCGATGAGCTTGAGAACTGCCAGTTTCCTCGTCTGCGCGAGTCTGCTCGCCGGTGCCGCCCATGCCCAGGCGCAGGACCCGACGAGCCCGAACGCGCGGCTGCTGACCGGCGCGCGCGCCGACGACGCGGTTGCGGTTGCCGAGCTGCTGCAGCGGGGCGCGGCCGTGGACTCACGCAACCGCTTCGGCAAGACCGCGCTGTTCATGGCCGCCGAGAACGGCGACGTGGGCCTGGCCCGCACCCTGCTGCAGGCCGGCGCCAGTCTCGATGTCGAGACGGTGGCCCGGGTCACGCCGCTGATGGCCGCTAGCTACGCCGGCCACACCGAGATGGTCCGCCTGCTGCTCGAGGCTGGCGCGTCGACGGCGCCGGTCGACCGCACGCACAAGCCGGCCGCCGTGTACGCCGCCGGGCAGGGACACACCGAGGTCCTGCGGCTTCTGATCGACCATGGCGTGCCAGTGAACGCGGTGTATGCCAACCGCCTGACGGCGCTGATGTGGGCTGCCGGCCAGGGGCACGCCGACACCGTGAGGCTGCTGCTGCAACGTGGCGCCGCCACCGAGCTGCGCGACGACCGCGGGTTGACTGCGGCGGACATGGCGCGCCAGGCCGGGCACGCCGACGTGCTGGCCCTGCTCGGCACGCGCTGACGGCCTGCGCTGCGGGCCGGCGCTGCGGGCCCCGCGACGCGACGCGGAAGCAACGTCCCCACCGAACCCAAGCGGCCCGCAGCGCCTACCGAGGACCCGATGACCGCAACCTCCAGCAAGCGCACCCCCTATGTCGGCCACCTGCGCTGCTGCGCCATCCCGCTGGCGATCGGCCTGGCGCTGCCCGCGGCGGCACAGAGCACCGACACCGTCGTCGTCACCGGCAGCCTGGCCGGCCAGCGTGCGTTCGATGCGCCGTCGTCGGTGGATGTCGTCGGTGCCGACGCGCTGCGCAGCGCCGGTCCGATGGTCAACCTGTCCGAGGCGCTCGACCGGGTGCCGGGGCTGGTCGTCAATCTGCGCAACAACTACGCGCAGGACCTGCAGATCAGCTCGCGCGGCTTCGGCGCGCGCGCCAGCTTCGGCGTGCGCGGCATTCGCCTGTTCTCCGACGGCATCCCTGCCGCCGGTGCCGACGGGCAGGGGCAGGCCTCGCACTTCGACCTCGCCGGCGCCGACCGCGTCGAGGTTCTGCGCGGGCCGTTCTCGGCGCTGTACGGCAGCAGTTCGGGCGGCGTCATCGCGCTGTATTCGCGCGCGCCGGCGCGGCGCGATGCCGAGTTCGAGGTCGACCAGGGCAGCGCCGGGCTGCAGCAGCTGCGCGCCACCGTCCAGGCGCCGTTCGGCGGCGGCTTCAGCGTGCGCGCCGAGGCCAGCGGTTTCGCGGTGCAGGGGTTCCGCCCGCACAGCCAGGCCAAGCGCGACTTCGGCAACTTGCGCCTGGGCTGGGAGGGCGACGGACCCGACCGCGTCATCGTGGTGCTGAACTCGATCGACCAGCCGGCGCAGGATCCGCTGGGGCTCACCCGCGCCCAGTTCGACGCCGACCCGCGCCAGACGGCGCCGCAGGCGATCCAGTTCGACACGCGCAAGAGCCTGTGGCAGGACCAGGGTGGTGTGCAGTGGCAGCACCGCTTCGAGGGCGCCGGCGCGCTGCAGCGCAGCGAGCTGGCCGCTTACTACGGCGAGCGCAACGTGACCCAGTGGCAGGCCATTCCCGTGGCGTCGCAGGCCGCAGCCACGAGCCCCGGCGGGGTGATCGCCTTCGACCGTTTCTACAGCGGCCTCGACGGGCGACTGTTCTGGCGCTGGGAGGGATTTCGGCTGGTCACCGGCGCAGCCGAGGATGGCCAGCGTGACAACCGCGAGGGCTTCAACAACTACCTCGGCAGCGGCGCAACGCAGGTGCTGGGGGTCACCGGCGCGCTGCGCCGAAACGAGGACGACCGCGCCTACCGCGGCGACATCTACGCCCAGGCCGAGGCCGACCTGGACTCGACGCTGACGGCAAGCGCCGGGTTGCGCCACGGACGGCTGACGATCGGTTCGCGCGACAAGATCCTGGCTCACGGCGACGACTCGGGCAGCCAGGCCTACACCTACACGTTGCCGGTGGCCGGCCTGCGCTGGCAGCCGCGGCCGAACTGGAGCCTTTACGCCAGCGCCGGTCGTGGCTACGAGACGCCCACGCTGACCGAACTCGCGTACCGCCCCGACGGCAACCCCGGGCTGAATTTCGCAGTTCGGCCGCAGCGCAGCCAGCAGTTGGAGCTGGGCACCAAGTGGCACGCGCCCGACGAGCGCCTGAGTGCCGGGGCGGCCGTATTCCGCGCCGAAACCAGCGACGAGATCGGCGTGCTCACCAGCAGCGGCGGCCGCACGACCTACCAGAACGTCGGCCACACCCGCCGCCAGGGCGTCGAGGCCGAGGCGGCCTGGCGCATCGCACCGACCTGGCACACCGACGTCGCGCTGACCTGGTTGACCGCTGTGTACCGCGACAACTTCCTGACCTGCACGACGACGACCTGCACCACGCCGAGCATGCCGGTGGCCGCCGGCAACCGCATCGGCGGCACCATGCCTCGATCGATGTACGCCGAGCTGGTCTGGTCGCCGGGCACCGCGGAGTTCGGTCTCGAGCTGAACGGTCGCGGGCCGCAGGCGGTCAACGACGTCAACAGCGACTTCGCCGGGGGATACGCGCTGCTCGGCCTGCGCGTGCAGTGGCACGTCGACCTCGGCCCGGGCCGCCTGGAGCTGCTCGGCCGCGTCGACAACCTGGCCAACCGCGTGGTCGCCGGCAGTGTCATCGTCAACGAGACCAACGGCCGCTTCTTCGAGCCCGCGGCCGGCCGCAACGCGCTCGTCAGCCTACGTTGGCGGCAGGGGTTCTGAGGCCGCGCCGACGGCCCGTCTTCAGCGGATCGCCACGCCCCAGGGCTTCTTGCCGACTGGCACGTCGGTGAGCCTGACGCCGCGGTCGACATCGATCACCGACACCGCGTTCGAGCGTCCGCAGGCGACGTAGAGCTTCCGGCCATCGGGCGTCAGGGCCATGTTCCAGGGCCGCTCGCCGACCGGTATCGTCGCCGAGATCGTCAGGCTCGCGGTGTCGATGACCGAGACACTGGCCTCACCGCCGTTGGAGACGAAGACGCGCTTGCCGTTGGGGTCCACCGTGATCCCGTTGCTGCGTTTGTGCGCCGCGATCCTGGCGATCACGGCGAACTTCGCGGTGTCGATGACGTAGACCTCGCTGGAGGTCTCGGCGGCCACGTAGGCGCGCCTGCCGTCGGGCGAGAAGCCGATGCCGCGCGGTCGCGGGCCGACCGGGATGTTGGCGATCTCGCGCCGCGAAGCGACGTCGATCACGTCGACCGCGCTGCCCTCCTCGGCGCTGACCCAGATCTGACCGCCGTCGGGCGTGAACTCGGCGTGCTCGGGGTTCTTGCCCCGCACCTTGACGATGTAGGCCAGCCTGGCGGTGGCGGTGTCGACGATGGCGATGTCGTTGCTCTCCTCGACCGCGGCGGCGACCCAGCGGCCGTCGGGCGAGATCCCCAGCCCTTCGGGCGACTCGCCGAGCGCGATCGTGTCCTTGGCCTTGCGCTGTACGAGATCGACGATCGTGAGGTCGTTGTGCGGCTGGTCGCTGACATAGGCCGTCTTGCCGTCCGGGCTGATCACCGTGCCGCGCGGCTTCGCGGCGGCGGCGATCTCGGCGACCACCTGGTCGGTGGCGGTGTCGATCACGCTCAAGGTGCCCGAGCCCTCGTTGGGCACGTAGGCGAAGGGCGCGGCGAGCGCGGCGCTGCTGACCAGCAGCGCGGCGATGCAGATCGAGCGGTTCGGGAGGTTCATGACGGTCCTGCTTTGACGAAGGTGGGCCGCGGGCGGCCGGCTACGGGCCGCGCAGCGACATGCGGCCGGCGACCGGGTCGCGGTTGCGCGAATGCATCAGTGCCGCCGCCACGTGCAGCACGACGAGGGCCGCGAAGGTCCAGCCCACCACGTCGTGCAGGCGGTTGAAGAAGCGGTACACGGCCGGCAGGTCGGGGCCCAGCGGCGCCAGGGCGTGGCCGAAGAGGACGATGCCGTGCTTGCTGAAGTTCGATGCCGTGGCACCCGACAGAGGCGAGAGCAGCATGCAAGCATAAAGCGCACGGTGCGTCCACTTCGCCGACCGCTGCTGCCAAGCCGGCAGCGAGGCCGGCCACGGCGGCGGCGCGTGCGTCAGCCGCCACGCCAGGCGCACGATGATCAACGCGAACAGCGCCAGGCCGCAGGACTTGTGCAGGTTGACGACCGTGGCCCGTGCCGGCGAGCCCCGCGGCGCGAGGTTGTCCATGAATATGCCGAAGACGATCTGCGCGAGGAGGGCGATGCCGATCACCGAGTGCAGCCCGACGGCGACGCGGTCGTAGCGTGTGGAGGCCGAGGACATGGAGCCTGGTTGGGGCTGGCGAAGGCCGCTGTCGTCAGCCGGCACTTTCGCAGCTCATTGTGCACTGCCGGAAAGCCGCAGGCCCGCGATCGGCGGCGTGGCGGGCAACGGCGTCGTGACGTCGCTGCCGCAGACTCAGGCGCCGACCAGCGCGATCGGCTCGTCCGATGGCGATGAACTGCTCCTCGGCGGTGGCGATGACGAACACCGCCACGCGGCTCGCGCGGGCTTCGATCCGCTCGGCGTGCCCTGCGTTCAAGTCTTCGTCGAGCGCCACACTGTCAGGCCACCTGACGGCCATGCCGGTGTCCCAGAGAGCTTCCCAGGCCCTTGCGGCGCCCGGCGTTCGCAGAAAAACGACCTTGCGCTGCGAGGTGAACGGCAGCGCCGAGATGACCGAATACGCGTTGGTGCGAGCCCGCCTGAGAGCATGGTCCGGGAATCGTCGGCCACAGTGGTGAGCACAGTGATGCGCATCCCGTTCATGAGATCGAGTCGAATTCGACGACTCCCACGGCCCTGCCATCCGTTGACTATCTTGGAGCGGACGATGGCGACGCGCAAGCGAGATGATGATCTGGTGTTTACCAAAGCTGCGGCCATCGTCGTTGGCGGATCGAGCCACACGGTGGCGGCGCCGCGGCCCGCCTGTGACGAGCCGGTACGGGAGTTCGGCGCCATGACCGACGACCTCAGCGCGATCGCCGACTGGCTGTTGGCGTGCGGCGTGGATACGGTGGAACTTGAATCCACCGGGGTGTACTGGATGCCGGTCTTTGAGGCGCTGACGCAGCGGGGGCTGAGGGTCTTGCTGGTCGATGCCCGGCAGATTAGGCAGATAAAGTACGTGTCCGGGCGCAAGAGCGAGGTGCAGTTCTGCCGGTGGTTGCAGCGCTTGATGAGCCAGGGCTACCTGCGCGCAGCGTTCCGGCTTGACGCCGATCTATGTGCGTGTGTGGTGCGCGCAGTCGCGCGCCAGTGCGACACGTGGGTTGCGGACCAGGCCAGTTGGGTGCAGCGCATGCAAAAGGCGCTGGTGCAGATGAACATCCAGCTCACCGAGGTGCTCAGCGACGCGATGGGCACAACCCGGCCGACGATCATCCTTGCCATCGTCGTCGGCGAGCGCGACCCCAAGGTTCTGGCCCCTCACCGCAACGGCCGCTTCAAGGCCAGCGAACAGGACATTGCCAAGGCGTTGACGGGACGCTGGCGCGACGAGCACCTGCTTGTGCTGCGCCAGGCACTGGCGATGTGCGACGACATCGGCCGGCACCGGGGCGAATGCGACGCCAGGCTGCAAGGGCTGCTGACCCAACTCGGGCAGTCCAAGGTCGATCTGGCAAAGGCGCCGCACGCGGGCAGCCAGACGCGCGCGGAGTTCGACACGCGCCAGATTCTGGCCAGCTGGGCCGGCGTCGATCTCACGCGCATCAACGGCCTGGGGCTGGCCGCGGTGATGAAGATCCTCTCCGAGGTCGGCCCTGATCTGAGCCGCCTTGCCAGCATCAGCGAGGGTTCGGGCCATGGATGGCTGCATGCAAGCAATCTGTTGCACGAGCAATGGGCAGGCAATCTGTTGCCTGTCTGGCAATCGTCACCGATGAGCGACCGGCGCGCCGATCGATGCCGCCGGGCCGGCTTGCCGATGCCTATGGCAGCCTGGACCCGGAAGGCCACATTGCCAACACGATGAAGGTGGTCGAGGAGCTGGCCGCCGAGGCGAAGCCAGGCAGGGCGACGGCCGACGCTGAAGCGCGCGGCGACGCCGGGCGGCGGTGCCGGTGATCAGGCAGCAGGCGGCGGCGGCTCGGCCAGCGCGCGGGCCAGGGCCTCGATGCGCGCCAGGCGCACGGCATCGCCGATGGCGGGGCCCTTCGCCCCGCGCTCGCTGGCTGCGGCCGCGACAGCGGCACTGTCGATCGCCAGTGCCGCACGCAGCAGCGGCGGCAGGCGCGTCGCGGGCGCGAACGGCCGATCCGCGCAGCCGGCGCGGCCGCGGGCGTCGCATTCGCAGGCCAGCAGCACCTCGCTGAAGCGTTCGCGCCGCCGCAGGGCGTCGCAGCGCTCGAAGAGCCGTACCAGTGCCGCCGCGCCCAGGCCGCCGCTGGCGTGGATGTGCCCGTGCTCGCGGGCGACCACGTCGGCCAGTTCGCGGCAGTCGGTGGGCACGCGCAGCCGCTCGGCCAGCGCCTGTGCGAGCTTCGCGCTGCGCGTCTCGTGGCCGGGGTGACGCGGCCACGCGTCGCGCGGCGTGGTCCCCTTGCCCAGGTCGTGGCACAGGCAGGCCCAGCGCACCGGCAGCGGCGCCTGCAGCCGGGCAGCCATGTCCAGCACCAGCATCAGGTGCGCGCCGGTGTCGACCTCGGGGTGGTACTCGGGGCGCTGCGGCACGCCCCACAGGCGGTCGACTTCGGGCAGCAGCCGAGCCAGCGCGCTGCATTCGCGCAGCACGGTGAACATCCGGCTGGGCTGCTCGCTCATCAGGCCGCGCGCCAGTTCCTGCCAGACGCGCTCGGGCACCAGCGCGTCGACCTCGCCGTCGGCCACCATCCGCCGTAGCAGCGCCAGCGTCTCCGGCGCGAGCGTGAAGCCGGGCAGCCGCGCCGCCAGCCGCGCCACGCGCAGCAGCCGCACCGGGTCCTCGACGAACGCCCCCGACACGTGGCGCAGCACGCGCGCCTGAAGGTCGCGCCGGCCGCCGTAGGGGTCGATCAGCGTGCCGTCCTCGGCCTGCGCGATGGCGTTGATCGTGAGGTCGCGCCGCGCCAGATCCTGTTCCAGCGTCACCTCGGGCGCGGCGTGGAACGCGAAGCCGTGGTAGCCGCGGCCGGTCTTGCGCTCGGTGCGCGCCAGCGCCACTTCCTCGCCGCTGCGCGGGTCGATGAAGACCGGAAAGTCCTTGCCCACCGGGCGGTAGCCCAACGCCAGCATCTCCTCGGGCGTCGCGCCGACCGCGACCCAGTCGCGGTCGCTCGCATCACGGCCGAGCAGCGCGTCGCGCACCGCGCCGCCGACCACGTACAGGCGCATCGCCATCGCCCGGCGGCCGCCCGCTCAGCGCTGCGTGCGGTACGGCTCCATGAAGTCGAGGAAGTCGTGCTCCGCGCGCGCGTCGGCGATCCACGCCGCCACGCCCGGGGCCTCGGTCACCTGGGCCACGTAGTCGTTGGTCGTGCCCGCCATCGGCAGGCCGTAGGTGCGCAGCCGGGTGCAGACCGGCGCGTACATCGCGTCCACGGCGCCGAACTCGCCGAACAGGAACGGGCCGCCGCTGGTCAGCAGCGCCTCGGCCCACATCAGCTCGATGCGCGCCAGGTCGGCGCGCACGCCGGCCTGCTCGGCACAGACGATCTCGCCGATCTGCGACAGGTCGGCCTCGATGTTCACGGGGCAGTGCTCGCGCAGGGCCGCGAACCCGGCATGCATCTCGGCGGCCAGGCTGCGCGCGCGGGCACGCTGCTGGATGTCTTCGGGCCAGACGCCGCGGCCCGGGAACTTGTCGTGCAGGTACTCGACGATGGCCAGCGTGTCCCAGACCGAGAAGCTGTCGTCGACCAGCACCGGCACCCGCCCGGCGGGGCTGTAATGCGCCACCGCGCGGCGAAACGCCGAGTGTTCGCCGACGTCGAAGCGCAGCTTGACTTCCTCGAAATGCATGCCCAGCTGGCGCATCAGCACCCAGGGCCGCATCGACCAGGACGAATAGTTCTTGTTGCCGATGATCAGCTGCATGGCGTTCCCCTTCTTGTCGAATGTGTCATTCGCGCCCGGCCAGCGCGCGCCAGCGGCCGAGCCGCGCGCACGCGAACTGCGCGCCCAGGTAGCCCGGGGCCACGGCCTCGAGCGCGGTCGGCACGATGCCCAGCGCCTCCAGCCCCGGCTCGGTGCCGGTGGCAACGTTGGGCACGCGCATCGAGTCGAGGTTGTCGCGCGACATCATCGGCTCGCCGGGGGCCAGTTCCATCAGCAGCGCCTGGGCGCGCCCAAGGGCCAGTGGCAGCGGGATCTGCGGCCGCTCGTGGCCCGACCAGTGGCCGGCCAGATGGACCAGCTCGGACAGCGTGTAGACCGTCGGCCCCACGCATTCGTAGGTCCGGCCGACGCTCTCGGGCCGGTCGAGCGCGGCCACGATGCCCCGCGCCACGTCGTCGACCCACACCGGCTGGAAGCGCGTGTCGCCGCCGGCCAGCGGCAGCACCGGCACCAGCGCCTGCAGCCGCGCGAACAGGTTGAGGAAGCGGTCTTCGGCGCCGAAGATCACCGACGGCCGCAGCAGCGTCAGGTCCAGCCCCGCGGCCTGCAGCACGGCCTCGCCCTCGGTTTTGCTGCGCAGGTAATTCGACGGCGCGCCGGGCCCGACGCCCAGCGCGCTGACATGCACCAGCCGGCGCACGCCGGCGCCGGCGCAGGCCTGCGCCAGGCGCCGCGGCAGTGCGACGTGGACACGGTCGAACTCGGCCGCGCTGCCGTGCAGGATGGCCACTAGGTTGATGACCGCGTCGCAGCCGGCCACCAGCCGCGCGAGTTCGCGGTCGTCGTGCAGGTTCGCGGTCACCGTCACCACGGTGGGCAGCGGGCGCACGGCGTTGGCGTGCTGGGCCCGCCGTGTCGGCACGGTGATGGCGCCGCTGGGGTCGCGCTCGAAGAGGCGTTCGCACAGCGCGCGGCCGACGAAGCCGGTGCCGCCGAGGACGAGAAATCGGTACATGGTGCGGGCGATGAGTTCAGGGAAGATCGCGGTCGGCGTCGGCACCGGCGGCCGGCAGCCCGATCGGGCCGCCCAGCCGGTCCTTCAGGGTCGGGGCCGCGGCACCCAGGCGCAGGGCGTAGATGACGCTGTTGGCCAGCACGTTCTTGACGTAGCCGCGAGTCTCGTTGAAGGGGATGCCCTCGGCCCAGGCCGCGGCGTCGACCGGGGCTTCGGTCTCGCGCCAGCGGCGCGTGCGCCGCGGCCCGGCGTTGTAGGCCGCCGTGGCCAGCGGGAGCGAGCCGTCGAAGTCGTCGAGCACGCGCTTGAAGTAGGCCATGCCGAGCTGCAGGTTGATGTCGCGGTCGGCGAGCATCTCGGGGCGGAACGGCATCCCGATCTTCTTCGCCGTCCAGCGCGCGGTGGCCGGCATCAGCTGCATCAGGCCGCCGGCGCCAGCGGACGAATTGGCGTCGAGCACGAAGCGCGACTCCTGCCGCATCAGCCCGTACAGCACCGCAGGATCCAACCCCGCCTGGTGCGCTTGGGCGACGACCTGATCGAGGAAGGGCAAGGGGAAGCGCTGCGCGATGTCGATCTCGAACCGCGTGCGGCTGCTCGCCTGGATACAACGGTCCCAGACCTCGCGCTCGCAGGCCCATCCGGCCGCCGCCAGCAGTTCGCGTTCGGGCAGGTCGCGGGTCGTGAAGTTCCATTCGCGCACGCCTTCGCTGCGCAGGCCCATCGCGATGAGGTGCAACCCGCGCACCAGGCCCGGCCGGCCGCGCGGCGCCTCGCGCTCGGACTCGCTCAAGGGCGCGGGCGGTTCGGGCAGCCGGACGCCGCCGCCGAGGTCCTCGGCGGCCAGCAGGCCATAGAAGCCCAGCCGTGCCGCGATCGACGCCAGACCCGCGCGCGCATCGCTGCGTGCGGCGTCGCCGTCGGGCCCCGGGCGGGCCAGGGCCAGCGTCGCACGTGCCTTCCAGTAGACCCAGGCCGGCTCCTCCTGCGCGGCCGGCGTCATCGCCGCGATGGCGCGCAGCACGAGCGGCCAGCGCAGGCGGTCGCGGTCGGGTTGGCGCAATGCCGCGCGCACCTGTCCGGCCAGCAGATCGTCGCCCCAGGGCGGCAGGGTGTTGGGCTTGCTCGCGGCGTCCCACAGCTTCCAGGCCAGCCGCGCATCGTCCGCCGCCTGCGCCATCAGCTTGAACCCGGCCTGCTTGCCGATCTGCGCCCAGGCGGTGGCCGCCATCGGCATGGGCAGGCGCCGGTGCCAGGTCTGGGCGAGCCGGTCGGCGGCGGCCTCGGGGTCGGCGGCCGCCAGGCGCATCAGCGCCAGCAGGGCCAGTTCGTGGCCGGTCTCGCCGCCCAGGTCCGGCCGGTGGGCCAGGTAGCGCGCCGGGTTGACCCACAGGTTGTCCACGGCGCGGGCGGTGGCCTTGCCCAGAAGTTCGGCCGCCGCACGCACCGCGGGCTGGCGGTCGAATTCGCTGGCCTGGCGGATCTGGCGCCAGACGTCGGCGCGCGTGAAGACATGGGCCTCGAACAGCACGCTGCCGAGCCGGGCGCAGCCGTCGTCGGGTGCGCGCGTGGCCGTCCAGGCCGCGATAGCGGCGTCGCGCACGTCCTTGCCTTCGAGGTGCTGGGTGAGCAGCCAGTAGCACGTGGCCTGCGGGTCGTCCTTGAGGGCGAAACGCGGGTACTCGACGCGGTAGTCGGTCCAGTCGCTGCGCCGGCCGAGTTCGAGCAGCCAGTCGTTGCGCAGCCGGTCCTCGACGTAGGTGCCCGGCCAGCGGGCGTAGAAGGCGTCGAGTTCACCCTGCCGGGCATCGGCCAGCCGGTTGGAGAGCTCCCAGTAGTCCACCCACATCGCCAGCGGGTGGTGGACCGCGGTGGCCGACTGGAGGGCGTCGGCCAGGACCTGGCGATCGCGGCGGCGCAGGGCTTCGCGGGCCCGCAGGATCAGGCCGTCGTCGGTGGCGCTGGAAGGCAGCGGCGGCGGCGGCGAGTCCACCGCCGCCCTGGTCGGTGCCGGCGCCAGGCACAGCCAGAGGGCGAGCGCGAGCCAGAACGCGCCCGCCCGTGCCGCCCGCGTCCGGGCCGGAGGCAGGGTGGAGTGGTCGGGCGACGGCATGGGCTGAATTTAGCGCAGCGTTGCCATCGCTGCGGCGGAGATTGAGGGATCAGTCGCTCCGCTTCGGTTCCCGGCCACGGCCGCTGTCCCGCGGTGCCGGGCGAGAGCCGACAATAGTCCACCATGAGCCTCACCCTGCCCCCGCTCGAGCCTTCGCACGACAAGAAGCTGCTGCGCCGTCAGCTCCAGGCCGAACGCCAGACGCTGATCGACCGCCACCAGCGCGCGATGCACCTGCAGGAGGTGCTGCGGGTGTGGCTGGTGGGGCGCGAAGACAGCGCCATCGGCGCCTACTGGCCGATCAAGGGCGAGTTCGACGCCCTGCCGGCACTGTTCCGCTGGTCCGAAGCGCACGACGGGCGGCGCATCGGCCTGCCAGTGATCGACCGCCAGACCAAGCAACTCGCCTTCCATGTCTGGTACCCGGGCTGCGAGATGGAGGAAGACGCCTACGGCATCCCCAAGCCGAAGAACACGCCGGCCTTCGAGCCCACGCTGCTGCTCGTGCCCTGCGTCGGCTTCGGCCCGCGCGGCGTGCGCCTGGGCTATGGCGGCGGCTTCTACGACCGCACGCTGGCCACGCTCTCGCCGCGGCCCTACACGGTGGGGCTGGCCTACGCCAGCGGCTATGTGCCGGGGCTGCAGGCCGAGCCGCACGACGTACCGCTGGACACCGTGCTCACCGAGGAAGGCCTGGCCTGGCAGGTACGGCCGCCGAAGCCGCCCCCCGCGCCCTAGAAGCGCTTGCCGACGCCCAGGCTGAACAGCACCGGATCGACCTTGAACGTACCGACCTTGTCGCCGAACGAATAGACGTCGGTGCCGATCTGCACCTTCTTCAGGTCGATGTTGAGCACCCAGCCGCCGCCAACCGGCACGTCGGCGCCGACCTGCACCGCCAAGCCGTAGCTGTTGCGCTTGATGCTCGGGCTCAGCGCCGCGCTCACCGCGGGGTCGAAGCTGACGTTGGAGAAGTTGGTGTAGTTCAGCCCCGCGCCCACGTACGGCCGCCATCCCGACAGGTCCGTCACGTGGTACTGCAGCGTCACCGTTGGGGGCAGGTGCTTGAGGCTGCCGATCTCGGTGCCGTCGGCGTAGATCGTCTGCTTCTGCGGATAGGTCAGGATCAGCTCTGTCGCCAGGTTCGGCGTGAAGAAGTAGCTGATGTCCACCTCGGGGAAGGTCTTGTTGTCGATGCTCAGGCCCAGCCCGGTGCTGTCCTTGTTGGCCGACGACAGATGCACCGCGCGGGCGCGCACGATCCAGCTGCCGCTGTCCTGTGCCTGAACGGCGGGCGCTGCGACTGCCAGGGCGATCGCAGCCAGACCGATGACTCGCTTCATGGAATCCTCCGGAAGAACTCGTTTGCCGGCCACATGGCCATGAACGATTGAACTCCCCGCGTGCCGCGCTCTCGCTGCCGTCGCCGCGCCGCGGCGCAGGACGTTGACGGGCGTCAATCGACGGCTTTGCGGCCGTTGCGGCCGCGCGTCAGGCCAGCCCGAGCCGGCGGCAGATCTGCAGCGGCAGCGCCGACTGGTTCAAGGCGTAGAAGTGCAGGCCGGGTGCGCCGCCGGCGATCAGGCGTTCGCACAGGCGCGTGACGACCTCGACGCCGAAGGCGCGTATCGAGGCCGCGTCGTCCACGTAGCCTTCCATCTTCAGCGCCACCCAGCGCGGGATGTCGATGCCATCGCGCGCGGCGATCTGCGCGATGCGCGCGAAGTTGTGGAACGGCATGATGCCCGGCACGATGGGCACGGTCACCCCCAGCTTGCGCACTTCGTCGACGAAGTGGAAGTACGCCTCGGGGTTGAAGAAGAACTGCGTGATCGCGGAGTCGGCGCCGGCGCGCACCTTGGCCGCGAAGTGCTCGAGGTCGCGCCGCACGTAGCGCTGCTGCGGGTGGTACTCGGGGTAGGCCGCGACCTCGATGTGCCAGTCCGGGCCCTGGGTCTTGCGGATGAACTCGACCAGCTCGCTGGCATAACGGAATTCGCCCGCGGTGGCCATGCCGCTGGGCAGGTCACCGCGCAGCGCCACGAGCCGGTGGATGCCCTGCGCGCGGTAGGTGGCCAGGATCTCGGAGATGCCCTCGGCGGTGCTGCCGATGCAAGACAGGTGCGGCGCGGCCTCGAAGCCCATCGCGGCGATGCTTTGCACGGTGGCCAGCGTCTTGTCGCGCGTGCTGCCGCCGGCGCCGTAGGTGACGCTGAAGAACTCGGGCTGCAGCACGGCGAGTTCCTGCACAACGGTCTTCAGCTTCTCGCTGCCGACCGGGGTGTTGGGCGGGAAGAACTCGATGCTGACAGGCAGCTTCTTCATGCCCGCTGGCTCAATACCGGTAGGTGTCGGCCTTGTACGGCCCCTGCTTGGGCACACCGATGTAGGCCGCCTGCTCGTCGGTCAGCTCGGTGAGCATGGCGCCGACCTTCCTCAGGTGCAGCCGCGCGACCTTCTCGTCGAGGTGCTTGGGCAGCACGTAGACCTTGCCGTTCTCGTAGAAGTCGCGGTGCGTGAACAGCTCGATCTGCGCGATCGTCTGGTTGGCGAACGACGAGCTCATCACGAAGCTCGGGTGGCCGGTGCCGCAGCCCAGGTTCACCAGCCGCCCCTTGGCCAGCAGGATGATGCGCTTGCCGTCGGGGAAGATCACGTGGTCCACCTGCGGCTTGATCTCCTCCCACAGGCAGTCGGCCAGCGCCGCGACGTCGATCTCGTTGTCGAAGTGGCCGATGTTGCAGACGATGGCCTGGTCCTTCATCGCCGCCATGTGGGCTCGCGTGATGACGCTGCGGTTGCCGGTGGCCGAGACGAAGATGTCGGCCTTGTCGGCGGCGTACTCCATCGTCACGACCTTGTAGCCCTCCATCGCCGCCTGCAGCGCGTTGATGGGGTCGATCTCGGTCACCCAGACCTGCGCCGACAGCGCGCGCAGCGCCTGCGCGCTGCCCTTGCCGACGTCGCCGTAACCGGCCACGCACGCCACCTTGCCGGCGACCATCACGTCGGTCGCGCGCTTGATCGCGTCGACCAGGCTCTCGCGGCAGCCGTAGAGGTTGTCGAACTTGCTCTTCGTGACCGAGTCGTTGACGTTGATGGCGCGGAACATCAGCGTGCCGGCGGCGCTCATCTCCTTGAGGCGGTGCACGCCAGTGGTCGTCTCCTCGGTCACGCCGACGATCTGCGCGCTCTTGCGGCTGTACCAGCTGGGGTCCTGCGCCAGCCGGGCCTTGATCGCGGCGTAGAGGACGGTCTCCTCCTCGCTCGTCGGATGGGCCAGCACCGTGGCGTCCTTCTCGGCCTTCTTGCCCAGGTGCATCAGCAGCGTCGCGTCGCCGCCGTCGTCGAGGATCATGTTCGGGCCCTCGGCGCTGTCGCCCTGGGGTCCGAACTCGAAGATGCGGTGCGTGTAGTCCCAGTAGTCGGACAGCGACTCGCCCTTGTAGGCGAACACCGGCGTGCCCTTGACGGCCAGCGCCGCCGCGGCGTGGTCCTGCGTGCTGAAGATGTTGCACGAGGCCCAGCGCACCTGCGCACCCAGGGCCTGCAGCGTTTCCACCAGCACCGCGGTCTGGATCGTCATGTGCAGACTGCCGGAGATGCGCGCGCCCTTCAGCGGCTGCGCCGCGGCGAACTCCTCGCGGATCGCCATCAGGCCGGGCATCTCGGTCTCGGCGATCCTGACTTCCTTGCGGCCCCAATCGGCCAGCGACAGGTCGGCGACGACGAAATCCTTGTCGTGCTTGGGTTTGAGAACGGCGTTCATCGGCAGGCTCCAGAAGGTTGAGGAACAGCCTGCACGGTGCAAAACGGGGGGAGGACTCGGATCTCACCCACGACGGACATCTCGTGCAGGTGAGCGCGGTTGCAAAGCGGTCTTCCGAGCCTGGCCTTCTGGGCGAAGGTTGCAACGCTCCTCGGGAAGAGCCGGTATTCTAGCCACACGCCCCGCCCCCGGTGCGGCCGGGGTCAGGCGCGCAGGCCCGCCGTGAACTCCTCCGCGAGCCCGCCCACGAGCGACGCGCGACCCACCAGCAGCGGGTCCACGGTGCCGATGATGGTGGCGTCGCGGTTGGTGTAGGGCATCCGGTGCAGCAGATAGCGCATCGCGTTCAGGCGTGCGCGCTTCTTGCAATCCGACTTGATCACGGTCCATGGCGCGTCCGAGGTGTCGGTGTGCAGGAACATGTCTTCCTTGGCGCGCGTGTAGTCGTCCCACTTGTCCAGCGACGCCATGTCGACGGGGCTGAGCTTCCACTGCTTGAGCGGGTGCGCGCGGCGCTCCTTGAAGCGGCGGCGCTGCTCATCGCGGCTGACCGAGAACCAGAACTTGAACAGGCGCACGCCCGAGCGCACCAGATGGCGCTCGAACTCGGGCGCCTCGCGCAGGAACTCGTCGTATTCGGCCTCGCTGCAGAAGCCCATCACGCGCTCGACGCCGGCGCGGTTGTACCAGCTGCGGTCGAACAGCACGATCTCGCCTGCGGTGGGCAGATGCGCGATGTAGCGCTGGAAGTACCACTGCCCGCGTTCGACGTCGCTGGGCTTCTCCAGCGCCACCACGCGCGCGCCGCGCGGGTTGAGGTGCTCCATGAAGCGCTTGATCGTGCCGCCCTTGCCGGCGGCGTCGCGGCCCTCGAAGAGGATGACCACGCGCTGCCCGGTCTCCTTGACCCAGGCCTGCAGCTTGAGCAGCTCGACCTGCAGCCGGTACTTCTGGCGCTCGTAGTTGCGGCGCGACATCAGGTTGCGGTACGGGTAGCCGCCCTCGCGCCAGCCGGGGGCGAGTTCGGCGTCGGGGTCGATGCCGGTGGCGGCCGCGCCACGCTCGAACAGCAGCCGGCGCAGCGACTTGACCTCGTCGGGCGCGGCGCCGTCGATCAGCGCCTTGAGCTCGCGCAGCCACTCGCCGGGCGGGCCGCCGTCACCGGCGGCGTGGCGGGCGAGCACGTCGGACAGCGCCAGCGCCGACACGGTCTGCTGGCGAGTGGTCGCGCGCGCCACCGTGTTGCGCTCGATGCGCGCGGGCGTGCGCGTGTCGACCACGTCACCGGCACTGACCGGGCGCGGGGCGCGATGCCGGGCCGGCCGGTTCGTTTTGGCGACGGTGCGGAGGGCGGCGGTATCCTTGCTCATGCTCGCGGATTCAACTCGAATGCAGGGTTTCGGTGCCCCGATGATCGGCATTCGCCCGCCGTCGCGGATTGACCGGTGTCAAGCCCGGCAGGCCCGCGTCGGGTGAACGCCGGACCTCCCCTGCCCCTGGCCGCGCTGCCCGCCGCGCGGCTCGCGCGCGTGGCCGGGCTGATGACCGACATCGACGACACGCTCACCCGCGAAGGTGCCATCGAGCCGGTTGCATTCGCCGCCCTGCAGGCGCTGGCGGCGGCCGGGGTGCCGGTGGTGGCGATCACCGGCCGGCCGCTGGGCTGGAGCGAGCCCTTTGCCGGTTCGTGGCCGCTGGCGGCAATCGTGGCCGAGAACGGCGGCGTGGCGCTGCTGCGCGAGGGCGACCATGTGGTCACCGAATTCGCGCAGGACGCGGCGACCCGCGCCGCCAACGCGCGGCGCCTGGCCGAAGTGGCCGCGCGCGTGCTGCGCGAGGTGCCCGGGGCGCAGCTCGCGCGCGACAGCGCCGGCCGCGCCACCGACATCGCGATCGACCACGGCGAGTTCGCCCACCTGCGGCCGGCCGCGGTCGCCCGCGTGGTGGCCTTGATGCGGGCCGAAGGCATGACCGCGACGGTGAGCTCGATCCACGTCAACGGCTGGTTCGGCGAGCACGGCAAGTGGAGCGCGGCGCAGTGGATGGTGCGCCGCCTGTTCGGCCGCGAGCTGCGGCGCGAGATCGACCGCTGGGTCTATGTTGGCGACTCGACCAACGACCAGCCGCTGTTCGAGCGCTTCCCGCTCGCGGTCGGGGTGGCAAATCTGCGCCGCTTCGCCGCCGAGCTGACGGTCTGGCCGGCGTTCATCACCGAGGGCGAGCGCGGCGCAGGATTCGCCGAGGTGGCGCACGCGCTGCTCGCCGCCCGTGCCTGACGACGCGCCCGCGCCGCCGCCGCCGCCGCTGCGGCCCCTGCGCACGGCGCTCGCGCTCGGACTGGCTGCGGCCACCTCGCTCGGGCTGGCGCGATTCTCCTATGCGCTGCTGCTGCCACCGATGCGCGCCGCGCTCGGTTGGAACTACCTCACCGCCGGCGCGATGAACACCGTCAACGCCGCCGGCTATCTCGCCGGCGCGCTGCTCGCGCCGCGGGTGTTCGCGCGCCTGGACGCACGGCGGGCAATGCTGGCCGGCGGCGCGGCCGCGGCGCTGCTGCTGGCCGCACACGGTGCGGCGCGCGGCGACGCGCTGCTCTATGCGCTGCGCTTTCTCACCGGGGTGGCCAGCGCCGTGAGCTTCGTCGGCGGCGGTCTGCTTGCGGCCCGTCTGGCCGCCACGCCCGGGGCGCCCGCGGGCCTGGTGCTGGGGCTGTACTACGGCGGCACGGGCGTGGGTATCATCGTCTCGGCGCTGGTGGTGCCGCCGCTGCCCTGGCGCGGGGCCTGGGTGCTGCTGGGGGCGCTGGCTTTCCGCGTGGAGTTGGAGATCGGCGACAGCCCGTTCGAAAGCACGGCCTCAGCCAAGTCGGCCGGCGAGCAGGCCATTCGAGACAACCAGTCGCATTACTGTCCCTCCCCCGGCCTCCCCGTCTTTCGCGAAGAGGCGGCGCGGTTCGTGCGCCGGCGGGAATTCCGATGCGCGTCCTGCTCATGAACCAGTTTTTCTGTCCCGACGCGGCGGCCGCCGCCCTGGGACGCGTGATACATCGAAATAAGCTCGACCATATTGTTTGCAGCTACGCAGCCGGGCGTCACTGTTTCGCCTCAGGAGAGCTCGTATGCGCGTCCTGGCGCTGGATCAGCGACTCGCGCTCGCCGCGTTCCGACTGTCCATCTTTGCCTTCGACTGACAGGTTTGATCGCGATGCT
>JBBINW010000060.1:0-29358 GCA_037443665.1 Betaproteobacteria bacterium
GCCAACCCCGCCGCCAGCGCTCGCGGCACCAGGGTAACTGCTGTTTTTAGGTTGAATGTCCTGGACGGGCGGCGCATCGACACCCGCGACCTGCGCGGGCAGGTGATCATCGCGACCTTCTGGGCGACCTGGTGCGAGCCCTGCCGCGACGAACTGCCGCTGCTGTCGGCCTACGCCGCAGAGCATGCGTCGCATGGGCTCCAGGTGCTCGGCTTCAGCCTCGACGGGCCCGATGCGCTGGCCAAGGTCACGGCCGTGGCCGCGACGCTGGCCTTTCCGGTCGGCCTGCTGCCCAGCCCCTGGGCCGGCGCCTATGGCCGGATCTGGAAGATCCCGGTCAGCTTCGTCATCGACCGCCACGGAAACCTGGCCTACAACGGCTGGGACGACGACAACCCGACCTGGACCGTGGCACGCCTGCGGCACATCGTCGACCCGCTGCTCGCGCGGGATCGCTGAACACTCCCGCTGGCCGCACCGGCAGTGCGACGCAGTCAGGCTGAACGCCGCCTGTCGAGGCCTACCGGCGCACCGGGGGTCGATCAGAACTCGGCATGGAGTCGCACGCCATAGACCAGGACCGGGCCGCGATCGCGGTTGTAGGCAGGGTTCGAGATGTGCTGAAGGTCAGCGCTGAGGTTGAGTTTCGCATTCACGCGCAGAAGGTAGTAGCTCTCGAGAATGCGCTCACGGCCGTAGTTCGGCAGCCTCCCATCGCCGATCAAGATGCCTGGGCCGCCTGCCGCGAAATAGGCCCGGGCTGCGCTCGACAGCGCATTGACTGCCACGGCAACACCCACCGTATCGTCGTTGCGGTTCCACGCAGCACCCTGGATGGCAAGCCCGGTGGCCAGCGAGCGATTGACATCGGTGAAGTCGAAGGCCTCGTGCTGTCCGTCGTTGGCGCTCAGGCGCGCGAACCATCCGATGCCGTTGGCGACCTGCTGCTCCAGGTTCATCGCCCAGCCCGACTTGGTCGCATCGTGGCGAACCTGCGAGACATCGGGTGCCGTGTCCGACGTCGCAGCTTGGGACAGCGCATCGTCATAGCGCGCGATGCGGCCGCGGTCAACGTAGCCCAGCACCCGGATCGCACCCGGTCGGCTCATGAACTGGAAGCGCCGCTCGGCCTCGAGCACCATCGAATGCTGTCCGAATCCAGTGTCGATGGTCTCGACGTTTGGCGCCGTGGAAAGGGCGAAGTACCCGCCACGCAGGGTCCAGCCGCCCTCGACCCACTCGACCGCCACGCCGAGCGTGTAGCCCCAGGAGTCGGCCGCATAGTCGAACGCGGCCGAGTCGACCACCGACCAGTTCAGGAAATCGGCCCGCGGATCATGGGCATACGCATTGGTGTCGAAGATGTCGACCACCGAAAACTTGCCGACCGTCAGCGTGAGCCTGTCGTCGGGTTCGATGCCGCCCAGCATGTTGGCCCCCGACTCGACACGGCTCTGCGTCTCACCGAGGGCAATTGCCTGGCGCAGGAAGAGACGCTGCGTGCGGTAGTACGGCGTCCAGTCCCCGACCTTGTAGGCTTCGCCGCTCGGGAAGCCGGCGACGCCCAAGGTGTTGCTCAGGCCGTAACCCTGGTCGACTTCCGGGTTGAAGTACAGGGCACCGCCACGCCACAGCCGGGCGCCCAGGAACAGGGTCACGTCCACGGTTTCCATCGCCGCTTCGGAGACCTGCAGGCTGTTCGCCCCCTGGTACGGCGAGGTGAACGACGGGTGCTCCTGCGTGACGTTCGTGAACTGGCCGTGGAAGCTGAAAGCCTCGACCGGTGCGACGGGCCCGGCGCTCGCCGAAGTGCCTGGTCCCTCGGTCTGCGTCGTCTGTGCCGCAGCGGTCGTCCAACCCGCCGCCAAGCCCAGCAGACACGCGAGCCACAGCCGGCCGCGCCGGCGCGCCGCGCGCCGCGGGCGCGGTCGATCGACGAGGCAGGCGACGAAATCGAAGATGTCGATGAAGAACTGCATGATCGGATCTCGCCAGCCACAAGCCAAGGCCGGCCCGGGGCCAGGCCGGTGGGCATCCTGGAGCGAGAGGGTGAATTGGATCTGCGGCCTGTGACAGCCGCGCGGCGATTCAGATTGTCCTCAGGGAGCGGGGCACCATTCTGACAAGCCGGAGGCCGGCAGCCACGACCGGGCATTCACGCAGCGCGGTGGTCCCGACCCGGCTGCGCAGCGTCGGCTGCGACGGCGCCTGCGACGCACGCTGTCGCATCGCTTTCATCGCCGCGAGTTCAACG
Organism: Betaproteobacteria bacterium; assembly: GCA_037443665.1. GTDB lineage: Bacteria > Pseudomonadota > Gammaproteobacteria > Burkholderiales > Burkholderiaceae_C > Rubrivivax. The sequence continues at coordinate 2,255 of JBBINW010000060.1, forward strand.
GAAGGAGGGCACGAGCGCCGGCCCCCACGGGCTGGATGCCTCGTAGTCCGCGCCGAACTCCTGGCGCATCCACCGCTCCTTGAAACGCAGCTTCACCCAGAAGGATCCCACGGCGATGGCACCTGCCAGGGCGCCGCGCCATTCGCCGCGAGCCAGGGCTGAACCTGCGAACGCCAGCGATAGCCCCGTCTAGATGGGATGGCGCACGACGGCGTAGGGACCGGTCGTGACGAGTTCATGGCCCTTCTTGATGGTCACGATGCCGCTCCAGTTCGCCCCGATGTGAACTCGTGCCCACACGGCGAACAGCAGGCCTCCTGCTGTCATTACCGCGCCGACCCAAAACGGCCAGATTGCCCATGGCACGAAGCGGTCGCCAAGAAGCGAAAGCGGCAACTTTGGCTTCCAGAGCAGCAGCGCCGCCAGCATGAGTGGCACGATGTGCCCGAGGCGCCGTGCCAGGGGTCCTGTCTTCACTGCAGCCTTGACGCTGCTGGACAGCACCCCCCAGCAGGCGGCCCAGCCGAGCCACATGAGCGGGAAGAGGTAGCGGTCGAAGTGGGTGATCTCGAAGGGCCCAATTCTCGCCGCGCCCCGGCGCCGGGGCGCCGAGGCCATAACCATCAACCCGCCAGCTTGGCCGCGATCTGCGCCACGTGCCGCCCCTGGAACCGCGCGCCTTCCAGTTCGTTGGCCGACGGTTGCCGCGAACCGTCACCGCCGGCGATCGTCGTGGCGCCGTAGGGGCTGCCGCCGGTGACCTCGTCGAGCTTCATCTGACCCTGCCACGCGTAGGGCAGGCCGACGATGACCATGCCATGGTGCAGGAGCACCGTGTGCGTGCTGAGAATCGTGCTCTCCTGGCCGCCGTGCTGGGTGGCAGTGCTGGCGAACACGGAACCGACCTTGCCCACCAGCTTGCCGGTGAACCACAGGCCGCCGGTCTGGTCGAGGAAGTTCTTCATCTGGGCCGCCATGTTGCCGAAGCGCGTGGGCACGCCGAAGATGATCGCGTCGTATTCGGGCAGTTCATCCACCGTGGCCACCGGCGCGGCCTGGTCGAGCTTGAAGTGCGACGCCTTGGCCACCGCTTCGGGCACCAGTTCGGGCACGCGCTTGACGGCGACCTCGGCGCCGGCGCTGCGCGCGCCGTCGGCGACGGCTTGCGCCATCGTCTCGAGGTGACCGTAGCTGCTGTAGTAGAGGACCAGAACCTTTGTCATGCTGTACTCCTGAAAGGGGAAACCCGACCGGATTCTGGTCTTCTTGCGTGGTCTCGGATTGCGTCGGGGCGAACGCAGGCTTCAATCGCGTCGAACGATGACCGGGGACATGGCCTGGCGCGTCTGGCCAGCCCCCCGCCGGCCGCCCTACTTCCCGATCTGGCGGCTGACCTTGTTCTCCTGCTGGTTCAGAACCCGCTGTTCACCCTTCGTGATCCGGCCTCCGTTCTGCGAAGCCATGTCGCGCTCCTCCTGGCGGATCTTCCGATCCTGCTTGTGCAGCTTGGCGGCCTGGGCCTTGCTCATGTCGCCCTCGGCGACTTGCTGGTGGATGCGCTTGTTCTGGTTGGCCAACCGCGTGTCTACCTCGGCGCGCCGCGGGTGCGACTTGCCCCATGCGGCGCCCTTGCCGGCGGCTGCCGGCGCGGATGCGGGCTGGGCGAAGCTGGAAGCAGCCAGCACGGTCAGCAGGGCCCCGAGGAGGAGCGAAGGAAGCTTGGACATCGTGAATCTCCTTGCGTTTGAGAGCCGGATCCCGGTTGTCTTGGGCCGCGATCCTGAGTCCTCAACGCCACCCCTGCGAACGTTGTTGACCAGGGCATTGTTGCCGGCACGCAAAGCTCTGCAGGATGCGGCGTCGGGTGCCGGCAAGAAGCAGACGACCCCGAAGGCCATCACAAGCGGAGCCCGCTGCCGCCCGGCCCTCGGCTATGCTCTGTCGAGGTCGAGGACGGGGCATGACAGTCCGGAAGAAGCAGAGCGAGCGGTTCACGGTCGGCGGCGCGGTCTGGTTGACCGTCGGCGGTGAAAGCTTCGGCGGGCGTGGTCGCATCGAGTTGCTGCGGGCGATCGCGGAGCAGGGATCGATCACCCACGCCGCCAAGGCGGTGGGCATGAGCTACAAGGCCGCCTGGGACGCGATCGACACGATGAACACGCTGGCCGGCGAACCGCTGGTGGCGCGCAGCGCCGGGGGCCGCGGAGGCGGCTCGACGCAGTTGACCCCGCGCGGGCTGCGCCTGGTGGAGCGCTTCGGCCAGATCGACGCCGTGCACCGGCGCTTCCTCAAGCTGCTCGACGACGAGTCGATCGACCTCGACCGCGAGTTCTCGCTGCTGCGCACGCTGAATCTGAAGACCAGTGCGCGCAACCAGTTCACGGGCACCGTGAGCGCGGTACGCTCGGGCGCCGTCAACGACGAGGTCGAGCTCGAGCTGTCCGGCGGGTCGCGCATCGTCGCGATCGTCACCTCCGAGAGCACGAAGGCCCTCGGTCTGCGCACCGGCATCACCGCGTTCGCGCTCCTGAAGGCGTCGAGCGTGATCGTCGCCACGGGCATCGGAGGCGCGAAGATCTCGGCCCGCAATCAGCTGCATGGCAAGATCACCTCGGTGACATCGGGCGCCGTCAACGCGGAGGTCGTCGTCGAGCTCGACGGTGGCGGCAGCATCGGCGCCACCGTCACGCTCGCCGGCCTGCAGGCGCTCGGCTTCGAGCCCGGAGCCCGCGTCACGGCCTTGTTCAAGGCGTCGGACCTCATCCTCGCCGTCTCGGCCTGATGCAAGCCCGTTCGCGGCCCGCCTCTCGACCCGAACGGGGCCTTCAGGCGCTGTCTCGTGGCGACGGCTTCGCGGCTCGGGTCGCGCCGGCCGCTCGGCCGCCACGGCAAGCCAGATGCGCCATCGGAGCGATGGCGCACCCGATCAAAGCGGCGCTGCCTCGATGCGCAGCCGCACCGCGGCGGCAACGGCGACCGTCGGCCTGGCCAGGCGCGTCGCCGGCACCCCGCGAGAACGCAGATACGCCTGCACCTGCATCGCGCGTTGGCGGGCCAATGGACCGCCGCCGGCCGCATCGGCCGGCGCGGCGAGCAGCCCCAGGCGGTGCAGTGGTCTGCGGCGCAGGCTTTCCGCCACCTTGTCCAGCACGGCGGCAAGCGGCGGCTTGACGCTGCTGTGCCCGGGATCGAAGCAGAACTCGCGCGGCACGTCGATGGTCACTGCGCCGTCCCTGGCTTGCCCGATGGCGACCGGCGTTTCTCGGAACCACGACAACAGCCATTGCCGTTCAACCGCCAGCGCCGCAGGCACGGCGGCGCGCTGATCGGCCGTGACCGGCGCCGAAGGTGCCGGCGGTGCCACGCTAGCGCACCCGCCGGCGGCGAGCACGACGACGAGCAGCAACGCTGAGGTGCGCATGATCTCGAGTATCGGGTCGGCTTGGTTGGCGGCGCCGCCAATTCGGCGCCGCGGGCTGCCGCCACCATGCGTGCGTTATACCGGTACCTGCGCCGACCGACCCGCTTGCGCGCCAGGGTCCCGCCACAGGCTGGAAACCGGCCCGGGCGCCGCACCAGCGCATCCGGCACCGGCCCCTGGGTTGCAGGCGAAGCTGCTACTCGCGCGGACCGACTTGCAGCGAGACCTCGCCGACACCCTCGATGCACCCTTCGATGCGGTCGCCGGCAACGACAGGGCCCACGCCTTCGGGCGTGCCGGTGTAGATCAGGTCGCCCGGCTGCAGGTGATAGAAGCGTGACAGGTCGGCGATGAGCTCGCGGATGCTCCAGATCAGCTTGGCGATGTCGGAACCCTGTCGCGGCTGGCCGTTGACCGCCAGCGAGAGCGCCCCGCGGTCGAGGACCACGCCCGGCATCGGCACGACCTCGGCGCACACCGACGACTGCTCGACGTCCTTGCCCAGGTCCCAGGGCCGGCCCTTGTCCCGTGCGGCCATTTGCAGGTCGCGGCGCGTCATGTCCAGCCCGCAGGCGTAGCCGTAGATCAGCGCCGCTGCGTCGGCTTCGCTGACGCGGAAGCCCGGCCGGCCGATGGCCACCACCAGTTCCATCTCGTGCTGGAAGTCCTCGGTCTCGGGCGGGTAGGCGACGGTCGCGCCGGACTCGGTGAGGGTCGACGGCGACTTCGTGAAGTAGAACGGCCGCTCGACACTCTTGTCCACCGGCCGGCCCATCTCGACCGCGTGGGCGTGGTAGTTGCGGCCGACGAAGAACAGGCGATTGATCGGCAGGCGTTCCGTCCTTCCGCGCACAGGCAGCGAGCGGACGGGCGGCGGGGCCCAGAGGTAGGTCGTGGTCATGCTTGATCCTTGCAGGTGGTCAGCCGCGGTTCTCGAACACGCCCAGCTTTTCGTGCAGCGGTGTCTCGTCGGCGATGAAGAGGAAGGCCGGCCGGTCGGCCGACGCGTTGGTCAGCGACGCCGCGCTGTACCCGGGGGCGCAGCAGGTGTCGGCCGCGGCGAGCGTGAAGCGCTGGTCCTCGACCTGCACCGCGGCACTGCCTTCGATGACGTGGAACACCATCGCGGGCGAGCGCACCGGCAGCCGCAGCGTCTGCCCCGGCCGCAGCATCAGGGCATGGAAGCCGAGGACGTTCTGGGCGTCCCCGCCGGTCTCGGGGTTGACGTAGCGGACCTGAACCGCCTCGAGGCCCGGCTGGTCGGCGGCCAGCGTCTCGAGCGCTGCCCTTGCGTCGGCCCAGGGATAGCGCAGCATGGGGTAGGCCTTGCGCGAGCGCTCGAAGACCGGCCCGGGCACGACGCCGCCGCGCGCGTAGCCGCGATCGCCACGACCGGGCGCGACCGCCTGACGGGCGCCGTCGACGTGGTAGCTCGCCTCCATGTAGTAAACCAGCGGCAGGTCCAGCACGTCGAGCCACACCACGGGCTCGCTGCCGTCGTGGCCGTGCTCGTGCCACAGGCCGGTCGGCGTGAGGATCAGGTCGCCGCGCTGCATCGGGCACTTTTCGCCGTCGACATTGGTCCAGGCGCCCTCGCCCTCGACCACCATGCGCACGGCGTTCGGCGTGTGGCGGTGGGAAGGCGCCCATTCGCCGGGCAGCAGCAGCTGCATGCCGAGGTACATCGCGGCGCTTGCCTGCATCTTCTCCAGGCCGTGGCCGGGGTTGGCGAGCACGAGCACGCGGCGCTCGGCCTTCTCGATGGGCGTCAGTTCGCCGGCCTTCAGCAGCAGCGGGCGCAGGGCTTCGTAGGACCAATGGGTGGCGCGGGTGCGCGGTTGCGGCCTGCCCGGCGGCAGCACGGCGCGCAGGCTGGGCCACAGCGGCACCAGGTTCTGCTGCGTCAGCGCCTCGCGGTAGTCGGCGGGCAGGTCTTCGAGTCGACCGAGTTCGTTCATCGCTAGTCTCCGGTATGGATCAGGCGAACGCCGTGGAACCGGCTTTGCCGGGCCGCTGGCGTTGCCCCCTAGAGGGGAAGCGGCCAAACCGCTTCGGGGCTGGGTCAGTTCGCAAGGCAGTTGTCGACGCGCCAGCCATACAGCCACTCCATCGCATCGAAGAAGCGCTCGGGCGAGCGGCCCTTCCACAGTTCGTTGCGCACCAGGCGCTCGACGCCCTTGGCGTGGAAGATGCGGCCCATCTCGCGCGCCGACAGCACGATGCGCGCCGTGCGCGCCACCCGCGACCGCTGGTACAGCGCGAAGGCCTTGTCGAACTGGTTGTCGTGCACGCGCAGCGCCTCGCCCAGCGTGACCGCGTCCTCCATCGCCATGCAGGCACCCTGCGCCAGGTACTGCAGCGTCGGATGCGCGGCGTCGCCCAGCAGCGTTGCACGGCCGAAGGTCCATTGCGCGATCGGATCGCGGTCGGCGGTGGCCCAGCGCTTCCAGTCCTTGGGCAGGTCGATGAGCTGGCGGGCGCGCGCGCAGATGCCCTCGAAGTAGCTCTGCACTTCCTCGCGACTGCCCTCGCGCACGCTCCACTCTTCCTGCTCGCGGCTGTGGAAGGTGACGACGACGTTGTACTGCTCGCCGCCGCGCAGCGGGTAGTGCACCAGATGGCAGTTCGGGCCCACCCAGATGCTGGCGGCGTTCCACTGCAGGTCCTGCGGAAAGTCCTTCTTGTCGATCACCGCGCGATAGACCACGTGGCCCGAGACCCGCGCCTCGTCGCCGACGTACTGGCGGCGCACCGCCGACTTGACGCCGTCGGCGCCGATCAGCGCCAGGCCGCGGTGGCGGCCGCCCTTGGCGTCGAAGACGGTGACACCATGCTCGTCCTGATCGACACGCTGGACCTGGGTCGAGGTCGCGACCTCGACGCGGCCGGTGGCTTGCGCGCCTTCGAGCAGCGAGCCGTGGACATCGGCGCGGTGGATCACTGCGTACGGGTTGCCGAAGCGCGCGCGGAATGCCGCACCGGTCGGGATGCTGCCGACCAGCGATTCGTCCAGGGCGTCGTGCATCACCATCTCGTCGGTGTAGACGGCGCGGGCGCGGGCGATCTCGCCGATGCCCAGCGCGTCGAAGGCCGCGAAGGCGTTCGGCCCGAGCTGGATGCCCGCGCCGATCTCGCCGAGTTGCGGCGCCTGTTCGAGCACCTTGACTTCGAATCCGCGGCGCACCAGGGCCAGCGCGGCGGCGAGGCCGCCGATGCCCCCGCCTGCGACGAGGATCTGCGCGTCGGAACTTCTGCTGTTCATCGTGGGCTCCTGAAATTGCATGCTGATCGTCAGTATACTGATGATAAGTGTAATCTGGAGGCGGTTCTTTCGCGCTCAGGGAAAACCCTTGCCCGCCTCGTCGAAACCGGGGCGACGGCGCGGCCTACCGTCGGGCACCCACGCCCCAGGGCTCCGGCACCAGGGCGACGATCCGGCTGTAGAAGTGGCGGAACCATTCGCTGCCGCTGGCCGACTGGTCCTGCAGCGGGTCCTTGTTCTCGGCGAAGCTGGCGGCGACGCCTTCCCAGTCCTGCGCCGTGAGCACCTCGACGGCCTTGGGCAGCACCACCGACTCTTCCAGCGTCATATGCCGGTAGTGGAAATCGGCGTAGGTCGCCACCTTGGCGGCGAGCTGCCGGGCGGCACCGGGGATCTCGGCTTCCATCCGGCCGATCAGGGTCTTCAGCGTGTCCAGGTGCGCGCCGCTGTTGGCATGCTGCCGCCCCAGGTCGTCGAGCGTGCTGTCGATGGCGTCGCTGCGACGGCGGATGCGCGGGAACAGGACCTTGTCCTCCTTGGGATGGTGCAGCGTCTCGGGAAACTCCTCGATGTAGTAGACGACCGACCAGAGCAGCTTGTAGTCGGGTGTGAGCTTGCCGAGGGCGATCTCGTCGGCGACATGCCTGAACGCGTCGATCACGGCGGTGATCGCCCGATGCTCGCCCCGGATGATGCCCAGGGCCTGCTGCTGAGGGGTCATGGTGGTGCTTCCTTCGTCGATTCAGTGCGCGGCCACGCCCAGCCAGCGGTCGAGCACCGCGGGGTCGGCCGCGAGGACGTCGCTGGCGCCGCGATGGACGACGCGCCCGCGCTCGAGCACCAGCGCGTCGCGCGTGATCGGCAGGATCTGGTGCGCGTGCTGCTCGACCAGGATCACGGCCATGCTGCCCTCGCGCACCATCGTCCCGATGATGGCCAGGAGCTCCTGCACGATCAGCGGCGCCAGCCCTTCCAGCGGCTCGTCCAGCAGCAGCATCTTCGGGTTGAGCATCAACGCGCGACCCATCGCCAGCATCTGCTGCTCGCCGCCGGAGAGCTGGTTGCCCATGTTCGCGCACCGCTCCTCAAGACGCGGGAAGGTCGCGTAGACCCTGCGCAGGTCCCAGGGCCCTGGGCGCGCCACCACCGTCAGGTTCTCCTCGACGCTGAGCGACGGGAAGATGTCGCGCTCCTGCGGCACCCAACCCAGGCCGGCGTGGGCGCGGCGATGGCTGGGCACCACCCCGAGGTCGCGACCGTCGAAACGCAGGCTGCCGCGGGACTGCCGGGTCGCGCCCATCAACGTCGCCAGCAGCGTCGTCTTGCCCATGCCGTTGCGGCCGAGCAGCGCCAGGCTCGCACCCGCTTCGACGCCGAACGAGATGTCCTCGAGCACCGTGGCGTTGCCGTAGCCGGCCCAGACGCCGTCGACTTCCAGCAGCTCAGCCACGGCCGGCCTCCCCCAGATAGACTTCCTTCACCCGGGGATCGGCCGCGATCGCCGCCGGCACGTCCTCGGTCAACAGGGTCCCGCCGACGAGCACCGAGATGCGGTCGGCAAAGCGGAACACCAGATCCATGTCGTGCTCGATCAGCACGATGGTCACGTCACGTGGCAGCTGCGCGATGGTCTCGAACAGTTCGCGGCTCTCGCCCGTGGGCACACCGGCTGCCGGCTCGTCGAGCAGCAGGACGCTCGGCTCGGCCGCCAGCGCCAGGGCGATCTCGATCAGCCGCTGCTTGCCGTAGGCCAGGCCCTTGGTGGCTTGGTGAGCAACGTCCAGCAGGCGCAACCGCGCCAGCAGGGCGGCGGCATCGTCGATCGCTTCGCCATGCGCACCGACCGGGCGCCAGAAACGGGCACCGATCCCGCGGCGTTCGCACACCGCCAGGGTGACCGATTCGAGCACCGTCAGGTCGGGGAACAGGCGGTTGATCTGGAACGTGCGCGCCAGGCCGAGCTTGACGCGCTGGTGCTGCGCCTTGTGCGTGACGTCCGCGCCCTCGAGCACCACCGTGCCCGCCGTGGGCTCCAGAAACCCGGTCAGCAGGTTGATCAGCGTCGTCTTGCCGGCCCCGTTCGGGCCGATCAGCGCATGGCGCGCACCCGCGGCGACGTTCAGGCTGACGTCGTTGGTGGCGACGAACCCGCCGAACTTCTTCACCAGGTGGCTCGTCTGCAGCGCGTAGTTCATTCGCGCCCTCCGGGCAAAGGTCTGGCCAGCGCGCGCAGCGCACCCATGATGCCGTCGCGCGCGAACAGCACGACCGCGATCAGTAGCAGCCCGAGCCAGAACTGCCAATACTGCGGGTTGAGGTCCGACAGCAGGTGGTGAACGGTCATGAAGACGATCGCGCCCAGCATCGCGCCATACAGGCTGCCCGTGCCCCCGAGAACCAGGATCAGCAGCAACTCGGCCGAGCGCGAGAAGCTGAGCACGTCGATCGAGACGAACTGCGTCGTCTGCGTCAGCAAGGCACCGGCGATGCCGGCATAGGCCGCGCCCAGCGTGTAGATGGCGACCAGGCGGGCATGGACCGGGGTCCCCAGCGCCGGCATCCGAAAGGCGTTCTGGCGGATGCCGTGCAGCGACAGGCCATACGGCGAATGCACGATGCGCCGGGCGATCCAGAACAGCACGAAGAGCACCACGACGCAATAGATGTACGCCGTCTTGCCATAGAGATCGAAGGCGAACAGCCCGAGCAGCGGCTTGATCTCGACGCCCTGCAGTCCGTCCAGGCCGCCGGTGATGCTGGTCAGCTTGTTGGCCGCCACGTAGAGCATCGATGCCACGCCGAGGGTGACCATCAGCCGCGTCAGGTCGGCGCCGCGCAGCACCAGGAAGCTCGTGACGAACCCGGCCAGCGCGGCCAGCAGGCCGGCGCCAGCCAGCCCCAGCGTCGGGTCGCCCCAACCGTGCTGCGCAAGCAGCCCGGCGGCGTAGGCACCGATGCCGAAGAACGCGGCGTGGCCGAGCGAGACGATGCCGGCGTAGCCGAGGATCAGGTCCAGCGAGATCACGAACAGCGCCGTGATCACCACCTGCGAGACCAGGGCCAGGTCATCCGGGAACACGAAGTAGGCCAGGACCGGGAGCAGCCAGAACGCGAATTCCGGCGCCCGCCAGCGCGAGGCATCCCTCAGCGGCCCGGCGTCGAAGCCGCCGACAGCCCCCGAAACGGCAGTGGAGGCAGGCGTGGAGATCGGCGTGGCGGCGCTCACGGGTGTACCTTGCGACCTACGGCCGGTCCGGCCGGGCGGGAATGAGCCGGCCTGGAGACGCTGCCGGCCTTCGTGCCGTCCACGTCGGCGCAGGCTGACTTGGAGCCGCGGCACTCCACCCTCGGCAAAGCCTGCGGGCTCATCGGGCCGCCCTGCGGCCGAAGAGCCCCTGGGGCCGGAAGATCAGCGTCGCCACCATCACCGCGTAGATGACGAAGGCGCCGACCTGCGGCACGTAGTACTTGCCCGCGACATCGCAAATGCCCAGGATCAGCGACGCGTAGAGCGAGCCCTTGATGTTGCCGCTGCCGCCGACCGCGACGACGATCAGGAAATAAACGATGTACTTGACCGGGAACTCGGGGTCCAGCCCGAGCATCTCGATGCCCAAAGCGCCGCCGAGGCCGGCCAGCGCCGAGCCGAGGGCGAAGGTGGCGACGAAGACCCGGTCCACGTCGATGCCCACGCCGCGCGCGGCGCGCGGGTTGTCCACCGAGGCGCGCAGCCTGGCACCGAACTTGGTGCGCGCCACCAGCCACTGCAGTGCGACGGCGAGGACCCCGCCGACGGCGATCAGGAACAGCCGATAGACGCCCATGTCCAGACCTGGCAGATGCCACTGGCCCGACAGGCTCGCCGGCAGGTGCAGCGGTTGCTGCTGGGCCCCGAAGAAGTAGTTCGCGGTCGAGATCGAGACGAACACCAGGCCGATCGAGAACAGGACCTGGTCCAGATGCGAGGCGCCGTACAGGCGTCGGTACAGCGCGCGTTCGAGCATGACGCCGACCCCCGCCGAGGCCAGCGCCACCAGCGGCAGCGAGGCCAGGAAAGGCATGCCCAGGCGATTGAGCAGGACGATGCAGACATAGCCGCCGAGCATCGCGAAGGCGCCGTGGGCGAGGTTCACGAAGTTCATCAGCCCCAGCGTCACCGACAGGCCGACGCTGATCAGGAACAGCAGCATGCCGGCGGCGATGCCGTCGAAGAGGACCGTCATGGCGCTTCTCCTGGTGGTCGCGCCGCCGGCCCGGCGAGGACCGCGGCGCGCCGGGGGGCGGATCACTCCTTGCCCGGATCCTTGAAGTCGGGAATCTGGTCGAACTCGACGTTCTGCAGCTTGCCGGCCACCCGCTCGACCTTGCGGATGTAGATCGTCTGCACGATGTCACGCGTCGCCGGGTCGATGCTCACCGGGCCGCGCGGGCTCACCCACTTCAGGCCCTTGGCGGCGGTGATGAACTTCTCGGCGTCGGTGCTGCCGCCCGTCTTCTTCAGCGCCTCGTCGATCAGGCGCATGCCGTCGTAGCCGCCGACGGACATGAAGTTCGGCCGGTCCTTCGGGTACGCCTTTTCGTAGGCCTCGACGTAGGCCTTGTTCTCGGGCGACTTGTGCGCCGCCGCGTAGTGGAACGCCGTGGTCAGGCCGAGCGCGGAGTCGCCTAGCGCGTCGAGGATGTCCTCGTCGGTGAGGTCGCCCGTCGAGATCAGCTTGATGCCGGCCTTGTCCAGGCCCCGTTCGGTGAAGCCCTTCATGAACGCGACCGTGCCGGACCCGGGCGGCAGGAACAGGAAGACGGCATCGGGCTTCGCGTCCTTAATGCGCTGCAGGAACGGCCCGTAGTCGGGGTTGCTGACTGGGGCCTTGACCTCGTCGACGATCTGCCCACCCGCGGCGGTGAAGGTCTTCTTGAACTGCGCCCCGGCGTCGTAGCCCGGGCCGTAGTCCGCGATCAGGATGAAGACCTTCCTGATGCCGTTCTTGGCCGCCCAAGTGGCGATCGGCGCCGAGTTCTGCGGCAGCGTCATCGAGGTGCGGACGATGTACGGCGACTTGGTCGTGATCGCCGACGTGGCCGCGTTCATCACGACCATCGGCTTCTTCGCTTCGGTGGCCACCGGCGCCACCGCGAAGGCCGCCGGGGTGAGCGCGAAGCCGGCGAGGATGTCGACCTTGTCCTTGATCACCAGTTCCTGCGCCAGGCGCTTGCTCACGTCGCCGGCGGTGCCCGGGCTATCGTCCTTGAGGACCAGTTCCACCCTGCGCCCGCCGACGGTGTCGCCATGGGTGGCCAGATAGAGCTTCACGCCATGCTCGATCTGCTTGCCGTAGGCCGCGAACGGGCCCGACATCGGCAGCACGAGGCCGATCTTGACAGGGTCGGCGGCCCAGGCCGCGCCGGTCAGGGCGGCGGCCAGGACCGCGCCGATCAGGTGCTTGTTCAGACTCATGGGCATGTCTCCGGTGGTTTCAATAGAAAAGCGTGCATATCATCAGTATGCATATGATAAGTGTTGCATCAATCCATTCGGGCACGAATTGGTGAAAACCCTGATCCACGTCGAACCGTCGGAACGTGCCGGCCTCGGTCTGTCGGCGGTGCGGCCCCGCGCAGCCAGCGCAGGCACGCACGCCGATAGTGCGCGCGAGGCGGCGCTTGTCAAGCCTCACTCGGCGCCCGGCTCAGCGCGTTGTTGGCCTCCACCACGGTCTTGAGCATCGCCACGAAGCGCGGCCGTTCGGCCGCCGGCAGTGGCGCCAGGATGCGCTGCTGCGCCTTGAGCATCGCCGGGATGACGTCGTCGAGCAGCGCCTTGCCGGCCGGCGTGACGTGGAGCAGTCGCACGCGGCGGTCGGTCGCCGACGCCTGGCGCTCGATCAAGCCGCGCCGCTCGAGGCGGTCGACGACGCCACCGATCGTCGAGGTGTCGAACCCGATCGTGCTCGCCAGCGTCCGCTGGTCGAGACCCGGCTGGCGCAGCGCGGCACAGAGCGCCGCGTACTGCACCGGCGTGATGCCGTACGACTGCGTCTCCTCAAGGAAGATCGCCACCGCGATCTGCTGCAGGCGGCGGATGAAGTAGCCCGGCTGCTCCTCGAGGGCGGCCAGATCGGTCCTGCTCTTGCGCATCGCTCCACTCCCCAGCGGCACACAGGTCGGTCGGCATCGGCGGATCCGATACACCTCCATGCTTATCATCAGTGTACTTTGCAATCGCGTGGCGGCGGAAGAGCCGGATGCCGGCGCTCACGGTCGCGAGCAACCGTCGAGGTCGGCGCTGCACCGTGACCTTCCGGTCACGCATGGCCCCGGTGAACTGTCGGTCGATCGCCAACCCGGCGCCGACCGGCCGAAGACGTTTGCGGCCAGAATCCGCATCCCAATCCACCGCGACACGGAGATGGCCAGCGCCGGCTGCAAGCGAGGTGCCGCGCCTCGCGGCCGCCGCCAGTGGCCACCGCCCTTCCCGCCCGCCGCCCATGGTCAGACCTTCGCGCGACCCCGATCTGCTCACCGCCGAGGCGGGCCAGGGCGTGCGCGTCGTCGCCATCCGCCAGCCCGAGCGGCAGACGGTCAACGTCAGCGTGTACGTGCGCACCGGCAGCCAGCACGAGGCCAGGCGCCACGGCGGCATCAGCCATGTCGTCGAGCACATGGCCTTCAAGGGCACCCGCGAGCGCGACTGCCAGCGCATCAACCTCGACGCCGAAATGCTCGGTGCCGAGGTCAACGCGCACACCGACAAGGACCACACCGCCTTCCACATCGACGGCCTGGCGCGCGACGCCGGCCGCTTCGTGCAGATGCTGGCCGACATCGTCCAGGAGAGCACCTTCCCGCAGGTCGAACTCGAGCGCGAACGCCAGGTGATCCTGCATGAACTCGCGGAGGACGAGGAGGATGGCGTGGCCACCGCCTTCAGGCTTTTCGACGAGGCCTGCTGGGGCGACCACCCGTTCGCCCGGCCAGTGGTCGGTCGTCGGCGCAGCATCGAGCGCCTGACCCGCGCCGACCTGCTGGCCTACGTCCAGCGCCAGTACACGGCCACCAACGTCGTGGTCGGCGTCGCCGGCGGCATCGACCCCGGGCGCATCGTGGCCGCGGTGGGGTCGGCCTTCGCGTCGATGCCGCGCGCCGGCGACAACCGGGTCGCCGAGCCAAGCTGGCGCGGTGGGATCAAGACCCGGCGCCTGACCGGCAGCATCCAGACCCACCTCGTGATCGGGTTTCCTGCGCCTTCGCTGCGCGACGCGCCCGAGCCTGCCATCGTTGCCGCCGCGCTGTTCGGAGAGGGCATGAGCTCGCCGCTGATGGACGAGATCCGCGAGCGGCGCGGCCTGGCCTACCACCTGCACTGCTCGGCCGACATCGCCGAGCTCGGCGGGCAGTTCGTGATCGAGGCGTCGACCGCGCCCGAGCATGCCGAGGCGTTCCTGACCGAGGTGCAGCGGCTGCTGGCGTCCCAGGCCCGAGCCATCGACGCGGTGGCGCTGGCGCGCGCACGCAACCAGATCGCGGTGCGCAGCCTGCGCGACCAGGAACGGGCATCGCGGCGCCTGGAGTCCGCGGCGCTCGATCTGTTCGTCCATGGCACGGTGCGGTCGGCGGCGCAGACGCTGGCCAGACTGCAGGCGGTCGGCGCGGCCGACGTGCACCAGGTCTTCGAGCGCATGCTGGCGGCGCCGGCATCGATCGCCATCACCGGCCGCGTGCGCAAGGGCCTGGCCGATCGCGCCGCGGACATTTTTCCGGCACCTCGGGGCGGTGTATAAGAGCCGGCCATGACAGGAGGCCCGACATGAGAGCGCAGAGCATTCTCGGCACCATCGGCGAAACGCCGCACGTGCGAATCAACCGGCTGTTCGGACCCGGTCATGAGGTCTGGATCAAGTCCGAGCGCGCCAATCCGGGTGGATCGATCAAGGACCGCATCGCGCTGGCGATGGTCGAGGTGGCCGAGCGCGACGGCTTGCTCAAGCCCGGCGGCACGATCGTCGAGCCGACCTCGGGCAACACCGGCATCGGGCTGGCGATGGTCGCCGCCGTCAAGGGCTACCCGCTGATCCTGGTGATGCCCGACAGCATGAGCATCGAACGCCGCCGCCTGATGCTGGCCTACGGCGCCCGCTTCGACCTGACGCCGCGCGAGCTCGGCATGAAGGGATCGATCGCCCGCGCCCGCGAGATCGTGGCCGCCACGCCCGGCGCGTGGATGCCGCAGCAATTCGAGAACCCGGCCAACTTCGAGGCCCACATGCGCACCACGGCCGAGGAGATCGCGCGCGACTTCCCCGAGGGCATCGACGCGCTGATCACCGGCGTGGGTTCCGGCGGGCACCTCACAGGCTGCGCCAAGGCGCTGAAGTCGCGCTGGCCGCAGCTGAAGGTCTACGCCGTGGAGCCCGCCGCCAGCCCCGTGATTAGCGGTGGCCAGCCGGCGCCGCATCCGATCCAGGGCATCGGCGCCGGCTTCATCCCGGCCAACCTGTATGTCGACCTGCTCGACGGCGTGATCCAGGTCGAGGCCGAGGCAGCGCGCGAGATGGCGCGTCGAAGCGCACGCGAGGAAGGCATGCTGGTGGGCATCTCAAGCGGTGCCACGCTGGCCGCGATCGCGCTGAAGCTCCCCGAACTTGCGCCGGGCAGCCGCGTGCTCGGCTTCAACTACGATACCGGCGAGCGCTACCTCTCGATCGAGGGCTTCCTGCCGAACTGACGAGGCGGCGTCCGCCGGAGAATCCGCCACCCTTGCCCGCATGGGCGCCGAGCGGCACGCGAAGTCGAACCGGCAGCCGGACACCGGCCTGTCATGGTGCGTCACGGCGCAGGAGGTGGTCCAAGCCAGCGTGCGCGCCGAGCTGGCCCCCGGTAGGAAGACGAGCGACCGGATGTGGTTCGTCTTTCCGCAATTGCGGACGCTCGGCCGCAGCGCGATCGCCAGGGATTACGGCATCGAGGACCTGGACGAGACCGGGGAATACTGGCACCACACGCTGCTGGGGTAGGCGCCCGGCGCCGAAGCCTTTGGGATAGCCCGCCGGCGGCTCCTACGTTGCACTGTCCTCCCGGCGCCGCAGGCGCAGGCTCAAACCGAGGACAGACCATGCCAGACCGCCAACGCCCGCAGATCATCGACCCCCTCACCGCCATCGGCAGCGGCGAGCTCGGCCCCTGGCCGTTCGATCTGTACGAGCGGCAGTGCCCGGCGCAGGGCGACTCCTGGTTCTCCATCGGCGCCTTGCCGCCGACCAAGACCACGCGGATCCTGGCCGAGCTGAAGCTGCTGTGCTCCGCGGTCATCGTCAACTGCGCCTATCCCGGCGCCTTGCTGCACCGGATGACGGACACCACCACGGCGCCCTACTTCCGGCGCTTCCTCGCCGGCAGGCTGGCGATCAAGTGGCACGCGATCCTGCTGTCGGGCGGTGGCAACGACCTCGTCGCCGCAACCGGCACGCCGCCGTCCGCCGATCCGGCGCTGCGGCTGCTGCGCACCCCCGCCGAGCGCGGCAGCGGGCTGCTGGCGCCGGCGGACTACGTCAGCGAATCCGGCTGGGCGACCTTCGCCGCTCACATCGGCGCCGTCTTCCGCCAATTGATCGACCTGCGCGACAGCGGAATCAACCGCAGCACGCCGCTCGTCTGGCACAACTACGCCCGCGTGACGCCGCGTCCGGCGCCGGCGGGCCTGGGCTTCGGCCCCTGGCTGCTGCCGGCGCTGGACGCTTACGCCGTCGCGCCAGCGGAGCGCCTCGCGGTGGCTGACGAACTTCTGTCGCGCCTGAGGCGCTTGATCGACGGCCTTGTCGCCGAGCGGCGAAGCCGCGATCCGCAATGTGGCGTCTTCGTCACCGACTCGATGAGCGCCGGCGTCGTCCTGGCCGACGCCGACAGCCCGGGCGTTTCGGGCGACTGGGTCAACGAGATCCACCTCACGCGAGGCGGCTACCAGAAGTGCGCCGAACCCTTGCAGCAGGGGCTCGGCCCACGCCTGGCTTGAGGACGAGTGGCGCGGATCCCGTCACTTGCCGCCCGCTGACGCAGGAGCGCCGACCTTCGTCTCGACCGACTTCGCGGCCCGCGCCGTCGCCGAGGCACCGGCCTCCACACCGTGGGCCACGGCCTTGGCGCCTCGCCGCACGCCGCTGGCCGCGGCGTGCGTGCCGACCTCGACGCCATGCGCCGCCGCCTTCGCCCCGCGCTCGACGCCGCTGGCGGCGACCTTCGCCGCATGGACGACTGCCTCCTCCACCGTGACGACGACGGGCTCAGACGCAGCGCCGTAGGCGCTGGCGCACGCCAGCGAGCCGGTCAGCGCCAGGAGGAAGGACTTTCGAATGGCATTCATGCTCTTCACCGGGTGGGGTCGCAAGGGATGCCGCCTAGCGCGGCGATGCAGACGCGGCCCCGGCCCGTCGTTGCCACCACCGCGGCGACATCCCGGCGCAAGACCAAGCAAGCGATGGTACCGGCAGCGGGTCCGCCCGGCACTCGGCGCGAGGCCCCGCTCGCACGGGACCCGAAGGCCCCTCCGGGAGACCTTCGGGACCACCGCGGCAGGAGCGCCCGCTCGCCGGCACACGGGTAACGGCCTGCGCGCAGGCGAATTGAGCCGAATCAACACCGTTCCACATGGAGCGCCGATCATGGTCGCGTCGTTGCAATGGGGAAGGCCGGTGGCTTCGGGACATGAGGCGGTGCAGATCGGGCCGATGCGTCTAGCGGGCAACTTCGAGCGCGCATCGCCATCGGCGGGGGTTGTGGTCTTCGCCCACGGCAGCGGCAGCAGCCGGCTGAGCCCGCGGAATCGCTACGTCGCCGAGGTGCTGCACGGTCATGGACTCGGAACGTTGCTGTTCGATCTGCTCACCGACGCCGAGAGCATCGACCGCCGTCTCGTGTTCGACATCCCGCTTCTCGCGGAGCGACTCGAGCAGGCCCTCGACTGGTTGGGCTCGCGCCAGGAGTCCGGGCGCCCGCGCGTCGGCCTTTTCGGCGCGAGCACCGGCGCTGCCGCTGCCTTGTGCGCCGCGGCCGAGCGTCCGGCCGAGGTGGCGGCGGTGGTCTCGCGCGGAGGCCGTCCCGATCTGGCCGGCGCCGCGCTTGGCCACGTCGAGGCGCCGACGCTGCTGATCGTGGGCGCGCTCGATGCCGAAGTGCTCGAACTCAATCGCGAGGCCGCGCGTCGGATGCACTGCAAGACCCAGCTCGAGATCGTGCCGGGCGCCACCCACCTGTTCGAGGAGCCCGGCGCGCTCGACGCCGTCGCGAACCTGGCGGGGGCCTGGTTCGCGCACCACCTTGCAGCCGCGGAGGGGCCATGAAGACGCCGTTCGCCAACCGGACCGAGGCTGCGCGGGCGCTCGCCCAGCGCTTGGTGAAGTGCGGCTTCAAGGGGCCGGTGGTGGTGCTGGCGCTGCCGCGCGGCGGTGTCCCCATCGGCGTCGAAGTCGCGCGCGCGCTGGGTGCGCCGCTGGATCTGCTGCTGGTACGCAAGATCGGCGTGCCCGGGCAGCGCGAGCTCGCCGTGGCCGCCGTCGTCGATGGCGAGCCACCGGACATCGTCGTCGACGACGAGATCGCGGCGCAGACCGGCGTCGACCGTGCCTACATCGACGCCGAGGCGCAGCAGGAACTGCGCGAGATCGAACGCCGCCGGCGCATCTACCTGCGCGGCCGCGCGCCGGTGCCGGTCGCCGGCGCGACGGTCATCGTCGTCGACGACGGCATAGCCACCGGCACCACGATGCGGGCCGCGCTCAAGGCGCTGCGCCGGCGCGGCCCGGACCGGCTGGTGCTGGCCGTGCCGGTAGCGCCTCACGATACCCTGGCTGCATTGCGCGCCGAGGTCGACGACATCGTCTGCCTGGCCGAGCCGTCGCCGTTCCACGCGATCGGCCTGCACTACCTCGACTTCCACCAGGTCGCCGACGACGAGGTGCTGGCCGCGCTCGACGCCGCCGCGGCAGCCAGCGACGCGCGGATCTGATCCGCCTAGCGCCGGGCCGATCGCGGCGCACGGCCTGAGGATCCCGTCCGCGACGGAGATCATGGCGATGGCCGTCGCGCAAGCGATGGCGGCTGCCGGCACGGAGCCGGCACGCGCACGATTTCGACGAGCTTGCGCAAGGTCAATGCGCAGCCGCGGCCCGCACCGCAAGCTGTCCACGTCACACGCGCCGAGGTGGAACATGCTTCTCTACGGTCTCGACCCCGACTGCAAGCTCGCACCCGCGGTGGCCGCGGATCTGGACGAATCGCTCGCCCGCCACGAGGAGCGCATCTTCGTCGACGGCGAGTGCAAGCTGCGGCCCGTGACCGATCCGCGCGGCGACGATGCCTACGTGATCGCCAGCCTTCACGGTGGCCCGACGCTGAGCCCGCACGACAAGCTGCTGCGCGTTCTGATGTTCACCGCCACCCTGCTCGACCACGGCGCCGCCCGCGTGACCGCCGTCGTGCCCTACCTCGCCTACGCGCGCAAGGACCGACGAACGAAGGCGTTCGACCCCGTCTCGCTGCGCTACGTGGCGCAGCTGTTCGAGGCCGTCGGCACCGCGCAAGTGATCGTGCTCGAGGCGCACAACGTGGCGGCGTTCGAGAACGCGTTCCGCTGTCCCACGCTGCACCTCGAAGCTCACGTCGCGTTCGACGCTGCCGTCGGCGACTGGATCGGCGCTGCACCGCTGGCCGTGGCCTCGCCGGACCCCGGGGGCGTCAAGCGTGCGCAACTCTGGCGCGAGTCGCTCGCCGCGCGGTTGGCGCGGCCGGTGGGCTTCGCCATGGTCGACAAGCGGCGCAGCGAGGGCGTCGTCTCCGGCACCGACCTCGTCGCCGGCGATGTCGCCGGAGCGACCGTGCTGCTGCTCGACGACCTCATCGCCAGCGGCGAGACGATGGCGCGTGCGGCTGCCGCGCTGCGGCGCGCCGGGGCGCGCGAGGTGGTCGCCTTCGCCGCGCACGGGCTGTTCATCGAGCCCGCCTGCGAGGCACTGGCCGACCCCGCGATCGGCGCCGTCGTCGTCACCGACAGCATGCCGGCGTTCCGGGTGCCGGCCGGCTCGGCGCTTGCACGCAAGCTGCGCGTGGTACCGGTCGCGCGGCTGATCGCGCAGGCGATCAGGGACTGCCACGAGTCCTGGTCACGCTGAGCGTGTCGTCCGCGTCCAGGGCGTCGGCCGCGGCCAGCGAGCGGGCCACGTAACGCTGCGCCAGCGGCGGCCAGCGCTCTGGCGTGCGCGGATGCGGATCGAGCAGGTGGGCCATCACCAGCCGCGCGCGCAGCAGCGCGCGGCCGGCCGTGTACAGCTGCAGCAGCGCCGGCGGCACGCGATCGCCCAGCCCCGCGGCGCAGGCTTCGACCAGCCGCGGCCCGATCCAGGGCGCACCGGCCATCTCGCATTCGAGGCCGAGGAACGCGAGTTCGTCGAACGGATCCACCTCACGCAATGCGGGGTTGAATTCGAGGCAGTCGATGACCACCGGGGGCGACAGCAGACAGACATGCTCGGGTCGCAGGTCACCGTGTCCGTCGGTAATGTGCCGGTGCGTCACGCGATCGAGCAGGACGCAGGCATGGCGCACGAGCGCGGCGTCGAAGCGGTCCAGCGCTGCCGCCGCGCCCTGCAGTGCGAACTGCGGGCGCAGCAGCACCTCTCGGCTGGCCGCCTGCTCCCGCTGCCAGCGCGCCAATGCCTCGGCCGGGCTGATCTCGACCGTCGCGGCCTGGCGGTAGAACGCCACCAGCCGGGCGGCCAGCGCGTCGATCTCCCGTGGTGTCACGGCCTGGTCCGCGATCAGGCGGTCGAGCATGCGCACCGACGGCAGGCGCCGCATCAGCACCAGCCAGTCCAGAATCTGCCCGCCCGCGACGACCGGGGCCTCGGCGGCCTGCAGCGAGAGCGCGCCGTCCTGCCAGCACAGCGCCAGCAGGCCCAGGTAGATTCCGGGGGCCAGGCGCGAATTCAGGCGCAACTCCTCGCGGCAGTAGAACTCGCGCGCGGCCAGCGTCGAGAAGTCGAGGAAGGGGTAGCGCACCGTCTTCTTCATCTTCAGCACGCGGTCTCCGACCAGGAACACCCACGACATGTGGGTCTCGATTGTCTGCACGTCGAGCACGGCGCCGGCATGGGCGGTGTGTGCGGCGGGCGCTTGCAGGAAGCGCAGCCGTTCTGCCATGCTGGGCGAGCGGGGGGCGGGCATCGTCGGGCGACAGGGGGTCGAAAACGCAGTGCCGCTTCCTGGCACCGTGAGCGCCACGGTGCCGCCAGCGCGCCGGCCGCCGCTTGCGCTGCGTCAAGATCCGCTTCTGGCGCGACCGGATCGGCGCTCTGCGATGCCCGCCGCGGTCCGTGTTTCCATTGCATGCTTGCAGCCAATGCCGATCTCATGAGTGATGTCGACCCGACCGACAACGACCGAACGGCCCAGGCCGCCACGAGACGGCGCGCCCTGCGCGCGATCGCTGCCTTCGAGACGCTCAAGGGCGTGACCGCGCTGACTGCCGGTGTCGGCCTGCTCGGCCTGCTCCATCACGACCTGCACCGGCTCGCGGCCGCGCTCATCGGTCACATCGGGCTGGATCCCGGCAGTCACTATCCGGCGCTGTTCCTGCGCGACGTCGATGTCCTGCGCGACGCCAACCTGCGCTCGCTGATGCTGGCCTGCGCCGGCTACGTGCTGGCACGAGGGCTGGAGGCCTACGGGCTGTGGAACGACAGGGTCTGGGGTCCGTGGCTCGGCGCCCTGTCGGGGCTGCTGTACGTTCCGTTCGAGCTGCGCCACGTCGTGCTTCGACCCAGCGTCTTCGGAGCCCTCGTGGTGGCGATCAACCTCGCGATCGTCGCCTTCCTGGCCAGGCAGGTCTGGCGCGATCGCCGAGCAGCTTGAGTTGGGGCGGGGGGGGGGGGGGGGGGGGGGGCCGAGGTGGCGGGCCGACGGTCCAACGGCCAGGTTGGCGCCGGCGCGCGGATGCGCCGGCCTTGCGCAGGCTCAAACCAGCTGCGCACGATCCGCGTAGCCTGCACTGAGCGGCTCGATTCCGGGCGCGCGGGCATACACGGGGTTCATGGTCATCCAGAGCTGCCTCGTCACCGGGGGATCCGGTTTCCTGGGCATCAATCTCGTCCGCTTCCTACTGGCGCGCGGTGTTCAGGTTCGCTCGCTGGACATCGCCCCCTTCGACTACCCCGAGCGCGACCGCATCGAGGCGATACTGGGCGACATCCGCGACCCCGGCGCCGTCGAGTCGTCGCTGCGTGACGTCGACTGCGTCGTCCACTGCGCGGCCGCGCTTCCTTTGGCCAGCGCCCAGGAAATCACCTCGACCGACGTCGGCGGCACCGGGCTGCTGCTCGACACCGCGCTGCGTCTGGGCGTGACCCGTTTCGTCTTCATCTCGTCGACCGCGGTCTACGGCATCCCGCAGGCGCATGCGATTCGCGAGGACGATCCCCTGCATGGGGTGGGTCCCTACGGCCAGGCCAAGATCGAGGCCGAGAGGCTGTGCGCACAGGCGCGTGCGCGCGGGCTGTGCGTGCCGGTACTGCGGCCGAAGAGCTTCGTCGGCCCGGAGCGGCTGGGCGCCTTTGAGCTGCTCTACGACTGGGCGTGCGACGGCCATGGCTTCCCGGTGCTGGGCAGCGGCGACAACGCCTACCAGCTGCTCGATGTCGAGGACCTGTGCGAAGCGATCTGGCACTGCCTGACGCTCGAGCGGGCGCTGGTCGACGACACCTTCAACGTCGGCGCGCTGGAATTCGGCTCGATGCGCGACAACTTCCAGTCGGTGCTCGACCGCGCCGGACACGGAAGGCACGTGGTCGCCCTGCCGGCAAGGCCGGCGGTGGCATTGCTGCGCCTGCTCGAAGCGATGCGGCTGTCGCCGCTGTACCGGTGGATCTACGAGACCGCCGATCACGAGAGCGTGGTCTCGATCGAGCGCCTGCAGCAACGCCTGGGCTTTACGCCGCGCCATTCGAACCGCGAGGCGCTTCAGCGCAACTACGACTGGTACGTCGCGCATCGGGCCGAGTTCCGGGGCCGCAGCGGCGTGACCCATCGGGTGCCGTGGAAACACGGTGTCCTGAGCATCGCGAAATGGCTGTTCTGAACGCAATCGCCGCCGCCGACATCGTCGACACCAACCAGCCCACGCCCCAGCCCGACGCCGACCCGGTGCCGCTGGTCGTGGATCTGGACGGCACGCTGCTGCGCACCGACACGCTCGTCGAATCGCTTTTCGCGCTCGGGCGCAGGAACCCCCTGCTGCTGTTGGTGTTGCCGCTGTGGCTGGCACAGGGCCGCGCCACCCTGAAGCACCGCCTCGCGGCCCTCGCCCCGCTGGACGTTCACACGCTGCCGGTGACGCAGGAACTGCTGGACGACCTGCGACGGCAGCGGCGCCGGGGTCGGCGTCTGGTGCTCGCCACGGGCGCCGACGTGGCCGTCGCGCGCGCCGTCGCCGATGGGCTAGGCTGCTTCGACGCCGTGCTCGCGAGTGACGGCGTCACCAACCTCAGCGGCGAGCGCAAGCGCGACCGCTTGGTGGCGGAATTCGGCGAGCGCGGCTTCGACTATGCGGGCAACAGCGCACGTGACCTGCCCGTCTGGGCGGCGGCACGCCGCGGACTGCTGGTTGCAGCGTCGCCTCGCGTGGCGACGCAGGCCGCGCGGCTGACGACGATCGATCGCCGGTTCGACCCCGAGCGGTCCGGCTGGGCCGTCACCCTGGGCGCGATGCGCATACAGCACTGGCTGAAGAACCTGCTGCTGCTGGTGCCGCTGCTGGCTGCGCACCGCCTCCACGAGCCGATGACGCTGGCGCGCGCGCTGCTCGGCCTGGCCTGCTTCTGCCTCGCGGCCTCGGGCGTTTATCTGCTGAACGACCTCTTTGACCTGCCGGCTGACCGGCGCCATCCGCACAAGAGGTCGCGCGCGCTGGCCGCCGGCCGCATGCCGGTGCTGCACGCGCTGTTGCTGGTGCCGGCGCTGTGGACGTTCGCGGCCTTGCTCGCGCTGCCGCTGGGGGCGCCGTTCCTCGACACCCTGGGCGTCTACATCGCGCTGATGCTGGCCTACTCGACGTGGCTGAAGGACATCGCGATCGTCGATGCGCTCACCCTTGCCGCCGGCTACACCTTGCGCATCTTCGCGGGCTCGCTGGCGGCGGCCGTCGCTGTCTCCCCATGGCTGCTGGTGTGCAGCACGGCGCTGTTCTTCGGCCTGGCGCTGCTCAAGCGCTACGCCGAGCTGGTGAGCCTGCGTCCGGGTCAGGGTGCTTCGACGCGCGTGCGCGGCTACGGCGCCGGCGACGCGGCGCTCATCGCCGGGCTGGGCACGGCGGCCTGCTGCGTGGCGGTCGCGGTGCTCGCGCTGTACCCAGCGGTCGAGCTCCGCAGTCCCGCCCGCTGGCCGGTTTGGCTGCTGTGCGCGCTGGTTCTGTTCTGGACCGGCCACATGTGGCTGATGGCGCACCGCGGCCGCATCCACGACGATCCGGTGGCGTTCGCGTTGCGCGACCCGCTCAGCCGCGCCATCGGCGTGGTCACCTTGGCTCTGCTGGTGCTCGGGCCATGACGCCGGTGCCGCTGCGCGCAGCCGGGCGGTGCACCCTGTTGGTCGCGCTGCTGCTGGCCGTGGCGCAGCCGGCAGCGGCGCTCACGATCGTCGATCTTCAGCCGAGTCGCCGTAGCGAGACCGTGGCGCTGCGCGATGCCTCCGGCCGCAGCGGCCGGCTGGAACTGACCCAGCTCGACCCGGCGGCCAACGCCTGGCTGCTGTTAAGGCTGCAATCGCCTGGCGCAGGCAGCGGTGTCACGTATCACCTCGAGAACGCCGATCCAGTGCACCAGCGCGTCGCCCTCGATGCCGGCGCCCCCGGGCGGCTCGTCGTCAGCGGGGCGTCCGGCCCGGCGAGTTGCGTCCTGTGGCCGGGCGCAGAGCTGGAGCGGGGCTCGCGATCGAATCGGCCGTACGTCCCGCTGTGCGAGGCCCGCCTTTACCTGCGCAATGCGGTGCGCGGCCACCGCAGCACGCTGGAGGCGGCGACCGAGTTCCTGCGCGACCACGTGTGGGGCGGCGAGCAGATCGTCGGCTTCGTCAAGCGCGAGTTCTACCGCGACGCCTTCGTCGAGCGTGGCGCTTCGGCGCCGCTGTCCGGACCCGGTGCGCCTGAACCGGCGGGCGCGCCGCCGCCGGCCCGCGTGTTGCCCGGTGTCGCGGCCAGCGCCCTCGTCGCCGACGGCCTGGGCATCGATCTCGGGCCGGCCGGCCGTACCCTCGTGCCTGGGGGCTGGTCTGCCGCCGCCGGTCTCGACGGCGTCTTCGTCACCGTCGCCCGGCCAGGCGACCTGGCCGCGCCGGCGGGGCAACCCGCCAGGCTCGACACGGTCGAGGCGAACGCGCTGGACTACCTGGTGGCGTTCGACCTCGCGGACTTCGATTTGGGCTACGAGCTGGGCACCGAACACCCGCGCCTGGGCTGGTCGGACCGCGTGCGGCCCGAGAGGCGCGACGACCGCCTGCCCGGCCCCGACGGCATCGCCGACGCCGCGCCGCTGGTGCGCACCGGCATGCTCGCGCCGCCGCTGCTGGGCCGCGTGGCCGCCACCTTCACCGGCGGCTTCAAGCGCGAGCACGGTGCCTTCCACAGCGGTGCGCTGTCGGGGGTGAACCACGGCAGCCACTACGGGTTCGTCGAGCAGGGCGTGGTCTTCAGCACTTTGCAGCCAGGCCTGGCGACCTTGCTCGTGTTCGACGATGGCCGCGTCGAGATGAAGACCTGGCGCCGCGACGACGACGCCCGGCTCGCCACCGTGCGGCATGCGCGCCAGAACGGCGTGCCCCTGCTCGAGCCCGGCCCTGGCGGCGCGGCGGTCTTCGGTGCGCTCGTGGACCAATGGGGCGCCGGCAACTGGTCGGGCTCGGACGACCAGCGCTTCCGCACGCTGCGGGCCGGCGCCTGCCTGCTCGAACACGCGGGGCGCCGCTTCCTCGTCTACGGCTATTTCTCGACCGCTACGCCGCGCGCGATGGCATATGTGTTCCGTGCCTATGGCTGCAACTATGCGATGCACCTGGACATGAACGCGCTCGAGCACACCTACCTGGCGCTGTACCCGGGTCGCGGCGCGCAGCGCGGCGTGGAACACCTCGTGTCCGGGATGGCGGTGCTCGACAAGAGCATGGGCTCGAACCTGCTGCCCCGTTTCCTGGCGTTCCCCGACGACCGCGACTTCTTCTACCTGCTATCGCGGAAGGACTCACGATGAAGAACGGATTGCGGTTCATGCTCGCTGCCGCCGTCGCCGCCGCGGCCTGCGCGGTGGCGCTCGGGGCGCCCACCCTAGCGGAGCAGAACGAGATCTTGCTGCAACGCCTGCAGCAGGTGCATGGCCTGAGCGATGCACAGATGCAACAGATCCGCACGATCTTCGCCCGCTCGGGCTACGTCGGGCAGGGCAACCCGAAGATCTCCAAGCATCCGCTCACGCCGGAGCAATGCCGCGCAGCGCGCGCCCTGGTGCCGCCGGCGACCGACACTCCGGCGTTCGATCGCATTTGCGGCGGCCCGAACATGGCGCCGCTGTATGACCCCACGAAGGAGCGCGCCGAGGATGCCCACGCCTGCATCGACCAGTACGAGTTTCCGGACATCCCCTGCGAGTACCCGGTGGTCTGGGTGCGGGCGCGCGAGGCGGCGCAGATCTGCGAGGCGATGGGCAAGCGACTGTGCGACGCACACGAATGGGAAGGCGCATGCCAGGGCCGCCTGGAGCCGCCAGACTACCGCTTCGACCTCGCGCGCGGCGTGCCGGCGAACGTCGCCGTCGAGCGCATGCGCCAGGCCCACAACCGCGCCGACGCGGCGGACAAGCGCTGGAGCTACGGCCCCGAATACCGGCGCGGCATCTGCGCCACCGGCAGCTTCAAGACGCCGGGCTGCCCGGGCGGTGGCTGGAACCTCTGCGGGTCGAACACCTACCCTACCGGCTCTTTCCCCGACTGCCGCAGCCCGCTCGGTGTCTACGACCTCAACGGCAACGCCGCCGAGCACATGAACCTGCCACTGGACCCGTCGCAGATGGCCAGTGGCGGCAGCACGGCCCTCGGCGTCACCGAGATGAAGGGCAGCTGGTTCATCTTCGACACCTACCGCGCGCACGACGACTGGTGCCGCTGGCGCGCCCCGTTCTGGCACGGCAGCCGCGTGATGGACGCAGACAGCCACGAGAACTACCACCTCGGGTTCCGCTGCTGCAAGACACTGCCGTGACGTCGCGGCGCGGCCTGGTGCCGGGCCGCTGCATCCGCTGTAGTGGCCAAAGAGCAAATGGCATTCCTTCCTTTAACCGCCGCAAGGCGGCTCTATGCCCTTCCGTGTGGAACTTGACTTTACGCGCGATGCCTTGTGAC
>JBBINW010000061.1:0-29141 GCA_037443665.1 Betaproteobacteria bacterium
GGCCGAAACCCGCATGAATGCTGGGTTACGGCCTGATCAGGGGCTCAAAGTTCGGTCTAACGCGTGGTCACACCGCGGTGACGTTGAACCGATCGCAGAGCTCGTCCACCTGCCGAGCCTTGAGCTTCTCGGCGCGAAGCTTGAGAAGCCCGCTGCGCTCGAAGATCGCGAACGCAAAGCCCTTGTTCATCTGCCGCGACACGTAGCGGATCCCGTCCCAGCGCGGGCTCGCGTCGTGAATCGCCTGTGCCCAAGCCTGGCTGGCCGTGTAGTCGGCGGACGCACTGATGTCGTTGTTCAGGCCCAGGGACTTGAGTGCCGCCCCGGTCAGGTCAGCCAACACCAGTGTCTTGCGCCGCTGACACGCAAAGCGCACGACCGAGCGCTCGGTCAGCTCGGCCGCCGGCACCTCGTAGCTGTTGCCCACGAACCGCCCTGACTCGTGGATCACGCTCTCCGCAAAGGCCACCTCGATCGAGCTGGCCGTGTAGCAGGTGCCGAACGCGCCCGCGCGGCCAGGCTCCGGATCATCGAAGCGGTACACGCCAGCCGACCAGTACGGCTCGGTGGCCGGGTGCCGGCTCAAGCGCACGAGCGACGTCACCTCGATCCTGGCCGGGCGGAGCAGGTCCTCGAAGGATCCAGGCTCAGGCAGCCGCAGCCGCACTTCTGGCGCCATGCGCGGCTCCCCGCTCACGCGCCCAGGCAGCAGCCAAGCGTTCCACCTTGGCCAGGGGAACCCCGGTCTCCAAGGCGGCGGCGACGCTCTTGCCTGCCAGGGCGCCGTGGTCGCGCAGCCAGAACATCAGCTTCTCGCTGGAGCCGAGGTCGCCGAGTGCGCGGCAGATGGTGGCCACGGATTCACGATCCATGCCCAGGAACGACTGGGGGTAGTACAGCCGGTTGCCGACCTTCACCGCAAACACTTCGCCACGCTCTGCGGCCGGCGCCAAGGCTTGGCGCGTGAGCCCCCAGGCTTGGGCGAGCTGCTCGCCGGGCACGACGAGGCCATCCTTGACCCACTGGACACGCGCTGCCTCCCCGCGCGCAGCGGCACCCGCGAAGCCCCCTGCGGCTTGGGGCAGTTGGGGTCCCTTCATCGGGCGTTCGGGCGATGCAGTGCGCCCGCGCTGCCGCGCTGGAGTCTGCAGGCCCTGCTTGCTCACTGCGGAACGCAGGCTGCCGAGATCCGCGCTGAGGCGCCCGACAGTGGCTTCGAGCCGCGCGATCCTGCGCAGCAGGACAGGGGTACTGAGATCGGTGCTCATAGCGCCATTCTAAGCAAATCGGTATACCAAAGCAAATGAAGCAAATGCGGACAACGAGCGGCGGGCACCGCGGGCACGCTTTCAGCTGCGCAGTCTGCCCTCACGCAGCGGCCCGCCTTGCCAGAATCAGGGGCGTCACGTTGTCGCCGACCTCGCACGCCAAAAGGAAAGCGGCCCACTTCGCCAGTGCGTCCTTTCGCTCCTCAAAGTACGTGTGCCGGTCGTAGATGCCCTCCACGCCCGACAGCTTGTGGTTCAGGCACATCTCGGAGATGTCCCGCGGCACACCGAGCGCGCGCATGTGCGACTTCATCGTGCTGCGCAGGTCATGCGGCGTGAAACGGCGCACCGCCGGCTTCTCGGCATCGAGCCAGTAGCCGATCGCCTCGCGGATGGTGTCCTTGCTGACATGCGTGTCGCCGCCCTGCCTGGCGGCACGGCCACGTGAGTGTGCCGGCAGCACGAACGCCGACTCGCCGGCCAGCGTGCGCAGCTCCTTGAACCACTCCACGACGATCGGCGCCAGCGGGATGTCCATCGCCGCGCCGGTCTTGCTCTTGGGGATGTGCCACTGCGTTTCGTCCAGGTCGACGTGCTCCCACCGGGCCTGGTACAGCTCGGCGCTGCGCACGGCGGTGGCCAGCAGGATGCGGATGGTCAGCGCGTTACGCCTGCGCATGCCGGCGTTCAACAGCAGGTGCAGCTCCTCCCTCGTCAGCATCAGCCGCTGGCGCTTCGGTGGCCGCTCGCCCAGCAACGCCGAAAGCATGATCCCGTGGCACGGGTTCGCGTTGATCAGCCGTTTACCGCAGGCATGCGTGAACAGGCACTTGGTGGTGATCAGCAGCATGTTCGACTCGCCCCAGGTCAGCGAGCTGGCCTCGACGAGGGCGACGACGTCCGACGCTTCGATCTCGCGCACGGTCAGCGCGCCGAGCTTCTTCTCCACGCGCTTGAGGTGGCGGCCATAGCTGACCTGGGTGCTGTGCGCCAGGCTGACCAGCTTCTTGGCGCGGTAGTCCTTGACCAGTTCGCGCACCGTCCAGTCCTTCGCGGCGGTGGCCTTGGCCTTCTGCTTGTCGGCCGCCGGGTTGCGGCCCTGCATGATCTCGGCACGCTTGATGGTGGCGATGCCGCGCGCATCGGCCAAGCTGATGTCGGGGTAGCGGCCGATCGTCAACTCGCGGCGCCGGCCGCCGTGTCGATAGCGAAGTATCCAGCCCGCCACGCCGGCGGTGGAAAGCGTGAAGGTCAGCCCGTTGCCATCGGCCTTGGCCAGCGGTGTGCCCGCCTTGATCCAGTGCCTGAGCTGCAGGTCCGACAGAAGGCCTTTGTCGCGTGCCATGTCCACCCCCTTGTTCGGATGTGGGCCGGATCGCAGCTACCCGCCTAGCTACCCAGCCAGCTACCCAATTTGAGTGGAACTTGGTGAGACGTCAAGATCCCGAAAACCCGCCGAAACCCGGAATCGCCAGCATTCATGCGGGTTTGCGGGTTGCAAGTGGGTCGGCGTGAGAGGCCGTGAAACCCTACATCAGAACAATGTCGTACTGCTCCGGGTTCATCGTCGGCTCCGCACTCAGGGATATCGGCCTGCCGATGAACTCGCTCAGCCCGGCCAGGTGCACGCTCTCCTCGTCGAGCAGCATCTCGACCACCGTCGCGCTGGCGACGACGCGGAACTCCTTGGGTGCAAACTGGCGCGCCTCGCGCAGGATCTCGCGCAGGATGTCGTAGCAGACGCTGCGCGCGGTCTTGACCTGGCCGCGGCCCTGGCAGGTCGGGCAGGGCTCGCACAGCATGTGGGCCAGGCTCTCGCGCGTGCGCTTGCGCGTCATCTCGACCAGCCCGAGCTGGGTAAAGCCGCTGACCGTGGTGCGCGTGCGGTCGCGCGCGAGCTGCTTGCGCAGTTCGGCCAGCACCGCCTGCTGATGGTCGTCGCGCGTCATGTCGATGAAGTCGGCGATGATGATGCCGCCCAGGTTGCGCAGCCGCAGCTGGCGCGCCACCGCGCCCGCAGCCTCGAGGTTGGTCTTGAAGATCGTGTCCTCGAAGTTGCGCGCACCGACGAAGCCGCCGGTGTTGACGTCGATCGTCGTCAGCGCCTCGGTCTGGTCAATGATCAGGTAGCCGCCGCTCTTGAGATCCACGCGCCGGGCCAGCGCGCGCGTGAGCTCCTCCTCGATGCCGAAGAGGTCGAAGATCGGCCGTTCGCCGCGGTAATGTTCAAGCTTGGCCACCGCGCCCGGCATATAGGTCTCGCCGAAGGCCTTGAGGGCGTCGCACTGAAGCTTGCTGTCGATCCGGATCGTCTGCGTGGCCTCGTTGACGAGATCGCGCAGCACGCGCTCGGCCAGGCTCAGATCCTGGTGCAGCAGCGTGCCCGCCGGCGAGCGCTGAGCACGCTCGCGGATCAGGGCCCAGGCGCGGCGCAGGTAGGCGATGTCCTCCGCCAGCTCGGCGTCGCTCGCTTCCTCGGCGTTGGTGCGAAGGATGAAGCCGCCGCCCTTGTCGGCCGCATCGGCACCGGCCAGCACCTGCATGCGCGCCCGCAGCTGCTCGCGGAGCTCGGGGCTTCCGATCTTCTGCGAGATGCCGATGTGGTTGTCGTGCGGCAGGAAGACGAGCATGCGCCCGGCGATCGAGACCTGGGTCGACAGCCGCGCGCCCTTGGTGCCGATGGCATCCTTGATCACCTGCACCGTCAGCGTCTGGCCTTCGAAGACCTGGCGCTCGATGGGCACCGGCGGGGCGTCAGTGCGCACCGGCGGACCGCCGTGAAGGTCGGCCACGTGCAGGAAGGCGGCGCGCTCCAGGCCGATATCGACGAAAGCGCTCTGCATCCCGGGCAGCACGCGCACCACCTTGCCCAGATAGACGTTGCCAACCAGGCCGCGCTCGAGCGTGCGCTCGATGTGCAGCTCCTGCACGGCGCCGTTCTCGACCACCGCGACGCGCGTCTCCTGCGGCGACCAGTTGATGAGGATGTCCTGCGAGGGCATGGCGATCTACAGCTCCAGCCGCACGCGAGCGCGCGACAACAGGGTGACGGTCTCGTGCAGCGGCAGCCCCATGATGCCGCTGTAGCTGCCCTCCACGTGTTCGATCCAAGCCGCGATGCGCCCCTGCACGGCATAGGCGCCGGCCTTGCCCTGCGGCTCGCCGCTGTCGATGTAGCGGCGGATCGTGGTCTGCGACAGGTCGGCGAAGCGAACGCGCGAGATGCTGGTGGCCAGCAGGTTCTGGCGCCCGGTGCTGACCGCCACGGCGGTCATCACGCGGTGCGTGCGGCCCGACAGCGCGCCCAGCATCGCGGCCGCTTCGGCGGCGTCGCGCGGCTTGCCGAGGATGCGCCGACCCAGCGCCACCGTGGTGTCGGCACACAGGATCGGCGCCTCGGGCAGCCCGCGGCGCTCGCGCCGCCGACGCGCGGCGCCGAGCTTGAGCAGCGCCACGCGCCGCACGTAGTCCAGCGGCAACTCGGCGCTGCGCACCTCTTCCAGCGCCTCGGCGTTCTCGTCACGGTCCGGATGCAGCGGCCGGTGCGCCACGCCCACCTGGGCCAGCAGTTGCGCCCGGCGCGGGCTGGTCGATGCGAGATAGATGAACTCGTGCGGCAACATGGCGGCATTGTCCATGCGCGACGCGCCGGCGTTCACTCGCGATGGTACGGATGTCCGGCCAGCAGCGAGGCCGCGCGGTACAGCGCCTCGGCCAGCAGCACGCGGGCCAGGGCATGGGGCAGGGTCAGATCGGACAGGCGGATCGTCTCGTCGGCGCCGGCGGCGAGTGCCGGCGCCAGGCCGTCGGGACCGCCGACGAGCAGGACGACGTCGCGGCCTTCGCCGCGCCAGGCGCGGAGCCGGTCGGCGAGTTGCACAGTGGTCAGCCGCGCGCCGTGCTCGTCGAGCACGACCCGGTGTGCACCCCTGGGGCAGGCGGCCTCGACGCGCGCCGCCTCGGCGGCCATGCACTGCGCCGCCGTCCTGCCGGTGCTGCGCGGCTCGGTCTTCAGCGCCCTCAGTTCGAGCCGCATCTCGGGCGGGAAGCGTTTGGCGAAGTCGGCCCAGGCCGCGTCGGCCCAGGCCGGCTGGCGCTGGCCCACGGCCACCACCAGCAGCTTCATGGCCTCAGCGCGAACGCACGGTCTTGCGCGCGGCGGGCGCCTTGGCGGCGGCCTTCGTCGCGCCGCTCCTGGGTCCGGCGGCACGGCGTGTCGAGGTCTTGGCAGCGACCCGCTTGTATGCCGCCGTCTTGTTCTCTGCCTTCTCGACCGCGGACTTGCGCGCCGACGGCTGCTTCGCTGCGGGCCGGCCGGCGGCGGCCTTCTTCGGCGCCCGTTGTGCAGCCGGTGCCGCGCGCGGCGCGGCATGTGCAGCCGGCACCGGCTCGCTGGCCTTGACGAGCCGGGCGTTGACCTCGCCGACCTTCATGCGCACGGCCTTGCCGCCCCAGATCTCCTCGAGGTGGTAGTAGTCGCGGATCGCGGGCTGCATGATGTGGGCCACTGCGGCACCGCAATCGACGATGATCCACTCGCCGTTGTCCTCGCCTTCGGTGCTCATGACCTGCATGCCGCGCGACTTGACGGCGTCGCGCACGCTGGCCGCCAGGGCCTTGGTCTGCCGGTTGCTGGTGCCCGAGGCGATGATCACGCGCTCGAACATCGAGCTCAGGTGCTCGGTGTTGAAGACGGCGATCTGCTGTGCCTTGACGTCTTCGAGGCCATCGACGATGGCGCGTTGCAGCTTTCGAATATCCATTCAGCTCCCGGGTAAGGGTTGATCGCCTGCGGCTCCGGCACGGTACAGGCCGTGCAGGTCAATATAGCGCGCCACCTGCGGCGGCACCAGTTGCGAGATATCCTGCCCCGCACCGACACGACGGCGGATCTCGGTCGACGAGATGTCGAGCATCGGCAGCGGCACCGCGCGGTGGTCGAAGGCCCGCACCTCGGGCGCCGGTTGGCGGCGCGGGCCCGGGCGGTTGGCCACCGCCAGCGTCACCAGGCCGAGCAGGTGCTGCCAGTCGCGCCAGGTGTGCAGGCCGGCGTACTGGTCCTGCCCGATGACCAGCACCCACTCGGTGTGCGGCTCGGCGGCGACCAGCGCCTGCACCGTGTCGAGCGTGAAGCTCGGGCCCTCACGTTCGATCTCGATGCGCTCGAGCACGAAGCGCGGCTCGCCGTCGATCGCCAGCCGCACCATCGCTTCGCGGTGCCGGGCTGCGGTGATGCGGCGCTCCTCCTTCTGCCAGGGCTGGCCGCTGGGGATCCAACGCACCTCGTCGAGCGCCAGTTCGGCCAGCGCCGCGTGCGCGAGCGCGAGATGCGCGTTGTGCACCGGGTCGAAGGTGCCCCCGAAGAGGCCCACCCGCCTACTCATTCAGCCAGTCGCGAGGGCGCAGGAAGTCACTCGCCAGCCGGGCCTCGGGCGTGCCCGCCTCGGGGTGCCAGTCGTAGCGCCACTTGACGATCGGCGGCATGCTCATCAGGATGCTCTCGGTGCGGCCGCCGCCGTGAAGGCCGAAGTGCGTGCCGCGGTCCCAGACCAGGTTGAACTCGACGTAGCGGCCGCGGCGCCAGGCCTGGAAGTCGCGCTCGCGCTCGCCGTAGGGCGTCTCGCGCCGGCGCTGGACGATGGGCAGGTAGGCCGGGACGAAGGCGTCGCCGACGGCGCGGATCATCGCGAAGCCGGCGTCGAAGCCGCCGTCGTTGAAGTCGTCGAAGAACACGCCGCCGATGCCGCGCGGCTCGTTGCGGTGCTTCAAGAAGAAGTACTCGTCGCACCATTGCTTGAAGCGCGGGTACTTGTCGGCGCCGAACGGCGCCAGCGCGTGGGCGCAGGTGCGGTGGAAGTGGCGCGCATCGTCCTCGAAGGCGTAGTAGGGCGTGAGGTCCATGCCGCCGCCGAACCAGGTCACCGCCTCGCGAGCCGCCGGGAACGCCGCCAGCAGCCGCACGTTCATGTGCACCGTGGGCACGAAGGGGTTGCGCGGGTGCATGACCAGCGAGACGCCCAGCGCCTCGAACGGCGCGCCGGCGAGCTCGCCACGGTGCTGGGTCGCCGAAGGCGGCAGCGCCGCGCCCTTGACGTGGCTGAAGTTGCAGCCGCCGCGCTCGAGCAGCTTGCCCTCTTCCAGCAACTGCGACAGGCCGTCGCCCTCCAGCTTGCCCCCGGCCGGACGTGTCCACTCGTCGCGGCGGAACGGCAGGCCGTCCTCCGACTGCAGGGCCTCGACGATGCGGCCCTGCAGGCCGAGCAGGTAGGTGCGGACAGCGGCGACGTCGATCATCTCTTCAGTTCTGGCGTATCAAGGGGGCTCCAAGCGGCCGCCGCGGAACCGGCTTCGCCGGGCCGCTGGCGGCGCCCCCTGGGCCGAGGCGCCGAAGGCACTTCGGGGGGGTCAATGCTTGATCGCGCGGTGGCCGATGTCGTTTCGCCACTGCGCACCGTCGAAATGGATCTGCCGCACCGCCTCCAGCGCGCGCTGCTGCGCCAGCCGAACGGAATCCGCCAGCGCCGTCACGCACAGCACACGGCCGCCGCTGCTCAGCAGCCGGCCGCCGTCGAGCGCGGTGCCGGCGTGGAACACCTGCAGGTCGGCGCCGCCCGCGGGCAGGCCGGTGATGGCGTCGCCCTTGCGCGGCGCGCCCGGGTAGCCGTGGGCGGCCATCACCACGCCCAGCGCGGTGCGGCGGTCCCATTGCAACTCGACGCCGTCGAGGTGGCCTTCGGTGGCCTGCATCAGCACCTCGAACAGGTCGCTCTTCAGCCGCATCAGGATCACCTCGGCCTCGGGGTCGCCCAGCCGGCAGTTGAACTCCACCGTGCGCGGCTGGCCCTGCGCGTCGATCATCAGCCCGGCGTACAGGAAGCCGCTGAACGGGATGCCGTCCCTGGCCATGCCGGCGATGGTCGGCTGGATGATCTCGTGCATCACCTTGGCGTGCACGTTGGGCGTGACCACCGGCGCCGGCGAGTACGCACCCATGCCGCCGGTGTTGGGGCCGGTGTCGCCGTCGCCGATGCGCTTGTGGTCCTGGCTGGTGGCCAGCGTGAGCACGGTCCTGCCGTCGGACAGCACGATGAAGCTGGCCTCCTCGCCGGCCATGAAATCCTCGATCACGACGCGCGCGCCGTCGGCGTTGTGGCTCACGCCGAGGCGGTTGGTGTCCAGCATGTCGTCGATCGCGGCATGGGCTTCGGCCGCAGTCGTCGCCACCACCACGCCCTTGCCGGCGGCCAGGCCGTCGGCCTTGACGACGATCGGCGCGCCGTGGCGATCGACATGCGCATGCGCCGCGGCCGGATCGGTGAAGGTGGCGTAGAGCGCGGTCGGGATGCCGTGGCGCTGCATGAACTCCTTGGCGAAGGCCTTGGAGCTCTCGAGCCGTGCGGCGGCCCGGGTCGGTCCGAAGATGCGCAGACCACGGCCGCGGAACAGGTCGACCACGCCGGCGGCCAACGGCGCCTCGGGTCCGACGACCGTCAGCGCCACCTTCTCGGCAACCGCGAAATCGGCGAGTCGCGCGGGGTCGGTGAGCGGCACGTTGCGCAACGCCGGATCCATCGCCGTGCCGCCGTTGCCCGGCGCCACGAACACGGTCTGCACGCGCTCGCCCTGGGCCAGCTTCCAGGCCAGCGCATGCTCGCGACCGCCGCCACCGATGACGAGCACCTTCATGTCGCGCTCATTCGGAGATCAGCGCGTTGTGATAGACGTCCTGCACGTCGTCGAGATCCTCGATGACGTCCAGCAGCTTCTGCATCCGCGCGCCGTCTTCGCCGGCCAGTTCGATCGGGTTCTCGGCCCGCCAGGTGACTTCGGCGATCTCGGGCTTCAGACCGGCGGCCTCGAGCGCCGCCCTGACGGCCTCGAAGTCGGCCGGCGGGCAGAGCGCCTCGATCGAGCCGTCGTCGCCGGCGACGACGTCGTCGGCGCCGGCGTCCAGCGCCACTTCCATCACCTTATCCTCGCTCGTGCCGGGCGCGAAGACGAACTGCCCGCAATGCCGGAACTGGAACGCCACCGAGCCTTCGGTGCCCAGGTTGCCACCGTACTTGCTGAAGGCGTGGCGAACCTCGGCCACCGTGCGCACGCGGTTGTCGGTCATGCAGTCGACGATGATCGCGGCGCCGCCGATGCCGTAGCCCTCGTACCGGATCTCCTCGTAGCTGACGCCTTCGAGGTTACCCGTGGCCTTGTCGATGTTGCGCTTGACCGTTTCCACCGGCAGGTTCACCGCCTTGGCCTTCTCGATCGCCAGCCGCAGTCGAGGGTTGGCGCTGACGTCGCCGCCGCCCAGCCGTGCCGCGACCATGATCTCGCGGATCACGCGGGTCCAGGCCTTGCCGCGTTTCTCGTCCTGGCGGCCCTTGCGGTGCTGGATGTTGGCCCACTTCGAATGACCGGCCATGAAGGGATGCTGCTGTCTGCTGAGGAACCGGACATTTTAGTCTTGCGCCCGATCCCGGCCCTGCGACAGCGCGGCAGACCCGCGGTTGCCACCTTGGCGGCGGCGCGCGCAGGCGCTACCGTCACGACCGTGACGACCGACCGAGACGACCGCGACTTCGACGCCTTCATCGACCGCGCCTGGGACCGGCATGCAGACGAGCCTGCCGCAGTGGCCCACGACCTGCAAACGCGGGGCCCGGCGCTGGCCGCCACCGAGGCGCAGCTCTCGCGCCTGGCACTGCTGCTGAACCACGTGCATGGCACGCATCTGGGCAGCCTCGTCGAAGGCCGCGCGGTGCTCGAGGGCCTGACCGCGCATCCGGCCTGCGGCGACGGGGCGCGTGCCGAGCTGCGGCGCGGCATCGCGAGCCTGCGCCTGTGCGCAGGCGAGAGCGCGGAATTGGAGGGGTACCCGGTTTCCGACCGCATCCGCATCACCGCGATGGCCGCGGCCCACCTGGCCGAGCGCGAGACGCCGCGCGCGGCTGCACAGCTCC
This sequence comes from Betaproteobacteria bacterium, assembly GCA_037443665.1. GTDB lineage: Bacteria > Pseudomonadota > Gammaproteobacteria > Burkholderiales > Burkholderiaceae_C > Rubrivivax. The sequence goes on from JBBINW010000061.1 coordinate 10,226, forward strand.
GACAAGCCCTCGATGAAGCCGAAACGGCGGCGCTGCCGACCTCCGACCCGATGCACCGCGCGCTGGCCATCACCGCCAACAATCTGGCCTGCACGCTGGAGGAAAAGCCCGCGCGCAGCAGCGACGAGCGCGCGCTGATGATCGCGGCGGCCGAGGCCGCTCGACGCCACTGGGCGCTGGCCGGCACCTGGCTCGAGACCGAGCGCGCCGAGTACCGGCTGGCGATGACCTGGCTGCAGGCCGGCGAGCCGGCGCAGGCGCTGCAGCACGCGCGGGCCTGTCTCGAGATCGTCCGGGCGCATGACGCGCCGGCGCTGGAGCGTTTCTTCGCCTTCGAGGCGCTGGGCGTGGCCGAACGCGCTGCGGGCGAGGGCGCCGGCCACGCCCGGGCCGTCGCTGGCGCGGAAGCCGCCTTCGCTGAACTGAGCAACGGCGACCGCGCCTGGTGCCGATCCAGCCTGGACAAGCTGCGGGCTTGAGGCCCCTGCGGCGCGTGCGTCCCGCCCGCGCCGGCGCCCGCTGAGCATCTCCTAGGCTCGGGGGCATCCCGGTTCAGGTGCCCGCGATGCCCGGTCGCGATGCATGGCGACGTTCAGTGCGGGCTGCTGCCGGAGATGGCCAACCGCCACGGCCTGATCACCCTCGCCACCGGCACCGGCAAGACGTTCACGCTGCAGACCCTGGCCGAAGGCTTCAGCCGCCTGGGCGTGCCGCTGTTCATGGCCGACGTCAAGGGCGACCTCGGAGGCATCAGCCAGGTCGGCAGCCTGCCGCCCAAGCTCGCCACCGTGCCGCAGGAGCGCGGCCTGCCCATGCCCGCACCGGCGCACGGCCCGACCACGCTGTCGGACGTGTTCGGCGAGCAGGGCCACCCGGTGCGGAGCACCGTCTCCGACCTCGGCCCGCCGCGGCTGGCGCGCATGCTGGCGCTCAACGAGATCCAGGCCGGCCTGCTCAGCCTCGTGTTCGAGATCGCCGATGACAACGGACTGGCGCTGCTCGACCTGAAGGACCTGCGCGCGCTGCTGCAGGACGTGGGCGACAACGGCGCCCGGTTCCAGACGCAGTACGGCAACATCGGCGCGGTCAGCGTCGGAGCGCTCCAGCGCGGGCTGATGCAGCTCGAGGAGCAAGGCGGCGACCGGTGCTTCGGCACACCGATGCTGGCCATCGCCGACCTGATGCAGACGCTGAACGGCCAGGGCGTCGTCAACATCCTCGCTGCCGACGAGCGGATGAACGCGCCGCCCTGTACGCCACCGTGCTGCCGTGGCTGCTGTCGGGGCTGTTCGAGCGCCTGCCCGAGGTCGGCGACCTCGAGGCGCCGAAGCTGGTGTTCTTCTTCGGCGAGGCGCACCTGCTGTTCCGCGACACGCCGGCGGTGCTGATCGAGCGCATCGAGCTCGTCGTGCACCTGGTGCGCAGCCTGGGCGGGGCATCCATTTCGTGACCCCAAACCGCTCGACGTCCCGGACACCGCGCTCGCGCAACTCGGCAATCGCGTGCAGCACGCGCTGAGCGCGTTCACCTCGCGCGACCAGAAGGGCGTCAAGTCGGCCGCCGACGCGATGCGCCCGAACCCGAAGCTCGGCGAGACGGCCGCCGCGATCACCGAGCTCGCGGTCGGCCAGGCACTGGTCAGCTTCCTCGACGCCAAGGGCCGGCCCAGTGTCACCGAGCGCGCCTACGTGCTGCTGCCGGGCAGCCGGCTGGGGCCGATCACGCCCGAGGCGCGCCAGGCCTTGATCCAGGATTCATTGGTGGCGGGTACCTTCGAGAAGGTGGTGGACCGCGGCCGAGCGCTGGCAGCGGTGCGCTCGACAGCGTGGTCGACGGGCCGAAGGGCGTGCTCTTCGGCAGCACCGGCCCGCGAGGTGGCCGCCATGAAGGGCTGGCCGAGAAGGTGGCCTCGTCGGCGATGCGCAGCATCGGCTCGGCCGTGGGCCGCGAGATCGTGCGCGGCGTGCTCGGATCGTTGCTGGGCGGTTCGCGCCGTTGATCCGGCAGCGCGCACGGGGCGGACCCGATCGAACGGCCCCACGGCGGCTGGGTGCCCCGCTGGCTCTCGCCGGGCGGCGCTTCGCGCGCGCCGGCGGCGCGCCGTCGCAATGTGGCCCAGTCGCCGCCGGGGCTTGGCCACAATCGGTGCCGATGGCCGCCCCTCCCGTCTCCTCCCCTTCCGCCGGCCCCACCTGCCCGTCCGCGGTCCCCGGCCAGACCGCGACCGGCGCCGCGCTGGCCCGCCTATGCCGACGCTTTTCGCGCACGGCAGGCTTGGTGGCCTTGCTTTGCCTTGGCATCGCGTTGCTGCTGACGGCGCTCGACGGCGGCGGCTTCGGCACCAATATCGTCTATTCGGGGCTCATCGGCGCCGCCTGCCTCACCGTCACCGAGCTCACGAGGCTGGCCGCGGCGTGGCTCATCGACCGCCTGCGCGCCGGGCGCGGGCTGCCGCCCGATGCCTCGGGCTTCGGCAACGGCTGGCGCGGCGTCGTCCCGGCGGTGATCCTGGCCGTGCTGCTCGGGCCGGCGTCGGGTATCTGGCTGGCCGACCTGATCACCGGCCGCACGTCGCCCAGCCTGTTGCAATTCAGCTCCGGCAGCACGCGATTCACGCTGACGCTCAGCGTGCTCGCCACCGGCATCGCGGTGTTCGTGCTCAGCACGATGGAGCGGCTGGCCAGCGCCCGCGCGCAAGCCGAGGCGGCGCAGCGCCTGGCCGCCGAGACCCAGCTCGCGCTGCTGCTGTCGCAGCTCGAGCCGCACATGCTGTTCAACACGCTGGCCAACCTGCGCGTGCTGATCGGGCTGGACCCGCCTCGCGCACAGGCCATGCTCGACCGGTTGATCGCCTTCCTGCGCACCACGCTGAAGGCGTCGCGGCAGGGCGAGCATGCGCTGGCAGCGGAGTTCGAACACCTGGCCGACTATCTGGCGCTGATGAGCATGCGCATGGGGCCGCGGCTGGCCGTGCACTTCGATCTCGACCCCGGGCTGCGCGGCCTTCCGGTGCCGCCGCTGCTGCTGCAGCCGCTGGTCGAGAACGCGATCAAGCACGGCCTAGAGCCCAGGGTCGAGGGTGGCTGCATCGAGGTCGCCGCGCGGTGCGATGGCTCGCTGCTGCAGCTGACGGTGCGCGACACCGGCGTCGGCCTGGCCGATGCGGGCGTCGCCGCCGGCAGCACATTCGGGCTGGCGCAGGTGCGTGCCCGCCTGGCGGCGCTGTACGGCGACCGCGCCAGCCTGGTGCTGCACGCGGCGCAGGATGGGCAGGGCGGCGTGCTCGCAACGGTGCTGCTGCCGATCGCGGTGCCGGGCAAGCGGCCGAGCACAAGCCCTGACCCGGCGCCGGCCACGCCGGCCCGGCCGCCCGGGCCGGCCGACCGCCGGGAGCCGGCGTAAACACCCCGCGTTGTCTGATCGCCGAAGACGAGCCCGTGCTGGCCGAAGGCCTGCGTGCCGACCTGGCGGCCGTCTGGCCCGAGCTCGAGGTCGCGGCGCTGGTCGGCGACGGCCTGGCTGCCGTCGAGCGGGCGCTGGCGCTGTGCCCCGAGGTCTGCTTCCTCGACATCCGCATGCCCGGCTGCAGCGGCCTGGAGGCGGCGCAGGCGCTGGCCGAGGACTGGCCCGACGCGCCCGACGGCCCGGCCTTCCCGCTGATCGTCTTCGTCACCGCCTACGACGACTACGCGCTGCAGGCCTTCGCGGCGCAGGCGGTTGACTACCTCGTCAAGCCGGTGGACCCGGCACGGCTGGCGGCCTGCGTAGCGCGGCTGCAGGCCAGACTGGCCGACCACGCGCCGAAGGCCGAGGCCTTGCGCCACAGCGTGGGCCTGCTGCGTGGTCTGCTGGGCGCTCAAGGCGTCGCCGGCGCCCCGGCGCCGGCGACGCCGCGGCTCGAGGTGATCCAGGCCCAGGCCGGCAACCTGGTGCACCTCGTGCCGGTGACCAAGGTGATCTACTTCGAGGCCGCCGACAAGTACCTGCGCGTCGTCACCGCCGAGCGCGAGCACCTCATCCGCACCTCGCTGCGCGAACTGCTGCCGCAGCTCGACCCGGCGCAGTTCTGGCAGGTGCATCGCGGCACCGTGGTGCAGGCACGCGCCATCGCCACCGCGCGGCGCGAGGAATCGGGCAAGGTCACGCTGACGCTGCGGGGCCGGCCCGAAAAGCTCATCGCCAGCCGCCTCTACGCGCACCTGTTCAAGGGCATTTAGCAAGCAGCCTCGGAAGGTCGCAGCCCTTCGGCGGTGCGCTGCCGACGCCCGCCTACAATTCAAGACTCGGTATGCCGTCGGAGCCGCCATCAGGGGAGTCGTATTCGTGTCCGTGCCGCCTTCCGCGTCCAAATCAGCATCCGCCGCCGCGCCAGCCGCTGCCATCCCGCAGGCGGCCGAGGCGCTGGAACGTGACCTGGCCGGGCTGTTCGTCGAGGCGCTGAACCTCGAGATGGCGCCGGCCGACATCGACCCCACCGCGCCGCTGTTCGGCGACGGGCTGGGCCTGGACTCGATCGACATCCTGGAGGTCGCGCTCGAGGTCTCGCGCCGCTACGGCTTCCAGCTGCGCTCCGACGACGAGGACAACGAGAAGATCTTCCAGAACCTGCGCAGTCTGGCGGCCCATGTCGCCCAGCATCGCACCCAGTAAGCCCGCAGCCGGCGCGGACCGTTCCGGCATCGCCGTGGCCGTGGCGGCAGTGGCGGCGCTGGCGGCTTACGCGCTGCTCGGCCTTTGGCTGATGCTGCACGCGCCGAACCGGCCCTGGGCCGTGGCGGTGCTGTTCGGCCCGCTCGTGCTGGCACTGGCGGGCGCCGGCTGGCAGCGGCGCCAGCCGTTGGTACTGCTGGGCTGTGTCGTCGGCGTGGGACTGCTGGCGCTGGTGGTCGCGCGCGGCGGCGTGGCCGACATCAATCGCATGTACGTGCTGCAGCACGCAGGCATCCATGCCGCGCTCGGCCTGGGCTTTGGCCTCACGCTGCGCGCCGGCGGCACGCCGCTGATCACGGCGATCGCGCGAGGCCTGCACCAGCGCTTCACTCCGGCGATGCAGGCCTACACGCGCTGGCTGACGGGGCTGTGGACGGCCTATTTTGCGGCCATGGTAGTGGCGTCGGTTCTGATCTACCTGTTCGCGCCCTGGTCGTGGTGGTCGCTGTTCGGCAACGTGCTGACGCCTCTTTTCGGCGGCGCGCTGTTCGTCGTCGAGCACGCGATCCGCTACCGCCGCCATCCCGAATTCGAGCGCGTCTCGCTGCGCGCCGCGATCCGCGCCTACCGTGCCGCCGGCGGGGAAACCGCGCGGCCATGAGTGTGCCCGGCCATTTTCGAAGCGCTCATCCCGCAGCGCGCAGCGCGGAGGGGAGTGCAGTGAGCGCCGCCTCGGGCCCGGCCCTGCCCCTGCTGTCTGCGGCCGACCTCGCCGCGCCGCTGGCCTGGTGCCAAGGTCGCCCGGTCAGCGCCGGCCTGTTCGTCGCCGAGGCGCTGGCGTTCGCCGAGCGGCTGCCCGCCAGCGGCCGGCCGATCAACCTGTGCCACGACCGCTACCACTTCGCGCTCGGCCTGGCCGCGGCGTTGCTGCGCGGGCAGACCAGCCTGATGCCGCCCAACGCCTTGCCCGAGACGCTGCGCCAGGTGCCCGCCGCCGGCGCCGCACCTTATGTGCTGGCCGACGATGCCGCGCTCGACACCGGCGCGCTGCCGCGCATCGCGGTGCGGCGACCGGCCGATGTCGTGCCGCTGACCGAGCAGCGCGAGTTGCCGCTGATCGCGTCCGACCTCGAGGCGGTGTGCCTGCTGACCTCGGGCTCGACCGGCGCGCCGCAGCCGCATGCCAAGCGCTGGGGGCCGCTGGTTGCCAACATCGCCGCCGAGGCCGGGCGTCTGGCCGACATGATCGGCCGCCCGACGCTGGCCGGGCTGACCCTGGTCGCCACCGTGCCGGCCCAACACAGCTACGGCCTGGAGTCCAGCGTGCTGCTGGCGCTGCTGGGCGGCGCCGCGTTCGACGCCGGGCGGCCTTTCTACCCCGCCGACATCGCCGCCGCGCTGGCCCGCGTGCCGCGGCCACGCGCGCTGGTGACGACGCCGTTCCACCTCAAGACGCTGTTGCGCGCCGGGCTCGCGCTTGCGCCGGCCGAGTTGCTGCTGTCGGCCACGGCGCCGCTGTCACCGCAGCTCGCCGCCGAGGCCGAGGCTGCGTTCGGCGGGCCGTTGATCGAGATCTACGGCTGCACCGAGGCCGGCCAGGTCGCGAGCCGGCGCACGACGGCCGGCGACACCTGGACCACGCTGGGCGGGTTGCGCCTTGCGCGCGAGCAGATCGCCGACGCCGAGCGTTTCGTCGTCGCCGGCGGCCATGTCGAGTCGCCGACGCCGCTGGCCGACGTGCTCGAACTGCTCGATGCGCGGCGTTTCCGCCTCCTCGGCCGCGCCAACGACCTGATTCACGTGGCCGGCAAGCGCAGCTCGCTGGCGCACCTGAACTTCCACCTCAACCGCATCGCAGGCGTCGACGACGGCGCGTTCTGGCTGCCCGACGCGGTCGCCGAGGAGGTCGTCCGGCCGGTGGCCTTCGTCGTCGCACCGGCGCTGCCGGAGCGCCAGATCGTCGCCGCGCTGCGCCGGCACCTCGAGCCGGCCTTCGTCCCCCGGCGCGTCGTCAAGGTCGAGGCGTTGCCGCGCGAGGCCACTGGCAAGCTCACCGCAGCGGCGCTGCGGCGCTTCGCGCTGGCGACGCTGGGCGAGGCCGAGGTCCCGCCGTCGCCGGCGGCCGCGGATGGCACCGTCGCCGAGGCCCACTTCCACATCGCACCCGGCCACCCTGCCTTCGCCGGCCACTTTCCCGGCCGGCCATTGCTGCCGGGCGCGGCGTTGCTGTCGCTGGTGATGCAGGCGCTGGATGGCCAGCCTGCCCTGCGCGAGCGTCTCGGCCGGACGCCGCGCATTGACAGTGCCAAGTTCCTGAGGCCGGTCGAGCCCGACACCCGGCTGCAGGTGGCCCTGCGTGCGCAGGGCGCCTGCATTGCCTTCGAGGTCCGCGTCGGGCCGGACGCGGTGGCGCGCGGGCAGCTCTCGGCGGGGCCGGGATGAGCGCGCCCGGCCGCTCCGAAGCGCTCATCCCGAAGCGCGCAGCGCGAAGGGCAGCCCGGTGAGCACGGCCATGCCGCCGCCCAAGCCGGTGGCCGCGGCCAAATGGGCTGCGCGCGACGAGCGCAGCAACATGCCCGCGCTGCGCGCGATGGCCTGGATCGCGGTCACGCTGGGCCGCCCGGTGGCGCGCCTGCTGCTGCATCCGATCACGCTGTACTACCTGCTTTTCGCGCCCGTGCCGCGGCGGCATTCGGCGCGCTTCCTCGGCCGGGCGCTGGGCCGGCAGGCACGCTGGCGCGACGTCTATCGGCACATCCATGCCTTCGCGTCCACCGTGCTCGACCGCGTCTATTTCGTGCGCGGCCGCATGGACGTGTTCGATATCCGCATCCACCGCGCCGACCTCGTCGACGCGTCGCTGGCCGAAGGCCGCGGCGCATTCCTGCTCGGCGCCCACGTCGGCAGCTTCGAGGCCCTGCACGCGATCGGCGACAGCCGGCCGGGGCTGCGCGTGGCGATGGTCATGTACCCCGACAACGCACGCAAGATCCACGGCGTGCTGCAGACGCTGGCGCCCGGGTTCAGGCTCGGCATCATCGCCATCGGCCGCAGCGGCTCGACGCTGGCGATCCGCGACTGGCTGGACGCCGGCGGCCTGGTCGGCCTGCTCGGCGACCGCTTCCTGGCCGGCGACGCGCGCCAGGGCGGCACTGTCACCCTGCCCTTCCTCGGCCAACCGGCGCGCTTCACCGACGGCCCGTTGCGCTTGGCGCTGCTGCTGCGCCAGCGCGTCGTCTTCATGGTCGGGCTGTACCGCGGCGGGCGGCGCTACGAGGTGCGCTTCATGCCGCTGGCCGACTTCAGGGACCCGATCACCGACGCTGCCGAGCGCGAGCGCCGCGTACAGGACGCGCTGCGAGCCTACGTCGCGCAGCTCGAGGCACTGGCGCGCGAAGTGCCCTTCAACTGGTTCAACTTCTTCGACTACTGGTGCGAGGATGCGCCGCGCGATGCCTGACCGACCCCCGGCCCGGCTTCCCTTCGTCCGGTCCGCACGCGCGGCGGTCTTGCTGGCCGCGGCGATGCTGGCCGTGCCGGCTTGGGCCAGCTTCGACCTCGACACGCTGACCCGCCTGCTGGCCCAGCGCAAGAGCGCCCGGGCCACGTTCACCGAGGAGCGCTTCGTCAGCGGCATCGACGGTCCGCTGCGGGCCAGCGGTACGCTCAGCTTCACCGCCCCCGACCACTTCGTGCGCCAGACACTCGAGCCGCTCGTCGAATCGATGAGCGTCGACGGCAACACGGTCACCCTCAAACGCGACGGCCGCAGCCGCCAGATGGCGCTGGACGCGGTGCCCGAGCTCACGGCGCTGCTCGACGCCGTGCGCAGCACGCTCGGCGGCGACGCGGCCGGGCTGCGCCGGCACTTCGAAGCCCGGGTCGAAGGCGGCCCGGCGCTGTGGACGCTGACGCTGACGCCGCTGCACGCGCAACTCGGCCAGCAGGTGCGCGAGCTGAAGATGGCCGGCCAGGGCAGCGACCTGCGCAGTGTCGAACTGTGGCTGTCCGGCGGCGACCATTCACTGATGATCGTCTCGCCGTTGCCGGCCGCCGGCGGGGCGCCGGCGGCGTCGTTGCCGCGATGAGCGGATCGGTCTTCGGCGACCGCCGCGCCGTGCCGCCTGCGCCGGCGCACGAGCGAGCGCCGGACCTGCCCTTGCGCCGGCGTGCCACCGCGCTGCTGCTCTGGCTGGTGCTGGTACTGGCCGCCGGGTGGCAGATCGCGCACACCCATTTCACGGCCGACCTCTCGGCCTTCCTGCCGGCGAGCCCCGACCCGCAGCAGCGCGTGCTGATCGAGCAGTTGCAGAGCGGCGCGCCGGCGCGCACGCTGCTGATCGGCATCGATGGCGGCGATGCGCACGCCCGTGCCCAGGCATCGCGCGCGCTGGCCGCCGCGCTGCGCGCCAGCGGCCTGTTCGAGCAGGTGCAGAACGGCCAGAGCGACGGCTTCGCCGGCATCGGCACCTGGCTGTTCGAGCACCGCTACCAGCTCAGCCCGGCGGTCGATGCGGCGCATTTCACGCCCGCGGGGCTGCGCGCGGCGATCACCGAAACCCTGTCGCTGCTGGGCACGCCGGCAGGCAACGCGGTCAAGCCGTTGCTGGACCGCGACCCCACCGGCGAGACGCAGCGCATCGCCGAGAGTCTGATCCCGGCCCGCGCGCCGCGCACCGAGGACGGCGTGTGGGCCTCGCGCCACGCGCCGCGTGCGCTGCTGGTGGCCGGGGTGCGCGCCGCCGGCGCCGACCTCGACGCGCAGGCGGTGGCGATCGAGCGGGTGCGCCAGGACTTCGTCCGCGTCGCCGCACCCGGCCTGACGTTGAAGATGAGCGGCGCACCGGTCTTCGGCGTCGACAGCCGGGCCCAGATCGAGCGCGAGATCCGCTGGCTGGCGATTGCCGGCATGCTGCTGATGAGCACGCTGCTGCTGCTGGCCTTCGGCAGCCTGCCGGCGCTGGCGGTGGCGATGCTGCCGGTGGCCAGCGGCGTGCTCGCCGGCATCGCCGCGGTGTCGCTGGGCTTCGGCTCGGTGCACGGCATCACGCTCGGATTCGGCACCACGCTGATCGGCGAGGCGGTGGACTATGCGATCTACTACCTCATCCAGGCCCGGGCGCATCCGGGCGGCTGGCGGCAGTGGCTGGCCAGCCGCTGGCCCACCGTGCGGCTCGGGTTGCTGACGTCGGTGTGCGGCTTCGCCGCGCTGGCGTTCTCGGGCTTCCCGGGGCTGGCGCAGCTGGGCGTGTTCTCGATTGCCGGGCTGATCGGCGCAGCCATGGCGACGCGCTTCGTGCTGCCCGTGTTGATGCCGGGCGGTGCTGCCGAGCGGCGCAGCGGGGCCGATGACGGCGGCACCCGCCGCGCCGGGCTGCGCCCACGGCTGGGCGGCATCGCGGCCTGGGGGGTGGCACGGCTGCCGCGTCTGCGCCGGCCGCTGCTGGCGCTGGGTGTGGCGGCCGTTGCGGTGTTGCTGGCGCGCGGCGAACTCTGGCGCGCCGAGCTGAGCTCGCTGTCGCCGATCTCGAAGGAGGCGCTGGCGCTGGACGCCAGCCTGCGCACCGACCTCAGTGCCGGCGACGCGCGCACGCTGGTGGTCGTGCAAGGTCCCGACCTGCAGGCCACGCTGCAGCGCACCGAGGCCACCGCCGCGCGGCTGGACGGGCTCGTCGACCAGGGCGTGATCGGCGGCTTCGACAGCGTCACCCGTTGGCTGCCGAGCCAGGCGGCGCAACGAGCCCGCCTGGCGAGCCTGCCCGACGCCGCCACGCTGCGCAGGGCGCTGGACGAAGCCACGCGCACGCTGCCGCTGAAGTCAGCGCGGCTGGCGCCCTTCGTCGATGCGGTGCAGCAGGCGCGGACCCAGGCGCCAGTCGCGCTGGCCTCGCTCCAAGGCACGGCACTGGGGGCGCTGGTTGACGCGCTGCTGCTGCAGCGCCTTGACGGCAGCTGGGCGGCGCTGCTGCCGCTGCAGCCGGTGGGCGACCGGCTCGACACGACCGCCGTGCAATCTGCGCTGCACGGGCTGGCCGGCACGCAGACGCTGGAGATCGGGGCCGAGCTGAGGCGCCTGTACGCCCGCTACCTGGGCGAGGCGCAAGCGCAGGCGCTGCTCGGCGCCCTGGGCGTGGTCCTGCTGATGGCGGTGACGCTGCGCTCGTGGCGGCGGCTGCTCGCGGTGTGCCAGCCGCTGCTGCTGGCGGTGCTGTTGACGATGGGTGCGCTGGCCGCCGCCGGTGTCACGCTGGGCATCCTGCACCTGGTCGGCCTGTTGCTGGTGGTGGCGGTGGGGTCGAACTACGCCCTGTTCTTCGACATGCTCGCCCAACGCGGCGTGGCGGGCGCGCCGCCGGACAGCGACACCCTGGCCTCGCTGCTGCTGGCCAACCTGTCCACCGTGCTCTCGTTCGGGCTGATCGCGATGTCGGCGATCCCGGCGTTGTCGGCCATCGGACGCGTGGTCGCGCCGGGCGCGCTCCTGGCGCTGCTGCTGTCGGCGGCGTTCGCGCCTGCGCGTGCGACCCCGCGCTGACCCGGCCGCAGGGCGGGCGCTGTGGGAGAATTTTGCCGAGGGTGCCGGATGCCGCAGGCCGGCACCGGATTGCATGGCACCCGACTCCCCACCCCTGCCCCACCCCGCCGACGATGCTGGCCCCTGGCCGCTGCCGCCCTTCCTGCGCGCCAGCCTGGGCCTGCACGCGGCCGCGGCGGTGGCGGCCGTGGCCTCACCGCAGACGGCCTGGTGGGCCGCCGGCGCGGTGCTGCTCAACCACGCCGGGCTGAGTGCTGCCGGCCTGTGGCCGCGCAGCGGCTGGTTGGGCCCCAACCTGACGCGGCTGCCAGCGGCAGCGGCCGCGCGCGGCGAGATCGCGCTCACGATCGACGACGGCCCCGACCCCGAGGTCACGCCGGCCGTGCTCGACCTGCTGGCCGCCGCCGGCGCGCCCGCCACCTTCTTCTGCATCGCCGAGCGAGCGCGCGCGCAGCCGGCGCTCGTGCGGCGCATTGTCGCCGCCGGCCACAGCGTGCAGAACCACAGCCTGCGCCACCGCCACCATTTCTCGCTGCTCGGCCCGCGGGCCCTGGCGCACGAGATCGGCGACGCCCAGGCCCTGCTGGCCGACCTGAGCGGCACGCGCCCGCATTGCTTCCGCGCCCCGGCCGGCCTGCGCAATCCGCTGCTCGACGCGGTGCTGCACCGCCTGAGCCTGCATCTGGTGAGCTGGACCCGGCGCGGCTTCGACACCCGCGAGGGCCGCCCCGACCGCGTGCTCGCGCGCCTGAGCCGCGGCCTGGCCGGCGGCGACATCCTGCTGCTGCACGACGGCCATGCCCGTCGCAGCGAACGCGGCCGGCCGGTCTTGCTCGAGGTGCTGCCGCAACTCCTCGAACGCAGCCGCGACGCCGGCCTGAACCCGGTCACGCTGGCAGCGGCCGTGCCGCCGCGCCGATCGTGAAGCGCGACGCCCTGCCACCGGCGCCGCCGCTGCGCGACGCCAGCAGCGACGCCGCGTGGCGGGCGCTGCGCCGCGCCGCCTGCGCCCCTTACCGCCCGGCAGGCCACTGGGCGTGGCACTGGGCGCGCGGCAAGCTCGGCCGCGACCCGGTGTTCCGCGGCGTGCTCGAGCGCGGCGATCTGCCCCCCGGGGCGGTGCGCGTGCTCGACATCGGTTGCGGCCAGGGCCTGATGGCCGCGCTGCTGCACGCCTGCGCCGAGATGGCCGCGCGCGGCGACTGGGCGGTGGCCTGGCCGCCCGCTTCCTCGGCCCGGGCCTACAACGGCATCGAACTGATGCCGCGCGACTTGGCACGCGGCCAGGCCGCGCTGGACCGCTTGGCGCTGGCGCCCGGAACGACACCGCGGCTGGTCTGCGCCGACATGCGGGAGGCCGCGCTGCCGGCCTGCGACCTGGTGCTCATCCTCGACGTCCTGCACTGCGTGGACCACGCCGCGCAGGAGGCGGTGCTGGCACGGGCACGCGATGCCCTGGCCGGCTCGCCCGGCGTCGGCCGCCTGCTGCTGCGGGTCGGCGATGCCGCCGAGCGGCGCGGCTTCGCCGTCAGCCAGTGGGTCGACCGCGTCGTCACCGGCGTTCGCGGCCCCCGCATGCCGCCGACCTGGGGCCGGCCGCTGGCGGCCTGGACCGCGCTGCTGCGCGGCTTGGGCTTTGCGGTGCAACCCGTGCCGATGAGCCGGGGCACGCCGTTCGCCAACGTGCTGCTGGTGGCCGACCCGCTGCCGCCACGCGAGACGCGATGAAACCGCTGGCGGTCACCGACTACACCGTGGTCAGCGCGCTGGGCGTCGGCCGCGCGGCCACGCTCGCCGCGTTGCAGGCCGGGCGCAGCGGGCTGGCGAAACAGGACTTCGAGACCGCCGCCGTCGACACCTGGCTGGGCGTCGTCGCGGACATCGACGCGGTCGCCCTGTCCGGCGACCTGGCCGAGTTCGACTGCCGCAACAACCGCCTGGCCGAACTCGGGTTGCGCGCCGACGACTTCGCCGCGAGCGTGCGCGCGGCGGCGGCGCGCTGGGGCCCGGCGCGCGTCGGCGTGTTCCTGGGCACGAGCACCTCGGGCATCCTGGCCACCGAGATCGCCTACCGCGAGCGCGACCCGGCCACCGGCGCACTGCCCGCCTGGCTGCACTATGGCGCGACGCAAAACACCTACGCGGTGGCGCGCTACGTGCGGCAGGCGCTGGCGCTGCAGGGCCCGGCCTACGTCGTTTCCACCGCCTGCTCTTCCAGCGCCAAGGTGTTCGCCGCGGCGGCGCGGATGGTCGAGCTCGGCATCGTCGACGCCGCGGTGGTCGGCGGCGTCGACAGCCTGTGCATGACCACGCTGTACGGCTTCAAGTCGCTCGAACTCGTTTCCAGCGACATCTGCCGTCCCTGGGACGCCAGGCGTGTCGGCCTGTCGCTGGGCGAGGGCGCGGCCTTCGCCCTGCTCGAGCGCGACCCCAAGCGCGTCGCCGCGTGGCTGCTCGGTGCCGGCGAAAGCAGCGACGCCCACCACATGAGCAGCCCGCACCCCGACGGCGCCGGCGCCGCCGCGGCGATGCGTGCGGGGCTGTCCCAGGCGGGACTGGCGCCGGCGGACGTGGACTACCTCAACCTGCACGGCACCGGCACGCCGGGCAACGACGCGGCCGAGGACGTCGCGGTGCGCAGCGTCTTCGGCACCACGCTGGCGTGCAGCAGCACCAAGGGCCACACCGGCCACACGCTGGGTGCGGCCGGCGGCGTCGAGGCGGCGATCACGATCCTCGCGCTGCAGCACCGCTTCATTCCCGCCGGACTCAACGTGCGCGAGATCGACCCCGCACTGCAGGTGAACTACCTGCGCCAGCCGCGCGAGCAGGCGCTGCGCGTGGCCGCCAGCAACTCGTTCGGCTTCGGTGGCAGCAACGCCTGCCTGCTGTTCGGGACGGCGACGTGATCGAGGTCGGCGTCATCGGCGTCGGCCTGCTCGGCCCGGGTCTGGCGAGCTGGGCCGACGGCCGGGCGCTGCTGCACGATCCGGCGGCGTGGCAGCGATCACCGACCGCGGTGCCGGCACCGCAGCGGCTGCCGGCGACCGAGCGGCGCCGCGCCGGCACTCTGGTCAAGGCGTCGATCGCGGTCGCCGACGAGGCGCTCGCGATGGCCGGGCTGGACCCCGCGCCGCTGGCCACCGTGTTCACCTCGTCCACTGGCGACCCGCTCAACTGCCACCTGCTGTGCGAGGCCCTGGCCGCCCCCGAGCGGCTGGTCTCGCCGACGCGCTTCACCAATTCGGTCCACAACGCGCCGGCCGGCTACTGGCACATCGCCGCGGCGTCGCGCGCGCCATCGACCAGCCTGGCCGCGTTCGATGCGAGCTTCGGCGCCGGCCTGCTCGAAGCCGCGGTTCAGTGCGCGACCACCGCCGCGGCGGTGCTGCTGGTGGCCTGCGACCTGCCCTACCCCGAGCCGCTGCACGCGGTGCGCCCGGTGGCCGACCTGTTCGCGCTGGCCCTGGTGCTGGCGCCTGCGGGGCAAGGGCGAGCGCTGGCGCTGCAACTCGGCCCGCCGGCGCCGGCCATGGCCTGCGAGGCGCCCGGTCTCGAGACCCTGCGCCAGACCATCCCCGCCGCCCGCGCGCTGCCGCTGCTGCACGCCCTGGCCGGCGGCGGGGCCGCCGCGCTGGGCCTCGAAGCCGCGCCCGGCCTGGCGCTGCGGTTGCACCTGGGCGCCCGATGAACCCGGCCACGCTGGACCACGCGGGCATAGCGGCGCGCATCCCCCACAGCGGTCGCATGTGCCTGCTCGAACGACTGCTGTCTTGGGACCAAGCCAGCATCGTCTGCAGCGCCACCTCGCACCGCGACCCGGCCAACCCGCTGCGCGACGCAGGCGAGCTGCCCGCACCCTGCGCGATCGAATACGCGGCCCAGGCGATGGCACTGCACGGCACCCTCGGCGCCGCACCCGGCACGCCGCCGACGCCCGGCTTCCTGGCCAGCGTGCGCGGCGTGCGGCTGCTGGCCCCGCGGCTGGACCTGATCGACGGCGACCTGCTGGTCAGCGCGGAACGCATCGCCGGCGACGCCGGTCAGGCACTGTACGGGTTCAGCGTGCGCGATAGCGACGGCACGCTGCTCGTCGAGGGCCGCGCCACCGTCATCCTCAATGCCCTGCCATGACCGCCATGAGCCTTCCACTGCACGGCAAGCGCGCGCTCGTCACCGGTGCCAGCGGCGCCCTCGGCGCGGCGATCGCGCGCCGGCTGGCTGCCGACGGCGCCACCGTGCTGCTGCACGGTCACTCGAGGCCCGAGGCATTGCAGACCCTGGCCGACGAGATCAGCGCTGCCGGCGGCAGCGCGCAGACCTGCGTCTTCGACCTGGGCAGCGACAGCGCGACCGCCGACGCCGTGGCAGCGATGCTCGAAGGCGGCCCGGTGCAGATCGTCGTCAACAACGCCGGCATCCACGACGACGCGGTCTTCCCGGCCATGAAGCAGGCGCAGTGGTACCGCGTCATCGACGTCTCGCTGCACGGCTTCTTCCGCGTCACCCAGCCGCTGCTGCTGCCGATGCTGCGCACGCGCTGGGGCCGCATCCTGAGCATTTCGTCGGTCGCGGCGCTGACCGGCAACCGCGGCCAGGTCAACTACGCCGCCGCCAAGGGGGCGCTGAACAGCGCGACCAAGGCCCTGGCGCTGGAGGTGGCCAGCCGCGGTGTGACAGTCAACGCGATCGCGCCAGGCATCATCGACTCGCCGATGGCCACGGGCACGGGCCGTGCCTTCGACGCCGAGGCCATCAAGCGGCTCGTGCCCTCCCAGCGCGCCGGCACGCCCGACGAGGTGGCCGCCCTGGCGGGATTCCTCGCCGGTCCAGCCGCGGGCTACATCACCGGCCAGGTGATCTCGGTCAACGGCGGGTTGTGCTGAACCGCCGCCGGCGCGGCATCCGGTTGACGCGGTCCGGGTTCTATGCTGAAGACGGCGCGCATCCGGGCGCGCCCATTCGGCACGCCTGTGCCGGGGAGATGGTCGCTGCCGTCACACGGCGCGGGTAGGATGGCTCCGGCGCAGCGCCAGCGCACCGCCGCGCCTTCCACCAACCAACGGGAGAGAGCCTGAATTCGCAACCACGTCTCGTCACCGTGTGGGCCCCGGCGGCTGGCGTCTGCTTCCCGGCCGGCTGCAGCATGATGCCCGGCGCCAGGTCCGACAGCGGCAGCAGCGCCGCCCCGGCTGCCGCCGCCGAGTCCAAGATCGGGCCCGGAATGAATGCGGCCGGCGAGATGATCGACGCGAGGAAGGTCGAGGCCGGCTACGGCCATAAGGTCAAGGGCATCGACGACTGCGAAGGCGAGATCACCGGCAGGCCCGCGCCGGGCACGAAGTTCACGCAACTGAAGATCGGGATGAGTGCGGCCAAGGCGATGAAGCTGCTCGGCCAGCCCGACGATCAGGGCTCGTACGTCACCGGCAAGGCCTTCATCCCGTTCGCTTTCGGCTCCGACCGCTACCGCGACGAACTGGTCTACAAGGGCATGGGGCGGCTGATCTTTGCCGGCTCCGGCGGCTTCGACGGCAGCCAGCACCTGATATGGATCATCCACAGTGCTGCCGAGACCGGCGACCGCTGATGATGAATCGCCGCGCGGCCCTGGTGGCCGCGGCGGCATCGGTGGTGGGCCTGGGCCTCGGCGGCTGCGCCTGGGTGCACGGCCCGGGCCCGATCCCGATGGACCAGCTGTATGACGACCGCGGCTGCGCCGCCACGCTGGCGCCCGTGCTGCTGGTGATGCTGACCGGCGCCTACATGGCACCGGCCGAGATGCGGCGTGAAGGCTTCGTTGCAGCGGTGCGGCAGCGGCACCTGGCGGTCGATGTGACGATCGCCGATGCCAACCTGCGTTACGCCTACGACGGCACCATGCTGCAGCGCCTGCACGACGACGTGATTGCACTGGCCCGCGCTGCGGGTTACCGGCGCATCTGGCTCGGCGGCATCTCGCTCGGCGGCTATGTGGCACTGGGCTACACGATGAACCACCCGGGCGGCAGCGAAGGGCTGACCCTGATCGCACCCTATCTCGGTCGCCTGGATCTCCTGCAGGAGATCCAGGCTGTCGGCGGCGCTGCCGCCGGGCGGCGCAGTGCCGCGCCGGCTGCCGCCGGCGACATAGACGACGCCCTGTGGCGCTGGCTGTCCGCGCCGCCGCCAGGTGCGCCGCCGATCTGGCTCGGGTATGGCGACGAAGACCGGCTGATCGAAGGCCACCGGCTGCTGGCCGCGCTGCTGCCGCCCGACCATGTGGCCATGGCACCGGGCGGCCACGACTGGCCACCGTGGCGCGCGCTGTGGGCGCAATGGCTCGACCGCGGCCCGCTGCCGCGGACGTGCAGCGCATGAGCGCGCCCGGCCGTTCCGAAGCGCTCGTCCCGGAGCGCGCAGCGCGCAGGGTTGAACAGTGAGCACGGATGCCCGCCCGATCGTGCCGGTATCGGTGGTGGCCCACGGACTCGCCAGCGCCGCCGGCATCGGGCTGCCTGCGCTGGCCGTTGCCCTGCGCGAATCCCGCAGTGCCCTGATCCGCAACGACTGGAGCCGGGTCGAACTGCCGACCTGGATCGGTCGCGTCGAAGGCCTCGAGGCTTCGCCGCTGCCGCCGGCGCTGGCGGCCTGGGACTGCCGCGCCACCCGGCTGGCCTGGCTGGGCCTGCAGGCCGACGGATTCATCGAGGCCGCGCTGGCTGCGCGGCAGCGATACGGGGCCGCGCGCGTGGGGCTGGTGCTGGGCACCTCGGCCTCGACCATCGGTGCCTCCGAGCTCGCCTACCGGACGCTGGCCGTAGACGGCGGTTTTCCGGCGCCGCTGCGCAACCCGCGCCTGAACACGATGCACGGCTTGGCGCTGTTCGTGCAGGAGGCACTGGCACTGCAGGGACCCTGCGTCACGGTCTCGACCGCCTGCTCTTCCAGTGCCAAGGCGTTCGCGCTGGGCGAGCGCTGGCTGCGCCTGGGCCTGGCCGACGCGGTGGTCGTGGCCGGCGTCGACGCGCTGTGCGAAAGCGTGCTGTTCGGCTTCTCGGCGCTGCGACTCGTGGCCGCGCGGCCCTGCAGGCCCTTCGACGCGCAGCGCGCCGGCATCAGCGTCGGCGAGGCTGCGGGCTTTGCACTGCTCGAGCGCGGCCGGGGGGCATTCATGCTGCTCGGCCATGGCGAGGCCAACGATGCGCACCACATGTCCAGCCCGCATCCGTTGGGCGCAGGCGCCGAACGTGCGCTCGACGCGGCGCTGGCCCGCGCGGACCTGACGGCCGAGGCCATCGACCACGTGAACCTGCATGGCACCGCCAGCGCGCGCAACGACGAGGTCGAGGCCGCGCTGGTCGGGCGCCGCTACGGCGCCGGCACCCATGCCGGCGCGACCAAGGGTGTGACCGGCCACACGATGGGTGCAGCCGGCATCGTCGCGGCGCTGATCTGCCGCCTTGCGCTGTGCGACGGATTGCAGGCCGGCACCGTGGGCACCACGGCGGCCGACCCGGCCCTGGGTGCGGACTTCGGCGCCCGGCTGCGCCTGGCGCCCGCCTTCGCCCGCGCCCGCTTCGCCGCCAGCCATTCGTTCGGCTTCGGTGGCAACAACGCGGTGCTGATCTTCGGCCACGGATGACGACGGTGCGCACGCTCTTCGTCGACGGCCTGGCGCTGTGGTCGCCGGCGCTGCAGGGCTGGCCGGCGGCGCGGGCCGCGCTGCGCGGCGAGGCCGCGGGCGCGCCC